>NZ_CP041328.1:0-600000 GCF_013394125.1 Pseudoalteromonas sp. Scap25 | reverse complement strand
TTCACACTTTTTTATCCAGCGACCGATTTTTGCGGCCATGCTGTCGCTGATTATCTTGATTGCTGGTGGCATTTCTTTATTTCAGCTGCCAGTCAGTGAATACCCAGAAGTTGTACCACCTACAGTGGTAGTAACAGCCAGCTACCCGGGCGCAAACCCAACGGTTATTGCACAAACAGTAGCAACGCCGCTAGAACAAGAAATAAACGGCACTGAAAACATGCTATACATGTTTTCACAAGCAACCAGTGATGGGCGCATGACCTTAACGGTAACATTTGCCTTGGGTACGGACTTAGACCGTGCTCAAGTACAAGTGCAAAACCGAGTAAATAGTGCATTACCGCGCCTGCCACAAGAGGTGCAGCGTTTAGGGGTAGTTGCTGAAAAGTCATCACCCGATTTAACCATGGTGGTGCATTTATATTCACCCCAAAATAGCCATGATACGGCGTATTTATCAAATTATGCCGATTTAAACATTAAAGATGAAATAGCACGTTTACCTGGCGTGGGTGATATTCAGTTATTTGGTGGTGGTAAATATGCTATGCGTGTGTGGTTAAATCCAGATGCATTAGCAGCACGTGAGCTTACAGCAACCGATGTTGTGGCTGCTTTGCGCTCGCAAAATCAGCAAGTTGCAGCGGGTAGCTTAGGTGCGCAACCAATCTCTAACGATAGCCAATTTCAAATTTTATTAAACGTGAAAGGCCGCCTAAATAGCATTGAAGAATTTAAGCAGGTCATTATTAAAGTAGGTGATCAAGGGCAACTTACGCGTTTGTCAGATGTGGCGCGTGTTGACTTAGGTCAAGACTCATACTCACTGCGTGCTGAACTTGATAATCAACCCGCATTGGCAATGCCAATATTTCAACGCCCGGGTTCAAATGCCATTGAGCTTTCAGATCAGGTGCGTGAAACCATGGCACGTTTATCGAAAGATTTTCCTGAAGGTGTTGAATACGACATTGTTTATGATCCAACTGTATTCGTTCGCGGCTCTATTGATGCGGTAATAGCCACATTGCTTGAAGCAATCGCATTGGTTGTTATTGTCGTTATTGTATTTTTACAAACGTGGCGCGCGTCAATTATTCCGCTTATAGCTGTGCCAGTTTCACTTATTGGTACTTTTGCTGTAATGCAGTGGCTTGGTGTTTCTATTAATACCTTATCGCTATTTGGTTTAGTACTGGCTATAGGTATAGTGGTTGATGATGCGATTGTAGTGGTCGAAAATGTAGAACGAAATATAGAAAACGGCTTATCGCCGCTTGAAGCAACACGTGTTGCAATGACAGAGGTAACCGGCCCAATTATTGCGATTGCATTAGTTTTGTGTGCGGTATTTATTCCAACGGCTTTTATTACTGGGCTTTCTGGGCAGTTTTATAAGCAATTTGCTTTAACCATTACTATTTCAACGGTTATTTCTGCGTTTAACTCACTGACATTGTCACCGGCGCTAGCAGCCTTATTGTTAAAATCGCACGACGCAAAGCCTGATGCGTTTACCCGCTTGTTAGATAAGTTATTTGGTCGCTGGTTATTCAAGCCATTTAACCGACTGTTTAACCGTGGTGCAACAGGGTATGAAAAGCTAGTACAAAAGCTTATTCGTATGAGCGTGGTGGTAATGGTTGCCTATGTTGCTTTAGTTGGCGGCACGATTAAGTTGTTTGACGCGGTACCTGGTGGCTTTATTCCACAGCAAGATAAGCAATACTTAGTTGCCATTGCGCAGCTACCAGATGCAGCAAGCTTAGACAGAACCGAAGCGGTAGTAAAACAAATGCAGCAAATAGCGCTCGAGGTTCCTGGGGTTGCAAACACCGTGGCGTTTCCTGGCCTATCTGTAAATGGGTTTACTAATAGCCCTAACAGCGGCATTGTATTTACACCACTGGCTCCCTTTGCAGAGCGTACCGATCCGAGTATGTCTGCATCTGCCATTGCGGCGCAGTTAAACCAACGTTTTGCAGCTATTGATGAAGCGTTTGTGGCTGTATTTCCGCCACCGCCCATTCAAGGCTTAGGCACCACCGGTGGTTTTAAACTGCAAATTGAGGATAGAGCAAACAAAGGCTTTGAAGCATTATTTAATAGCTTGCAATCAGTGATTGCCGCGGCGCAAAAAGATCCGGCGTTAATGGGGCTGTATTCAAGCTTTAGAATTCAAGTGCCGCAAATGGATATTGATATTGACCGCGAGCAAGCACTTATCCAAGGTATTGCGCTTGATGAAGTATTTAACTCATTGCAGATTTATTTAGGCTCAGTGTATGTAAACGACTTTAATATGTTTGGTCGTACTTACCAAGTTAATGCCCAAGCAGATGCCGAATTTAGAGTAGACCCAGAGCAAATACTAAACCTAAAAGTACGTAATCGTGAAGGTAACATGGTGCCACTAGGCTCAGTGCTTACGGTAACGCCAACTATAGGCCCAGATCGTGTTATGCACTACAACGGCTACCCAAGTGCTGAACTTAACGGCAGCCCAGCACCAGGTTATAGCTCAGACCAAGCGCAAACAGCGATTGAAAATGTATTGGCGAAAACGCTACCTACAGGTATTGAATATGAGTGGACTGAGGTAACGTATCAGCAAGTACTTGCCGGTAATACCATGGTGTACGTGTTCCCACTGGTGGTATTGCTTGTGTTTATGGTATTGGCAGCACAGTATGAAAGCCTACGTTTACCACTGGCCATTATTTTAATTGTACCTATGACTATATTCTCTGCGTTATTAGGGGTGTGGTTGGTAGGTTCAGACAACAATATATTTACTCAAATAGCGTTAATTGTACTGGTGGCATTGGCCTCTAAAAACGCCATTTTAATGGTGGAATTTGCCAAAGATAAACACGATACCGGATTATCGCACCTTGAGGCTATGTTGGCGGCGTGTCGCATGCGTTTACGTCCTATTTTAATGACCTCAATTGCCTTTACAGCGGGTGTTATACCGTTAGTGTTGGCAACCGGTGCCGGTGCTGAAATGCGTCATGCAATGGGTAACGCAGTATTCTCAGGTATGATTGGTGTGACTGTATTTGGGCTATTATTTACACCAGTGTTTTATATGCTGGTGGTAAAAAAGCAGCGCGCTGAGGAGTCTTTAAATGACTAAATTACATTTAAATCAATTTAAGATGCCGGCATTTTTAGGCTCTGTGTTAGCAATTGCAGTGTTATCTGGCTGTGCGAGCAAAATAGATACAGCAGTTGAGCAACAACAAGTAAACAAGTTTGTTGCCCAAGCAATATCGGCTGATCAGTATGTTGGTGAAGATGAGCAAAATTGGTGGCACAAGCTAGGCTCAGCGCAATTAAACCAGCTTGTTAGTAATGCTTTGGCTAATAACTACGACTTACAAACGAGTCAGCTGGTGCTTAAAAGTGCGTTGGCACGTATTGGCGAACAACAAGCACAATACTTACCGCAAGGCGGTGTTGCGGTTGGAGCCAAGCGAAGTGGATTAGGCGATACCAATAGCCGACAATCAAGTGCGAATGTAGCACTTGATTGGCAGCTCGACTTATTTGGCCGAATCACTGCACTCGTTGATGCTGCAAATTCACAAGCAATGAGCCAAGCCGAGCAAGTTAGGCTATTACAAATTGAAGTTGTGTCATCTGTGGTTAAAGGATTTGCTAGCTATCAGGGTAACCTGCAAAAGCAACAAATTATTGAAATGCAAATTGAAGCGCTCGAACAAAGTATTCAAGTGCTGCAAGCGCAAGTAGATGAAGGTGTGGCAAATGAGCTTGATTTAAACCGCACCATGGCGCAACTTAGGCAGCAACAAGCACTCATTCCGGCGATTGAATATGCTAAGTTTCGTGATTTATCTACGCTTGCGGTATTAAGTGCACAACCAACGCAATCACTGAGTATTGATGATGAACGCGCTATATTGAGTAAGGCATTTCAAGTGTCATTAGCAAAGCCTAATCAAGCGATTGCACTAAGACCCGATATTAGCCGAGCATTATATGACTTTAGCCAAGCAAATAGTTTAAGTGTGGCAGCAAGTAAAGCCTTATTGCCAGATATCAGCTTAAGTGGTTTTGCAGGCGTGCTAAGTTTGGGTAGTAATGGTTTTAGCGACACCCAGCAGCAGTGGCAAGTTGCACCGCAGGTACAATGGTCTTTATTAAGTTATCCTGCGTTGCTGGCTCAGCGTGATGCGCAGCAATTTTTAAGTCAAGCTGCTTATACTGACTATCAACAAGTGGTTTTAAAAGCCATTAACGAGAGTGAACTTTCATTGCAATACTTGGTCAATCAAGCACAGCAATCGCGTTTTGCTGAGCAGCGGTATCAGTTTGCTAATAATGCATTTTTACAAGCACAAGCAATGTATGAAGAAGGGCAAATTCCTTACTTAGAGTTGTTAGATGCACGTCAGGATGTTTTAATAGCACAAGAAAATGCCGTTGATTCAACTATTTCATCGTTACTGGCTAAGGTAAATGCTTACCAGTCATTTAATGGACGATGGAGTTACGCGTTAAGTAGTACTAACTAGTAGAGTTTTTGATGCCTAATACTGTAGTTACAAACCCAAATACTATTCCTTCATCTATGCAGGCTATTGCCTTAATGGAGCCTAATGAGGATATTAGCTTAGTTGATATGCAATTACCTGTGCCTCAATGCACAGGTAATGAGCTGTTAGTAAAAGTGGAGTATGTTGGTTTAAATCCGGTGGATGCGCAATTTGCTAAATCTGGCTTTTGTTTATGGCAGTATCCGCATGTTTTAGGCTTAGATGCAGTGGGTGTAGTGGTTAAAGCGGGTAAAGGCGTGTTTCCTGGCGTGGGTGAGCGTGTTATGTGGCACGCCAGTATTGGTGAGCAAGGGGTATTGAGCGAATACGCAAAAGTGCCTAATTATGCGGTGTCTATCATTCCCAAGCAATTAGCCAGTGACAAGGCTGCTACATTACCCTGTGCCGGAATGGCAGCGCTTATCAGCTTAGATAAATTAGCTGTAAGTGAAGGCGACACCCTCTTTGTTGAAGGGGGCGCAGGTGCAGTAGGGCAATTTGCTATTCAGTTTGCTAAGCAACGTGGTGCCGATGTGTTTACAACTGCTTCTAAGCGTAACCACAAATTGGTTAAGCAGCTAGGCGCAGATGTCGTCTTTGATTACAACGACAAAACCTTATGTGACAAAATTCGCCGAGAGTTAGGGCCGCAAGGATTTGATGCCGTTATTGATATTATGGGCGGGGAATCGACCATTCAAAATATTGAGCTAATGCGTTTTTGCGGTCGTATTGCTTGTTTAAATCCACTGCCTAATTTTGAACAGCAGTTAATGTTTAGGCGTGCGCCAAATATTAGTATTGTGTCATTAGGTGGTGCGTGGTTAGCCAACAGCTTATGTGCGCAGCAGCGGATGAGTTTTATGGGGAATTTATTGCTTGAAACAGTCTCTAATGGCGATATAAAACACCCTGAAATTCTAGCTGTTGATTTTAACGCGCAGGCAGTATCTAGCGCCTTAAACAACCAGTTAGCAGGTGGTTTTACAGGTAAACAAGTGGTTAAAATAAGCTAGGTTTACTCAGATTCCCATATTTAAAAAGCGCAGCCTAATTTTAGGTTGCGCTTTTTTGTTTCTACTTTCTTACCAAATCCGTATTTACGGCGTTGTGAGGCTGAATTATTAAATTTTTGACAAAAAAAATAACAATTCAGCGTACAGTTGTAAGCCTTTTTATTTCAACAGTTTACGTTCAGGTAAAGAAAATAAATTGCAAAAACTGTTAATTATTTGAATAGAGTAATTGATCTAAAGCGATTTTTATGACGTAATGTAGGTATTATTTATCTGGTCGGATGAGTTCGTTATGAGTTTACGTACAAAATTAAAAAAAGTATTACCAAGTATTTCAGTTACTGAGCAAGAAGCGCTAGACGCTGGCGATGTATGGCTAGAAGGGTCTATCTATCAAGGTAAACCAGATTTTAGCGCGCTACGCGATGTACCTGCGGCAAAACTAACCGCAGACGAACAAGCGTTTCTAGACGGCCCAGTACAAGAATTACTAAGCATGATTGATGATTCAGTCATTCAAAATGGTATTCATTTACCAAACGACATTTTAGAGTTTTTGAAAAAAGAGCGTTTCTTCTCGCTGATCATCCCTAAATCGTTTGGCGGTTTAGAGTTCAGTCCATACGCTAACTCAACAATTGTAGGTACTATTGCGACTAAGAGTTCAGCGGTTGCGGTAACTGTAATGGTACCAAACTCGTTAGGCCCAGGTGAGTTACTACTTCACTTCGGTACAGAGGAGCAACAGGCACATTACTTACCACGTTTAGCAAATGGTACAGACATTCCATGTTTTGCATTAACCAGCCCAGAAGCAGGTTCTGATGCAGGCGGTATTCCTGATGTAGGTACTGTAACAAAAGGCATGTACAACGGCGAAGAAGTACTTGGTCTAGAAATCACATGGGACAAACGCTACATTACACTCGCGCCAATTGCTACTGTACTTGGTTTAGCGTTTAAAGTAGTTGACCCTGATGGTTTATTAGGTGGTAAAGAAAACCTAGGTATTACTTGTGCCCTTATTCCAAAAGAGCACCCAGGCGTAGAGCTTGGTAATCGTCATGATCCTATGGGTATTCGTTTTTACAACGGTACTACGCGTGGTAACAAAGTATTTGTACCAATGGACTTTGTTATCGGTGGTCAGAAAAACATCGGTCGCGGTTGGCAAATGCTAGTTAGCTGTTTAGGCGCAGGTCGTGGTATTTCATTACCAGCGTTAGGTGTAAGTACAGCGCAAGTGGCGTTAAAGTCAGCTTCTGAATATGCAGCCGTGCGTGAACAGTTTGGTTTATCAATTGGCCAATTTGAAGGTATTCAAGAAAAGCTAGCTGACATTGCAGGTAAAACATACCTACAAGAAGCAATGCGAGTACTGACAACTGAAGGTTTAGGCATGGGCTTAAAACCATCGGTAGTAACTGCAATCGCTAAATACCATATGACAGAGCTTGGCCGTGATGTGCTTGACTCAGCAATGGATATTCAAGCGGGTAAAGCAATTCAGAACGGTCCTCAAAATACACTTGCTAGCGGTTATGTGGCGCAGCCAATTGCCATTACGGTAGAGGGCGCGAACATTCTTACTCGCAACCTGATGATCTTTGGCCAAGGTGTTATGCGTTGTCACCCATACTTACAATCTATGGTTGAGTCTATCCACAGCGATGACAAAAACGCAGATGCAGAATTTAACGGTATTTTACGTAAAACGGTTGGTTACAGCACAGCAAATAGCTTACGTGCATTCCGTTTAGGTGTACTACCATTTACTGCTGGCGCAAGCTCTGCATTACCAGAAGTACGTGACTACGAAAAAGCAGTACATAAACTATCAGCTAAATTAGCTGTATATGCTGACTTCTCGTTACTAGTACTTGGCGGTAAATTAAAGCAGGCTGAAATGCTTTCAGCACGTTTAGGCGATGTAATGAGCTTCTTGTATGCAGCTATGGCATCTATTAAGTATTACGAGCAAAAAGTAGCAAGCAGCGAGCGTGAGCAAGCGGCTCCTTACTTCCATTATGCGACTCGTTTTGCACTACAAAGTGCAGAAGAAGCATTGCACAAGTTCTTAGATAACTTCCCTGCAAGTGGTACTCGTAAGTTCATTCGTTTCATTACTATGAACTACTCAACTAAAATGCCAAAAATTAGCGATGATTTAATTCGTGAATTAGCAAAACAAGCTCAGCTTGATACGGCATTTAAAGCGCAAATCACACATTTAGTTAAGCCAATTGAAGGTGATGGTCATCACATCAATGAGCAAGCTTACAAAGCTAAAATGGCGTCACTTGAGCTATTAGCTAAAGTGAAAAAAGCGCTACGTGCTAAAACCTTTAAGCCGGGTACGCGTTTTTCAATCACGCTTGAAAATGCACTTGCTGCAAAAGTAATTAACGACGCTGAATTTGTTCAGTTAAGTGATTACAACAAAAAGCGTGAAAAAGCGATTCGTGTTGATGAGTTCGACTTCGATATGAACATTCTAGACGACAACGCACAGCCAGTTAATCCGCTTAAAAGCGTGGTTAACCAATAAAATTCAATAATGCAAAGCGCCTGCAGTTTAGGCGCTTTTATTGATACAAAATTAGTGTGGAGTCCTGCTTGAGTAATATTAAGCGGGGCTTTTTTATGTTTTTCAAAGTAGAAATAGATAGCAGTATTGGTCTTAAAGCGAATATGTATGCGTAGAGGATTAAAAAGAGACGCTTATAATCTTGAAAAAGGGCTAACAACCCCGTTGGCACCTTGTTGCAGTACATGGGTATATATTTGTGTGGTTTTAACATCAGAATGGCCAAGCTGAGCTTGAACAGTTCTTATATCGGCGCCATTTTGCAGTAGATGAGTAGCAAAAGAGTGTCTTAATGTATGAGGTGTTATTATTTTTGTTAATCCTGATTTTTGGACGGCTCTTTTAACCTCTTTTCTAATACAAGAGTGATGAAAATGATGTCGTCTTATTTCACCACTTTGAGGATCTGAACTTAATATATGAGAAGGAAATAAATACTGCCACGCAAGCGATTTTGCGGCACTTGGATATTTTTTTGTTAAAGCATATGGCATCCATACACCAGCATATTCCGTATTATTTAAATCCAGTTTTAAATAGTCATCAACGTTCAAAATTTGATTTCTTAGCATAGGTATTAGCTCTGTGGCCAGCGTAACAATGCGGTGTTTATTACCTTTTCCATTCCATACTTGAATGCATTTATAATCAAAATCAATATCTTTCACTCTTAATTGCACCGCTTCCATTACTCTTAAGCCACTTCCATACATGAGGGCTGCAATTAAATAATAGCGCTTATTTAAATGAGCCATCAACATTTTAACTTCCTCTTGGGTCATCACTACAGGGAGCTTTGCTTGTTTTTTACTATGGGCAAAATTTAAATTTAATGAGAGTTCTTTTTTTATTATGTGCTTGTATAAAAATGACAATGAATTGAGTGCGGTGGCTTGCGTACGTGGTGCAACGTTTTGCTTTAACACTAAATGTTCTAAGTAGCGTTCGACTTCATTGTCCCCCATTGAGGCGGGATGGCGTTTATTATGAAAATGGATATAAGATGCAATCCATCTTAGGTAGGTATCTACGGTGCGTAATGAATATTGACGAACTAGCATATATTCAGCTATGTAATTTAAAAATGGGGAACGTGTTTTCATACTATTACCAATAATAGTGCTGTTTTTATATACAGTATAGTTGTGATGCACACATATTCAAGAAAATGAGCGGCGAGCGCATTTTCTCTTTTATTGAGAGTTTGAGTGCTAATAAAAAATTATATATAGCAATGTGTTAAGTTATTTGGTAAAAATGATTTATAAAATACATGAGCGTATCGTTGGCAGAAATATGCGCGATGAGCGCACTATAAAATTGTTATATAGCAAAGGAAAGTCAGTGCAAATTGAAACCCAAAGGTTGACTTTAAAACCAATTAGTAAAGATGACTGGGAATTTTTTGAGGAACTTCATCAATCAAGCGGTGTACTCAAATATGTCAGCGATCCATTTACCGAATCTGAAATAAGTGAACGCTTTAATTCTCGCTTAGGTGAATGGAAAAAGACTTCAAATCAATGGTTAACTTTGACAATCATTGAACACGCAACTGGGAATAAAATTGGCGTAACTGGTTTTTTTCCTGAGTGGGAACCATATCAACAGGCTGAACTTGGTTTCTTGCTAAGTCCAAAATTTCAAGGCAAAGGGTATGGCAAAGAGTCAACTAAAGCCGTTATTGAATATGCATTTAATCAATGTAACTTCCATAAAGTGATCGCAACTGTCACTGAAGGTAATTCCCCGTCATTTAATTTACTAAAAGCTTTGGGCTTTACTCATGAAGGTACAATTCGAGATAACTTTAAATTAGGTGGCAATTGGTGCAACGATTTAAAGTTAGGGTTACTTAATCATGAGTACAATGCTATATAACAAGCGCATTAAGTAATGGGACACATAATAGTTGGCTTGTCGCTCGTTCCTCGCTAAATTATAGCCAACTATTATTTAGCCCCTTATGCGGGCGTTAGGCGTTCCTGCATGAACTTATTAGAGTGTCTATAAGTGAAAAAAAATAGAAGATCTTTAAATCGAAAAAAACGTGTTAATAAAATAAAAAGTGGATCAAGAAGCTCTAATGCAGGCAAAGCCACTAAAGTGTTAGCTCTTCCCGAGTATTACCAATTGGTATTTTCAGAGATCCATGACATCTACAGAGATGAGATATACCAAAAATACGTTTTAGATTCTCAATCTTTTAGGCGTGATGCGATCTGTAAATACAAATACCTAATTATTGGCAAGGATCATTATCAACAGTATGAAGTGCTGCAAAATATTTTGTGTGTACTAGAAGAAGAAATGGGGCGAGTAATAAAGAGGCATTCCGTATTCTTCTGGCTTCATCTTTACAGGCGAATAGCTCCATGCTTGGCTGAAGATTTGGGTGCAAATACAAGTGAATCTGTAACTGTAAATGTTAGGCAACAAGCAGAGCAAGCGATTAAAAAATATGGAAAACTATCGTGTAACAATGATTTCTCCTTGTCTTCTAATGCTGATTTTGGCTTGATTTTAGGGGGGCTCCTAAAGAAATCTTACACCAAGAATTTTGAAAGAAAAATTGTTTCTTTTTATGAAAAAGAATTGAAGAGAAGTCCTCAGTGGGTTTTAACTGACTTTAAAGTTGATGATGTTCTTGATGTTTATTATATAGAAGGAATTTCTTACCAGTATTGGTATGTTTCAGCTAAGATGCGATCTCTAGGAAAAGGTATTGCACTGTCGATTTCTGATTTGGGTGATGTAACAGAGGAAAGGACAATAGAGCAGGAGTCTTTAATTTTAGATTTCGACAGAAGAAACGAAGAAGATAATATTCAGTTAGGTATTGCTAGTAATGTTGGGACTTATACAGCTTCAAATTTAAAGGATGTAAGTCGCGCGCATGAAATTATTTTGATTCCATATATTAATGCGTCACATTACACCGCCAAAATTTTGGGCCTTACTGACCTGCCAGATGAGTTTTCCCCAAACTATATACCCTGGTTTATTAATTCTAATGACTTCTATAATTCACATTCATACTTATCGAAAAAGTTCATGAAAAAATTTGGTTTCGGGCTTCTTGAGCTTCTTCAATTTGCTGGCTTTCTTTCAAATTATATCATGTCAAATGATCCTAGAAGAAAAGCTATTAATAAGTCTATAGGGCTTAGTTATCATTCTAAATTTAATAGGGGGTATTGCACAGTAAATCATTCTTTAGAAGAGATAAAAGATGAAATTTTAAAATATTATGATAGCCTGAAAAATAATTATTACATTAAAGAGTCTGAACTGGAATATCAAATAGATTCCATTTTTGACCACGTCATCTTAAGTGAGGAAAAGCAAAGGGATATAGGTATTTGGTCGAGAGGCCCGCAGTACGTATTGATTGCTCTAGATGAGGGGTATTTGTGTGACTCATCATCTTGGCACTTTCTATTTCAAAATATGTTTTATGGTCTCCGGCATTACGACCCTAAATCAATTAAGGGCCATGAGTTTGAAGCCACTTTATCTGATGTTTTAGAAGAAAATGATTTTGATGTAATAAAAAAATCATTTGTTATTGTATCCGGAGAAAGTAAGCGTGAAATAGATGTAGCTGTTAGAATTCAAGATAACCTATATTTGTTTGAGTGTAAGGCCTCAGAAAGGCCGTTGAATTTTGATATCGGGAATCCCAAGACAATCGAGAAACGAACAAAGGATTTAAAAGAAAAGCTTGGGCAAGCCGACTCTCTTAAAGATTTTGTATTGGAAAACAAAGTCGGCAATAATTATGATTTCTCATGGGCTAAGAATGTTAACAGTTGTGTCGTATCACCGTTCACGGAGTGGATTTGGTCTGCTGATAATTATCTTTGGACGGATTGCAAGAAATTTCCTAGGGTTATCTCTGTGCATGGCACTATACAATACTTAATTTCAGAGAAGTCAAGGCTATCTCTTGAGGCTACTTGTTCATAAATATGTATTACGTATTCTGCTCAAATATAAAATGTAAGTCGGGATATTGCCTAACAATTTGCTGCACTCGGAAAAATTACTCGCTACGCTCCCAATTTTCCGGTGAGCAAGGCGTTATATTACTCAATGTTTATATGAATTATTGAGTTCAAAATAGACCTTTATGAGTATCCCAAATGAAAACATATGAGACGAAAGATGGTGTTGAAGATTATATTAGAATGTGTGATGGCTATGATAATTCTAAATTTCAAAACGAACTGTTAAATCATTTGAAAGAAGGTTCTAGTCTTCTTGAGGTTGGTATGGGTCCAGGGAATGACTTTGAGTGGTTATCAAATACGTATCGAGTCACAGGAAGTGATTATTCAAAAGAGTTTATTGAAAAAGCCAAAGCTCGGTTTTCCGAGGGAGAGTTTATAATTTTAGATGCTGTTAGTTTAAAATCAGATAAAAAATATGATGGTATTTATTCATGTAAAGTTTATCAACATTTTGAATTAGATTTAATTGAAAAATCTCTAAAAAATCAATTTGAATTGCTTAATGAAAATGGGGTTATTGCTCATTCTTTTTGGATTGGAGATACGGTTTTCGAAGACGGGGACATGAAAGCAATATATCACAATAAAGATCGCTTACTGTCATTAATCAGAGATAGATTTACAATACTTGAAGAAATTGAATATGAAGAGTTTGAGCCTAATGATTCGGTTTTTATTTTAGCAAAAAAGTGAGTCCGTAATATAACAAGAATTTAAAGCAGGACTATGCTGCTAACAGTTTGCTCGGTTCCGCTTCGCTACACAATTTTAGCAAACTATTATCAGCCCCTTAAATGGGCGTTGGTATGACTCCCACTGTCAAGTTAAGCACACTGATCCTTGCCTAACTTTTTAAGCCATAATTACTTTAGCTCGAATTAGAGCGAGTTAATACATAGGATGAAGCAAGTAATGTCGTCGGTTATCTTGCTGATATTCGTTGGTTTTTACTATTTCTAGTAACAGAGCAGACCTTACTTAGTGCGTCCTGTGGCGGTCACCGATGGCACCTGTCTTCAGTCTATGTTCGTGGTTCAATGCAGCGTTAGCTGCATTGCCATCCTAACGCCGTCGGTGGTTGTGCCACACCCGATGCTTGATCCCATGCATTAACTCTAATTCGTTTATCATGCGGGTACTCTTGCCAATCTAAGTTTTGCATTCACTGGCGTAAGCACCACTTCTTTTGCAATAGCCCATATGTACGCAATCATTTCTCGGGCAATGGCGGTAACAACCAGATTGTAGTGTTTCCCTTTGGCTATCATTTTTTTATATCGCTTGCAGAGCCTAAGCTGTGCTTTCCACGCAATATCAATAATGTCCTTTGGTAAACCTTCTTGTCGTTTTTGCATATCTGTGGATATATTTGCTGCATAGCGATAAGTATGTGCACCTTCCACAAGAAGGCGTCTTGCTCGGCCATTTCCGCATTTTGTGATGGCGCCAATATGGCGTTTGCCACCACTCGAGTGTTCACTAGGTACAAGACCGAGGTAACTCATTAATTTGCGGGGATGGTCGAATCGCGATAAATCGCCGAGCTCAGCCACAACGCCGGTGGCGACCAACAAACGAACACCACGCATAGCTTGTATTGCTTTAACAACGAGATAATAACGCCATTGATGGACGTGATGTGTAAGTTCATTATCTCATCGTTCAAGTCGGCTTACTCGCTCGGTAATTGTTTGTAAAAACTCTTGTAAAACGATGTGCTGTGCTGGGTGTGGAAGCACAAGCTCAGTGAGCCAACGTAAATGTTTTTGTGACCAATTTGCAGTGCCTTTGTAATTAATATTATTACGAAGCAGCAGTGCTTTTAATTGATATTTAGCATCTTTTAAATCTTTCATGGCTACTTCGCGTGCGCGAGATAAATCACGTACAGCTTCATCTTCAGGCTCGGGAACATAAATAGGTGTTAAATCTTCAGATTTAAGTAATTTAGCGAGCTTAAGGGCATCACGTTTATCGGTTTTAATCTTCTCGCCTAGTTTTTTAGGAATAAGAGACGGGGCAACCACATAACAGCAATGGCCGAGGCTGGTAATCAATCGATAAATCCAATAACCACAAGGGCCGGCTTCATAAACAAAGTGAAGCGTTGCATCAGAGTATTTAGATTCAAACTGACGAACAAGCTTTTGAACGGCCACTTTGGAAGAAGAGAATCGACCAAGGTGAACAGGTTGAGCCCCTCTATGTTCTTCAATATAGGCGACTTCATTGATTCTTTATGTGTATCAAGACCAATAAAAAGTATGCTATGTTTGTTCATGTTAGCCTCTGCTGTTTAGTTAATTGACAAACTAATTATGGCTCTGGCTTTGAATTAAGCTAACCCACGAAAAGCGGAGGCTAACACCGTGTGGGAGTCATTATGTCTATGCCATTAGGAGAGAACTTATGTTGAGAATGATGTCTTGGATATTGCTGGTTTGTACATTTTGTGCCCATTCGGGTGAAGAGGTACTTTCCATTGATAGAGTTGTACCTAATAGTTTTGATTTGGCCTTTCCAAACGAATCAAACATTCAGCCAGAGCAGAGTGATTTTAGTGTAAATAATTTTGTATTAATGAGTAACGATTCTGGTGAGCGTTGGGCGGTAGTAACTTTGACTAATATGGCATCAGGTCGACGAAGTCTAACTAGTAAACACCTAATGGCTATCGTTGCAGATGGGCAACGAATTGCACCATTGGAGTTTTTACAATCATTCAAAGCAGATGAGACACTATCGTTAACTATCAACTTTGGAGAAAGTAAGTTTCCTTTGCTATCAATCTATTCAAGGTCTGGCAAATAACAAGTACATCAAGGTGCTCGCAAACTTGCTAGGATATCAAAACTACACGGGGATTGAGTTTGGTGCTCTGCATAATTTAACCAAATTGCTGTTACGTTTTTGTGCCCTATATGTGGGTTTGTGTGTACAAGGAGGCAAAGTGAATAGCAGACATATTTTATTACTCGTTATCATCTTATTTATAACTGGTTGTACTAGGTCAGGCCAACTTTATTATATTGATGCTAAAGGTAATGAGAAACTTGGTTGTGATGTAGAATTTATAGGTATGCCAAGTGTTGATAAATTTGCTGTTGAATATACTTTAAGCCTTTGCGCTAAAAGCATTGTTAAAAAAGGCGGTGTGATCCAGGAAGAACACCTTTTAATGATTGATACAGCTATTCCCTTAGCTCCATGTGAAAAGGCTTGGAGTCACGAATTAGCTAAGCAACGATATCAGGCTAAAAAGTTAACTAAGAAAGAGTATGGCTATATTGTTGCAAATATAGATTTAGGTTTAGCAACAGTCAATAACTGCACATAACAGGCGCTTTAAGCGCGGGCTGCTAACAGCTGACTCAGCTTCGCTACATACACTTTAGCCAACAATTATCAGCCCTTTATGCGGGCTTTAGGTTTTTATCAAAATATGGAGTTTTATTCTAATTATGGAAAAATCAGTTCAAGTCAAAAATAATGAAGATAGTACAGAGAAATCTCGAAGTGTAGAAAAAAATAAAATCCAAAATGAAACTATTACAACAGAGCTACATTTTGAGTTGTTAAAACAGTATGCATGGCTATCATCAGCAATAATAGGTGCTATTGTTATACTTATTCAATTAAAAGTACTTACCTTTGGCTCCAAGGTTTATATTCCTTTAGGTTGTTTTTGTTTTTCAATTCTTAACTCTTTAATTGCTCAAGACTATATAGTTGAGTCATTAACAAAAGGTAAAACTATTTATGATATCTCTAAAAAAGTATATATATTACGCAACTTATCTGTATTTGGTTTAGGGCTTGGCGTAGGGTTACTTGCTAATAGCTTTATTTAGACAACAAACACATTAAGCAGGATAAAACAGTTGGCTTTTGTTCCTGCGTCGCTAATTTTGCCAATTATTTTATTGCCTCTAATGGGGTGTTAAATACCTAAATGGAGTTTAGATGAATATTCAAGTTTTTAGACCAAAACAATTTGTAGATATGGCAAGAGACTATAAGTTGTTTGCGGATGACGTAGAAGTTGCCACTATAAAAAGAGGAGTTACGCAAACAGTAAACATCCCTGATTCAACTAAAACTATTCAAGCGAAAATAGATTGGTGTTCAAGCCAAACTTTTCCTGTAGCCTCAATTACTGACAAAGGAATTATTATTAAAAATTCTTTTGGTAGTAATATATTCAAATTGCTTTTTTTAACTATTTATTATGTCAGTTTCGGTAAAAGCAAATACTTATCGGTAACAAACGGTATTTAGCATGATCATTAAACGGACAATGCTCTTCCCCCGTTCTAGTGAACACATCCTCATCAATTTAATTAACAATTTTAAGTCTGTTGTTTGGCGAAATGATTAGAGGTTCATATGGTGTTTGAAAAACTGGCTAAACATCATGCTAGTCAACTGTTAGATTTTGAATTAGAAAATAAGCAATGGTTTGAAACGCTAATTGAGCCTAGAGCTAAGTCGTTTTATTCAATAAAAGGTGTTACCGAGCACATTGATTTATTAATTAATCAAATGAATGAAGGCACTGGTTATAGTGGGGTATTACTTCAAAATAACATTATAGTTGCACGAGCAAATATTAAGGACGTCTCAAATAATGAAGCGTTTGTTGGCTATCGTGTGGCTGAAGCTTTTACTTCTAAGGGGGCTGCTAGTTTTTGTTTGTCACAGCTTATAAATATTGCTCAAAGTAAATTTAATATTACTCAGCTGAAAGCGTTGGTCTTGGAAAATAATCCCGCATCAATGCGTGTACTAAAAAAATTTGGTTTTCAAGCCATAAATACAAATGTAAACGCTATAACTATAAATGGTAGGCGACTAAGTTGTATAGAGTTCTGTGCAAAATACGCATGACAAGCTGCTTTTTGTGGTATGACTAATTTGGCCATCCATTCAAAAACTAGCATTCGTTTTTTATATACTGGTTTGTGTAAAACCATATGAACTTATTTATTAAGAGCTTTGTTTTAAGACCTTTTATTTAAAACACCGTCTAATGTTAAACTAACTAAAATTTAGCAACCTAATATGGCTATGTCTTTTTATCTTCCATTACTTACCCCGTATTTTGAGCGTGTAGCCATTGGCAAAACCCTAACCTCGCTTTGGAGTGGCTGTGGCCAAATTGTGAAGTGCCAACTTGATGAGCAAGCCTGTGTGATTAAAGCGATTAAAGTACCCGATCACATTAATCACCCTAAAATTAAACAAAGCAACTTTGCACTGACTAGGAAGCGTGACTCTTATCACGTTGAATATACGTTTTATCAGCAATTTAGCCATAAGCTGCCCAAGCAAGCTGCAGCTATTGAATGCATTAAAGCAATCAACATGGGCGATGAGTTTGCCTTGGTGTTTAAAGATTTTTCAAAGCAGGGGTACAGCCAAGCAACCACCGAGAATATAAAAGCCATATTAAAGTGGTTGGCACATTTTCATGCCTTTCATTTAAATACAAAGTTTGATGGTTTATGGGCGCAAGGAAGCTATTGGCATTTGGGTACACGCCCTGATGAATTTAATAACTTACCTGAAAAGTCCGATATTAAACAGGCTGCATCACTGTTAAGCGGCGCATTAAAGCAGTGTGATTATAAAACGTTAATTCATGGTGATGCCAAGCTTGCTAACTTTGCCGCTAATAGCCAAGGGCATATTCTCGGTTACGATTTTCAATATGTGGGTGCGGGTGTTGGGGTGATTGATGTAATGTATTTTATGACCAGCTGTATGGATGATTCTGAGCTTCATAAACACGCACAGAGCTACCTTGATTATTATTTTAGCCAATTGAAGCAAGCTCTGAGTGACTATCAACCACACATTAATGCTGATGATGTTGTTACACAATGGGCTCATTTATGGCCAGTGGCATGGGCAGACTTTTATCGGTTTTTACTTGGGTGGAGTCCAGAACACAAAAAGATTAACAGCTACATGCATGATCAGGTAAATAATTGGTTAGCGAGTAACAACTCATAAACACAAAAAATCTTTATAGTTGTGGCTAAATTAAATATTTTGGCACGAACTATGAAATCAAGGCTAAAATTAACAGTCAAACGGCCTGTTTTAATATAAAATACGTCAAATTTTTTATCACTAGGTTTATTACTATGGCTATTCACGTTATTTCTCATCCCCTTGTTCAACATAAGTTAGGTTTAATGCGCGCGCATGGAATTAGCACGAAAAGTTTTCGCGAGTTGTGTTCAGAAGTGGGCACATTATTAACTTACGAAGCCACTAAAAACCTAGAATTAGAAGATAACGAAATTACAGGCTGGGACGGTAATAAACTTAAAGTTGAGCACATTAAGGGTAAAAAAATTACCGTGGTGCCAATTTTACGTGCGGGCCTTGGTATGATGGACGGCGTAATGTCGTTACTCCCAGCGGCTAAAGTGAGTGTAGTGGGTTTAGAGCGTAACGAAGAAACTCTTGAGCCAGTACCCTACTTTGAAAAACTAGTGGGTAATATTGATGAGCGTTTAAGCTTAGTGATTGACCCAATGCTGGCTACTGGTGGCTCTATGATCGCCACCATTGATATGCTTAAAAAAGCGGGCTGTAAAGAAATTAAAGTAATCGTACTGGTTGCTGCACCTGAGGGCGTTGAAAAAACATTAGCCGCTCACCCTGATATTGAGATTTTTACTGCCTCAGTTGATAGCCATTTAAATGAAAAGGGTTACATTATCCCAGGGCTTGGCGATGCAGGTGACAAAATTTTCGGTACGGTTTACTAAGGTTTAGCAGTGCAAAATAATTCTACATTTTCTATAAAAACTATTCTAACCGGTGCCCAAATGCTGTTTGTTGCATTTGGTGCGTTGGTACTAGTGCCAATATTAACTGGCCTAGATCCTAGCGTAGCCTTGTTTACCGCTGGTTTAGGTACTTTGTTGTTTCAATTTGTGACTAAAGGCCAAGTGCCTATTTTTTTAGCTTCGTCATTTGCGTTTATTGCGCCCATTATTGCCTCAGTACAAATGTGGGGTATACCCGCCACTATGGGGGGGTTAATGGCGGCGGGCTTTACTTATATGCTATTAAGTTTATTAGTGAAGTTTAAAGGCACAAAAACCTTGCATAAAATTTTGCCGCCAATTGTGGTAGGCCCAGTCATTATGGTGATTGGTCTAGCGCTTGCGCCTGCGGCGGTTAATATGGCGATGGGTAAAAGTGGCGATGGTGGCACACAAATTATTGCCTACGACAGCGCTATTATTATCTCTATGTTCTCATTGCTCGTTACTTTAGTGTTTGCCGTGTGGGGTAAAGGGGTATTTAAATTAATACCTATTTTAGCCGGTGTTGTTGCCGGTTACACGCTATCGTTATTTATGGGTATAGTGCAATTTGAAGCCGTAAGTAATGCACAGTGGTTAGCTGTGCCAAACTTTGTGTTACCAGAGTTTAAATGGCAAGCCATATTATTTATGGTGCCGGTGGCAATTGCGCCTGCTATTGAACACATTGGCGACATGATGGCAATTAGCCAAGTTACAAAAAAAGACTATTTGAAAAAACCAGGACTACATCGCACCTTATTTGGTGATGGTTTAGCTACTTCTGCCGCATCCTTATTTGGCGGCCCACCGAACACCACTTACTCAGAGGTAACTGGTGCGGTAATGCTTACTAAAAACTTTAACCCTAAAGTAATGATGTGGACTGCCATTATCGCAATTTGCTTAGCATTTGTTGCTAAAATGGGCGCTAGTTTGCAAACCATTCCGGTGCCAGTAATGGGCGGAATAATGATTTTATTATTTGGCTCTATTGCGGTTATTGGTTTAAACACCTTAGTTAAATCGGGCGATGACTTAAGTGAACCGCGTAATTTAAGTATTGTGGCACTTATTTTAATTTGTGGTATTGGTGGTATGTACATAGGTAGTAGTGAGTTCAGCCTAGAAGGTGTGAGCTTATGTGCTATTTTAGGCATAGTATTAAACTTAGTATTACCCAAAGCACAGAGCAACCAGAGTTAAGTTTGCACTGTGGTTAAAAATATTGCACCAAAAAAGCGCATTTTAAATGCGCTTTTTTTTTAACCTACTAAAAAGTAACAATAAATAATATTGGTCTAGTAACTGCATTTCCTTAGTCATACCCTATAGTTGACTCAGGGATTGTTATATGGAGACCAAGAGTGTGGATATAAATGCTTTTTTAGTAAAACACCAACTGCCGTTGAAATATCAGTATATTAGCGAGCAGTATTTTTCTGCTATTGCGCAGGACATTCTAACCAGTAAAAAAACAGCCCCTATATTTGTCGCAATTAATGGCTGCCAAGGCTCAGGAAAAACCACACTTGGTGATTATTTAGTAACTTGGTTTAGCCAAAATACCCACCTAAACTGTGTTGCGCTTTCTATTGATGACTTTTATTTATCAACTCAAAAACGCCAACAGTTAGCGCAAGATGTGCATTGTTTATTCGCCACTAGAGGCGTTCCGGGTACACATGATGTTGCGCTGATGGATAAAACCATTAGCCGTTTATTAAATACTGAAGTAAATGTACCGCTGCCGCGTTTTGATAAGCAACAAGATGAACCCGTAGCAAAAAATAAATGGTTAACTAATAGTCAGCCGATCGATGTTGTTATTTTAGAAGGGTGGTGTGTAGCCAGTGAACCACAGCAGCCTTTTACTTTAGTTGAGCCTATTAACGAGCTAGAAAAATCATACGATCAACAAGGGTTATGGCGTCGCTGTATTAACAGCTGTTTAGCCAATGAATATAAAACCGTTTTTGATAAAATCGATTACACAATTATGCTCAAAGCCCCGAGTTTTGATGATGTGTTTGCGTGGCGCCAAGAGCAAGAACACAAGTTAATTGCCAAACAAGGGCAGGGCGCAGGCACTATGACTGATGAGCAGTTATTGTGGTTTATTTCTCATTTTGAACGCATCACGCGTGAAAACCTCAACACCCTTAGTGCTAAAGCAAATGCACTTATAGAGCTCGATAGTAATCGAGATGTAACTGCGATGGTGCTTACAAGCGATAGTATTATACAACCTATCATTTTTACCGATTTAGATGGCACATTACTCAATCACAGAGATTACAACACCGATGCGGTAGATACCTTATTACAAGAGCTGCAATACAGCGGTGTACCTGTGGTATTTAATACCAGCAAAACATTTAGTGAAGTAGTGGCACTGCAACAAGCGCTTAATATTACACAGCCTTTCATTGTTGAAAATGGCTCGGCTGTTTATATTCCTAAAAATTACTTTAATCTCAGGCCAATTGGCTGCAGCGAATACCAAGGCTACTGGTGTTACTCGTTTGCTGCACCCATTAGCAATTTATGGACTGATTTAAAACGCTTAAAAAAAGACTACGGCGACCAATATAGTTTGTTTAGTGAGCTGACCAGTGAGCAGGTAATGAAAATGACAGGATTAAACCAGCTACAAGCAACGCAAGCACAAACCCGTCAATACTCAGATCCGCTCTACTGGCATGGCGATGAGCAGCAACTAAATGAATTTATCAATGCGATATCAGTATATGGCTACGAGGTTAAAGTAGGCGGGCGCTTTGTTCACATTGGAAAAAATACCGATAAAAGCATGGCTCAGCAGTGGTTAGTGCAGCAGTTTAACGCGCAGTTTACTAAAGCGCTGAGCATTATTGCGCTAGGGGATAGTGAAAACGATAAGCAAATGCTAGAAGAGGCTGATATCGCCATTATCATTACCAATCCAGAGAGTAAAAAGCCAGTTAAATTAACTTATAACAAAGCGCGCTATTCTCAATTGCCGGCACCACTAGGGTGGGTTGAAGAAATTACAGCACTACCTTGTATTAACAGTATTTTACCCAGTTCTGAGGAGTATAGTTTACATGGCTGATTTTTATCAAAATGGCATTATTACAACACTACATAACATTGCTAATAGACCCGTAGACGATTTAGAAAAAGAGTTGCTTGGCTTTAGTAAACAGCGACCAATGGGGCTTATATTGCCTTCATTATTTAGTGAGTTAGAAGGCCCTGCTTTACAAAACATTGTCAAAGAGCTGCAACAAGTACCGTATTTATCGCAAATAACTATAGGCTTAGACAGAGCCGACGAAAGCCAGTATCGCTATGCATTGAACTTTTTTAAATCGCTCGATCAAAACCATAAAGTGTTGTGGAACGATGGCCCACGTTTGCAGGCGCTCGATAAAGAGCTTCAAGCTTTAGGTGTGGCGCCACGTGAGCTCGGTAAAGGCCGTAATGTGTGGTATTGCATGGGCTATAAACTCGCTACCGCGGAGGTTGAGTCAATAGCACTACATGATTGCGATATTTTAACTTATGACCGAGGCTTATTAGCGCGATTAATTTATCCCGTTGCGCATCCTCGATTTAACTATGAATTTTGTAAAGGCTTTTACCCGCGTACTGCCAATGGAAAAATAAATGGTCGAGTATCGCGTTTACTGGTTACTCCGTTATTACGCTCGTTTAAAACCATATTAGGCAGCAGAGACTACCTTGAGTATATGGACTCGTTTCGTTACCCATTAGCCGGTGAATTTTCGTTTAGACGCGATGTATTAAACGATATTCGTATTCCTAGTGACTGGGGATTAGAAATTGGCGTATTAAGCGAGATGTACCGTAATTACTCCCATAACCGCCTATGCCAAGTTGATATTGCCGATAACTACGATCATAAACACCAAGAATTATCGCTGGACGACCAAACCGCTGGCCTTTCTAAAATGTCTATTGATATAACCAAAGCGTTATTTAGAAAGCTAGCGACCCAGGGGGTTACCTTTACCAGCGAAACCATTCGCTCATTAAAAGCGACTTATTACCGCATTGGTTTAGACTTTATTGAAACCTATCATAATGATGCGTTAATGAACGGCTTAACACTTGATATTCACCAAGAAGAAAAAGCGGTAGAAATGTTTGCACAAAATATTATGAATGCTGGCCAACACTTTTTAGAAAACCCAATGGAAGCGCCATTTGTGCCGAGTTGGAACCGTGTAGCTTCGGCGATGCCCGATGTACTAGATCGATTAAAAGAAGCCGTTGAGCTTGATAACGAACAATACAGTTAAATTGGTATACTTAAACGAGGCGCCTGTGAACATAGTTAGGGAACAGTTATTTCAACGAGTCGAACAACATTTACATACTATTTATCAAGGGGTTGAGTTACCTATGCCGGTAGCTGAGTTGGCTGAAGAATTAATCACCTTGATATTGAGTAATAACCCACTTCGAGATCCTACGCCGCACACTAATCGCTGGGATGAACAAGATATTATTTTAATTGCCTATGGCGATTCTATTATAAATCATGAAGACAGTGAGTTAGCAGTTGGAACTCCCCTAGAGGCGCCGTTAAAAACCTTGCATCGCTTTATAAAAGAGCAGTGCGATCACCAGCTTAATGCACTGCATATTTTACCTTTTTATCCGTACAGCTCAGATGAAGGGTTTGCGGTAATGAACTATGCGCAAGTTAATGAAGCGCTGGGCGATTGGCAAGATATTAACGCGATTGCAAAAGATGTAAAGTTAATGGCGGATTTAGTGATTAATCATTGTTCTAGCCGAAGTCTTTGGTTTGAAAACTTTTTAACCGATACACACCCAGGGAAAGACTATTTTAAAACAGCCAGTTTAACTGACGATTTAAGCCAAGTCGTGCGCCCACGAACTTCGCCATTATTACATACGGTCGCCACAGCAAGCGGTGATAAGCATGTGTGGTGTACATTTAGTCATGATCAAGTGGATTTTAATTTTGAAAACCCTGAGGTTTTAAAAGAGTTTGTTAGCATTATTCGCCACTATTTAGATAACGGTATTCGCTTATTTCGTCTGGATGCTGTGGCCTTTTTATGGAAGCAACTTAATACCAGTTGTATAAACTTGCCACAAACTCATGAAGTGGTGCGTTTACTGCGAACGCTGATTGAGCATGCCGAGCCCAGTGTGGTAATTATTACCGAAACCAATATTCCTAATCAAGAAAACCTATCTTACTTTGGTAATGCCAACGAAGCCCATGCAATTTATAACTTTGCCTTGCCGCCGTTGTTATTGCATACCTTACTTAGCGGTGATAGTACGGCGCTTAAGCACTGGATGATGAGCATGCCGCCAGCGCAAAACGGTACCGCATATTTTAATTTTATAGCCTCGCATGATGGCATTGGTTTGAGACCAATTGAAGGCTTATTACAACCGAGTGAAGTTGCTTCGTTAGTAAGTACGACCATGCAGTTTGGTGGGCGCGTTTCAATGCGTACCAGTCACGATGGTACGCATACCCCCTATGAGCTAAATATTGCCTTGTTTGATGCCTTACAAGGGACGCATAACGGCGCAGATAAATATGGCCTTGAGCGTTTTTTGTGTGCTCATGCCATTATGTTTGCAATGGAAGGAATTCCAGGGCTATATATACACAGTTTACTTGGCACCACTAATGACTATGAGCGCTTTGAAAATTCGCAGCACAATCGTGCAATTAATCGTCATCGCTGGCAAGAATCAAAATTATTAGCGGCGATTGAAGAAAAATATAGCCATCATCATCAGGTGTTCAAGGGAATAAAACAGTTATTAGCTGTGCGTAAAAGGCAAGCAGCATTCCATCCTAATGCCACACAATTTACTTTGCACTTAGGCGAGGGGTTATTTGGTTTTTGGCGACAAAGTATAGACCGCCAACAAAGTATTTTTTGTGTTTATAATATTAGCAGTCAGCCACAAAGCTTAACCTTAGCCGATTTAAACTTAATAAACACTCAGCAATGGGTTGAGCTAATTTCTAAAACAACACTCGATGACGCGCTACAAACCATGCAGTTAGCACCCTATCAAACGCTTTGGTTATCTAATAGGGCATAGATAGCATTAATAAAATAGACAATATACATTCAGAGTTTTAAATAAAATAACTGCATTGTAAAGGGGCTTTACAGTGCTATTGCTCAAGCGCTAAAAGTAGATTTTCTATGGTAAATTCATACCAGTCAGCGCGTGTTTTACTAAACTGTATAAAGTTTATTTCTGCAAGGCCAGTAGTATTTATCGCCTTGTATAAGGGAGTGTTTTCCTCAGTAAGCGGGTCAAAAATATCAGCTGTACGATGAAGCAAAGGACTAAGTTTTGGTTGAGTATGGTTGTCGAACAAATTAACTAGGGCATAAGCACCTAGTAACACATGACCTCCAATAGATACATCAAGTGCTGATTTATTACTTGGTGGAACCTCCCAGTTAATACCGCCCACAATAACCTGAGATTGCATGTTTAGCTGTTTTAATGCCCTTTTTGCGCCAAAAGCAATGGCATCATTCGCACACCAAATAATGTTAATTTCAGGGGCTTGCTGCATATACGCTAAGGTTTTTGTAAACCCTTCTTGTTCAGACCAATTGGCAACCTCTTTAGCGGTTAAGGTGACTTGCGGTGTTTGCGTTAAAAAATCCATTAACCCTTGTGTGCGCATAATAGAAGCAGGCGTTGCATAGTCGCCTAATAACGCCAATATATGTGCGCTAGTTGTTGTTTTATTGGTAAACTTTTTATAAAGCTGCTGCATCAATGATTTACCTGCAACGCGATTATTTGGGGTAATACTACCGACTATGTTAGTGCCATTTTCACGTAACATGTCAAGTGATGCAGGTGAGGGACGATTTAATAAAAAGTAAATAGGGACATGTTTACTGTCTATTTTAGAGAGGTATTTACTGGTAACATTTTTTTCGTTTACGAGGATCAGATAATCGGGCTTATCATTTATAGCCTGCTGAATAAGCTCTTTCATTAAAATATGATTTCGATTTGCGTATTCTACCGTTAATGTCACATCTAAATCAGTGGCTGCATTTTGCATTATTTTAGAAACATCAAACCAAAAGTTTCCGGTTTTGTTTTGTGCATTTTCAGAGTCGGAAAAACCAGGATTAATAAATATGACTTCTAGGGCATAAGCACTATAACTACCCAACAGAAGGCAGGTAAATGTTAGCAGGCGGTATAATTTAAACAAGGACATACATTTCTCTATAAACTTTCTAAAGCTCAATTTATCCTTGCTAAAGTACTCCGTGGTGACATCTAGGCGTTATGCTATATAATACCTCAGTAAGTTTAGCATGTATGCAACAATTATTTTTTAGGGTGTATTAATGAAAGCAGTTTTGTTGTTAATGGTATTAATATTTAGTCAAACAGTTGCCGCAAATGAAATGAGCGACTTAGAAAAAACCATGAAAAACATTGGGCTTGCTTATAAACAAAGTGTTGAAGCAACCCAGTTAGCAGAATTTAATGGCGCTATTGATGAATTTATTAAATTGATAGAGCAAAGTAAGCAAGCCAAGTTTTATAAAGAAGCTGAAAAGTCGGTGCAAGGGTTAGATAAGGTACTTACTCAAGCCCAGTTAGCCAAAAAAGTAGCGAACGAGCAAGGGCTTGAGGCGGCAAAAAAACCACTCAAAGCAATTGATAATTTACGCAAAAAATATCACAAATTACATGAGCCTCCAGGCTTTTTTGAATTATTGTTTGGAAAATAAGGAATAGTAATGGAAATTTCGGTTTCAATGTTAGACGGTCAAAAATTAAGTGCTAAGTTTGGTGAGCATGAAGTTATAAGCGACCAAAGCATAAACGCTGGTGGTGATGCAGAACATCCAGAGCCGTTTGACTATTTTTTAGTAAGCATGGTGTTGTGTGCTGGTTTTTATGCGCGTAAATTTTGTCAGCAAAGAGAGATCTCGACCGAAGGGATGACACTGACACAAAATAACGAAAATGTAGATGAAAACGGTAAGAAGCTTTTTTCAATCGAAATTGGCTTGCCAGAAGGTTTCCCAGCTAAATATAAAAAAGCACTGATTGCTGCGGTAAATACATGTACCGTGAAAAAGGTTATTCAAGCAGTGCCTGAGTTTTCTGTTGTAGTTAAATAGACCCTAATAATAATGCCGAGTATAAACTCGGCATTATTTTATCTTGCTACTTTTTCTTCATACCCTGCACGGCTTTAAATCTAGGGTTATCTTTACATATCACGAATACTCGCCCTTTGCGCTTTACAATTTGACAACCTGGTCGTTGTTTTGCACTTTTTAATGAACTTAAAACTTTCATTTGCTTTCCTTTTTAGCAGTAGAGAGGTTTTTAAACCGACGATTAAATTGCGCAACGCGTCCATCAGTAGCGAGCGTTTTTTGTTTGCCTGTATAAAATGGATGTGAGTCACTTGAGACATCAATAGGAACATAAGGGTATGTTTTACCCTCAATTTCTATGGTGCGATTGGTTTTAATGGTTGAACCAATAATAAAGTAAGAATCAGCTGCAGTATCATGAAAAGCAACCACATGGTAATCAGGGTGAATATTGGGCTTCATAAAATGCCTTTAGTGTTATGTGATAGTATATCATTTAATTTAACGTATTTATTTTCCCTTTGCAAATCATTTTAAATAGCCTTAAACGAAGTGTAATTGCTGTGTATTTGCACAAAACAGTCAAAAAATAAGCACTTAGATCAAAAGTACTGGCTATTAGTATTTAGGCTGCTATAACTAGACTCAGCGAACAAAATAATAAGAATTTAATAACGTTAATAGAGGTAGTTTTATGAGTGACGCTCAGGCACAACAAGACCAAATCGACCAAGGAGTCATGGATACTCTCAGAGAGCGTGACCACAGTATATTGGCTAAGCAAGTTGATTCGTTAGGGTGTACTCATAACGACATCATTGAATTACTTGCTCATTATTTAGCATTAAGCGAACAAGAAGATGATGAATTATTTGATGACTGGTTTGACGCGCTTTCAAAAGAACAACACACCGTATTAAAAGTATTTGAAGTATATCGTGGACAGTACGAGCACCAAAACTAATTCATTTGGTTGCAATAACTACGTTTTGAGGTGGCACAAAACTGCTTGAATGTAATTTAGTGTTAAAAAAAGTGTGTGTTTTTATTCCTAAGCAAAATAAAAATCACACTTTTTTAATACAAGACCCCTAACTATGGCAACGAGCAGTTATTTTTAGCCAATGGAGATGCCAGCGAGACTTCAGGTTGCCAAATTCGCTGCCAAATATTACCGGCATTACTAAAACTAGGGCGCTGAGAGAGTCGTTCAAAATTACCCAACTTAATGCCCGAGTCTGTTTGCTCACCTACCACAAAGTTAAATACATATTGGCATTCCATACCCATTCTTAAATCTGACAAAATCACGTTATCGGTTTGCTGGCGAATAGAATAAAACCCTTTTGTAAACCATTGTAGTCTTTGAATGCCCCATTGGTTGTCAATAGGCTTAATTAAAGACGGTGTTGTATTGTAGGCATTTAAGGTTACATCACTGGGCGAGTCAAACACAGAGGCATACCCCTCGTAGTAGTGACCGTCAGACATTACCACTATACGCCAAAGTAAAGTGGTGAGCGGGGCAGGCGTACTAATATAGCCGGTTGCGTCAATATCGCGATTGTTCAGTGCTGTTTTTACCTTGTCGTCAATATTGAGTTTAAACACAAAGGCAAGGCATAAATACGCTGTGCTTAGGCTAAGTGTAATTGCATTGATTTTATAGGCTTTACTGGTACTTATTTTAGGTAATAAAGTAAAAGCTAAACCAATTAATAACGGCAAGGTGTAAAGGGGGTCAATAATAAACATGCTAGATACCGCAAAAGGGTATTCACTTAAGGGCCACATTAGCTGAGTACCATAAACGGTGAGTGAATCTAATAAAGCATGTGTTGATAAGCACAAAAACACCAACCAAAACCAACGAACTTTATAAGCCTGCATGCCTGTGTGTATTTTTAATATTAGCCATACAATTAGCGGGCTTATTAATAAATGGACAAATAAAGAATGGCTAAAACCGCGATGATAGGTAAATGCCTCTACACTGCCGCCATAGGGTAAAAATACATCTAGATCGGGTAAAGTGCCTAAAATAGCGCCCCACGCAACGGCTTTTCTACCTACTTTATTGCCTAGTACCGCGTAGCCTACGGCACTGCCTAATGCGACTTGTGTTAAAGAATCCATACTACCTCATCCAAATAATGCAACTGCAGTGTTTATACTCAGCTTAATCTTAAAACCGTCAATAATGTAAATTATTTCATTAAGTTGCTCTTTAAAATCAATTTAAAAGCGATTTATAAACTTAGTCGCGGTTGTATAAAATCTAAAAATGCAACGATACGGGAGGAAACCGCCCCATTTTTGTAATAAACGCCATAAATAGATTCTCGATTATTTGGGCTACTCACGCTGTGGGGTAAAACTTCTATTAATCGTTTTTTGGCTAAATCTTCAGCAATCATAAATTGTGAGAGAAGTGCTATGCCTTGATCAGCAATACATAAATGCCTAATGGTTTCGCCGCTGCTAGCCCTTAAATCAAAGTGCAGAGATTGCTCATGCTTCAAGGGCCATTGATTAAGAGTATTGGGCTCACTGAAGCCAATTAGGTTATGGTTTTTAAGATCTGAAACTTGCTGTAATGGTGGCGCATTTTTTACATAATCAGCGCTTGCGACCAATTTTAATTTACTTTGGCCTAATTTTCGCGCGTGCAGGTTTGAATCTTTTAAGTCTCCAATGCGAATAGCTAAATCTGTTTTGCGCTCAAGTAAATCAATAATATTGTCGTGTGAGGTAATATCGAGCGTGATTTGCGGGTATTGCTTTTTAAATTCATTAACAAGTGGCGCTAGTTGATGTAAAACAAAAGGGCTTGCTGCATCTATACGCAAGTGCCCGCTAGGTGCTTGCTTAAGTAGCTTTATTGTTTCTTCCCCTAAGAGCAGCGTGTTTAAAGCCTTTCGCGCATATTCTATGTATATATGCCCTTCCTCGGTCAGTTCTAAGCGCCGAGTTGTTCTGTTTAGTAATGTGCAGTTTAGCCTGCTTTCGAGGCGAGATAGCGCTCTTGAAACCTTAGCTACATTTAAATCAAGTAAACTAGCCGCACCGGAAAAGCTGCCACAATCAACAATGGTAATAAACATTTCTAGATCTTCAGTTTTAGCTTGAACAGGCATAAATTCACTTATTTATATTTGCAAAATAAACAAAAGTATTTTGCCATTTATGCTGTTTATTGCAAAGGAGTTTTTACACACACTATGCATCTATATTAAAAATGAGGATGTATTTATGCCATTGGCTTTATGGGCGCTTACCTTAAGCGCATTTGCAATTGGAACAACCGAGTTTGTTATAGTGGGTTTAGTGCCAACTATTGCAAACGATTTAGGCGTGAGCTTACCATCAGCAGGCTTACTAGTGAGCTTATATGCAGTTGGTGTAGCTATTGGTGCACCGGTACTCACTGCATTAACGGGTCGCTGGAACCGAAAAGTGGTACTTATAAGTCTTATGGGCTTATTTGTTATGGGGAATTTATTAGCTTGGCAAGCGCCGAGTTACGAAACACTAATACTGGCACGCATACTAACAGGCTTAGCTCACGGTGTATTTTTCTCTATTGGCTCAATGATAGCAACAAGCTTGGTAAGTAAAGACAAAGAGGCGAGCGCTATTGCAATTATGTTTACCGGCCTTACGGTAGCGCTTGTAACGGGTGTGCCATTAGGAACATGGATTGGCCAGCACTTTGGCTGGCGTGCAACGTTTTTAGTGGTTTCGGCATTAGGTTTAATTGCGCTAATTGGCAGCGCTATTTTAGTACCAAAAAACTTAAAGCAGTCTATTCCGGCGACGTTTAAAGAGCAGCTACAGGTTATTGTTAAGCCGCGCTTATTGCTCGTTTATTTAATGACTATATTAGGCTACGGCGGAACGTTCACCGCGTTTACTTATTTAGCGCCTATATTAGAGCAGCAAACTGGCTTTGCACCATCCGCTATTGGTTTAATAATGCTGGTTTATGGTGTGTCGGTAGCTGTTGGTAATATATGGGGCGGAAAATTAGCCGACAAGCGAGGCCCAATTAGTGCACTGAGTATTATATTTAGCGCGTTAACAATTATTTTATTGGCTTTCACCTTTACTATGGAATCAAAAGTAGCCGCAGTGCTGACTATTTTAATATGGGGGGCATTTGCATTTGGTAATGTACCAGGATTGCAGCTTTATGTAGTAAAACAGGCAAAAAAGCACACTCCTAATGCGGTAGATGTCGCATCGGGGTTAAACATCGCGGCGTTTAATATTGGAATAGCCTTAGGCTCTGTTACAGGGGGGCTTGTAGTCGAGCATATGGAACTAAAAGATACCGCATGGATTGGGGCCGTTGTTTCATTACTGGCTTTAATAGTTACTCGATACAGTGGTAGGCTAGATAAACATAATGTTCAGGTTAAATAAAGCCGAACTCATATAGGTTAGTCTTGAAATAAAAATCAATGACCTCAGTATTCACATGAGGTCAAAATTTTAAATCAAAAAAGTAATAGGTGTATTTAGTAAACACGTCGTTTGAATTTTAAACCTATTATTAAACAAGGATAAAGCTATGACACAACGTGTAATTGAAATGCCAGATTTAGGTATGGGTACTTTTCGTTTAGAAGGTAAAACAGCTTATGAATCTGTAAAAATGGCGTTAGAAGTTGGATTTCGCCACATTGATACCGCGCAAATATATGGCAATGAAGAGCAAGTTGGCCAAGCAATTAAAGACAGCAATATTCCTCGTGAAGAATTATTTATAACCACCAAAGTATGGAATAACAAGCTCAACAAAGCTGATTTTGTTGACAGTGTTAAAACATCTTTAGAGAAGCTACAGCTTGATTATGTAGACTTATTATTAATCCACTGGCCAGCACCGGTAAATAATGAACCCATGAGTGAATACTTAACCGAGCTACTGTTAACTAAAAAGCTGGGTTTAACTAAACATATTGGTGTATCTAACTTCACCATTGCCAACTTAAATGAGGCAATGCAAACCTTAGATCCTCGCGAAATATTCACTAATCAAATTGAGGTACATCCATATTTAACCAACACTAAACTGCGCGCTTTTTGCGATCAACATAAAATTCATGTTACCGCCTATATGCCATTTGTTGTGGGTAAGGTATTAACAGATCAAACCATTATTGATATTGCTAACAAGCACGATGCAACGCCAGCGCAAGTGGTTATTGCATGGGAAAATGCCAATGGCATGACCACCATTCCATCATCGACCAAGCGTAAAAACTTAGAAGATAACTTTAACGACAAAGTTAAACTTGATGATGAAGACATTGCGCGTATAGATGGCCTTGACTGTAACGACCGCCAAGCATCGCCAGACTTTGCACCACAGTGGGATCAATAACCAAAGAGCTAAAGCTAAAACAGGTGCAGTAAAGCTGCACCTTTATTTTTAAACAAGGAACACCCATGTTAACGGTAATTGCCACACTATCGAGTGAAAATAGCGATGCAGAGCGCCTTTTAATTGAGCTCGAAAACTTACAACAGTCCTCTCGCCAAGAAGTAGGCTGCCTGCGTTACGAGCTATCAGTTAAAAACGATGCTGAGCAAACTATCTATTTAGTGAGTGAGCAATGGGCGTCTAATGAGCATTTCGAAGCCCATAAAAACGCACCACACTTCAAGGCCTTTGGTGATGCTGTAGGTGCATTTATTTCTTCTACTAATATCGATGTGTACAAAACCATTGGTTAATTGCCACTAGGCTAATAGCAATGCTGGAGCTGTACTTACAGCTCTTTTTAAATATCATCCTTTTAAGCTGCCTCTTAAATCCAAAGCTGTTTCATAATAAAAACGATTTCATAATAGCAATTTTTAATAAGACACTGCTGTTTGCATAGCTACAGCTGGCTTGCCTGATATTACTGACACATTCTTTTTGCTGTGATTTTGCACCGTTATAAAGAGATTCAATGCTAGCTAATTGTTTAAAAATATTTTTTGACTATATTGTAATCAACTAAAAGGAATTAAAAATGGTAAGTTCACTCTATGATAAATACGAACATCTTACTGAGATGAGAAGTCTTATTTCAAAACACATCCTCATCATGTAACTGCGATTATGAAGTTCCGTGATATAGCGTACTCAGAGACTACCAAGCGTTTTGGGCGCAATGGACGAAATGATAAAAGTGATGCCTTTAGACATTGCTTTTGGTCAGCGACCCTATCACGAGATATCGGCTATAAGAATGCGCTAGAATTGACTAATGCTCATGAAAGTAGCCCTTTAAATATAGCTGAAGAGAAGACTATGGATTTTCATAATAATAGTGACGGTCTGAGGATTGGTATTTCAAACTCAGATAATACTAAATTATCCAAAATGTGTAATGATGCGTTGAGCGCTGGAAAATTAAAAGTGATTAAAAAATGAAATACATCTTAATAGCTTTTTCTTTGATTCTCTTTGCATGCTCTGAACCAACAAAGGATTCCAGTTTAATTGAAATATCATTCAATCAGGCTATGTGGCAAAATAATATATCGAATCGAAGGGCAATGTTAAACGACTTTTAGCTAAATATGATGTACAAAAGCAAAATCGTTCTAGTATTAAAAAGCTCCTAGGTGAGCCAGATGGCTATTACTTATATGACGAGTTTCCCGCATATAGGCTTAAAGAAAAAGGAGATTGCGTTGTTGCTTTTCCAATCAATAGAAAAACTGGAAAAGTAAAAAGGGCTCTGATTGAGCCAGAAAATTGCCTAATACAAGGTAATTAGCCAAGCACTTAAACATTAAAGGTATAATTGGCTCGAGATCTGTTAGTTTAGGCTGACTTTATTTTGCGCTTAACTCAGCGTTAGGCGTTTAGACGAAATATTTACTTTTGGAGAGAATATTGAGTAACGAATGGGATGAGTATGCTGAAAACTGGGATGTAGATCCTAGTGTTGAACAGTATGCAAAAAATGCATTTTCAGAGCTCTTAGATAGCATTAATATTAATGGTCTAACCGTTCTAGATTTTGGCTGTGGTACAGGCGCCTTGACTCAGCTAATGAGTCCATCGGCTGAAAGTATCGTAGGGATAGATCCATCTTCTGAAATGATAAAGCTATTGGATAAAAAGGCACTAAATAATGTAACGTCTATCTGTGATTACCTATCTAGTGAATTGGTTCAAAATTTTCCTGAGCTAGAAAATAAATTTGATCTAATAGTCGCATCGTCTGTTTGCGGTTTTCTGCCTGATTATGAAATGACATTAAGTTTATTAAAATCTTTATTAAAAAAAGACGGTCTGTTTGTTCAATGGGATTGGCTTTCTGAGGATGATTCATCGGGTATGGGGTTGTCAGAGAAAAGAGTTAAACAAGCATTTTTGGCGAGTGGCTTTGTAAGCATTAAAGTGAATAGCCCTTTTATAATGAATAGTTCAAAAGGAAATATGCCTGTTTTAATGGCTATTGGTAAAAATGATTAATAAGGCAATAAGATCAAACAAAGACGGATTAATTGATGTCGCTTTATTCAACATTTGAGCGCTATTAGCCTGGTAAAAAATGATAATTATCTCGAGATTTCTAAATAAGACTGAAAAAGTGGAGTATTATTTTGCAATCGTACCAGACGATATGGATCGCCCGTTTATTTTAGGTGCCCAAAGTGCTGATCCTAAGCTGCCTTCAATTGCTCAGTGGGGCGCATCTTCAAGATTTGGACTTGATAATCTTGATACCATTGAAGGGAAACTATGGAAAAGTTGGCGCTCCACTTTAAAGATGCTAGGTGCCTCATGGGTAATACCAATTATGGAAGAGTCAGTAATAAAAAATGATGTAACTTATGCAGTTAATCAAATTATATCTAAATCGTAAATTTGCAATTAACAAAGTGTAGTTGTTGGGCTATTTTTCTCGTTGCACTCAAAAACCAGCCGCAAAACACAGTGTTGGTAATTTTTAATAAAGCCAACAACCCTTAAATAGTTAAACCCCTTAGCCAAACACTACTCTTTATTTAATCGATAAATCGTATTTTAAAATAAGGGCATCAATATAGCGGCTACGTAATGTGAGCTGCTTTTCGTGATCGGCGCCATGGCTAAGGGCTTTATTTAAAAGTTTCATGGCAGGGTGAATGCGGGTGCGCTCATCTTTATCTAAACTGGCTTTGCTGCGCAGTTCGGTTATATCGTCTACTAATAATCTGCCAATATCCACAGCTACAATTTCATCAATTAAGCCATTTTGGGTGAGCACGCCATATTTGCTGCATAAAAATTGTTGCCATACTTGCTGTAAATGTTCTTCTATTTCACAGCCAAACAGTTCCTCGTTAAATATAAAGCCTTGCTGTGCAAGCTTAGCCAAACATTGGGTATAGTGCTGAGCAAACAAATTAAACGCCTGATTAGATGACTCAATTTTTTGCTTTATAACTCCTTGTCCCCAGTTTACGCAGCCACGGGGATAATAATCGTCGTATTCTTCACACTCATATAAGCCTGAGTAAGAGCTGCAACTCATCTGGTTTTTAATGCAATAACTTGGCTTAGGAAAAATACTTTGAGCTTGCCAATTTTCAAGAGTTTCATTGTCTATGTTGAGTGCTTGGCATAACTCACCAGTGTGATAAAAGTGAGTGCTTAAATAGTCAGATAAACGCATAGTGGCTCGCTTAATAGTAAAAAACAAATACTGTTTATTTATACAGTTGTTTATTTTGTATCATCAAACCCAATAACACAAGCCATTTTATAATTAAATACTGGCTATCACTGCAAATAGCGCGGTAAATATGGTACAAATAGGCCAAGTATTAATAACAATGATTTTTTTATGCGCACCCTAGAACAAATTAAACAAGCAAGCCTTATTACTGCAATTAAAACACCTTACTTAGCCAATGGTGAGATCGATCTTGCAAAGTATGATGAACTCGTTGAAATACAAATTGCATCGGGTGTTGACGGCATAGTTGTTGGTGGCACCACCGGTGAAGGCCAGTTAATGAACTGGGAAGAGCACTTAATGCTAATTGCGCACAGTGCCAATAAATTTGGTGATAAATTACTGATTGTAGGTAACACCGGAAGTAATAATACGCGCGAAGCAATTAAAGCAACAAAATATGGTTTTGCCAGCGGCATGCATGCCTCATTGCAAATTAACCCTTACTACGGGCGCACATCAATTGCCGGTGTTAAAGAGCACTTTAAACGCGTGCTTGATATTGGTCCGGCGTTTATTTACAACGTAGCAGGGCGCACAGGTCAAGACCTCACCCCTGATATTATTGAACCACTGGCCCAGCATGAGCACTTTATTGGTGTTAAAGAATGTGGTGGCAATGAGCGTATAGCGCACTATGAACAACAAGGTATTGCATGTTGGTCTGGGAATGATGACGAAGCACACGATGCACGCCATATCCATAAAGCACATGGTGTTATTTCAGTTACGTCTAACCTGATCCCAGGTTTGTTCCGCCAATTAATGGATACCAAAAATGATGCGCTTAATAATTCATTACAACCATTAATGAACTGGCTATTTTGCGAGCCAAACCCAATTGCCATTAATACCGCGATGATCATGACCGGCGCGGTGAACCCTGTGTTTAGAATGCCTTACGTACCGCTTAACGATGAGCAACAGCAACAAGGTGTAACGCTAATTAATCAGCTTAATGAGCAAGATTTTGTCGGTAGCCGAGCGCAGTGTGTGGATATTAGTAAGGTTTTGATTTTATCTTAAACTGTTAGACTATTTATTAAATACTAAATTTTCAAAGCAGCCTAATGTAAACACAGAGGCTGCTTTTTTATATCACTGCCAATAGTAGTTGAGTTTAAGCTGCCACATAGCTGAATTGGCATGTGTTACTGCTAATCTAATATCAATATCTTGGTTAATAGGCACTGCAAGTTCTAGTTTGGTTTGCGCAGGGTTTTTAGCATTTAAGAATGATTTTTCGTAGGATGCTCTGAGTTTAATACCTGAGTCAGTACCAGTAATGATCCCCACCTCTACCGACGAATCATAAAAGTGGCTGTTTTTAGCTAAATCACCCAAATAACCATTAATTAAGCTATAGGCTAAGGTGTTGTTGCTAAACTGCCAAGCTTGTCCGGCTCCTCCCATAACAAAGCTGCGTTTACAGGTTCTGCACAGTGCTGGTTGTCTGTCGAATCCCACATTGATTTTCCACGACCACTTAGATTCATTAGCCCAGGACAATTGGTTTGGATTGAATGACTCTAAATCTAATAAATGAATTTTATTTATGTAAGTTTCGCCATTTGTAAACATCAGCTCGGTATCTAACATTTCTAAATTAGAAAATGGAATGCGGGCAATATCAGAGGCAAGGGTATCAAAATAGCTCAGCCTAAAACCCATAGTGTACTGTGTTTGCTCAGCCGTGTGCATCGCAGAAATTGAGCTGTTAGAGGGCTTTTGGCCTTTATGTGGAGGCTGCTGGGTAAATTGAAATTTAACTTTGTTTTCGCCCATTGGCAGCTTTAAGCGCGCTTGGATTAGCGCATTTTTTAACTCACTTATTTTTACTGGGGTTTGTTTTTGAATTTGTTTCACTTGTACAAGTTCAAATAAAGCGCCAATAATGGCTTTTTGAGACTGTACTGGCAAAGCTAAAAATGATTTGCTTTTTAGTACTGCTGATTCTGCAAAGATTTGTTTGGCAAAGCTGAGCTCTTTTTCACTTAAAGATTGCACATATTTTGAAAATACAGTGTCACGTGAGGGTGTAAATGTGACTTTTTTAACCGCTGATTGCTCTTGGTAGGTGGCTGTGTTTAATCTTGAAAAGATAGTGGCTGGTATTACCCAAGGAGAGCTTTCGCTAGTTAGTTGATCGCCAATAACAAGTTCAATAATTTGTGCGAGATGAAACGCGCAGTTTTCATCGGCAAAGTAATAATCAAATTCAGTGCCTAAAATTTCCCATAAGTGGTTAGCAATAAAAGCCACGTCGCGCTCGTTTAGATTAAGGGTATATTCCCATAAATCTCTTAATTCTATCTCGCCGTAATTATGCTGGTGGCGATAAAACAATTGATCTGAAAAACCGGCTTTATAACCACCAAACAAGCCCTTGAGAATATAGACTAAGCCATTTTCATTGTCTGGAACATGTGCGCCATAGTTTATGCTGTAATCTAATAATTTGTTTTTTGATTCGGTTGAGCGATTAAGTTTAAGTAATAAATGACCATATAACGATGCGGGGTTACTCATATAACCAGAGGCAAATACTAAACTAACAGAGTGAATAGCTTGTTGCTCTCGCCATTGCTGTAATTTTGGGCACTCTGCAGCTGGCATTGAAAAGGTTAAACCTTGCTCTTTGAGCCATTGATAACGAGCAGGGTAGCGACATTGTGTTAATGGCTGGTTATTAAAAGCATGGATTGTTGCTTTTAATTCTGCAACCGGATCATTACGTCCGTTATCTGCAATAAAAAAGGATGCGTTAGTAATATAACTAATAGTAGTTGGTTGATTTTTGTAATGCCCTAATTTCAACCATATTGGGTGTTTTGCTAAAACAGAGATAGATTGCGTGGCAGAACTTGAGAAAGAGGTGAATAAAAAAACGCTAATAAAATAAAATAAAGGTTTCATTGTTTAACCAAAAAAAAGGGCTGTTAAGCCCTTTAATTATTAGATTGCAGCGCATTGAGATGAAAAGTTAGTGGTAATTTTACCTTCAACTAATTCATAAAATGCTTGTGCATTGTCTATTGGTGCGTTTGCGTAATCGCTGCGTACCGAATTGATAATTTGTTGATGAGCAGTTACATCACAACCACGTACATTAAGCATTGCAGAGATATACTCGCCTTCACCCTGTGCTATTTCTTGTTCTAATACAGGAAAAGTTTGTTGAATAAACTGCGCTGTTTTTACGTTAGCGCCTTCACAGCTCTCTACTGAAGAAATGTTAGACGATACCGCTGTTGTTCCTAAATCCCAAATAATATTAGAAATTGCTGCCGCAACGCCATTGTCTGGGAAAACCATTGCACCAATACCACATTGTTGCCATGGGTTGATGCCACTTTTTGCTTGTGACGGCATTGAAACGAATGCGCTTACTAATACCGCAGCAGTTAAACATCTTTTTATCATTATTAATTTCCTTTAATTTATATACACCCCACAAAACGGGCGAAGAAGTTTACCTGTTTTGGTTATTTAAATGCAAATAGTTATGTAACACAATGTAAAACAACGGTGTAAAATTTATAAAAGTGCAATAAAGGCGTGAATTAACGGGAATAAACCTTGCGAGTTAAAACCATTTAGCTAACTTAAACAACAGCTGATAATCGCTAATTATCCTGCATTTTATAAATTAGCGGTTTCTGGTGTTTAAAACTAACTGTTTAAGCGATTTTACTGTATAATTTGCGACCCTTGATAATGTGGCCGCAGGTTATACAGCAATGAATTTTAAATCTTTTAGTTTTGCCCCTGAACTTATTCAGGCGTTAGACGAACTTAATTACCACACCCTTACGCCCATTCAGCGCTCAGCTATTCCGGCTGTTCGTAAAGGTAAAGACGTTTTAGCAAGTGCACAAACCGGTACAGGTAAAACCGCTGCATTTGCACTCCCTATTATTCAAAAGTTATTTGAGTCAGATTGCAGCACTACGAATGCGCCAAGCGCCTTAGTCCTTGCGCCTACGCGTGAGCTTGCAGAGCAAATAGCGAATAACTTTAAAGACTTTGCTAAGTACACTCAGTTAAAAGTAGTGAGCTTATTTGGTGGTGTTAATACCGCAGGACAAGAAATTGCACTCAAAGAAGGTGTTGATGTTGTAGTAGCAACACCAGGACGTTTACTTGATCATATTCGTTTAGGTAACTTAAGCCTTGCTCAAGTAAAACATTTAGTACTTGATGAAGCTGACCGTATGCTTGATATGGGCTTTATTAATGATATGCAAAGCGTAATAAAAAGCTGTGCAGATGAGCGTCAAATTTTATTGTTTTCAGCTACCTTCCCAGCAGCAATTAAACAGTTCGCCTCTAAAGTGTTAAAGCAGCCTGAAATTGTTCGTGTTGATCAAACTAACAGCACCGCAAGTACAGTACAACACGTGGTTTACCCAGTAGAGGAGCGCCGTAAGCAAGAGTTGCTTTCTGAGCTGATTGGTAAGAAAAACTGGCAGCAAGTGCTAGTGTTTGTAAACATGAAAGAAACCGCAGATGAGTTAGTAACTGAACTTAACTTAGACGGTATTCCAGCGGCAGTATGTCATGGCGATAAATCGCAAGGTAATCGTCGTCGTGCGTTGCGTGAATTTAAAGAAGGCAAAGTACGCGTGCTAGTTGCAACAGAAGTAGCGGCCCGTGGTATTGATATTGACGGTTTACCGCGTGTTATTAATATTGATTTACCTTGGCTTGCTGAAGATTACGTACACCGTATTGGCCGAACTGGTCGTGCTGGTAACCAAGGACAAGCAATTTCGTTTGTGAGTCGCGAAGAAGAAAACATGTTGTTTGAAATTGAAACCTTAATTGGTCAAAAAATTAAACGTGTTTACTTAGAAGGTTACGAAGTAAGTAATCGTGAAGTACTGATTGATAAAATTGGTAAAAAGCCAGCGCATTTACGCCGCACCCGTGCTAATAAGCCATCAGGCCAGGCTACCGGTGAAGCGAGAGCGAAAAACCGCTCGCGAATTTCTAATGTACGTAAAAGCTTAAAAGGCGAAAAGCTGTCACTTAAAAAGTAAGACAGCTAAGCCATTAAAAAAACCTGAGTTTACTCAGGTTTTTTTGTGCCGGAAAGAGTAGTTTAGTTGTGCTTTTCTAACATCGATAATGCAACTGCTTCGGCCGCTTTAATACCATCAATACCCGCTGATAAAATACCGCCTGCATAACCTGCACCTTCACCTGCAGGGTAAAGCCCTTTAGTATTAATGCTTTGGAAGGTTTTATCGCGCTTGATACTGATAGGTGAAGACGTACGTGTTTCTACACCCGTGAGTAAGCCATCATTGGTTGAAAAGCCACGAATTTGTTTGTTAAAGGCAGGAATTGCTTCACGTAGCGCTTCAATGGCAAACGCTGGCAGTACTTTGCTTAAATCAGTCAGTTTTATACCTGGCGTATACGAAGGCTGTACATCCCCTAAATTAGCCGACGATTTACCCTTTAAAAAGTCGCCAATCAGCTGTGCTGGGGCATCATAATTTTTACCACCAAGCTCATAGGCTTGCTCTTCTAGCTTACGCTGTAAATCGATACCAGCTAGAGGATGGCCTGGAAAATCTTTTTCTGGCGAAATACCCACAACAATAGCACTGTTCGCATTTCGCTCACTACGAGAATATTGGCTCATACCGTTAGTAACCACGCGGCCTTCTTCAGAGGCAGCGGCAACTACAGTGCCGCCAGGGCACATACAAAAACTGTATACGGTTCGGCCATTATTACAATGGTGTACCAATTTGTAATCGGCAGAGCCCAAAATAGGGTTACCCGCGTTATCGCCAAAGCGGCATTCATCAATCATTGATTGTTTATGTTCTATTCTAAAGCCTACTGAAAAGGGTTTTGCCTCAACATAAATGCCTTTATCGTGGATCATTTTAAACGTATCACGGGCACTGTGACCAACTGCTAATACCACGTGGCGAGTTTCAAGCTTTTCACCATTAGAAAGTGTAAGCCCAGTAACTTGGCCGTTGTCTAAATGGATATCGTCAACGCGGGTGCTAAAACGAATTTCGCCACCGAGTTCAATAATACGGGCACGCATTTTTTCAATCATGGTTACTAGTTTAAACGTACCAATGTGCGGCTTACTAACGTATAAAATTTCTTCAGGAGCGCCGGCCTCTACAAACTCAGTAATTACTTTACGGCCATAATGTTTTGGATCTTTTACTTGGCTGTAGAGCTTACCGTCTGAGAACGTGCCTGCACCACCTTCACCAAACTGAACGTTTGATTCGGTATTAAGCGCCTTTTTACGCCAAAAGCCAAAGGTGTCTTTGGTGCGTTCACGTACTTCTTTGCCACGCTCTAAAATTATTGGCTTAAAGCCCATTTGTGCCAGCACTAAACCGGCAAATAAACCACATGGGCCAAAGCCAATTACTACAGGGCGCTCTTTAATGCTGCTATTAGCGTGTGCTACAAATTTGTAGTTGGTGTCAGGGGAGACTTTAACGTGTTGATCTTTTTCAAACGAGGCTAACAGTTCTGCTTCGTTATCTACCTCAACATCAAGCGTATAAATAAGTAAAATGGCGCTTTTTTTACGTGCATCGTAACCGCGTTTAAACACATTGTAGCTGTGTAGCTGCTCTGGACTTATATTTAATTTATTGATGATGGCTTGGCCAATAGCATTTTCGTCATGGTCAAGCGGCAGCTTTATTTCGGTTAAACGTATCATTAATATCTCTTTTGGTGTCATAGCGGAAAGTAAATACCGCTCACAATAAGGGGAGTGCACAAAGCGCTAATTTATAAGCGCCATATATTACGTTAAATTGTTCGCTTTTGGCACATATTTATTGTGTTTTGGTAAGGGTTGGGTATGATCCGCAGCTGGTAAAGTTAAATATTAGGTATTAAACCACTATGGCGTTTGTAGTCACCGAAAACTGTATAAAATGTAAGTACACTGATTGCGTATCGGTGTGCCCTGCAGATGCATTTTTTGAAGGCCCTAATTTTTTGGCTATTAGCCCGGTAGATTGTATTGACTGTGGTTTATGTGTCCCTGAGTGTGCTGCCGATGCTATTTATCAAGAAGATGAATTACCTGAATCGCAAAAAGAGTTCACCCAGCTTAATGCAGAATTGGCAGAAATATGGCCACGTATAACGCAAGTTAAACCCGCCCCAGAAGATGCCGATAGCTGGAATGGTGTGGCTAATAAATTAAAACTTCTCGACACATAACTACTTCCCAACACTTATTATTAGTTTTTTGTTAATTTTATTACAAATATTAACGCGCAAGTATTAACAAACATATCTGTATAATTTACACTCCAGACCAAAGTTTACTTTTAACAAGTAAATAAACCTAAATGGATGTTTATGCAGTACTTTATACCTACAAAAATAATAAAATTGCTGTTGTTGACCAGCTTCAGCTTTGTTTTAACTCTCAGCCCCAATGCACTTGCCGATAAGCTTAATTATCAACTTGCACACATTAATAAAAACATTGATGTGGATGGCGTGCTTAACGAGCCGCATTGGCAACAAGCAACCCGCGTTGCGGTAAACTATCAAGATGAGCCGAATGAAAAAGGCACGCCACCGGTAAAAACCGATGCGTATATTTATGACGATGGTCATAATTTGTATGTAGCTTTTGTAGCTTATGACACCGATCCGAGTAAAATTCGTGCAGCGCTTCGTGATAGAGACACGCTTTGGCAGGATGACAATGTTGGTTTGGTAATTGATACCTTTAACGATGAGCGTACTGGCTATGAGTTTTATGTAAACCCACTGGGTGCTCAAGGCGACATTCGCATGACGGATACCGACGAGTGGGTGTCAGATTTATCCTGGGATGCTATTTGGGATAGTGCCGGTACCATAAACGAGCAAGGTTACGTGGTTGAAATGCGTATCCCGTTTAAAGCACTGCGCTTTGCACAAAACCAAGCCGACTCTACTTGGGGCTTTTCGATGATGCGCAACTATCAGCGTGATGTGTTGTATCAATTATCAAGTACCGGCTTTGACCGTGATATTAAATGTAGTTTATGTCAGTTTGACAAAATAACTGGATTTAATAATTTAGCACCGAGCAAAAATCTGCAATTAACGCCAACCTTAACCGCATTAAGAAACGATCAAAAAACACAGGTACCTGGCGAATGGGATAACGGCGATGTAGATACAGAAGTAGGGCTCGATCTGCGTTGGGGTATTACTAAAGATGCAGTAATTAATGCCACCATAAACCCTGACTTTTCTCAGGTAGAAACCGATTCGTTAGAGCTGGATGTAAACACCACATATTCTATTTATTACGCTGAAAAACGCCCGTTTTTCTTAGATGGCGCGTCTTACTTTAAAAGTAATTTATTTGAACTGCTCTATACCCGCACCATAGCTGAGCCTAATATTGGCGCCAAGCTCACCGGTAAAACCGACAGCCATAGCTATGCGCTAATGTTTGCAGATGACGACAACAGTAATGTTTTACTGCCTAGTAACCAAGGGTCTGGTTTTGCCAGCCTAAATGATAAAACCAAGGCAGCGGTGGCGCGATACCAATATGATATTGGCCAACAAGGGACCATAGGAGTAACCACCACACATAGAGAAAGTAGCGACTACCATAATACGGTGTTATCGGTTGATGGTAGCTATTGGTTTAATCAGTCAGATACACTTAATTATCAAATAGCCAATGCTGATACCAACAACTCTAAATTTTTAGTTGATAACTACAATTTAGCAGAGTCTCAGTCTGATATGGCGTATGCATTAAAGCTGACTCGCGATAAGCGCGATTATAAGCTTTATGCAACGTATGACAATATTGGTGAGGATTACCGCACCGATTTAGGTTATCAAGAAAAAGTAGACTACGAAAAAGTAGGTTTTGGTGGCGGTCAAACTTGGTATGGTGATGAACATGACATGCTAACAACATGGTCATACACCGCCGATTGGGATAAAAGCTGGGCTCAAAATGGCGACTTGCTTGAAGAAGAATATGAAGGTTACATGACCTTTCAAGGTCAAAAGCAGTCTGTATTTGAGCTTGGTTTGTTAAATCGCTATGAAAACTATAATGGCAATTTTTATAACCAAAATATTGGTTATTTTTATACGGCTTTTAGGCCGACTAAAGATTTGAGATTATCGTTATACGTCGAATACGCAAGCCGTATAGATTATACCAATGAGCAGTTAGGTGATGTTTTAACTACACAATCACAGGCTGTTTGGGATATTAATAATCACTGGCAGTTAGATGTTAGACATAATTATAGTCATTTAGATGATTACCAAGGGCGACGCGTATTTACCGCAAACCTTGTAGATTTTAGGCTTTATTATAAGTTTAGTATGCGCGCTATGCTTAAGCTGATTTTACAGTTTGAAGATATAGACAGAAATGAAGATGCTTACTTTTACCAGGTAAGCGAAATCAACAAAGATTATGGTAGTCAGCTGGTTTACTCATATAAAATTAACGCACAAACGTTATTTTACTTAGGGTATTCAGATAAAGGTTATCAGGATGACTCGTTAAAAAGCATTGAGCGTGACCAACGTACTTTCTTTACTAAAGTCAGTTATGCGTGGCAGTTATAACGCTATAAATACTATAAAAGCAAGATTTTGCTAGGCAATAAAAAACACGCTACTGGGTAGCGTGTTTTTTTATAGAAAGCAAAAGCTAACTATTACAAGTCAAAAGTACGTGAGATAGCAAGTACAATTCGCTCATCTGCGTAATCGTAGTCTAAGCTGGTATTCTCAGCTGCTACTTCAATACCAAACCCTTCATAGCTTGTTTGGTACGCTAAGCGGTAATGATGATACGATTTATCGCCCTTAGCTTCATCCCACTGAAATTTATTGCCATCGAGTGAGTTTGAGATATCAAAGCTAGCACGAATTGCATGATTTGGAGCAATCTCGAAAGTGTGCGCAATCATCGAAATCACATGGCCTGTATCGTAGCCAAAGTAATCCCAGCTGTACCAAAAGTTAAGCTCTGTTTGACCGTAGTCACTGGCATAACCAAATTTAGTATACGCTTCTGCGTAGTTACCATCGCTGTTATTACCTTGGTAAGTGTAATAAGCAATACCGTAATCAAGGCTTACTTGTTCGTTTAACTGAATGTATCGGCCTACATAAGCATCTAGTTCGAAGTCTGTGTCATCACCAAAATCTACATTTGATGCCCATACACCTGCATACACACCGTTATCGTACGCATAGTCAAGACTTGCTTGTAGCGCAGGGTCGTTATCTGTTTGAGTAACACCATTAAAGGTGTAATCAGAGGCAGCGGTAATCGTTGTTGACCAGTTAGCTGCTGCTGTTGTTGACAAAACCGTTAATGGTAAAGCGATAAAAAGTTGTTTTAATTTATTGTTCATGTGGTTTCCTAGCTGATAGTTTCTATTTTTGTGTAATCAATTTTATTCGCTTTAGGCGATCCTTCGATATTGCTGACTGTTTTAAATTTGCTGTAGGCAATAAAACCTAAGCAGATAAAGAATAAGCCAATAACTAAAGCACCAACCCATTGAATTTGCAAAAACTCAAGTTTAAATAACAGTGTCAATAATGATAAAGCGATAACGTTCATAGCAATATATTTAAACTTGCCTAAGCGTTTTACAGTTAAGTTTAAATTATCTGTGTATAAACGGATCAGTGAATCAAGCGAGTTTATAACAAACACGATACCTACAAACACCATGGCAAAGTTTTTGATGCCTGCAGTTGGAATACCCGCCTCGTGGTAGTGATATAACACACTAAACCAGATAGCGATTGGTATTGACGGGAAAATCAACATAGCGCCCAATACTTGGTATGTTTTTAAACCACCAACAAAACGCGATGTAAACTGACCAATCATGATGCTCCACGCAAACCACCAAAATAGATAAAACTCATGGTAATCATTCAGTGGCAATACAAATTCATTGATGTTGGCGAAGTAATTGCCAATTAAACCTATATTTTGAGTAAATGCAGAGAGTTCGCTATCGCCAAATAAGAAGGCATCAGCCCACATAAAACCAATTAATGCGATAAACAACCAAGTAGTGGCAATGCTTAAAAAGCGTACGTATTTAATATCGGTACTTGAATACACCGCAAAACAAATAGCGGCAAGTACAATTAAGTAAAATGCTGGAATAACACTTGAACCATCACCAAGTTCTGGTATATACCACGGTAGATTGCTTAGCAGTAAGTATGCGGTAAACGCACAAGTACCAATAATGACCACGTTGTTTAAAAATTTAACCCATGGAATTTCAAAAAACTTCACTTTGGGCTCTATTACACAGAAATAAAAGCACGTAAGAAAATAAAATCCCCAAATTAAAAATCCCCAATAACCAAACTCAATAGAGAGCGGGTTGGCAAATGCATATTCTGGGCTTGCTTTTATGTCTGCATAACCGGCAAATTCGGTTAAAGGAAACATAATAAGGCCAACGTCTAGGCCAGAGGTAAATAGGATTGCTATAAAGGTGAATGTTCTCACTGGTGTGACGCCTACTACGCGTACATTGCCCCATTTTATTAAAATAGTAACAATGGCAAGTAAGGTAAAAATAATGCCAGCATTAAGCCAAATAGTCATTATCGCCCTCCCAGAATGAATAAAAGTAACACATATATACTCCGTTTTTTATTGTGCTTGCATTAACACCGGCATAACCTATTTATGCTTGTGAGCCACTGCAAGGTACATAAAGGCACTCTTTAAGCATTTTGCTTACGAGAGAGGCCTTTATGACAGGCTAAATTAAAGGTTTTTATTTCGTTGTGTAGTTTGCCAATCAGTGGCATTCACAACATCAACTCCTGTATGAGCTAAGGGCTTATTTCCTAGAATAATATCCACGGCTTTTTCGGCCACCATAATCGTAGGGGCATTTAAATTACCGTTCGGTATGGTCGGAAAAATTGACGAATCAACCACACGTAAGCTTTGTATGCCATGCACTTGAGTGTTTGAGTTAACCACGGCCATATCATCTTCACCCATTTTACAAGAGCAAGAAGGGTGATAAGCACTTTCTACGGCTTGGCGAACAAAGGCATCAATTTGCTCATCAGTTTGAACTTGTTGCCCTGGTTGAATTTCTTCACCACGAAATTGGTTAAATGCTGGTTGTTCAATGATTTCGCGTGTTAAACGTACGCACGCTCTAAAGCCTTCAATATCGTCTTGATGCTCTAGGTAATTAAATACAATTTTAGGTGGCTGTGTTGGATCAGCTGATGCAATAGTGACACTGCCTCGGCTCTTAGGCTTGTTATGGCCTACATGCACTTGAAAACCATGCCCTGCAAAAGCACTACGACCATCGTAACGCATAGCGGCCGGTAAAAAGTGATACTGTATGTCAGGCCATTCAACACCTGGCTTTGAGCGAATAAAGGCACATGATTCAAAATGATTAGTTGAGCCTAAGCCTTTGCGAGTTAGTAGCCATTTTGCGCCAATTAAACCTTTAGAAAACAAGCCTAACTTACCGTTTAAAGTAATCGGTTGTTTACACTTATATTGAAAGTAAAACTCTAAATGATCTTGCAGGTTTTGGCCTACACCTGGTAAGTGATGTTTTACTTCAACGCCTGCTTTCTCAAGTGCTTGAGTATCACCAATACCTGAAAGCTGTAGTAGGTGTGGTGAACCAATAGAGCCTGCGCTTAAGATAACTTCTTTATTTGCTTTTGCAGTTTTAACCGCGCCATTAAGCTTGTATTCAACGCCGGTTGCTTTTTTACCATCTAAAATAACGCGCTGGGCAAGAGCACCTGTAACGATTGTTAAGTTGCTACGATGCTTAATAGGATCTAAATATTCTCGAGAGGCTGAGCTACGCACACCGTTTTTAACGGTCATGTGCATAGGGCCAAAACCTTCTTGCTGAGCACTATTGTAGTCATTTGTTGTTGAATAACCGGCCTCTGCACCCGCTTCAATAAATGCAGTGTATAACGGGTTCTCCATGTTATTGCCGTTATTAACACCTAGCGGACCTTTGCCACCACGATGGCTATTTTCACCTAGGTAAAAGCTTTCTGCTTTTTTAAAATACGGTAAACACGCTTGGTAATCCCAGCCGTTAGCACCGTGCTGTTGCCATTCATCAAAATCTTTAGCGTGGCCACGCACATACACCATGCCATTAATCGATGATGAGCCGCCAAGAACTTTACCGCGTGGGCAATGCATTTCACGGTTATCTAGATGTGGCTCTGGTTGCGTATGAAATTGCCACGCAAACTTATCTGTATTCATTGGAATAGAGAGTGCCGTTGGCATTTTTATAAAGATGCTTTTATCGCTGCCGCCGGTTTCAAGTAACAATACCTTGTTACTTGAATCTTCAGACAAGCGATTTGCTAACACACAGCCTGCTGAGCCCGCACCTACAATAATATAATCAAAAGAGTGGTTCATGATGATTCCTTAAAACGGGCTTTCTATGTCGGCCATGCCAACATAAATAGATTTAGTTTGTGTGTAATGATCTAGAGTCTCTATGCCATTTTCACGACCAATACCCGATTGCTTATAACCACCCACTGGCATCTCTGCTGGTGAGTTACCGTAAGCATTAATCCAACAAATACCGGCTTGCAGTTGATGAATTACGCGATGAGCGCGTTTAATGTCGCTGGTGAAAACGCCTGCAGCTAAACCTAAGTGAGTGCCATTAGCGCGGGCAATCACATCATCTTCATCATCAAAGACTAAAACGCTCATTACTGGGCCAAAAATCTCTTCTTTAACGATAGTCATTTCATCATTGCAATCAACAAACACAGTCGGCGCTACAAAATAGCCATTTGGCGCTGCTTCTGGAGAAAGCGTTGAACCACCTGTTAATAGTGTTGCGCCTTCTTCAAGACCTTTGTCGATGTAACTCATCACTAAATCTTGATGCTTTTTAGAAATAAGCGCGCCAAAGTTAGTGTTTAGATCTTGTGGGTCGCCGGCAATAATATTGTTTTCAGTGCGTGTTTTAAGTTCATCAATAAATTGTTGGTAAACATTTTTGTGTACGTAAATACGGGTACAGTTAGTGCAAATTTCACCTTGGGTATAAAAGTTACCTAGCATAGCGGCACTTACTGCTTGCTCTATATTGGCATCATCAAATACTAGTAATGGCGATTTACCACCGAGCTCCATAGTCACATCTTTTAATGTGCCTGCAGCACTGGCTACAACTTTTTTACCTGTACCTACTTCACCAGTAAACGATACTTTATCAATATCTTGATGTGCAGTAAGCCATTGACCTACTTCGCCCGCGCCTTGCACTACATTAAATACGCCAGCAGGAACGCCTGCTTCAATAAACACTTCGGCTAATTTAATTGCGCCAAGTGGTGTTTCTTCAGATGGCTTAAAAATAAATGCATTACCCGCTGCAAGAGCAGGACCTGACTTCCAACATGCAATTTGTAATGGGTAGTTCCATGCACCAATACCTGCACAAATACCTAGAGGTTCTTTGCGAGTATAATAAAAATCATCGCCAACCATTTGCTGTTGACCAACTTGTGCAGGGGCAAGGCCTGCGAAATATTCAATAACATCTGCGCCTGTTTCAATATCTACGCAGTTAGCTTCTTGCATTGGTTTACCAGTATCGAGAACTTCAACCAGGGCAAGCTCGTCATTGCGCTCGCGTAAAATAGCAACAGCGTTTAATAAAATACGGCTGCGCTCAATAGGGGTCATCGCTGACCAAACTTTAAAGCCTTGTTTTGCACTTTCTATCGCTGCGTTTTGAACATACTCATCAGCGACTTCAACGGCATAAATTACCTGGCCGGTTGCAGGGTTTACTACATCAAATGTTTCGCCGCTTTTATTCGCAAGGAATTGGCCGTTGATAAAGTTTTGATAAATAGGTGTAGTCACGTTAGGCTCCATATTGCTTGATAAGTGAATGCACGTAGTTTTTAGCCAGTGATTCACTGTGTTTAAACTGATTTTCGTCTGATTGGCTTAATACGGCACGAAGCCATAAGCCATCAATCATTGCTGCGGTTAATTCGGCCGCGAGTGTCGCTTGCGCCAAAGGCATTAATTGCTTAAATGAAACGGTTAAATTGCTCTGCAAGCGTTTGCTGTTTACTTTTTGTAAACGATGAAGTTCCTTATCGTGCATTGATTGCGCCCAAAAACTTAGCCACGTCCGAGTGGTATCTTTTCGTTGTTGTACTAGCGCAAAGTTTGATTCAACAATAAACATTAACCTTTGAGTTGCAGTGGTGTTTTCATCAACTTTATTAATTAAGTCGTCTTTCAAGTTCGAGAGTAAATAACGCACAGTTGCTTCAATTAGCCCCTGTTTCCCACCAAAGTAATGACTAATTATGCCTGATGACATTCCAGCATTTTTACTAATGCTATTAATTGTAGTCGCTTGAAGCCCTTTTTGAGCAACTGATTCTATAGTCGCGTCAATTAGCTGCTGACGCCTTACAGGTTCCATTCCAACTTTGGGCATAATTTTTATTAATTGAACGTTCAATAAAGATTAAGCTTAAGGTAATAGCTCTAACAATTCAAGGCTTGTGTAAATAGCAAGAGAGTAAAGTATGGATAAATGATTAACAAAATGAGTATTAAATGATGCAAAATTAACAACATAATGATTTATATAAAATCAATAAATAACAGTGGGTTATATTTGTTTTTTGTGTTTGCTTATATAGTGTAATTAATTGTTTACGAGGTAAGAGAAACTTTTAGTGATTTATTTGTTAGTGCGTTAACTATTAGAGTACTAATTGTATTTTTTACCAGCAGGGTAGTTATGTGAAGGTAAAACGAATATATCTGTTTTTCCGATGAAATACCGATTATAGAAAGGGAGATGGGAGGTAAATTAACCGAATGTTAACCTAAGAAGGGGTAAAGCAAGGTGCTGTTTAGGTTTCAACAACACCTTTAAATAGAAGGGGATAACGTCTTAAGCGATTGCCAATATAATCATCGGCCATGATCTGTTCACAAATTTCGTCGATGTTATCAGTAGCTTCAAACACCCAATCAAAACGTTCAATCGCGAGCAAAAAACCGCGCTTTAAGTGTGTTTGTTCGCGGTAATAAGCAAGGTTATTTTTTATCAGTTGCAGCTTTTCAGGTTCAGCTTTTAATTGCGCAATAACTTGGTGAATAAACTGTAAATTGCGTGAACCAGTTGGCCTATTTCGTCTATTTGTTGGTCGCATTACTCTTCGTTAGCTATGTTGTAGAGTTTCTTCAAAAAGTCGTCTTTGTGTTTGTCATGTTCATAATCTAAGTGATAGGTATTATGAAATCCAAAACGTAATAATACCCCACTACCTTGTAAGTAAACGGTATAGCCGTCAATATCAGAAAATGCAGTGACCCCCTGATAAAGCTTACCTTCTTCTGTGGTTTTACCACGTTGCTGGATACGTTCGTAAACCGCTAGAATCTGTTTGTTGTCGATTTCATTTTTCATTGTTTATACCTTTTATTTATTCTCTCATACGGGGTAGATATGCGGGTCGATCATCATAAAAACAATAGTCAAGAATGTGCGATATTGCTTTGTTATTTTCAATTTATAAATTATGCTCAAAGTTCACTTTATGTTGAGCTTTTACCATGATAGACAAAGCGTTACTTTTAAAAACTCGTGAATTATCCGACCAACTTATTGCACTGCAAACCCCCATTAGAATACTCGATGCAATTAATTGGGATAAACAGACTAAAGAAGAGTTTTTTAGGCAAAAATGTCAAAAAAATCCTCTGATAGATCGTGCCTATTACCAACAGCGCGATTTAGGATTTGTGCCTAGTGAGTTGCGCCAAGCATTTTCAACACTGCATCGTAATATTATTAATCAGTTGGGACAATTAAACCCAATAACCCAATATATGGGTAAAATGTGTGGTGAATATAAAACAGTGCTCAATATGCTGGAGCATCGAGGCACTGCCGAATTTCATGACTTGTCGGTAGAGCTATTTGGTCACCCAAAAGATCTTTTTCATGCTGGTGAGCCTTCTTTATCTGAGCTTGCTAATATGCTCGAGCAGCCATTAAAAAGTTTACTTGATGCGAACATTTTGCCTGAAGATCCTAAAAATATTGATGCCAGTGATGCGGTGCGGATTTTATCTGAACAAGTTAATGCCAGTATGCAAGGCATTAATGTTGAAGTAATGCTAAGTGACGGAATTGTCAGTGATGCCGCAGCAGGAGCTAACAATATAAAGCTTAATCAAGATGTTAAGTTTTCTCAGCGCGAATTAGATATTTTAGAGGTACACGAGGGCTGGATCCATGTAGGCACCACTCAAAATGGCTTAGCGCAACCTTATTTAACTTGTTTGAGTAAAGGCACGCCAAGCTCTACCGTTACCCAAGAAGGGCTTGCAGTACTGACCGAAATAATTACTCTTAAATCAACACCACGTCGCTTATCAAAATTAGTAAACCGTATTCAAGCGGTCACCAAAGTGATTGATGGTGCTGAGTTTGTAGATATATACCGAGATTATGTAGCACAAGGGTTATCAAAAGACGACAGCTACACCCTTGCACAGCGTGTATTTAGAGGTAGCACCGCAACCGGCTTACCGTTTACTAAAGACATTGCTTATATAAAAGGCTTTGTATTGGTTTATAACTTAATTCGGGTGGCGATACAGCTTGGCAGAATTGACCAATTACCGCTATTGCTGGTGGGTAAAATATCAATTGATGACTTTAGGTTAATATCGCAACTACATGATTTAGGTGTGATTGAAAACCCGCAATTTGTGCCGCCTCATTTTAAAGATTTAAGAGGACTTGCTACGTGGCTGAGCTTTGGTCGTTTTATTGGTAATTTGTCATTTGAACAATTAGAAAACGACTACAAGCCGTTGTTTTTATGATTTATAAGTGAGCTTTTTCTCAGAAACAAAAAAAGCCCAAAAATGGGCTTTTTTTAATTTAGCACAACACAGTTAACGTGCGTTGGTGCTCTCGAAAATTTTATCTGCAGAGGCTGCAACAAATCCAGTGTAAATTTCACCATCTGGTTTTGGATAACGAATAGCAAACTCGTAAAAACAGCTAGGAATGCGCATATCGCCATCGCAAAAGGTCACAGCGTATTCATCAGCTAATGTTGATGATTGCTCTAGTAGCACCTCTGGTGAGCCTTTTACTTCGCCTCCTGAGGTATTAAGTGCAAAACCTGCATCTTTAAGAGCTTGGTTTACATCATGGATGTTATCAAATTTAGCTAAGGTATTAATGTTCACAGTAAAATGATTTGCACGGTAACCCCACGCAGACATCCACGCTGCATATTCGCTCTCAGCTAATAACTTTTTGTATGTATCGGTGCTTACTTGCCAATGTGTGCCTGAATATAAAAAGTTATCGGCAGTCACAGCGCTTTCGTCAATTTGTGCAACCATATCAGTAACGATAGCTTGAAGCTCAGGCGAACATTTTTCAACTAATAATTCAGAAATAAACACTTTAGGCTGTGTCGGATCGCTATGTTCATAATGCTTGGCGTAGAGCTTTTTTGCTTCAAAGTGGTACTCACCACATTCTTTATAACCAATAGCTAAAAAGTGCGCAGCTAGTTTTTCAAGGCCTACTTTTTCTATGTTAAAAGTACGCAAAGCAATATGATCGTTAATAATGTCGTCTTTTTGCGTTGAGCCTAATAAGTCATGAATTTTATCAGCTGATGGCGTTACTGTTAGGTAGTTTTGCCATAAGTTATCAAATAATGTGTTTACATCAGTATGCATGGTAAATCCTTAAATTTTCTAAAATTGTTATTCAATTATTAAGCCCGGCGCGAGGGTTTGCGGTAAGTTAACTTTTTCTGACTCTACTGAGGCCACTGGGTATGCGCAGTAATCTGCAGCATAGTATGCACTGGCTCTGTGGTTACCACTGGCACCTATGCCACCAAATGGCGCTGCGCTTGATGCGCCTGTAATAGGGCGGTTCCAGTTAACAATACCGGCACGAATACGCTTTAAAAAGTGGCTGTAATCATCTTCGCTGTCTGCAAGTAAACCTGCAGATAAACCAAAGCTGGTGTTGTTCGCCTCTGCTATAGCGCTATCAAAGTCAGTGTAGCGGTATACTTTAATTAGCGGGCCAAAGTGTTCTTCATCAGCGATTTCATCGATATTAGTGACATCAATAATACCAGGGCTGACAAACCCAGTGCCTGGTTTTAATTGTTTAAGCTCAACGAGTACCTCAGCACCTTGTTTAACTAGGTCAGCTTGCGCTGCAACCATGCCTAAGGCGGCTTTTTCACTGATCATGGCACCCATAAATGGTTGTTCGGCTGCAAAGCTATCATCTACAAGAATATTTTTGGTTGCGCTGATCAGCTTTTCTAAAATCGCATCGCCATTGGCTGATTTTTCAATAAATAATCGACGTGAACAAGTACAACGCTGACCCGAAGTAATAAAGCCCGATTGAATAATATCGTGAACGGCGGCGCTCACATCAGCAACATCTTTAACCACCAGCGGATTGTTACCGCCCATTTCAAGCGCTAAGATTTTACCTGGATGGCCTGCAAATTGTTTATGTAATAAATGGCCTGTGTTTGAGCTACCAGTAAAAAATAAGCCATCGATATCTTGATGTGAGGCAAGTGCTTTACCTGTTTCTAGTTCACCTTGAACAAGGTTTATAACCCCAGCAGGTAAGCCTGCTTTTAGCCACAGCTCTAAAGTAAACTGCGCGACATGAGGAGTTAATTCAGATGGTTTAAACACCACGGTATTACCCGCTAATATAGCAGGGACTATATGACCATTGGGTAAGTGGCCTGGGAAGTTATACGGGCCAAAAATAGCCACTACACCATGTGGTTTATGGCGAATAAAGGCTTTTGCGCCAGGCATTGGGTTTTCGGTTGTGCCAGTACGTTCATTGTAAGCACGGATAGAAATAGCAACCTTGCCTGTCATCGCACCGACTTCTGTGCGTGTTTCCCATAATGGTTTACCTGTTTCACGAGCAATAATGCTAGCAAATTCTTCGCTGTGTTCTTTTAATTGGACAACGAAGTTTTCTAAAATGGTAATACGTTGTTCAATTGGCATATCGGCCCATTGAATTTGCGCAGCTCTTGCCGCTTCTATGGCACTACCAACTTGTTCGGGGCTGGCGCCATTACCTTGCCAAACAATTTCGCCATTACTTGGATTAACAGAATTAAAAGCAGGGCCTTGGCCTGCGTGCCATTGGTTATTAATTAGTTGTGTGTTCATAAATAGTGTTACAGGCGGAAAAATCGCGCTGCATCTCCTTGATTTAAATGAAGTGCATCAGCTACTTCTTGGCTGATAACTAAGGTGTGCTTTGCTTGATTATAATGAGCGTGTTTAGTGAACGTGGCTCTAAAGTCGCTAACTCCTTGATTACAAATAGCAAGGGTATCTGAGCTTTGCTCATTAATATGTTCAAGTTCACCAATGGTAATAGGGCAAACCTGTGAATCACGAATACTGCGAATATTACCGAGCTTTGCCTCTACCGTGGGGCCTGCGTCAAATAAATCAACGTAGCCACGATGTTCAAACCCTTCTTTTTCAAGTAACTTAAGTGCAGGCTTGGTTTTATCATGGACATGGCCAATCACCGCTTGTGCATTTTTACTTAGTAAGTTTACATAGATAGGGTATTTGGGCATAAGCTCGCTAATAAATACTTTATCGCCTAAGCCTACTAAGTGGTCGGCTTGTGGAAATTCAATACTAAAAAAGTGTTCTTGTAACCATTGCCAAAATGGAGAGTGCCCCTGGTCATCACTCACGCCACGCATTTCAGCAATTACAGTGTCGGCAAAGCGTTCACTATGCTGTGCCATAAATAAAAAGCGTGAACGTGATAAAAATCGACCTGTTAAGCCTTTTCTGCTGTCTTCACGTAAAAATAAAGTACATATTTCTGAGCAACCAGTGTAGTCATTACACATACTTAAAATATCAACGGTATTGTAAACGCCTAAAGTGGGTGAATGATGGACGGTTTTACCTAAATGGTAATGGTACAAAGGTACAGACAAGCCGACGGCTGCTTCAATGGCGGTAGTACCAATTACTTTGCCAGTGTCACTGTCTTCTAAAACAAATAAATAGCTTTCGTCGATAGGCTTATCAACGTTTTTAGTAAAGCTGTTTTGTGCACGGTCTATTTTTTCTTGTAGTTGCCCATCATCGACAGGTAAAGAGGTAAAACCATGGCCTGATTCAATGGCAATCTCTTTAAGTGCTGCAAAATCATTGACAGTAATAGGACGTAGTACTTGCATTAATTACTTGCTCCGATAAAGCCCTGAGGTAAACATTTATCTCAGGGCTTAATATGTTTTACTTAGTGATTAACCGTTTACAACTTCGCTCACTGCTTTTTCAAAGCGAGCTAAGCCTTCTTTAATATCTTCAAATGGGATCACTAATGAAGGCGTAAAGCGGATAACGTTCATTCCGGCGACTAAATTCATTAAACCGTTGTTAGCACTTGCGACTAAAAAGTCGCGAGCACGGCCTTCAAACTTCTCATTTAATACCGCACCAATCAGTAAGCCTTTACCGCGTACTTCACTAAATACATGGTATTTTTCGTTAATAGTATTTAGACCATCACGGAACATTTGCTCACGTTCTTTTACGCCATTTAAAACCGCAGGGGTATTTACTGTGTCAAAAGCCGCTTCTGCTACAGCACACGCTAATGGGTTACCACCGTAGGTAGAACCATGAGTGCCTATTTTTAGGTGAGCTGCAATGTCAGTAGTGGTGATCATCGCGCCAATTGGGAAACCGCCACCTAATGCTTTAGCCGTGGTTAAAATGTCAGGAATAACATCTAGGCCTTCGTATGCGTATAAGTGACCTGTACGGCCAACACCCGTTTGCACTTCATCAAAAATTAGCAGTGCGTTATGCTTAGTACACAGTTCACGTACTTTTTGTGCAAATTCATTGGTTGGTGGCACAATACCGCCTTCACCTTGTAATGGCTCCATCATTACCGCACAAGTATCATCACTAATTAAGGCTTCAAAAGCGGCAATATCATTGTAATCACAATGAACAATATCAGCAGGTTTTGGACCAAAACCATCAGAGTAAGCGGCTTGGCCACCCACTGTTACAGTGAAAAAAGTACGGCCATGAAAGCCTTTATTAAAAGCGATAATTTTAGATTTTTCAGCACCAAATTTATCCAGTGCAAAGCGACGCGCTAATTTTAAAGCCGCTTCGTTTGCTTCAGCTCCTGAGTTTGCAAAGTAAACTTTTTCAGCAAAGGTCGCATCAACCATTTTTTTAGCTAAGCGAAGTGCTGGCTCATTGGTCATTACATTTGCTAAGTGCCAAATTTTCTCGCCTTGCTCTTTAAGTGCGCCTACTAATGCAGGGTGGCAATGACCTAAACAATTAACCGCAATACCACCGGCAAAATCGATAAATTCGTTATTATTTTGATCCCACACGCGTGAGCCTTCACCACGAACCGGAATAACTGCAGATGGGTTGTAGTTAGGGACCATTACGTCGTTAAATAAATCTCTGGTTACTTGCATTTTTACACCTAAATTAATCACATAAAAAAATACGTTGCTGAAAAATAACGCTAAGCTCAGGCTTATTCAGCAATACAATGCGTTTTACTTGTTAAAAGTGTCATTATCAAAGGTTATGAATTAAATTTGCAGTGCTATTTTGTGAAAAATGATTAGAATAATGGTCAAATCAACGAAACTTATTAGCATTATGATAACTCCCCAAGATGAAAAGTTACTATCAGTATTAAAAATGAACGCTCGAGCGAGTATTTCTGATCTAGCTCGGCATTTAAATTTATCACGCTCAACAGTGCAAAGCCGTATGCTCAAGTTGGAGCAAAGTGGGGTAATTAAAGGGTATAGCGTTGACTTTGGTGATGATTTTTTAAATAGCTTGGTTTCTGCGCACGTCTCTATAAAGGTTATGCAGAAGCTAACGACAAAAACCAACGTAGAGTTAAAGCAAATAGATGCTATATCTCAGTTGTATGCAATTAGTGGTGAGTTTGATTTAATTGCCATTGTTGAGGCTCAAAACCTTGAGCAGTTGAGCCATTTACTTGACGATATAGGTAATCTCGATGGCGTAGAGCGTACTCGTTCATCGGTTATTTTAGAAACTAAATTTAAGCGTTAATTTGATTGTTTATCACCATTCAGTGAGTATTAATTATTTGCATTTAAGCCTACTTAATTGTAATCTTCTTATTATTAGGAACAAGGATTGTTTTTACCAAATCAATAGGCTCTTCGCCTCTTCGTTTGCCACAATCCCCAAGTATTGAATAAACCTGATAAATATACTTATTACATGTATAAACCTTAGTTTTTTTTACTATGTAAAACAGGGTGTTTTGGAAAAACTGCTCAAACACATTACAAGGAAATGTTATGAAATACACAACACTAGTTGCTGCAGCCTTATTAATAATAGGTGGCTCATATTTAAGTGCGAAGGCCACTTTATTTGACTCAAGCGATAATATAACGGTTGAAACTTACAGCGATATATTTTTCAAACTAGAATCCTCTCCCATCAATATTGATGAGATTATTACTGGTGCGAGTCAGTTTGCCAATAGCTTATGTGATGAAAGTATTTATCAAGAAGTCATTGGAGAGTCAGTAAACTCATGCAAGCAAAAATTCAAACAATCACAAGCGCAGTGTGCTGACTTTATTACAAAAAATAGTGAGGTTATGTACACTGATAAAGTGGCTATAACGCTGGTATCTGAAAAATTTATAAATTGCATGACTAATAGTTAGGTTTCCTTTATTTAAGATTAGTAATAAAAATCTCCCTGAGCTGGCAGGCATTAATAAAACCTAGCATATTCCACGGCGTGGTCTATGCTGAATTTTATTAGTTGTTAACGCCCAGTTTGCTTTAGGGAGTACAATGCAAGAAAATTTACTCAATTCAGTCATCAAAATAACTAAAAATAGAGATGTAGATTCTCTTGAATACAGTTTGATATCGACCATCCAAGAGTTTATTGGCTGTAAAGAAGTCTCAGTTTACAAAGATGTAGAAGTTCAGGGCCAGCTTACTATTGAGCAAAGTCTTTGTTTAAAAATTACTGGTGAAAAACAATTTGAGTGGCAACAACGACAAATTGTTACACACCCTGAGGATGAACTTCTATCTTGCTTACGTTCTGCTTGCATTATCACTGTGCAATCAACAGATGGCATTGAGCGCCGTTGGTTACCTATTACCCGCCAAGAAAAAACAGTTGCCGCAATTTCAGTGGTTTCAAACAGCCTAGATAGTCCATCTCAAGTGATGTTGAATGCTTTTTGTCGTATTTTTGAAAACTATTTAGTCATTCTTCATGAAAATGAAAGAGATAAATTAACAGGTCTATTAAATAGACAAACCTTTGAGAAAAAAATAAAGCAACTGATTGAAAAACAAGTATTGAAAGTACACAGTTTATCCCGGGGTGAGGGTAAAAGGCTGCAAAAATACGCATCTACATCTTGGTTGGCTATTTTAGACATTGATCACTTTAAAAATATAAACGACAAGTATGGTCATATCTGTGGCGATGAAGTGCTACTGATATTAGCGCAAAATATGCGTCATTTTTTTCGTTCAACCGATTTGATTTTTCGCTTTGGTGGAGAAGAATTTGTGATTGTTTTTGAGCCTACCGAGGCAGACTCTATAAGTAATAAAATGGCAGAATTTTTACAGCTCGTCAGAAATACATCGTTTCCTTTTATTGGAAATATGACGGTCAGTGCTGGTTTAGCACGTATTAGCCCTTATGATTTTCCAATCACTGTAATAGAGAACGCTGATAAAGCACTATATTACGCTAAAAATAATGGCCGAGATAAATTTTGTATCTACGAAGATTTAATTGCTGAACAGCTAATCAAAGTACAAGAAAATGATTCAGAAATAGATTTATTTTAACTTACTTAGCTTGAGTATGACTTCGTTTGACTTTAACTTTAGTAACTTGGTCGAGCTTTAAAAAATAAACATTACCGCCAATGCCTTTAAATTCCTCATCGGTAAAGGCAATTGTATTGTTATCATAAAACGTGATCGCTTCTTTTTGGGTCACAATGCCGAGATCAATTTTAGACACATCGCCAGAGAAAAATTTATCCCCTTTGAAATCTTCAAACAGCCAAATACTGGTTGAATCTAGTAGTGCAAGTTTTTTTCTATTTGGACTGAGCGCCGCTGAGGTGATCCAGCATAACTTTTCCATAGTGGTGCAGGTTCTAAATGAGTCTATTAGCTGGGCGTCAAAATTTGCTGCATGGTCGCCTACCTTGTAAACATTGGTAATACCATCAAAGGGCTCTGTGCGATTTTTAGTAAATAAATATAAATGCCGACCAAAAGCCACAAAAGCTTCTAAGTCGTAGTTACGTTGCTCTGGCTTTATTGGGCTGCCGTCTAATTCCGGGTAGGTAAACTTAATTATCTCGGCTTCGGTGGTATTTGTTTTGATATCAATGGGGTTTTCTATTTTATAAATGGTTAGCCATTTACGTTCATTTTTATTATTGCCAAAGTCCCCTAAGAAAAAATGACCAAATTTATTTTGCGTCATGTCCTCCCAGTCAATATTTTTTGCATTGCTCACCAAAATTTCTTTAGCGATAGAACCATCATCATTGAGTCTATAAAGCTTAGGTTCGTCACCGCTGTCATTAATAGCCCATAGACGTTTATATTTATCAAATTCTATACCTGAAATTTCTTTTAACTTTGGATCTACAGAGACAAGCTTTTTACTATATAGTGTATAAATTGAACTACCCACAACAGCGATGATGGTTAGAAAAACAATAACAGAGGTAATAAAAATGCTTTTTTTAATCATAGTCTTTAAATATTCATCGCATTGGCTAGGTGGATAATTATTATCGCTGATGATGCCGCTAAGCTAAAGGTTTTTAACCATAATGCGGTAATAAAAATGATTATGAGTGTATTGTTTTAAAAGTTATTTAATTGAGTGTAGTTGGTTTAAAAATTGCTCGGTAAAGGAGCTTACCTAAAAACCTGTTTAAATGGTTAAAAACTGCACCAACCTAGTGCGATAAAATAAATAACGCACTGTAATAATGCGTAAATAAAGTTTTGTTTAACTTTAAGCTTGTTTTTATGTGAATGAATGGATTCCACATCGCCTATTTAAGCTGTTTGGCCTGTGGCAAAGATTAATAACCCTTATGGTTTAGTTGGAGCCTATTATGTTGAATAAACGCTTTTTTAAGACAAAAAACGAAGCAGAAGTTACGTTTGAATTTTCTCATCCTGATGCTGAAGATGTCTGTTTGCTTGGGGAGTTTAATGATTGGCAGCCAGTGCCAATGAAATTAAATAAAAAATTGGGTGTGTTTAAATGTAAACAGCGTTTGCCTGTTGATAAAGAGTTTCACTTCCGTTACTTGATTAATGGTAAGCAGTGGGACAACGACCATCAGGCTGATGGCTATCAGGCCAATAATTTTGGTTCAGAAAATAGTATAGTAAATACTCAACGCATTAATTAAGGTTGGTGAATGGACGCACTATCGCAATCATTTTATTTGCATGGAATAGGCTATGAGTACACTAAATATTCTGGTGAACACGTTATTTTTAGTGAACAAACGCGCAAGTTAGCCTTGCAGTGCTGTGGCGTTGACACCAGTGATGCAACACAAATAGCTCAGTTAAATTATCAATTAGATGCGGCCACTTGGTTAACGCTTGCACCGGCTGTTAGCTTAGTAAAACAGCCTAGCAATGTGCTTAAAGTACGTATTAAAGAAGCCGACGCGCACCATAAAATTACGCTTAATATACCTGCATTAAATATAAAACTACAATTTGAGCAAATAGCTGACTATGCGCCATTAGGCGAGTATTTTTTTAAGGACTGCCGTTATATTGAAATAGCGTTACCACTTACCCATTTACCTACGGGTTATTATGATGCTTTGCTGAGTATGGGAGCGCAATCGGCAACTACACAAATTTGGTCTATCCCTAAACAAGTTTATCAAATTGCCGATAGTAAACGCCTTGGCTTATCAATTCAGTTATATACATTAAAAAACCAAGCCGGAATGGGAATTGGTGATTTTAATGATTTACTTGAATTAACCACGTTATGTGCAAAACAAAAAATGGATTATATTTTACTTAATCCTCTGCACTTATTATTTGCAGATAACCCAGAGTGCGCCAGTCCCTATAACCCCAGTAACCGCGCGTTACTCAATCCATTGTATATAGCAATTAACTTATCGCCCGATAGTATTAACAACCCCACTTTAGATGATTACTTATCCTCTTGTTGTTTAACGTCGCATAGCGAGCAAGATATAACCTTTATTAATTATAAAACGGTTACTGAGCAGAAATATAATGCCTTTAAACTGCTTTATGCGCACTTTCAACAGCAGGGCAATCAAGCAAGGCAAGATGAATTTACTGCATTTTGTAAACAGCACCGTGATGTACTTGCTATGCTAGAAACTACGCAGCCGACATTCGACCATTACCTGCAATGGCAGGCACACAGCCAACTCGCACGATGCCAACAACATTGTATCGACCAAGGAATGGCGATTGGTTTGATTAACGACTTAGCAGTTGGCTGTGCCAAAGAGGGCAGTGAATTTAAAAACCAGCAAGCGTTGTTTAGCCAAAATGCGACTGTGGGAGCTCCACCAGATCCTTGGGCTGAAAGTGGCCAAAATTGGGGTTTGCCAGCAATAAATCCTCAGCGCCTTGCTGACAATAACTATTACTTTTACCGCTCACTTATACGCGCCAATATGAATGCTGTGGGTGGATTACGTATTGATCATGTGATGGCAATTAGACGTTTATGGTGGTGCTTTAACAATAATAACAGCCAAGATGGTTGCTATGTTTACTATCCATTCGAGCACTTGTTAGCTATTTTGAAAATTGAATCACACCTTAATCAGGCTGTCGTGATAGGCGAAGATTTAGGTGTTGTGCCACCTGAAGTAAAAGAAGCGCTGGTGAGCAGTGGAATTTTTTCAAACAGTTTATTTTATTTCGAAAAACAACAAAATGATGAATTTGTTAATCGTGATGATCTTAGCGAACAATGCCTGCTGATGATTGCCAATCATGACGTACCGCCATTTGTTGGCTGGTGGCAGCATAGTGATTTGAATCTCAAACAACAGTATCAATTGATTGATGCCGTTGAACATCAGCAGCTCGTGCAGCAACGGCAACAAGAACAACAGCGGCTACTTGGTTTTATTAATACACACGACACACATTCTGATATGTCATTAAACACTGATGCTTTTGCGATTTATAGCGCGCTGGCTTTGTGTTTAGCAAAGTCACCATCGCGATTATTTGCCCTACAGATTGATGACTTAGACAAACAATGCTACCCAGTTAACATTCCGGGTACAGATAAAGAGTATCCCAATTGGAGACGGGTGTTAACACATACGTGCGAGGATATTTTTACTGATAATGCATCACTTTTGACTGCAATACATTCAATGAGGAATGGGTAAATGGGCAGTATAAAAAATATGAAATCAGCGCCTTTGGCTGATTATGACGCACAAGTTACTGCGCTCGCAGCAGGACGCTTTAAAGACCCGTTTAGCTTTTTAGGAGCGCATAGTACACAAAGCGGCATAGAAATTCGAGTGTATTTGCCAGCAGCACTGCAGGTTGAATTGTTAATTGGTGATCAAACAATTACTGCATTGCGCTATAAACAAAGTGATTTATTTATAGCTGAGCTATCAAGTATGCCAAGCAGTATTTACCAATGCCAAGTTAGTTATGAAAGCAATAATATTACCTTTTACGATGAATACAGCTTCAGTAGTACGCTTGATGAGCAAGCGATGTACCTGTTTAACGAAGGGAGTCTTGAGCATGCCTATGCGCACTTAGGCGCGCAATTTATGACTCAACAGGGCGTAGACGGTGTTCGTTTTTGTGTATGGGCACCAAACGCTGCCAGTGTTTCAGTGATTGGCGAATTTAACTTTTGGCAGGCCAATCGTCACTTCATGCGGTTTCATCCTGCCAGTGGAGTATGGGAGTTATTTATCCCGGGGCTGTGCGCCGAGATGTGTTACAAATTTGCTATCACCACACTCAGTGGTGAAGTTTTAGATAAAGCCGATCCATTTGCCTTTAAAATGCAGCAAGCGCCAGGTACAGCAAGCATTTTACAATACAAACCCACCTCTATTACGCTTAGTGAACAAGCGATCAAAAATAGGCAAAAGCGTAATCATATTGATGCCGCTATTAGTATTTATGAAGTGCACTTAGGTTCTTGGCAACGCGCTGAACATAATCGTTATTTAAACTACGGCGAGCTGGCAGATAAGCTTGTAAGTTACGTGACTGATATGGGGTTTACTCACTTACAACTTATGCCTATTAGTGAATACCCGTTTGATGGCTCATGGGGGTATCAGCCGGTAGGCTTGTTTGCACCAACAAGTCGTTTTGGTGATTACAACAGCTTTAAATACTTAGTTGAGCAATGCCATAAAGCCAATATCGGTATTTTACTCGATTGGGTGCCGGGGCACTTTCCAAGCGATCCTCATGGGTTACATTGTTTTGATGGCACCCATTTATATGAACATGCTGATATGCGTCAAGGGTTTCACCCTGATTGGAATACCTATATTTATAATTACGATCGCCCTGAAGTTAAAAGCTTTTTAATATCGAATGCGATGTATTGGCTTAGTCAATTTGGTATTGATGGACTGCGAGTGGATGCAGTGGCATCTATGTTGTATCTTGATTACAGCCGAAAAGAAGGGCAATGGGTAGCTAATTGTTACGGCGGCAGAGAAAACTTAGGGGCAATTGAGTGCCTTAAACAAGTAAACATGCGCAGTTATAAGAATAATCCCGGTATTATGATGGTGGCTGAGGAGTCAACGGCGTGGCCCGGAGTAACGCAAAGCGTTGAGCATAATGGTTTGGGCTTTGGTTACAAATGGAATATGGGCTGGATGAATGACAGTTTGCATTACATGCAGCAAGACTCACTATTTAGGAAATACCATCATCATAAAATGACATTTTCTATGGTGTATGCTTTTAGTGAAAATTACATTTTACCACTGAGTCATGATGAAGTCGTTCACGGCAAAGGTTCACTACTAAACAAAATGCCTGGTGACGATTGGCAACAGTTTGCTAATTTACGGGCATATTATGCGTTTATGTGGGCGCATCCAGGAAAAAAACTTCTGTTTATGGGCGCCGAAATAGCACAGCGAAAAGAGTGGGATCATGATCATTCAATAGATTGGCACTTGCTTGAGCATCAAAGTCACCAAGGTATTCAAGATACGGTTAAACGCCTTAATCATGTGTACCAAGCCCATCCAGCACTTTATGAGCTTGATAGCTGTGCTACTGGTTTTTCATGGATAGATAATGATAACAGTCAGCAAAGTATATTTAGCTTTATTCGTTATGCTAAAAGTGCTGACGATTTTATGGTTATTGTCGCTAATTTTACCCCTACTGCTTATCAACATTTTATTTTAGGCGTGCCTGCTAAAGGCAGTTATAAGGTGAAATTAAATACTGATGAGTCATGTTTTTTTGGCTCCGGTATTAATGTCACTGATGAGCCAAGCCAACTAATACATTCAATTAATCAACCAAATCATGGCTTTGATCACAGTATTACATTGCACATGGGTGGCTTAACCACGGTCTACTTACAAAAGGTGAATGATGAGTAATTGCTTTGAGGTTACCCATGGTGCACCTTTGCCTCTAGGCTCGACTGTACAAAGCAACGGTGTCAACTTTGCCTTATACGCCCCTAATGCAAGCCAAGCATTTGTTTGTTTATTTGATAAAAGTGGCCATACAGAAATATTAAAAATAGCTATGAATATTAACGAAGGCGGAGTGTGGAGTATTCACGTTGCACCACTGAGCGCTGGCGCATTATATGGCTTTAGGGTTGATGGTGAGTATAACCATGAAAAAGGTATGTTATTTAATGAACATAAATTACTGATTGACCCGTATGCAAAAGACTTGTTTAACGAGTTTACTTGGAGCGAGCGCCATTACGGGCAAATGCCGATAGGCACTAAAAGCGTGGTTAATAATGCAATAGATATCCCTAAATCTAAAGTGACTACATCTGTTTCATATATCAATAAAAAGCCTGATCACAGCTGGGCTAATACGGTTATTTATGAATGCCATGTAAAGGGCGCTACCTGTCGTCATCCAGGTATTCCAAAAGCACAGCAAGGTACGTTTTTAGGCTTAAGCCATCCGTGTTTTATTGAGCATCTAAAAAGTTTAGGGGTGACAGCTATTGAGCTTTTGCCTGTACATGCGTTTATAAGTGAACAGTTTTTAATTACTAAAGGGCTACAAAATTACTGGGGCTACAATAGCATCAATTTTTTTACCCCCCATAAAGACTATTTGGTTAATGACGATATAAACGAATTTAAACAGATGGTCAGCGAATTACATCGCGCCAATATTGAAGTTATTTTAGATGTTGTATACAACCATACTGCCGAGGGGGGCAGTGATGGACCGATATTGTCTTTACGTGGCTTCGATAACCTTACTTATTATCGCACTATTACTGGGCAACCTAATGTATACATAAATGATACCGGCTGTGGTAACACCTTAAATATTGACCATCCAAAAACTTTGCAACTGGTTCTTGATAGCTTGCGGTATTGGGTGGAAGTTATGGGAGTGGATGGTTTTCGATTTGACTTAGCAACCATTTTAGGGCGTTCAAGTACCGGCTTTAGTGCTTCTCACACGTTTTTACAGGCCGTTGCACAAGATCCTATATTAAATAAAGTAAAACTGATCAGTGAGCCGTGGGATATAGGCCCTGGTGGGTATCAGTTAGGTGCTTTTCCTGCTCCTTGGCGTGAGTGGAACGATCAATACCGTGATGTGATTAAACGTTTTTGGCAAAGCGAAAAAGGCATTATTAGTGATGTTGCCAAGCGTTTACATGGCTCCTTTGATATTTTTGAACACAGTAATCGTGGCCCGCTTAATAGTATTAATTTTATTACCAGTCATGATGGTTTTACCCTTGCCGATTTAGTCAGTTATGAGCACAAACATAACCAAGCAAATGGTGAAAACAATCAAGATGGCCACAGCGCTAATTATTCGTTTAATTGCGGAGTTGAGGGATTTAGTAGCGATCCTGAAATAATGGGCTTGCGCCTACAACAACAAAAAAACTTTTTACTTACCTTACTGCTCTCTAAAGGGGTGCCAATGATAGCCTCAGGCAGTGAAATGGCCCACTCCCAAGGCGGTAATAATAACGCTTATTGCCAGAATAATCGTACCAGCTGGCTTGCATGGAAAGACTCACAGCTAAACCATTGCTTAATTCAGTTTATAGATGATGCGTTAAAAATTAGGCGCGGTCACAGCGCGTTCAAACACAGTGTATTTTTAGATGATATAGATGAACGTTTCACCGTTAAGTGGTTTACCGAGCAAGGTAAAGAAATGGATGAAACACATTGGCATGAAGATACGCGACAATTTTTAATGTATAGCTTGCTTGATAAGCAAAATAAGCATGGGTTATTAATTATTTTAAACGCCAGTAAACAGCCTGTGCTCTGCCAATTACCACAATCTCCCATTATCAGGCCTTGGACGTTAGTGTTATCAAGCGTAAATAACGCATCATCTGTTGTTGAAGAAGATGCAACCGTGAATATTTCAGCACAAAGTAGTTGGGTTTTTAGTGCCAATTTAGAAGGCGATGATTATGACTAAGCAAGACAAGCAAGTGTGTGTGGTAAAAAGCTGGCAAGAAGGCCCGTTGATTGATGAAAGTACCTTAAGTGATGATTTAACTCGCCACTTTTATTACACCTTAGGGCGTGATGTGGTGGGAGAGTCGCAGTTGTATTTGTATCATGCATTGGCGCTGACGATAAGAGATAGACTCGTTGCGCGTTGCAGAGACACTAATAAGCAAATTAAACAACATAAACGCCGTAAAACAGCATATTTATCGCTAGAATTTTTAATGGGTAGAGCACTGGGTAATGCGGTACTCAACCTTGATTTAGAAGCGCAGGTAAGTACAGCACTGCAAGCTTACTGTACTGAGTTGGAAAATGTAGAACAAGCAGAGCATGATGCCGGCTTAGGTAATGGTGGCTTAGGGCGTCTAGCTGCATGTTTTTTAGATAGTTGCGCGAGTTTAGCGCTGCCTGTAGTGGGGTATGGAATTCGCTATGAATACGGCATGTTTAATCAATCAATAAAAGAAGGTAACCAGGTTGAGCAACCGGATAACTGGCTTCGCGAAGGGCATCCTTGGGAATTGAGTGCACCAGAGCAAGCTAAACGGGTTAAGTTCTCGGGTTATGTACAAAGTTATACCGATAAATTTGGCCGTGAACATCGCCAGTGGGTGAGCTCCCAAGATGTGTTAGCGGTTCCTTATGATGTCCCCATTCCGGGCTATAAAAATAATATTGTTAATACCCTCAGGCTTTGGAAGTCTGAAGCGACCGATGAATTTAATTTAGCCGAATTTAATGCCGGTAGCTATTCAGAAGCGGTAGCACAAAAGAATCTTGCAGAGCAAATAACCATGGTGTTGTACCCTAACGACAGCAGTGAAAATGGTAAAGAATTGCGATTACGCCAGCAATACTTTTTATCATCGGCAAGCATTCAAGATGTACTCAGCCAGTGGATTGAACAATATGGGGATGATTTTACTGACTTTGCTCAGCATCATGTTTTTCAGCTTAACGACACTCATCCTAGTATTGCCGTGGCAGAGCTGATGCGAATTTTAGTTGACGACCATGAACTCGACTGGGATCAGGCATGGAACATCACAACCAAAACCATGGCTTATACAAATCACACTTTATTGCCGGAGGCATTAGAAAAATGGTCAGTGGCATTATTTGCTAAATTATTACCACGTATTTTAGAAATTATTTTTGAAATTAATGCCCGTTTCTTAGCAGAGGTTGCAAGGCATTGGCCGGGTGATGTGCAAAAGCAACGAGACTTATCATTAATTGAAGAGGGCGAAGAGCCGCAAATTCGCATGGCTTTTTTAGCCATTGTTGGTAGTTATTCAGTCAATGGCGTAGCCGCACTGCATACCCAGTTATTAACTGCGGGTTTGTTTAAAGATTTTTACTCATTATGGCCTGAAAAGTTTAATAACAAAACCAATGGGGTGACACCAAGGCGTTGGCTTGCTTATTGTAATCCGGGTCTGAGCCATATTATTAGCGAGAAAATAGGAAAAGACTGGGTAGGCGACTTTGCAAAAATTAGCCAATTACGTCGTTTTTATGATGATCCTCAATTGCACGTAACATGGCAGCAGGCAAAACGGCAAAACAAGCAGCGTTTAGTCGATTTAGTAAAGCAAAAGTGTGGCGTTGAGTTTGACGTAAATATGCTATTTGATGTGCAGGTAAAGCGTATTCATGAATATAAGCGCCAGTTACTCAATGTGCTACATGTTATTCATTTATACGACCGCATTCGTCGTGGCGATACACAAGGCATGGTACCTCGGTGTGTATTACTCGGAGGTAAAGCCGCACCTGGTTATATGATGGCGAAGAAAATTATTAAACTGATTAATAATGTTGCTGAGGTGATCAACAAAGACCCTGAAGTATCGATGTTTTTAAGAGTTGCCTTTTTACCAAATTACAATGTGACCGCCATGGAAACTATATGTCCTGCAACAGATTTGTCGGAGCAAGTTTCTACAGCAGGTAAAGAAGCATCCGGTACCGGCAACATGAAGTTTATGATGAATGGTGCGCTCACAATAGGCACGTTAGATGGCGCGAATATTGAAATCCGCGATGCAGTAGGAGCTGAAAACTTCTTCTTATTTGGCGCACAAGCCGAGCATATTGACGAAATTAAAGCGCATTATAATCCCAGTGAAATTATTGCGAATAATCCAGATCTAAATAACGTGATGCATCTCCTCGAAAGTGGTCATTTTAATCTATTTGAACCAGGCTTATTTGATGATGTGATTAACTGCATTAAAAGCAAAGACGATGCGTGGCTAACTGCACATGACTTTGCCAGTTACATTTCAGCGCAGCGTGAAGTGGATAAAGCGTACGCTGATCAAACCTACTGGACTCAAATGAGTATTTTAAATACCGCGGCCAGTGGCTTATTTTCTAGTGACAGAACGATTGGTCAATATTGTGATGACATATGGCATTTAACCCCACTAGATACTACACACCAAATAGTTAAAACGAACACTGACAGCTGACACTAAACGGAGAGAGTAATATGCCCAGTTATGCAAATCGCTATATAAGTAATTTAACCAGAGACACCTATGCACTGATTCTAGCCGGCGGACGAGGTTCTCGTCTGCATGAGCTAACAGACTGGCGAGCAAAACCAGCCGTTTATTTTGGCGGTAAGCACCGTATTATTGATTTTCCACTATCAAATTGTATTAACTCTGGTGTAAGGCGAGTAGGGATTGCAACGCAATATAAATCTCACTCGCTGATACGCCATGTGCATCGTGCATGGGGGCACTTTAAAAAGGAGTTAGGCGAGTCAGTTGAGATTTTACCTGCATCACAGCGCCATGGTGATGAATGGTATTGCGGTACTGCCGATGCGGTATTTCAAAATATGGATATTATTCGTCATGAACTACCTAAATATGTAATGATTTTGTCAGGCGATCATGTGTATCGTATGGATTACGGCGGTTTATTAGCAAAGCATGTAGAAAATGGTGCCGATATGACCGTGTGCTGTTTAGAAGTCGCGGTTGAAGAAGCAGCAGGCACCTTTGGTGTAATGACCGTTGATCAAGAAAATCGAGTGCGGCGATTCGACGAAAAACCAGCCGAACCTACCTCTGTGCCTGGTAAACCTGGTACATGCTTAGCGTCAATGGGTAATTACGTATTCAATACTGAGTTTTTATTTGAGCAATTACAAAAAGATTCACAAACCGAAGGCTCAGGACGTGATTTTGGCCATGACATTATTCCTGCCATTATCGAAGAGCATAATGTGTTTGCTTACCCATTTAGAGATCCTGCACAAGTAGGGCAACCTTATTGGCGCGATGTAGGGACTTTAGATTCATTTTGGGAAGCGAACATGGAGTTGGTTATGCCTGAGCCTCAATTGGATTTGTACGACCCTACTTGGCCAATTTGGACATACCAAGAGCAGCTTCCTCCAGCTAAGTTTATTTTTGATGATGACGATCGTCGAGGTATGGCTGTTGATTCAACCGTATCGGGCGGCTGTATTATTTCAGGTTCATTAGTGAGAAAGTCATTACTGTTTTCTAATGTACATATTCGCTCATATTGTACTATTGAAGAGTCGGTTATTTTACCCGGTGTTATAGTTAACCGTGGGTGTAAAATTAAACGTGCCATTATTGATAGAAGCTGTGAGATCCCCCCAGGATTAGAAATTGGTTATGATCGTAAAACAGACGAAGCCAATGGTTTTAGAGTATCTAAAAAGGGAATTGTTTTGGTAACCCGCGAGATGCTGACAAAGTTGGACACTAAGTTAAATCAATAATTAAATAGCAAGGCGAAAGCCTTGCAGCTAACTATAAGAGTAAATAAATGCATGTATTAATGGTTGCCGCAGAAAATGATGCGTTACCTAATGCCAAAGTCGGTGGTGTTGCCGATGTCATACGTGATGTACCTAAAGCGTTAGCAACACAGGGACTAACGATTGATGTGGCTATTCCTGATTATGGTTTTGAATTGGGTGAGCGCCGTTTTATTGGTGAAGTAAACGTTGCGTTCAATTCAGCCTCTCACGTTTTATCGCTGTTTGAAATTCCACAAACGCAAAATGCAGTGAGGCAAATAGTAATAAGCCACCCTTTGTTCAGCCAATCACATAGTGTGTATTGCAATGATGATGACAATCGTCCATTTGCTACTGATGCGAGTAAGTTTGCACTGTTTAATGCCGCGATTTGTGAAGCGCTTTTACAAGGGGTATTAAAACAACCAAACACGTTACATTTACACGACTGGCACAGTGCTTGTGTGGCAGTGTTACTAAAATTTGAGCCTCGCTATCGTAAACTTGCTAAGCTGCGCTTGGTGTACACTGTTCATAACTTAGCCTTACAAGGTATTCGCCCTTTTAAAGACGATGACTCTAGCTTAGAAGCGTGGTTTCCCTCATTAAGTTATGATGGTCAATTGCTTTGTGATCCCCGTTACCCTCATTGTTTTAACCCCATGCGCAGTGCTATTAATTTAGCCGATAAAGTACATGTGGTTTCACCCAGTTATAGCCAAGAAGTGCAGATAGCGAGTAACAATGCAGGCGGTTTTTTTGGTGGTGAAGGACTCGAGCGTGACTTACAACAAGCGGCTGAGCAGGGCAAGCTGATTGGGATACTCAACGGCTGTGATTACACAACTCAACACCCGAAGCAGGCAACGCTTAGCGAGCTTTTAGAGCAGATAGAAGCTACGCTTTTTAGTTGGATGGCAAAAAACGTACACTTAGACAGCAGCCACTATATTGCTCACCAACGTGTTTTACAATTTATGGCATCAGAGCTGCAAGGGCCTTTAGTGACCAGTGTAGGGCGGCTCACCGAGCAAAAAGTATTGCTGCTGTGCCAGCCACACAACAATAGTTTAACTATTGATGAGGTATGCAAGGTTATAAACCAATATAATGGTCGCTTGATTGTATTGGGCTCGGGCGATAAAAAACTAGAACAATTATTTACCACTGCAATGGCACGAAATAGCAATTTATTGTTTTTAAAAGGTTATGGCCAAGGTGTTGGTGATTTAATGTATCAACTAGGGGACTTATTTTTAATGCCTAGCTCTTTTGAGCCGTGTGGCATTAGCCAAATGCTGGCAATGCGAGCAGGTCAGCCTTGTCTTGTGCACAGTGTTGGCGGCTTAAAAGATACAGTTGAGCATAATGTGACTGGTTTTAGTTTTACTGGTGATACCTTATTGGCTCAGGCAGAGGCATTTTTAGTTTGTTTATCTGAGGCTTTGAGTGTAAAACAAACTAATCCTAAAGAATGGCAAGCAATAAAAAATAGCGCTAAGCATGCGCGCTTTGGCTGGGATGACGTCATAACTGATTATATTACATACTTATATTAAAAAATTTATTAAAGTTCAGTGACATCCGATCCTATTTACGCTTTAATTACTTAGTCTGGTGAAAATATAATAAAGTAGGTAATGTGTCGGTATTTGTTGCAAGGCAAGCAATTCTCAATCGAAATCAAAACGTAGTAGCTTATGAACTACTTTTTCGCAATAGTTCTGAGAACTGCTTTCCTGGTGTATCTGATGGTCAAGCTACAGCAAGGCTTATCATGGAAAACCAGCTAAACTTAGGTACCCGCCATATTACATCGGGTAAAAAAGCGCTTATCAATATTGGTCCTGAGTCCTTAAAGCTTGATTTATGTGATTTCTTACCCTGTAAAGATGTGGTTATTGAATTACTCGAAACCATAGAACCCACCGACGATACTTACGAGCTATGTCGCAAGTTATTCCATAGCAACTATAAGTTAGCCCTAGATGATTTTGTTTACTCACCACAGTGGGAGCGCTTTTTAAAACTGGTCAACTTAATTAAATTTGATATTCGACTTACTCCTCTTGCCGAAATCCCTCTGGTAGTTAATAAACTTAAAAAATATAAAAATATTAAGCTATTAGCTGAAAAAATAGAAACCGATGAAGAGTATAAATTAGCTCGTCAAATGGGGTTTGATTATTTCCAAGGTTATTATTTTGCGCGTCCAGTAATGATAGAGCAAAAAGATATTCATTATAATTATGGGCTGGTCATTGCCATTTACTCAGAAGTAATGAAACCAGATCCTGACATTAAAGTGATCACTGGTTTATTTGAGCTTGATGCGGCACTGGCTTATAAGCTACTGCGTTTATTAAATAGTGGTATATTTCCGCTGCAAAGCCAAATATCATCATTAAAACAAGCGCTGGTATATTTAGGTCAAGCGCGTTTAAAAAAGTTTGTGAGCCTAATTGTTACAGCACACACAGTGCGTGATAAGCCGATAGAGCTTATGCAAATGTGTGTTATTCGCGCTCGCTTTTGTGAATTAATAGCCAGTAAAGTCGCCAAACAAGTACAAGGTGAGGCATTTTTAACTGGGCTGTTTTCTCTTCTTGATGCTATTTTAGATAAGCCAATGGACTTGTTGGTTGATAAACTGCCATTCCCAGATGAAATTAAAGCGGCACTAACCGGCGAGAAAAATGATTTATATTATATCCTTGAAACGGTAAAAGCTTACGAAACGGGAAGCTGGTGGGCGCTTGAGAAAGCGGTATCACTCATTAATTTAGACAGTGCTTTTTTACCAAAATTATACAAACAAGCTGTAAAATGGGCCGATAGCTACAAAGATAATATTTAAAGGGATAGAGTTTGCGTAATTATAATATGGATTTTATAAGGGGCATAGCAGTACTTGGCCTGGTATTTATTAACTGCTATTCCTTCGCAATTTTTGAACTCAATTACACTCCACTCACCACACCTCCGGCTAGCGATAATTTTTTACACACCTTAAGCCTTATATTTGTTGAAGGGCGGTTTCGCACATTATTTACGTTATTATTTGGTGCTGGTCTTTATATTCAGTTCCAGCGACAGCAATGTATTGAGCCATTAAAAAAACGCCTATATTGGCTTATTGTGTTTGGTTTAATACATGGGCTTTTACTGTGGGCGGGTGACATTTTGTTTTTATATGGGGTGTCAGCACTACTGGTAATACGCTATTTAGATTCCACGGATGAAGAGCTTAAAAACAAAGCGGTCTTTTTTACTTTTATCGCTTTACTTGCCACAGCAATGTTTATGTTAGGGCTTAATGAAGAACCACTCTATAGGGATTCTCCCGAGTTTTACCAGATATATAATAGTTATTACCAAAGTATTGGTGCGCATTTTAGCCAAAATATAACAATGAGCATTTATATGTTGCTAACAGTACCTATTTTATTACTGTGGGCAAGTGCTGGCTTTATGCTAATTGGTATTGTTGCCTACAAATGTAATGTGTTTAGTGATGGATTTAACAGATCGGGGCTAATTAAGTTAGTTGTATTAAGTGTGTTACTGACTAGCTTACGATTAGTGTTAACACCATATGATCAAGGTATTGGCTACGCGTTACAAGAGCCTGTTAATGAATTAGCTGCCTTATGCGTGGCGCTACTTTATATTCATTTAATTGTTAAACTATGCAACAACAGCGCGCAAATAGGGGGGCTTATCCAACAGGTAGGGCGGTTAGCGTTTACTTTATACATAAGCCAAACCATTATGCAGTTATTATTGTTTAAAGTGCTTTTCCCTCAGTGGGCGCTTAGTTTTAACCGCATTGATTATTGGCTTGTCGCTATTTGCTTAGTAGTTGTACAGCTTATATTTACTGCACTCTACTGTCGTTATTTTAAGCAAGGACCCCTTGAATACCTATGGCGTAAATTAGCGCAAATTAAGCGCGAAAAAATAGCTTGAGTAGTTTAAACTATGCGCCTTTATATTTAAGAAGATTTGCCATATGACAGACTTAAAGCGTTTAAATAAATTTATTAGTGAGACAGGGTTTTGCTCACGCCGCGAAGCCGATAAATATATTGAGCAAGGTCGTGTTACTGTTAATGGCGAATTACCTGAAATGGGTGTTAAAGTTGCGCAGGACGATGTGGTATTGGTAGATGGTAAGCCACTAAAAGCGCCACCAAAACGAGTCTACATTGCTTATAACAAACCAGTGGGTATTACTTGTACCACAGAACGAAAAATTCAAAGTAATATTGTAAAAGCGGTTAATTACCCTGACCGTATTTTTCCTATAGGTCGTTTAGATAGGCCTTCAGAAGGATTGATTTTTTTAACCAATGAAGGCGACATCGTTAATAAAATCCTTCGTGCCGGAAATAATCATGAAAAAGAATACGTGGTTACCGTAGATAAACCACTTAATCGTCAGTTTGTGAATAAAATGGCGAACGGTATTCCAATTTTAGATACTGTGACCAAAAAATGTAAAGTGACGCAAACAGGTGCTCAGCAATTCACTATTATTTTGACTCAAGGTTTAAATCGTCAAATTCGTCGTATGTGTGAATACCTCGGTTACGAGGTTATTACACTTAAGCGTGTGCGTATTATGAATGTAACCCTTAAAGGGTTAAAAGTAGGGCAGTGGCGGCATTTAAGCGAAGCAGAAATGGCGGTTATTAACGATTCGATTGCTGATTCAGGGAAAACGCAAGAGCATTCGCTGTATGACGATAGTACATCGAATAATAACGTTGGGCTAACCACAAGCAACCAAGCAAAATCAGTGCATAAGCGTGAGTATCAAGGTGACAAGCCTCGAGGTACAAAGAACAGCGAACAACATAAGCAAGCCAACAAAAGCAGTCGTAATACGCCTTATCAGAAACGTTCAACCACCTATGTTGGTAAATCAAATGCCAACAAAGCCAATTCCGCATCAGGAACTAAAGCGAAGAGCAGTGGCACGTTAAGCTTAAAAAAGTAATTAAGTTGGTATAAACCAAGCAAATAAAAAACGCAGCCTAGGCTGCGTTTTTTATTAATTATTAAGACTGTTTAGGGTAGTCAATTCTAAATACCATAGTGTATAAAACCGGCACCACAATTAGAGTAAGTATGGTGGCAAAGCCTAAGCCAAACATTATAGTGACCGCCATCGACTGAAAGAATACGTCAAACAATAATGGGATCATACCAAGTATTGTGGTGATAGCGGCCATAGCAACAGGGCGGACGCGGCTTACGCCTGAATCAAACACTGCTTGATAGGGTGATTTACCCTCGCTAAGCTCTAAGTTTATTTGGTCGACCAAAACAATGCCGTTTTTAATTAACATACCACTTAAGCTTAATAACCCAAGTAGGCCCATAAAGCTAAACGGTGCATTCATTGCTAATAAACCGGCACTTACACCAATAATTGCCAATGGCACTGTAGCCCAAATTACAATAGGTTGTTTTAGAGAGTTGAAAAGTAAAACAGTAATAGCAAACATAGCTAAATAGCCAAGGGGTAAAGAGCCGAATATTGCTTTTTGAGCCTTACTAGATGATTCATATTCTCCGCCCCATTCTAAAGAGTAGCCATGCGGTAACTTGATAGATTCAATAGGGCCTCGTACTCTAGCAAACAATTTAGCGGCTGTTTCGTCGCCCAATACATTTTGATCGGCCATTATTGTAATTGTTCGCTTTCTATCGCGACGCATTATTAGGCTATCTTCCCATTCAACTATAAATTTATCAACGACTTGTGTTACCGGTACAAACACACCTAAAACAGGGCTGTATATTTGCAAGTCATGAACGCTGTCTACATTAAGGCGCTCACTCGCAGGTGAGCGAGCAATAATAGGTAAAAGCTGGGTTCCATCACGATATACACCGACTTGTTTACCCGAAAGACTTGTAAGCAGCACATCATCCAGGTCTGATTTACTGATTCCTAAACGTCGCGCTTTTTGCTCGTTAAACTGTGGGCGAATCATTTTAGTACGTGCACGCCAATCATTTCGAATATTAAACGCACCATCGTCTTGCGCCATAAGCTTTTCCGCTTCAGCTGCAAGTTTTCTAAGAATAACAGGATCTGGACCGGTAAAACGCGCTTCAATTTTAGCATCAGTTGAAGGGCCAATTTCCATTGGCTTTATTTTTAGCTCAGCAGATAGCGCCGAGTTTTGTGAATAATTACGTACTTTTTGCATGACTACCGCAACAGCTTCGCGGTCTTTTACTCTTATAATAAGTTGTCCATAAGACGAGTAAGACTTTTGAGGTGCATAAGTAAGCATAAAGCGCGGCGCACCTTGGCCTGTTGTGCTGGTTACTTCTTCTACAAGTTCTTCTTTTTGCAAATAGCGTTCAAGCTTCTTTATACCGTCTATTGTTGCGCGTATATCTGAGCCTTGTTGTTGCCAGTAATCTACGTAAAACATAGGTGTGTTAGAGGCCGGAAAAAATGACTGCTTAACCGAACCAAAACCAACGACAGCGCTGCAAAGTAATACAACCATGAGGATTATTGTTGATTTACGATAATGCATTGCTAAGTCTAAGAGTGTTTTATAACCTGTAAAAATAAATCCTTTATATGGATCGTTATCTGAATCGTCTTCGGTATCTTTTGCCTTTTTAAACTCATTTTCTGAAAACATAAGATTTGCAAAAAATGGCGTTAAGGTAATAGCGGTTATCCAGCTGAGTAACAAGGATATAAATAACACCCAAAACAAGCTGCCGGCAAACTCACCCGTTGCATCAGAACTCAAACCAATTGGAGCAAACGCAGTAATACCTATAATGGTTGCACCTAATAATGGCCACTTGGTCTGCTCTACAATATTAATAGCGGCTTTAAGTTTGGTTTGACCCCGTTTTAAGTTAATTAAAATACCTTCAGTCACCACAATAGCGTTATCTACTAACATACCAAGCGCAATGATCAGTGCACCTAATGATATACGTTGCAAATCTATGGCAAACAACTTCATAAAAATAAAGGTGCCTAAAACAGTTAGTAATAAAATACCACCAATTAAAATGCCGCTTTTAATGCCCATAAAAATAAGCAAAACAACAATGACGATTGCAATAGCTTCTAGCAAGCTTATAATAAATCCGTCAACTGAGGTCTCTACTTCTTTTGGTTGGTTATAGACGGCATTAACGTCAATACCATGGGGACGCTGGTACTCAAGTTCTGCTAAATGAGCATCTATACGTTTACCCACGTCAACCACATTAACGCCATTCATAAACGACACACCAATTAATAGTGCTTGCTCAGAATTGTATCTAATAACATTTGTAGGTACTTCAGCGTATTCTCTAAATACTTCAGCAACATCACCTAAGTAAATAAGCTCGCTGGCACCTGGTTTAGAAATTAGTAGTGTTTCAAGTTCTTTAACATCTTTAAATTCGCCAGTAGGGTGAAAACGAATTGATTCGTCGCCCACTCTTATTTTTCCTGCGTTAGATACCGTGTTTTGAGATTGTAACAAAGCAAATATATGGCTAGGTGCTATACCAAGTTGGGCTAATTTACGGGTAGATATTTCTACCATTACTTGCGGCTGTTGTTCACCTGCAATAGTAACTTTACTAACCCCTTTAACTAATACCAATTCACGTTTTAAATAATCGGTGTAGTCTTTTAGCTCATCGTAAGAATAGCCGTCACCAATAACTGAATATAAAACACCATATACATCGCCAAAGTCATCTAAAATGGTGCTTGGGTATACGCCACTGGGTAGCGATGGCGAAAGGTCATTAATTTTACGACGCATTTCATCCCAAATTTGGCGAAGTTGTTCTTTTCGATAGGTGCTCTTCATCTCTACGGCTATTTGAGATTTGCCATTTGACGAAATAGACGTGACATGATCAACATATGGCAATTGTTGAATTGCATTTTCTAGAGGAAACGTAACTTCTTCTTCAACCTGTTGCGGCGAAGCACCAGGGTACATGGTAATAACCATAGCCTGCTTTAGAGTAAACTCAGGGTCCTCTAGTTGGCCTAAATCAAAATAAGATACACTTCCGCCAATTAAAAGAAGTAGTGCAAACATCCAACTAATTACTTTTTTTTCTATGGAAAGTTGTGCAAAGCTCATAATTATAAGCCTCGCTCTTTATTCCATGGGCGAACTTTCATGCCTTCTTCTATTGAGTGCACACCAGCAGACACCACAACTTGGCCTTCTTTTATGCCGCTAAGTACTTCTATGCCATCGTGGTGTAATTGGCCAACTTCAACAGCTTGCTTATGAACTTGACCCGTTTGCTCATCGTAAAGCCAAACATAGGCATTATTGTTAATCGCTTTTTGGGGATCAGAAAAAACCGACTCAATAGGCAATATGGTATAAGCAACCTGCGAGCGAGTTACTTTACTTAAATCAATTAAAACACGGCCAGTCATACCGGCTAGCAAGTTAAAATCATCAGGAACTGGTAACGAAAATACAACTTTATAGGTCAGTGTTGCAGGGTCGGCTTGGGTGTCCCACTCTTTAATGTCGAGGGTGTATTCTTTATCTTCAAAACCATCAAATTTAACTGTTGGATGGTAATCAGTGCCTTTTTTAAAACGCGCCACTATTTTTTCAGGAACCTGAATTTCTACGTCCATCAAATCGCGAGTTTCTAGGCGTAAAATATTTTGCTTTGCCTGAATGTTTTCAAAGTTTTTTACAAATACCTTTGCAACGGTACCGGCAAATGGCGCACGCAACTCGCTGTATTCGAGGTTGGTTTCAGCGATTTTAAAAGCCGATTCGGCAATTTGCATATTTGCTAAAGCTTGGTCTAACTCAGATTGGCTAGTGATTTTCTTTTCAAATAGCTGTTCTATTCTGCTCAATTGCGACTTTGCCAACTCATAACGTGCCTTTCGTTCATCAAACTGCAGTTGAAAATCTTCAGGGTCTAATTTTGCTAATAAATCCCCTTTTTCAACATGTTCGCCAGCAAGAACCGGAAACTCTATAAGTTCACCGTTTACTCTAAATGCAAGGTACGATCCCTGGTTTGCAACTACCTCAGCCGGAAAACTACGAATATTAATTTGTGAGTCGTGACCTATAGTGAAAAGTTTAACAGGGCGAATAGGCTCTTCTTTAACCTGTTGTTCTGGTTCAGAACAAGCGATTAAGCTAAGTAAGGTCGTCGTTAATAAACATAGACGAAAGAGTTTCATGTTGTCTCCGTTGCAATATTGGCAAATTAATTAAGTGCAGAATACGCTGCAAACATATAAAATAAAATTCATTAAATCTTACAGACTTAATAAGTTTTATTTATGATGTTTTTAGGTACAATATGAAGCTGAATCAATTAGTAATTTTAGATGCCATAGTACAAAGCGAAAGCTTGAGCGGGGCTGCTCAAAAGCTTCATAAAACGCAGCCTGCGTTAACGCTAGCGATTAAAAACTTAGAATCGCAAATAGGGTTTGAACTTTTAGACAGAACTAAATATAGGTTACAACTTACTGAAAAAGGGCGCATCTTCCATCGTGAAGCGCAACAGCTACTGCATGCAAATGACGAGCTTGCAAAACTGGCGGAAGAGCTCTCATTAGGTAATGAGCCGCAATATAAAATTTGTTATGAGCAGCTTTGCCATAAGCAAAGTTACAACCAGATCATAAGTAATACTTTTAAACAGTTTACCAGCACCGAGTTTTGTATTAGTAGCGGCAAACGATTTGTATCGTTAGAGCAAGTAAATAATGGACAAGCAGAGCTAGGCATTGGTCCGTGGTTTGATTTATTTCATGCCACTGGCGATTTAGAAAGTTTGCCCATAGGTAAGCTCGATATTGGGATAGTAAGCGCAAAAGGGGTTTTACCAAAACAGCTCACTTATAATCAACTACAAAACTACCCCTGCTTAGCGATGTTTGAAAGCGATTTAAGTATAGACAGTGAAAGGCTTTCATATTCCAAAGGGTCAGCAATGATGAAAATAGACGATGTAGCTACCTTAAAATCGTTTTTACTCTCAGGGGCTGGTTGGGCAATGATGAGCTTAGATCATTGCAGACCTGAAATAAAAGCAGGTTTATTACAAGAAATCATTATTACCGACCGTGAGCATAAATTTAGCGCACAAATAAGAGCGTTTAGGCAACACGCTATTCACCATGGTCCAGTGGCGCGTACTGTATGGAACCAATTTAAACAACTAAGCAAGGCATACGCTAATAAAAATGGATATTGATAAACACACTGTAATTTATACTATCATAGCGAGTATACCCAAAGGTTGTGTTGCCAGTTATGGCCAAGTAGCTGCCCTTGCGGGTTATCCTAATAATGCTAGGTTGGTAGGTCGTTTATTAAAAGAGATGCCAAAAGATTCGGCGATCCCTTGGCATCGAGTGGTTAATAGCCAAGGTAAAATATCGTTTCCCGAAGGAAGTGATAAATACCAAGAACAACGACAAAAACTGTTATTAGAAGGTGTTAATTTTAAGAATAATAAAGTGAATATGCGCGAGTGTAGATGGGAGTGATATCACCACTCTCGTCAGATAAGTGCCCGTGTAGGTTGGACAAGTGGCGGAGCCACGCCATCCGACAAAAGTAAAATATCTTGCCAATAACTCTCAATATTTTATGTTGTCGAGTGGCTAGAGAGTGCCAATTGCAGACAGTGGTAACGCCCGCAGCAACCGCAGCTTTGTAGTGGAGCCGCAGGCGCAACGGAAAAGCTGTCGGATTGCCTGCGATTGTTAGGGCGTGACTTAGCGCTACCCACCTTTAATTGCCGCTCCGACAAATACACCAACCAATGAGGACAACACGCCGATGACCACCGGCACCCACCATCGAAGCTCCTTACGACGAACAACTGCTTGAGTTTGTAGCTTCACTGCTACATCTATTAATGCAAGGATTTGTTCCGAGGACAGAGGCAAACGGGAGATATGAGACCTATTGTCTTTCGGCAATGCCTTGAATTGCTCTACCGTAATTACTTCTTCAGTCTGTGTGTTATAGACTCTAGGTTGAGCGCGCCGAACGACTAGTGACTGAAAATCGTCATCGCCTATACCGGCCCGAAAAAATTCGGGATGCTCATTAAAAATGGATTGCCAGTCATTCGCGCTCTTTGGCTTTTCGCCGAGCAAATTAGCCCATGACTCTACCTTGCGTCCCGAATACCTATATGTACCCATTACCTGAATTGCAGCGATTACATCAGCAAGCCTATGTTGATGAGCAAGGTAAGGGGATTGTTTCTCAATCATGACTTGTCCTGTTGTGAGCCCTAACAATTTAATAGTGCGCTCATCGCGCATATTTCTGCCGACTTAACGCTCATTTATCTATTTTATATAGTTTTAACAAATTATCTAAGGCATTACTATCACTAAGTTTTCTAAATTTTTTAGGTAAAGTTAAATGGACCAATATGCGCACAGCGCTCATTTTCATGAATATATGCGCAAGAGCAGTTTAACTAATCTATTAACGACAATATTTAGTCAATCTCAATGACCGTTTCTCGCTGTGTGTTGCATCGAATGGTTGAACTCACAGCTCAAACCAGACTAATCTATATGGCTAACCAGCCTAATAAACATAATTACTGATCGATATATAATGGCTAACGCATCCGCCAATAACAAAGAGGTGCCAAATAGCATGGCTATATTGAGTGCTTTTTGCACTGTAAAAAATAGTACCTACACTATAAAATAAGCCGCCAGCTAATAGCCAATAAAGTGCATTGATAGGCACGTTTAAATAAAGCGGATACACAATGGCTAATGCAAACCATCCCATTAATAAATAAGTAGCCAGTGATACTTTTTTATTGCCATTTTTAACCAATAGCTTATAAGCGATGCCTGCAAACGCTACTGTCCAAATAAAGACTAAGGTAGCCCAAGACCAGAGCCCAGATAACGACAGCAACAAAAAGGGCGTGTAGGTGCCTGCAATCAGTAAATAGATGGCGCAATGATCACATTTTTTGTAAAACGCTCTCAATCTTGGGCGCACACTGGCGTGATAAAGCGTTGAAGATAAAAATAAAATAAACAAGCTACTGCCGTATATCAGAGTACTGGCATAGCTTTTCACACTATTAGTTTGTTTAACTAAATCCCAAAAAACAAAAGCAGCAAATACAATGCCTAAGGCATGACTAATAACATTTAACAGCTCTTCTTTTTTAGAATAGGGAGCTTCAAAAGACATAACAGATCCTACCACTTTGCGAATGAATTTTAGTGTACATGTGTACGCTGAAATTTTCAAATACGAAACAAAGTCATTAATTTACTGAACATTAACAAACACACTATTATTTGGTTTTATTTTAAAATTAATTGGTCAAATTTACTAACCTAGATTTTGTGGATTTCTTTTTTATTAATTTATTTCATTTTAAAACAATGGCTTACAAAGTTTATTCATTATGGCATAGCCCTTGATTGTAACTAAGCGTACTAACCAATAAACAAACAAGGAATACTATTATGAACACTTCAATCAACATCACAATCGCAAGCTTACTTGTATTAGGTTCAACTAACGTTAACGCTACAGAAGTCGATTTAAATATTACAGATATGCTAACTAACACTGTGTCTACTTATGTGTCACAGGCAAGCAATGAACTTGAAAAGTCAGTAAAAGAAGCCGTTTCTTTTGATGCACAGGTTATTCTTGACAGCTTACTTGAAAGTAATCCTGTGGTTGATAATAGCAACATGGACGAAAAACAACGTGTAGTTAAAGCACAACCAAAGCAATAAAAAAGGGAATAAGAGTAATGAACAGTGAGTTCGAACTATTAGCCTTAATGTTGGCACCTGTGGCAAGTATACTGAGTGTTTATTACTTGGTTTACATGATAAAAAATGTGGGAATGAGGTTTAATTAGCGGATGCATTTGCACTGTAAAGCAATCGATGTAACTAAAGCTGATCGACTTGAATAAAGCGCACGTAAATAAAGGCAGAGTGTTTGAAAGAAGTAGACTTTATGAAACGTGCGATTTTCCCATTACCTATATTTATATTACCTGAAGGCTATACGCGATTACGTATATTTGAGCCTCGTTATTTAACGATGGTAAAAAACGCATTAAAAACCAATAGCGGTTTTGTTTTATGTACCTTTGAGCATGACACCCCGTTAAACATAAGCGCCCAAGGCTGTTTAATGGATGTTATTGACTTTGATCAAGACGAAAGTGGTATGCTATTAATTGATGTATTTGCATCTAAGAGTGTGCAAATAGATAACGTGTATCAAGATGAGCAGGAACTTCGCCATGGTGATGTATCCGCTTGCAACACACCTTATTGGTACAACAAAGACAACCACGAAATTGGTCAGCACCACTTTTTACAAGTGACACTAGAAGAAGTCTTTGCGAATAACCCCGATTTGCAATCGCTTTACAAAACCACCAAGTTTAATAAACTCACGTGGATTGTTGCACGATGGCTTGAATTACTTCCCATTTCTATAGAGAAAAAACAACAACTTGCATTTGAGACTAACTTTGATAACTTGCTTAGTTTCCTCCATACTGTGATTAATAACGAATTTGCCTAAAATAATTATGATCCGCTTGTAACCATTGCTCGTAATGGTATTCACTAAAGCAATAACGGGACATTTTACTATGGTAAGTCAACAACAATCACTAAGTTGTGAACCTAACACAGGTAAGTACACTGCCATGCCAGAAACACCAAGTACGGAACTCAGGGAAGCATTAGTTAATGTAGCTCAATCTCGCGATAAAAAATCTTTCGCGTACTTGTTTGAATATTTTGCACCTAAGATTAAGCGCTTCGGCATAAAGCAGTTTGGTGTTGAAGCCCAAGCAATGGAATTAGTTCAAGAAACCCTCACTTCCGTATGGCGTAAAGCCCACTTATACAATAGTGAAAAGGGTGCAGCTACTACTTGGGTCTATACCGTAATGCGTAACGCCTCTTTTGACATGCTTCGTAAAATGAAAAGTAACAAAGAAGAAAATATTAGCGAAGACATTTGGCCGTTATTGAATGAATCTGAAGATACAGATCATGAATACAGCGACCACCTTGAAGACCAACAAATTAAACGTTATTTAGATAAACTGCCTCAAGCGCAAAGAGAAGTGGTGCGCGGCGTTTATTTTCAAGATATGTCGCAAGAGCAGTTAGCTCAACAATTAAACATTCCAGTAGGCACGGTAAAATCACGATTACGTTTAGCCTTGCAGAAATTACGTAATGAAATGGGAGATCAGCATGATTAAACATCACCCGAGTGAAACACTACTGACACAATACTGTGCAGCAACACTTCCAGCATCGCTTAGCCTTGCCGTATCAATACATGTTGATATGTGCCCAGTGTGCCAAGCTAAAGTTGAAAAACTTGAAGCGGCTAATGCGCGAGCAGTTTTTAGTGACAATATGGATGTGGCAACTGATGAGCAAGCCGATGATGTAATTGAATCAAGTTTACTTGATATGATCACTGCCGATGACTCGATTGATGAAGTATATTCTGTTGAACCAGTTAGTATTAATGTTAATGAGCATAATTACAGCTTGCCGAGAGCTTTAACACGGATCTCGCATGGTAAATTTACCCAAGTAGGTAAGCTTGCGCGTTCTCGAATTGCCCTTGATGATGGCCATTTACGTTCAAGCTTGTTACATATAGATGCTGGTGGAGAAATTCCGGAGCACACACATACCGGTTTTGAGGTTACTTTACTGCTTGATGGTGAATTTACAGACGAAGAGGGCAGTTATGTTCCTGGTGACTTTATTTGGCAAGATGGCCGTCATCAACACACCCCCCTAACAAAAGAGGGATGTTTGTGCTTTACTGTTGTTAGTAGTGCGCTACATTTCAATAAAGGACTTAGCAAGTTACTTAATCCAATTGGTGGCTTGATTTATTAAGAGAATCTATGCAAACAGATACAATAAAAATAGGTATTAGCGCCTGCTTGGCAGGCGAAAAGGTAAGATTTGACAGTGGCCATAAAAAATCAAATTTTTGTATGGAAGAGCTGGCCAAGCATGTTGAATATAAAATGTATTGCCCTGAGGTTGCGGTAGGATTACCAATACCTCGTCCAACCATTCGTCAAGTAAAAACAGGCGATACTATCAAAGTGTGTCGTCCGGATGGCACGGGAGATGTTGGCCCACAGCTCACAGAATACGGTAAGAAAATAGCTACAGAACAAGCAGGGCATCTAAGTGGATTCGTTTTTTGTGCTAAGAGCCCAAGCTGTGGCATGGAGCGGGTAAAAATCTACAATGAAGCAGGAACCGGTAACACTTCTGAAGGCGTTGGTTTCTTTGCTGAACAAATTATGAAACATAATCCCTTACTACCTTGCGAAGAAAATGGACGTTTAAACGATGTTCATTTGCGCGAGAACTTTGTAATGCGTGTTTATACATTACATAACTGGCAACAGTTAGTGAAAGAGCCCGTTACTGTGCATCGTTTGACCCAGTTCCATGCTCAATACAAATATTTGTTAATGGCTCATAATTATCAAGCGTATCGTGATTTAGGCAATCTACTCGGAACGTTCGTTGGGGACGATGTTAACGCTCTGGCCGATGAGTATATTCTGGGCTTAATGACAGCGCTTAAACGTCCTGCTTCAAGAAAAAATAATTCAAATACGCTAATGCATTTACAGGGATACTTCAAAAAAGATTTATCAAAAATCGAAAAGGAAGAAATGCGAGATGCAATTGATGAGTATCGCCAAGGGTTGGTGCCGCTTTATGTACCACTAACATTGCTTAAACATCATTTAAAGGTTCACCCGAATGAGTATTTAAGTAAGCAAATTTACTTTAACCCTTATCCTAATGAACTTAAGCTACGTTACGGTTTGTAATGAATACACTATTTTGGTTTAGGCGCGATTTGCGCCTTTTTTCTAACGAGGCGCTTATTGAAGCGCTAAATAATGGTGCTAAACACGCCATTTTTTTTGTGTGCGAAAAACAATGGGCACAGCATAATACTGCTGCTATTCAAATTGACTTACTAAAACGCAGAGTGAGTTATATTCGCGAAGAACTTGCCAAATATGGCGTAAATTTGCATGTAATAGACGCCCCTTTTTTTGCCGATTGCCAAACTAAACTTCTCGATTTTTGTCAGCAACACGATATTAAACACATAATAGCCAACACTGAGTATGAGCTAAATGAATTTAATAGAGACAAAGCGATTCAGGCACAGTGCGACCAACAGCAAATAACATTTACTTTATACGAGGGTGATATCATTGCTCCCGTAGGTAGTGTACGCACTCAAAATAATGAAATGTATAAAGTATTTACACCGTTTAAACGCGCATGGTTAAAGCAGTATCAAGATACACACTTTAGTTTATTACCGTGGCCGTTATCTGAAGAGCCGATAGAAATCGAACAGTGTGAGTTACTAAGTGGTGATGAAAGCTCAATAAAATGGCCTGTTGACGATGATACTTTATCAACCGTAGTCGATAATTTTATTCACGATAAATTAGCAAGCTATGATGACGTACGAGACATACCCAGTGTAAAAGGAACATCGGGCTTAAGCCCCTATTTAGCACTAGGGGTTGTTAGTAGTAAACAATTAATGGTTAATATACAACAACATTACCCCGATATACTGACCACCTCAAAAAGTAAAACGTTTACCTGGGTTAACGAACTGATCTGGCGTGAATTTTACAAACATCTAATTGCTGAATTCCCAAAACTTTCACGCGGTGCCAATTTTAACGAAAAGTACGATAGTGTGAGTTGGCGTGACAGTGACGCTGAGTTTAAGCAATGGTGCGAAGGCCGTACAGGCTATCCACTTGTTGATGCCGCCATGCAACAGCTATTGCAAACAGGCTGGATGCATAATCGTTTAAGAATGGTGGTTGCGAGTTTTTTAACTAAGCACCTACTGATTGATTGGCGCAAAGGCGAGCAGTTTTTTATGCAGCATCTGATTGATGGCGATTTAGCCTCAAATAATGGCGGCTGGCAATGGGCTGCAAGTACCGGCTGTGATGCTCAACCCTACTTTAGAGTATTCAATCCCATCACCCAAAGTGAACGCTTTGATCCAAATGGTGATTTTATTCGTAAATATCTGCCTGAATTACAAAAAGTGCCAGATAAACACATTCATTTCCCACATACTTACTTAGCAGCAACGGGACAAAGTGAACACTGTTACTGGCCAGCAATAGTTGATCATAAAGCGGCACGAGCGAGGGCTTTAGCTGCATTTAAGGTGTGATATGGATAACCAATTATCAGTCGATAAATTTGTAGAAATATATCAAAAGCTTGATAAAAATAACCTGGAGTTATTAACTGAAATTTACGCTCAAAACATTCACTTTATAGATCCGCTGCACGAAATTAATGGTCTTGAAGATCTAAGACGTTATTTTTGTGGTTTATATAGTAATGTTAAGTATTGTCGATTTGACATAACCGACTCATTTACCAGTGATAATAATGCATTTGTATACTGGACAATGCATTATTCTCACCCAAAACTTAACGCGGGCAATACAATTTCAGTGCAAGGGCACAGTAAACTAGTATTTGAAGGTGCGAAAATTATTAAACACCGCGATTACTTTAATGCTGGAGAGCTTTTGTATAAGCATATTCCATTACTGGGCAACATTATTAATTTTATTGATAAAAGGGCTGGTTAATTATGATTACGCTTATTACAGGTGCAACATCAGGCATAGGTGAACAACTCGCGATAAAGTATGCAGAGCAAGGTGACACAGTCATTGCGTGTGGACGAAATACGCAAAAGCTCGCTGAACTTGCCAAGCATAACAACATAGAAACCTGCCAGTTTGATGCAACCAACTTGCAAGATATAAAAGCTGCCACTCTCGGCTACCCGCAATTTGACCGCGTTATTCTTAACGCCGGTAATTGCGAGTATGTTGATGATGCACGCAATTTTGATAGCGCCCTCTTTGAGCGTGTTATTAATGTTAACTTACTTTCTATGGGGTATTGCTTAGAAGCACTTTTACCCAAAATAACATCAGGCGGCCAATTAGTGATGGTTAGTTCGAGTGTTACTTATTTACCATTACCGCGTTCAGAAGCGTATGGCGCATCAAAAGCGGGTGTAAGCTATTTAGCTAAAACCCTTGCGGTTGATTTAAACGACGTTGATGTAACACTAGTCCATCCTGGTTTTGTAAAAACACCGCTTACAGACAAAAATGATTTCCCTATGCCTATGGCTGTTAGTGCTGAAAAAGCGGCTGACTATATAATCAAAGGCGTAAAAAAACGTCGTAAAGAAGTCCATTTTCCGTATCGTTTCACACTTATATTAAAAGCACTGCGAATATTGCCACTTTCGCTTTGGCTTAAAATTGCAAAAGGATTAACCCGTTGAAAAAAATAGCAATAATTGGGACTGGTGTATCAGGTTTAACTTGCGGACACCTATTGCACAAGCATTATGATGTCACACTATTTGAAAAGAACGATTATATTGGTGGCCATACTGCCACGGTTGATGTAAATCACAGCGGTATTAACTACGCAGTTGATACCGGTTTTATCGTATTTAACGATAGAACATACCCTTACTTTGAAAAGCTGCTTGAACGTATTGGTGTAAAACGTAAACCGACCCAAATGAGCTTTAGCGTTCATAATGAAGCCACAGGTTTTGAGTACAATGGGCATACATTCACTAGTTTGTTTGCTCAGCGCAGAAACATAGTGAGACCTAAGTTTTGGCGTCTATTGTACGATATCGTGCGCTTTAATAAACTGTGCAAGGCTTTGTATGAAAAAGGCCAATACACTGAGCAATCACTTGGTGAGTTGCTTCAACAACATCGCTTTAATGACTTCTTTAAATACCACTACATTTTGCCAATGGGTGCGGCTATTTGGTCGACAAGCATTAAAGAAATGGAAGACGTGGGCGTAGAGTTTTTTGTAAAATTCTTTTTTAACCATGGTTTATTAGACATTACCAATAGGCCGCAATGGTATGTTATTCCGGGTGGCTCTCGTGAATACATTAAACCGTTGATTGCTGGTTTTGCTGATAAAATACAGTTAAACACTGACATTAAATCGGTAACCAGAGACGAGCAGGGAGCCACCATTACATTTGCTGATGGTCAGCAAGCCCTGTTTGATAAAGTTATTTTTGCGTGTCACTCAGATCAAGCGTTAGCGTTACTCGGTGATGCCTGCGAGCAAGAAAATAAGGTGTTGGGCGCTATCCCATACACTGAAAACTCGGTGGTACTGCATACTGATGTATCATTATTACCAGATAGGAAAGCAGCGTGGGCGAGCTGGAATTATTTACTAAATAATAATACCGACAAAGCCGCTGTTGTTACTTATCAAATGAATATACTGCAAGGGATAGAGTCTGATACCCAGTTTTGTGTCACTTTAAATCACTTAGAAGGGATCAATCAAAGCAAGATTTTACGTGAGTTTACTTATCACCATCCTGTGTTCAATCAACAATCTATTGCTGCTCAACAGCTGAAAAATACGGTTGACGGTCAAAACAATACTTATTTTTGTGGGGCTTATTGGTATAACGGCTTTCATGAGGATGGTGTGCGCAGTGCCGTCGATGTTGCAAAACAACTTGGAGTAGAGTTTGACTAATGCAGTGTATTTAGGCGATGTAAAGCATCGCCGTTTTGCTGTAAAACACCATGCGTTTAATTACCCACTTTATATGCTGTGGGTTGATTTAAATAATACTGACTCGCTCAATGGCGTCCATAAGCAGCTTGGGACTTCAGGTTTTAAAGCATTAAAGTTTGAGCAATCTGATTATTTAAAGGGGTTACCCGATAGTCAACATCAGCCCATTATAGAGCGTGCTCATGCGCAGCTATCCCAGCTGGGCGTAGATGAAAAATTTAGTCATGTATACCTGCTAGGACAATTACGCTGTTTGGGCATTTATTTTAGTCCAGTTAACTTTTATTTTTTTGGTCATCAAGATAATGAATTTAGTTACATGGTGGCTGAGGTGAGTAATACTCCATGGAATGAGCGACATTACTACTTGGTTCCATTACAAAAAAAAGTGAACTTTAAGAAAGTATTTTCCGTATCACCTTTTATGAATTTGGATATGAACTATCATTGGACTGTGCGACAAAAGAAAGACAATATACTGATACGTATAGAAAATAAGCGCGATGAAGAACTACTTTTTGATGCTTCATTAAGGTTACAGCGCCAACCCTTGTGCAATAAACAAATGAGCAAGCTGTTGAAGCGCTTTCCTGCGATGACATGGTCTATTTTCAGAGGTATTTACTATCAGGCATTTAAGTTGTTTGTTAAAAAAGTCCCATTTTTAGGTCACTCAGGCAAACTTTAAAATTTAATTTATGTTGTTTTACAAGTAATAACAATAATATAGGTAAGTATATGGAAAAGGTATCGAGCTTACGCGTTCAGGAACGCACTAGTTGGTTTACTAATTTTTATAAAAAGTTAGTGTTTAAAGCGTTCTCGTCAATTGAAACGGGTCAGATAGTGCTAGTTGAGAACAATCAACAGTCTGTATTTGGGGATGTGTCTTCAGAGCTAAAAGTAACGGTAACCGTTAACGATAATGCCATGTACAAAGCGTTTGCTCTTTCTGGAAGTGTGGGGGCGGGCGAGTCTTACATTTTAGGGCAGTGGCAATGTGACAATTTAACTCGCCTAATCGAAATTTTTGCGATTAACCAAGATCAATTAGATGCATTTGAAAAGAAATTCGCGTTTTTTAGCAATATCGCTCACCGTATAAATCACATAAAAAACAAAAACTCACACGCCGGTTCAAAAAAGAATATTGTTGCTCACTATGACTTAGGAAATGATTTATACGAGTCTTTTTTAAGCAAAGAAATGCTTTATTCGAGTGCAGTATATCCAACTAAAGATGCTACCTTAGAGCAAGCCCAGCAATACAAACTACAACGTATATGCGAACAGGTTGAGCTTCAAAAAGGTGATACGGTTATTGAAATTGGTACAGGGTGGGGGGCGTTTGCAATTTATGCTGCAACTCATTACGACTGTCATGTAACGACCACAACTATTTCTGACGAACAACACGACTATGTTGCTAACAAGGTTAAAGAGCTTGGGCTTGAAAGCAAAATCACATTGCTCAAGCAAGACTATCGCTTATTGGCTGGCAAATACGATAAGTTAGTCTCAATTGAGATGATAGAAGCCGTTGGGCATGAATACTTACCCAGCTTCTTCACTAAGTGCGGTGAGTTATTGAAGGATAACGGTGCTATGCTTATTCAAGCAATTACGATTAGCGATCAGCGTTATCAACATTACTTAAAAAATTCAGACTTTATACAACAGTATATCTTCCCTGGTGGGTGTTTGCCTTCGCTTAATGAAATGAGTGAACAAATTAAAAATAACACCGATATGAATATACACACTATCAATGATATTGGTGCTCACTATGCCCGCACTCTTGCAGATTGGCGTGAGCGTTTTATTGCCAGCTGGCCAAAGCTTGATAGTAATAAGTTTGATGACCGTTTCTATCGCTTATGGCTATTTTACCTTGCCTATTGTGAGGGGGCATTCAGAACCCGAGCAACTAGTACCGTGCATTTAATGGCACGCAAACCCCGCTTCACGAGTAGTAATGATGAGATTGCACTCGCTTATTAATTTTGTGCTGTTTCAAGTGGTGTGGTTTATGTGCCTGCTACTTGAACAGGGCTCATTAGTTTTTTCTGCTGTAGTCATAGCGTTGATGTTTTACTTATCAGCACAAAAAAAACAAGACGCTTTACTGGTTTTAAAAGCCCTGCCATTGGCTCTATTGTGTGAATTTATTGCGGTTCAGCTAGGGTTATTTGAATTTAAAGTTCAACCGTTCCCATTTTGGCTGGTGTTTTTATGGATTGCACTAGTGCTGTGTATTAACACTTCAATGTCGTTTCTAACTAAGCTTAAACTGTGGCAAGCATTTTGTGTGTGTTTGTTATTCGCGCCAGGCAGTTATTGGGCCGGCTCACGATTTGAGGTACTAGAGTTAGGAATGCCACTGTGGCAATTTTGGCCACTTTACGGTGCTTTATGGGCTGCAACGTTTACCCTTATTTTATTTATAAACGGTAAAATTGGTGCGTTTGTTAAGCAATAACACAATACTGCTTGGAGATAAGGATGAAAACGCTTCTAAATTTACTCATGGTTTATGTTTTATTTAGCCCTGTAGCTAATGCCGATACTCAGTTTAACAAGGTGGGTGAAGCACGCATGGAATACCTGTTTTGGGATGTTTATGATGCAACGCTTTACACACCTTCTGGCACTTACACAGCAAAGCAAGCTCCTGTTAAATTTACCTTAACTTATTTGCGTGACTTTGACGCTAAAGACATTGTGAAAGCGACTAATGAACAGTGGCAGCACTTAGGTAAACCCCAACTTTCAGAGCGCTATGCAGATAAGTTACTATCCATATGGCCAAATATTAAAAAAGGTGAATCGTTAACTCTACTGACTGATCAGCAAGGGTACAGTACTTTTTTTCACAATGAGAACCAAATAGGTCGTATTAACGATGCCACATTTGCTGAGGATTTCTTAGCTATCTGGTTAAGTGAAAACACGTCAGAACCAACAATTAGAAATCAACTACTAGGGATTTAATATGATTAACCTAAAACGCGTTAAAGTCGCCATGGTATTGGCAGTTAGTTTTTTTATTGTCAGCTGTTCAGCCCCAAGTGTTGAACATTATAAGGGTTCTGAGCCAAATTTCGATTTTAAGGCTTTTTTCAGTGGCGATTTAAAAGCCTATGGCGTTGTACAAGACTTTAAAGGTGAATTAACCCGCAAGCTTGTTGTTGACTTAAAGGCTACTTGGAACGGTAATCAGGGCACTATTGAAGAAGACTTTATTTACGATGATGGTGAGACACAAAAACGCATCTGGAAAATTACCTTAAACGACGATAACACATTAACAGGAACAGCCTCTGATGTTTTAGGAATAGCTACCGGTGAGAGTGACGGCAGTGTGTTTCACTGGAATTACAATGTCGAGATCCCTTACGATGGCAGCACATTGGAAGTAAACTTTGACGATTGGATGTACCTAGTAACAAGTACGCGTTTAATAAATCGCACTTCTATCGTCAAGTTTGGTGTTGAAGTCGGCGAAGTAACATTAGTGATAGAAAAGGTACAGTGAGCCATTAAAGTGCAAAACTGCACTAATAGTGTGCCTAAATTAAGCTTTTGTTAACCCAACTCTCTGTATTTTACAGCTAATTTATTTATTTTTACTAATTTTTTAGTATTTTAGATAAAAAACGTAATTTGCTGTTGCTAACTCTTCGAAAATGCATAAAGATAGGATTTGCGAAGGCAAAATAATAACGAATAGGAATCTAATAATGAACAAAGCTCAACTAGTTGAAAAAATCTCTACTGACGCAGAAATCTCTAAAGCAGCCGCTACACGTGCACTTGACGCATTCACAGGCGCTGTAACTTCTTCATTAAAAGAAGGCAACTCTGTTGCATTAGTTGGTTTTGGTACTTTTTCAGTTAAAGAACGTGCTGCACGCACGGGTCGTAACCCACAAACGGGTGCAGAAATCCAAATTTCAGCAGCGACTATTCCAAGCTTTAAACCAGGTAAAGGTCTTAAAGACCAAGTAAATCTATAATTTGGGATTTATGAATAAAAAAAGGGCTATTTAGCCCTTTTTTTGTACTAAATTTAACGCTTATTTAGCTTTAAGTGCTTTATCTCCCCGCCCAATGCCGACCGCACCTGAGCGAACTACTTCTATAATGTCGGTTTCGTGGCGTAAGGTATCCAAAAACGATTCTATTTTATCGGTGCTGCTTACTAATTGAAGGCTGTAACTTTGGCGGCCCATATCTAAAATAGCCCCCTGAAATACATCAACAACGCGGGTAACTGCCGCACGAGTCGCTTCATCTTTGGCAAAGACTTTTACTAACAGAAGTTCGCGCTCTATGTGACTCATTTCAGTTAAATCAATAACTTTAAGTACATCGACCAGTTTGTTTACTTGCTTCGTTATTTGCTCAACAATTCTGTCATCGCCTTTAGTGGTTACCGTAATACGAGAAAGAGACTCATCATCTGTAGTGCCCACCGTTAAGCTATCAATATTGTATGCTCGTTGAGAAAAAAGCCCCACTATACGTGATAACGCACCGGGTTCATTCTCTAATAATATAGATAATATACGACGCATTATGCTTTCACTCCTTTTCTTAACCACATCTCGTCTATGCCACCATGCTTAATTTGCATCGGGTAAACATGTTCTTTTTCGTCTACTAAAATATCTAAAAATACTAATCTATCAGTGATCGACATTGCTTTGTCTATCGCAGGTTGTAATTCATCAAGGGTGTTTACCCTGATCCCTACATGGCCATAGCTTTCAACAAGCTTTACAAAATCAGGTAAAGACTCCATATACGATGAAGAGTGTCTGCCACCATAAATCATGTCTTGCCATTGTCTGACCATACCCAGTGAGCGGTTATTTAAGGAGATCACCTTTACTGCTAAGTTATACTGTAAACAGGTTGATAGCTCTTGGATGTTCATTTGAATAGAGCCGTCGCCAGTTACACATAAAGACTCTTTTTCAGGAAAAGCCAGTTTAACGCCCATTGCCGCAGGTAATCCAAAACCCATAGTCCCTAGGCCACCTGAATTGATCCACTGACGAGGGTGTTTAAATGGGTAATACTGCGCCGCAAACATTTGGTGTTGGCCAACATCAGAGCTAACATAAGCATCTCCGTTAGTGGCTTCATATATTGCCTCGATAACTGCTTGAGGTTTAATTTTGTCACCATCATTATTGTAACTAAGGCATTTTTGTTCACGCCAGCTGATCACTTGTCGCCACCAATCTTCTTGTGCACTGCGATCAATTTTAATTGGACTGTTATCTATGGCAGTTTGTAATTGCTCAAGTACCGTCGCCAAACAGCCAACAACAGGAATATGAGATTTAATAGTTTTAGAAATAGAGGTTGGATCAACATCTACATGTACAATAGTGGCATTAGGACAGAATTTTTGAACGTTATTAGTAACCCGATCATCGAATCGTGCGCCAAGCGCCAAAATAACATCGGCATTGGCCATGGCTTTATTTGCTTCTAATGTACCGTGCATACCTAACATACCAATAAAGTTAGGGTGAATGCCCGATATGCCACCTAGTCCCATAAGCGTGTTGGTAATAGGGGCGTTAAGTGACTCGACTAAATGAGTTAGTTGCTCTGAGGTGTTTGAAAGCACAATACCGCCACCCGAGTAGATAACCAGTTTCTTCGCTTCTAAAATAGCAGTAACAGCTTTTCGAATTTGTTTAGAATGACCCTTTGTATTTGGATTATAGGTTCTGAGCTCAGTTGCCGCTGGAAAGTTGTAAGCAAAAGTTAGTTCTGGGTTAAGCATGTCTTTAGGAAGCTCTACTACAACAGGACCAGGGCGTCCTGTGCTGGCAATATAAAAAGCTTTGGCAAGTATATTAGGAATTTCACTCGCGCTTCTACAATTAAAGCTATGCTTTACAATAGGGCGAGAGCAACCAACAATATCGGTTTCTTGAAACGCGTCATCGCCAATAAGATTTGTTGGCACTTGACCTGATAATACCACCATAGGAATTGAATCCATATACGCAGTTGCTATGCCTGTTACACAGTTTGTTGCACCAGGTCCGGATGTAGCAAGTACAACACCCACTTCACCGGTTGCTCTTGCGTAGCCATCGGCCATGTGTGTAGCCGCTTGTTCATGGCGTACTAAAATGTGCTCAATATCATCTTGCTGAAAAAGTGCGTCGTATAAATCTAATACTGAGCCACCGGGGTAACCAAATATATACTTTACCTTTAGCTCTTTTAATGACTTAACAACCAATTCAGAGCCATTATATTCTTGTCTACTCATCCTCATTCCTCTGTTGATTATATGCAAAAAAAAACCCTCGCGTAGTGCGAGGGTTTTAAAAAGCATTTTTCACCTTTTAATACATCCCCGCTGGGCTTATCACTAAGACCAGTACGAGTAAGACTAAAAGGCGAAATTGTGTATTCATGATGTTTTGCTCTTAAAATAAAATACTGTTTAAATTACAATTTTTGTATGTGGTTATTTTTAAGGCTTTTGAGTACTTATGTCAACCAAAAACTGCATTTTTAGATTAAAATTTCATTTTTTAATTCATTTTAATCTATTCGTCTATTTTTAGTGAGTTTTTCTTACTTATTAGCAGATATTATGCAGTTTTATGTTGTGGCTGGGCTTGAGGAAGGTGGTTAAAAACGCATAAATACGGTATTTCTTAGACATAAAAAAAGCCAGCTAATGCTGGCTTATTAATCTAACAGTATTAATTACAGACGGTCAATTACTGATTGTGTGAAATCAGTAGTGCCGTGGCTGCCGCCTAGATCACGAGTAGTACGGTCGCCTGATTTAATTACATCAGCAACAGCACTACGAATACGCTCAGCTGTATCGCCCATGTTTAAATGCTCTAGCATTTGAATAGAGGCTAAAATTACTGACGTTGGGTTCGCAAGGTTTTTACCAGCAATATCCGGCGCACTACCGTGAACAGCTTCAAAAATAGCAGCATCTTCGCCAATGTTTGCACCAGGCGCCATGCCTAAACCGCCAACTAAGCCCGCACATAAGTCAGATAAGATATCGCCGAATAAGTTAGTTGTAACGACAACGTCAAACTCTTCAGGGGTCATTACAAGCTTCATACATGTTGCATCAACAATCATTTCAGTTGATTCAATTTCTGGGTAACGCTCAGCTACTTCACGCGCTACTTTTAAGAATAACCCAGAGGTTGATTTTAAAATATTTGCTTTATGTACAGCGGTCACTTTTTTACGGCCTTCACGCACAGCAAGTTCGTATGCGAATGTAACAATTTTTTCTGCGCCTTCGCGAGTGATCACTGATTTTGCTTCAGCTTCAGTCCCATCTTCTGATACAACTTGGCCTGCACCTGAATACATGCCTTGTGTGTTTTCACGAATAGTGATGATATCAATATCGTCGTAACGTGCTTTAGTACCGGCAAACGATTTAACCGGGCGTACATTAGCGTATAAACCAAATTGCTTACGAAGTGTTACGTTGATTGATGTAAAACCTTCGCCCACAGGCGTGGTTAGTGGACCTTTTAAGGTAATTTTATTTTTAGCAATTGTGTCAATTGTTTCTTGTGGAAGCAACTCGCCTGTTTTTTCAAGCGCAGCTAGGCCAGCGTCAACAAATTCATAATCAAAATCGCATCCTGCGGCTTTTAGTATTTCAAGTGCTGAGTCGATAATGCTTGGGCCGATGCCGTCGCCTTTGATCACTGTTATGGTTTGTTTGGCCATGAACTTTTCCTTTAAAGATTTGGATACACATATAAATAATAAACACTTTCAGAGTTTAGACTACTTATATGACAGGGGTGCTAAATTTAAGCCGGCATTTATACCAATATATCACTCATTTTGCCAGTTTATAGTATGAATACAGGGTATAACTTTAAATTATAGTGATAATAAGTCAGCTAAATACTATTATGTAACCCTAAGCGCAGCAGTGATTGATTAAAATCTTCCTCAGTTTGCCAGCCATGGCGACGAAGTTGTTGATTCAATGTTTGTTGTTGCCACGCTGTTAATGGCTGGTTGGGTTTTAATATACGCTGCGCCACAACTTTCAATGCTGCCCATAATTGACTAGCATCATCAAGCTGCTTTTTAGGGAGTTGCTCAGCTTTTAATAAAGCCGATGCCCATGGGTCGCCACTAAGTAATTCATTAAGCTCACTGTTTAAATGAGAACCATCTATGTTGTTTATACCAAAAAATGTACTAAACGGTGTATCAAGAGCTTTATTCGGTGTTTGATCTATGGTGATTTTTCTTGAAACATCAGGGCTGTAATGTATCAGTACATAATATAAATAGGCATATAAGCTTAAGCTAATACGCTCACTTTGAACGCTAGGATTATATTTAACTAATAGCTCTAATATATTTACTAAACAGCTAATACGGGTGTATAAAAAAGCATGTAGAGGATGAGCAATGCTATTTACTAATTGTTCAAACACGACCCCTTGAATAATAGCGGGTGCTTTATCGTAACCCACCATAGATAAGCTGTGCCTTAAATCTTTAGCGGCTAATCGCTCTTTATTGTAGTGCTTTACTGCTAAGCATACTGACCTTACAACATCAGGGTAGGGAGTAAGTAAGGTGTTTAAAGCTTTAAAACTGTATTCTTTTTGCGTTTTTATTTGTTTTACTAACTGATACAAAGGCGTTTGTGCAGAGTGATTATTATGCGGGATATTAAGATGTTCACTGTCCCATACTTTAAAAAATAAGCGATTATCGTTGCATTCCCATGCTTTTGAGTCATCCACTAAGGACGCTTTAATACGATACCATGCCATTTTAGTATTGGCGTTATTAACTATAATGTGTCGGCCTTGTGTATCAGTGGCTAAATAAACCATAGCTTGGTCGGCATAAACAACTTGGCTGCCTGGTATATATTGTCCTATATGAGCGACTAACGCTTTTAATAACGCTTGTGCAAATGAGTTAGGGGTTCTTATATATAAATCAGCGACCGCTTTATAAAAATTTATGTGCTGTTGCTTTGTATTACAAGTAACGTTAAGCGCTAGTATATTCGCTAAAGCAACCACCACACTAGCACCATCGTAAAGCATAATTTTAGGTGTATCTAATAATGCATGTTTGTATTTGCTGAGTTTAGCCAAAATATGGGCAATTTTATGTGCAGGTTGCTTAGCCGTTAATAGTACTTTGGCAGCAAGCTTATGGCGTAACGACCATATTTTTTTATCGGCTTCGTTAAACGCTTGCTGTTGAGCTAGCTTATTTAATTGCTTAGCAACACAAAGGTGCTCAACCAGTGAAGCACTAATATAAAGCTCGGTTAAATCGTTGTCGTAGTTTTGGCTACTACACAAAGCACAGGTTAATACACACTGATTAACGACTAAATTGGTTGCGTAACTATATTGTGTTTTATATAGATTTAACTGAGTTTGTAAGGCCGCTGGGTTTTGTTTGTATAACGCTGCGTATTGCTCTGATAGTTTACACACAAGAGGGTAAAAGGTATGCCACTGACTTTTGTTGTTATGGGAGCTTAAAAGCAATTGTGTGCTTTCGAGTAGTTTTTTTAGTTTACCCGACAGTGGAGCTTCCATTAAGTTTTCCCGTCATTATGCTCAAGGTATTTTTCATAAGCACTTGGGCCCCACATTATTAGTTGGCCATTTTTAAATAGCAACCCAGTACATTCATCCATGGTGGTGATGCCGTCAGAGGTTTTATGTTGGGTGCGATAAAAAATTACTTGCCATACTTGCTCGCCATCACGTTTAGCATAGGTTAAATCTGGACTACCTAAGTATTCAAGCACATTATTTAGCGTAAAGGTATCTTCCAAGCGCAATTTCTCTATATAGCGTTTATTAAAAGCTTCTCTATCTTGCCAAATCATAGCTTGTGGATCGTCTTTATAAAACATAATAACCGTCGTGGCTATTAGTGCATATAAACCTAATCCTAATATTAAATACCTAAAAAACTTTTTAAACATTGCCAACCCAGATCAAAACACCTATTACTAGTATACGTACTGCTAAAGTGCAGTGCTATTAACTTGCGACTAATTAAGCCTTAACTGCTTTAAACTAAAGCCTAAATGGATATCTGTACGCAAACTCACCAACTGCTTAGAAATAATAAACATATCCATATCTTCATTCAGCTTTTTTTGTAACCGCGCGTTTAACGATTCATCCTTTAACGCTTCTTCAATAGAGCTATATTGATTAACCAATTGCTGCGCAGATTTAACACCAATACCTTTCACACCCGGAATGTCATTGGTTTTATCGCCTGCGAGTGCCCAAAAGTCGATGAGTTTATGTTGAGCGACAGCAAAGCGCTCTTCAATATGTTCTTTATTCAGGTGCTGCTTTTTAAAGTAATCGTATACTTCAATATGCTCATTCAAATGAGGTAAAAATCCTTTATCCGTAGAGACAATGGTGTTGTTTATCTGATTATTAGCGGCTTTATGCGCTAAAGTCGCAATAATATCGTCGGCTTCATCGTTAGTCGGTTCAAATACCACAATACCGGTTTCTTCAATGGCCGCTTTAAAATGAGGTAACGCGCTTTTTAGAGTCTCTGGCATAGGAGCACGCGAATGTTTGTAGTCTTTATAAAAGTGGTAACGCCAGCTTTTGTCACCATCAAAAACGGCTATTGCATGGGTTGCATTGGTGGTTGTTAAAAGCTTTTTGCATGCATGTGCAACTCGGGCACAGCATGCTTTTAACATGTGTTCGTCGCTATGATGGCTTTGGTTTGCATCAACAGCATAAATGCGCCTAATTAAATTAAGCGCATCAATAAGGAGTAAATGGGGATTCAATTATAAACTCACGCTTTTATTGTATAACAAGGGATATACTTACTTCCGGGAAGTTTCATTCTACCTTGTTCTACAAACGCTTGTAAAAGTTTGTCCATTGCTTTCATTAAATCAGGCTCACCACTTAGTACATAGGGGCCATGCTCGTTAATTACATTTAAGCCTTCTTCTTTCACATTACCTGCAACAATTCCCGAAAACGCACGGCGTAAATTAGCTGCAAGCTGTTGTTTGGGCTGATCAAGATGTAAATCAAGTGACGCCATGGCTTCATGAGTTGGGTAAAAAGGCTGCTGAAAATCATTTTCTATTTTCAACGTCCAATTAAAGTAATAAGCATCGCCTTGGCTTTTACGATATTCGCGAACTCCGCTCATAGCCGATTTAAGCTTTTGGCTAACTAATTGAGGATCATCAATAATCACTTCAAATTTACTCAGTGCGGCATCGCCTAAAGTCATTTGAATAAACTTACAAAGCTCTTCAAAGTAAGCTTTGCTGTGTTTAGGGCCAGTTAAAATAACCGGTAAACATTGCTTTTCGTTTTCGGGGTGTAACAAAATACCTAATAAATATAGCAACTCTTCGGCTGTACCTGCGCCACCTGGAAAAATTATAATGGCATGTGCGGTACGAATAAATGCCTCAAGACGTTTTTCAATATCGGGTAAAATAACCAGTTCATTTACAATCGGATTGGGTGGCTCTGCCGCTATAATGCTTGGCTCAGTTAAACCTAAATAACGATTATTGGTAATACGTTGCTTTGCATGGCCAATGGTTGCGCCTTTCATTGGGCCTTTCATTGCACCAGGCCCACAGCCGGTACAAATATTTAACCCACGTAACCCCAGTTCATAGCCAACTTGTTTAGTGTATTTATATTCGACTTCGTTAATCGAATGGCCACCCCAACATACAATCATGTTAGGTTCGCTATTTACTTTAAGTGCGTCGGCATTTCTTAGCATGTCAAAAACCATGTGAGTAATGGCTTTTGTTTCCTGCAGGTCTTTTTCATACTTTTGGCAAATAAACAAAATATCGCGAATAACCGAAAATATGTGCTCATGTATACCAGTTACTATGTGGCCATCAACAAAGGCTGTTTGCGGAGGATTTTCTAATTCAATTTTTATACCGCGTTCACGGCTGACCAAGCGTATATCAAAATCTTTATGTTTATCGTAAATATCATTGCTTACATCGGTGTGGCTGCCTACATTAAGCACGGCCAATACACAGTTTCTAAATAGTCTGTAGCGTTCGCTGGTTGATGATTGCTCGAGTAAGTCTACTTCTAGCTGCGACAATAAGTCTAATACCCCTGTAGGGTTTAATTGTATTAGCATCGACATTCTCCTTGAAACCTCTTGGGTAAATTTACTGCGTAGTTATGCCTTATACTCAAAGGTAAAAGTGCATAACACTATTTACTAATACACAGACGATCCCGGCCTGAGTTTTTAGCATCGTATAGAGCTTCATCGGCTCTATCAAACGCTTTTAGAGGCGTATCACCCACTTCAAATTGGGTTGCGCCTAACGAAACGGTAATTTGAATTTGTTTGTCTTTAAATTTAAATGGGATCTTTTTAATCGACAGTCTTAATTTATTGAGATGCTCGACAGCGTTATCAAGTGATGTACGAGGCATTAATAACACAAACTCTTCGCCGCCATAACGGGCAATAAAGTCAGTTTGTCTAATCGATTTTTGCAGCGCTTTGGCAATCACTTGCAAGGTAATGTCGCCGGCTGTGTGACCAAAGCGATCGTTAATTGATTTGAAATGATCAACATCAATAACCACTAAGGTTATGTCTGACGGTTGTTCATTAAACAAATTAATTTCGTGATTGTAGCGTTCGTCAAAGGCTGCTCGATTAGGTAACTTGGTAAGACTGTCGAGTAAACTTTTAAAGCGTTGTTCATTTAAACGTTTTTTATAATTACTAACTTTGTTTTCTAAACTGCCAATTCTATCGTTTATTTGTGCAAAGCTAGAAATTAAAATTTGGCGATCTTTTTGTTCCAGTTGTTCTTTTTCTAGAATGTCTGCACTCAATGAGCGTAACTCATTTTCAACCAATTGCTTTAATTCTGTAATTGATGTTGCTTTATTTGTTTGTGTATTTAAATTTTTTAATTTTTCACCAATTCGTTGATTAATTGATTCGAATTCAACATTCATAGATTCAGAATGTTCTCTGGTTGAAACCAATGAACTATGTAGCTCTCCAAGCGTTTGATTTAATGAAGTTAAAAAGCTTTGCGCTGACGCACGCTCAACTTGAATGCTTTGTACAATGAGTGTGATTACATCAATTGCTGCATCAAGAAGTTGGTCTACGGCTTTATTTTTAGCGATACGTTTTTTTATTAAATACAGCTCATCGTTGGCTTCTTCTTCAAGTACTAACTGACTAACTAATTTAAATAGCTTTTCAGTGAGAGCACTAAGATTTGGAGGCTTAAAGGTATCGTTGCTTTTAGCTATTAAAGCTTGATGATAAAAAGTGATCAGCTGATTTAAAACAGGTATAAAACCATGTACAGATTGAATATTGTCTAGCTCGTTATCGAGTAAGTGGCGCAGTGTTCTGCGGGTATCGTTAGGTAAACCTTTGGTTTGTTGTAATTGCTTACCTGCATTTTGTACACTGGTGAGAAGATCACGTTGATGTGCTAGTTGAATGGCTTCTTGGTTTTTTAGCAAAGCTAAAATATCATCCACCAAAGGAGCAAAGTCTTCATAACCCATTCCTTTGTTTAATGCGCTTCGAAACTTAGCTAGGCGGTTATCAAGCTCAGTATCAAGTCCCTTACAGCTTAAAGATAACTTAGCTGCAAAATTAGAAAGCGTACTCACTTGATGTTGGCGAGCACTTTCTACTACTTTTCTACTGTCGATTGCTTGCTTTAGTTTTTGTTCCACCGTATTGGAGCTCCTAGACACCTACACACCATTATCTTAATACCTTCATTGTTTTAGTTTACAACAAAAACATATTAATAGTAGGGATGAGATCAAAAACTTAATGTTTTTAATAACAAAATACGAGCGATCTTAAATATAAGTGCATTTACCGCTTTTAATTCACTTTTAAAATGGGTCTTGTTAACCTTGGTACAACAATACGTTATATAAAAAAGAGCCTTCATGAAAAAGCTACTTGCCTTATCAATTTTAGCTGCCTGTTCAGCACCTGTATTTGCCGACGTTAACTACGCTTTAAATATCTCTCAGCCAGAACATCATTTAGGTGATGTAAATGTAGAGTTTCCTAAAACGGCGCAGTCTTATTTAGATGTAAAATTGCCAGCATGGCGTACTGGTCGCTACGAAATTTTAAACCTTGCCAATGGCGTTCGCTATTTTAAAGCCAGCGACGATGAAGGTAATGCATTAAAGTGGGAAAAAATAGACCACAGCACATGGCGTGTTCATTTAAATGAGCCGACTCAAGTCAATGTTGATTACCAAGTGTATGCCAATGAGCTAGGTAAGCGCGCTCGTCATATTGACGACAGCCACGCGTTTGTTGACGCATCTGGCTTTTTTATGTTCAGCGAATCATTTCGCCAAGAGCCCGTTACGGTTGAATTAAACGTACCTAAAGCATGGCGCTCTGTGTCGGGTATGGAAAACTATAAGAATAAACACAGCTTTAAAGCCAGCGACTACGACGTGCTTGTTGATTCACCAATAGAAACAGGTGTTAATGAACTGCGTACTTTTGAAGTTGATGGCCGTGAGTACGAACTAGTAGTGTGGGGCGAAGGTAATTACGACATAGAACTGATGCTAACCGATTTAAAAAAGCTTGTAGCAACGGGCAATGTAATTTGGGACAGCTACCCGTATGAGCGTTATGTATTTATGGTACATGCTACATCGGGCGCGGGCGGCGCAACTGAACACTTAAATTCAACTATTATTCAACGCCCACGGGATCGCTTTGCTAAACGTGAAGACTATTTAGCTTTTATAAGCACAGCGGCACATGAATTTATTCATACTTGGAATGTAAAAGCGTACCGTCCTAAAGGGCTTGCGCCATACGACTATACCAATATTAATTATTCAAAACTGCTGTGGATTGCTGAAGGGTCTACCAGCTATTTTGAAGACCATTTATTAGTGCGCTCAGGCATTCAAACCACCGATGAGTTTTTTAAGAACTTCAGTAAAACCATTAATCGCCATCTCACAACCCCAGGGCGTGAAGTGCAAAGTGCTAGCGAAACCAGCTTTGATAAATGGATAAATCAAGGTGGCGATCATGCACGTAACTACGGCACTAATATTTACCTTGAAGGCTCGTTATTGTCGATGGCGTTAGATATCGACCTACTTGAAAAAAGCCAAGGTAAAATAAGCTATAAAAATGTACATAACGAACTTTATAAGCAGCATAAGCTACCAGCGGGTTTTACTGAGAAAGACGTATTAGCAATTTTAAAGCAGCTAACAGGGCGTGATTACAGTAATTGGTGGCAAGCAAATGTTAGCACACCAGCCAGCTTAGATTTTGATGAATTACTGGCAAAAGTAGGTTTGAGCTTTGAGCTGCCTGAAAAAGCCAAGGCTACACCAAGTTTAGATGCCTTTACTAAAAATACCGGTGAATTGCTCACCCTTACTCATGTACGTCGCGATGGTGCAGCATGGCAAGGTGGTTTAACCACCGACGATAAACTCGTTGCTATTAACAAAAAACATGTAGGGAAAGACTTAACCGCCAGCCTAGAAACCTTTAAAGCAGGGGACAAGGTAACTGTTGATTTTATTCGCCGTGACGCTTTGATGTCGACTGAGCTTGTGTTGTCTGAAGATTTCGACAAACCTAAAAAAGTAGTCGCTAATAAAAATGCCTCTGCTGAGCAAAAAGCGCTGTTTAAAGCATGGATGGGTGTAGCGCATCCAAATGATGTGAAAAAAGACGACTAACATCGTTTATCTTTTTGTTTAAAAAGGAGCTTAGGGTCACAAACCCTGAGCTCCTTTTTTGTTTATTGAGCGCTATATTGTAACAATTTATCTCAGCGCAGTTGACCTAACTCATACTTAATGAGTAATCTGCTGGTTCAATAATAAAAGGGATTCTATAATGCGTTTAAAACCTCTTGTTACCACATTGGTAGCAACCTGTTCACTGGCACTTTCTTCTGCGGTCCATGCCGATGAAGGCATGTGGCAACCTCATCAACTACCAGAGCTTGAGTCAATTTTAAAAGCCAAAGGGCTTGAAATTAGCGTTGATTCAATTTCAAAATTAACCGAGTTTCCAATGAATGCGGTTATCAGCTTAGGCGGTTGTACAGCCTCGTTTGTTTCGCCAAAAGGCTTAGTTGTAACTAACCACCACTGTATTTATGGTTCGGTGCAATATAATTCAACGCCTGAAAATAACATTTTAGAAAATGGCTTTTTAGCAAAAACACCGACTGAAGATTTACCAGCTGCGCCAGGTTCACGAGTGTACGTAACCGAAACAGTGACCAATGTGACCGATAAAGTGATTAGCGGCACTAACGAGCTAAGCGCAAAAGCACGCTATGATGCGTTAGAAAAAAATCAAAAAGAACTCGTTGCACAGTGTGAAGCTGATGCTAGTTACCGTTGTAATGTGTATTCGTTTCATGGTGGTTTAGAGTTTTACCTGATTAAATCACTGGAAATTAAAGATGTACGTTTAGCGTATGCACCTGCCATGGGCGTAGGTAAATACGGTGGCGATATAGATAACTGGATGTGGCCGCGCCACACAGGCGATTTTGGTTTTTACCGCGCCTATGTAGGTAAAGACGGCAAGCCAGCAGAGTACAGCGAAGACAACATACCGTACGTGCCAGAGTCTTACTTAAGTGTAAGTGCTAAAGGCGTGCAAGAGGGCGACTTTGTTATGGTAACTGGCTACCCAGGGCGTACTAATCGCTACCGTATTGCGGCAGAGGTCGATTATGTTTTTAACGACAGTTACCCTAAAGCGCGCATGCACAATACTAAATACGTGTCACTAATTGAAGAAAACTCAGAAGATGGCAGTAAAGCGCGTATTGCTTACGAAAGCACCATAGCCGGTTACAACAACTACATTAAAAACTATGGTTCGATGATTGAAAGCTTCAAAAAAGGCACCATGTTTGAGCGTAAAAAACAGTTTGAACAAGAGCTTACAAGCTGGATAAACAGCGATAGCGAGCGTAAACAGCGCTACGGGAATGTGCTTAATGAGTTATCGGCATTAGTAGCTCAATCGCAAGAGCATAGTGAGCGCGACCGTATGGTAGGCTATGTTCATCGTTCACAAATGATCAGCACGGCACGTCGTTTATATCGCTTAGCGGTTGAAAAACAAAAGCCAAATAGTGAGCGCGAATCAGGTTATCAAGAACGCGATTTACCGCGTATTAAATCTTCTCTTGAGCGTATGTCACGTCGCTTTGATGCCAATGTAGATAAAGCTATATTACTGCACTTTTTAGAGCAATATGCAGCATTACCTAAAGCAGAGCGTTTTAGTGAAATTGATAAAGCTTTTGCTTTAGAAAACGGTTTTGATAAAGCAAAACAAAGTGCATTGCTAGATGAAATGTATGCCAAATCAACGCTAGATAATGAAATTGTACGTAATTCATTATTTGAACAAACACTGAGCCAGCTTAACCAAAGCCAAGACCCGTTCATGCAATATGCAAAAGCCATATTCACAGTAATGAAAGCTGAGGAAGATAAGTCAAAAGCCCTGGCTGGTAAATTACAAGCTGCTCGCCCAGAGTTAATGAGTGCAATTATTGCCTTTAACAAAGCGCAAAACAAACCGGTTTACGCCGATGCAAACAGCACATTACGTGTAACTTACGGCACGGTAGGCGGGTATTCTCCGCAAGATGGATTAGTGGCTACGCCGTTTACCTCACTTGAAGGGTTACTGGCTAAAAACACCGATGTTGACCCATTTAATGCGCCTAAAAAGCTGCAAGAGCAAATTAAAGCGAAGCTTTATGGTGATTACACTGGTGGCATGAATACTGTTCCAGTTAACTTTTTATCAAATGTAGATACAACAGGCGGTAACTCAGGTTCGCCAACGCTTAACGGCAATGCCGAGCTGGTGGGTTTACTGTTTGACGGTGTGTACGAAAGCATTATTGGTGATTGGGATTACAACCCAGAACTAAACCGCTCAATTCATGTAGATTCACGCTACATGCTGTGGGTAATGGATAAAGTAGATAACGCCCAAAACCTATTAGACGAAATGAAAATCGTAAAATAAGTAGCAGTTAAAATAACAAAAGGCGCTTACCTTAACCGGAAGCGCCTTTTTTGTTTAAACATGTTTGGATTAATTTAACTTAAGCTACGGGCTACGGGCTACGAGGTTCGGGGGAGCTAATATTTAACTTTTCACTGACACTCGGCTTTGTGTGATGGTTTTGGTTTCTCATTTTCTGCTTATTGTCTTCTCCATGTTCAAATAGCTTTTAATGAATTATGCACAACGAGGGCGAAGAGACGCTGCGCTTTTAGAGTAAGAAAAAACTAAAGCTGTTTGGTTGTTCTGTTTACTCTTTTACTCCTCATTCTCTTCTCTTTGTTAAATAAGAACTTTAAGTGATTTATTCACAAAGGGAGCGAAGCGACGATACGGTTTTAGTGGACGTAAAAAAGCAATATATTGTTCTGTAGCAGCGATTTCATATCGCGCTAGAGTTAAGTCTAAATAAGTATTTACCACCGAGAACACAGAGTTCACAGAGAAATGCTTAAAAAATACCAATTCATCTCTGTGCAGCGCAAAGCGCCTCGGGATCCTCTGTGGTGCAAAAACTGTTTTTAGCAGTAAATGTCTTTCGTAGCAGCGATTTCATATCGCGTCAGGCTTAGCACATTAAACATAGAAACGCGGGGTAAACCTTCAGTCACGAGTTTGATGTTCAATTTACTCTTTTACTCCTCATCCACTTCTCTTTGTGTAATAAGATCCTTCAGTGATTGATTTACCATGAGGGCGAAGAGACGCTGCGCTTTTGCAGGAGCAGGGTGTTTTTAAAATTAAACTTTTTTATAATGGTAACTACGTAAGTTTAATTTACTAAATGCCAACTAGCATAATTTTACCTTGTGCCATGCCCTCAAGCTGGCAGCTAAAATCAATGCGCTTTTCAGCAGGTGTTTTATACAGCAAAGTGAGCTTACGAAAAGGCGTGGTAATCACTTTGACCGTTTTGATTTGTAAACTAACGCGTGTTCGCTTGTCTAAAAAGGCAAAAGCCGTTTCCGTTAATGCTTTTTTACATGCGCTTAATGCTGTGTTTGTAACAACGCCAGATAATATTGAGTTACTAATATCTTCAGCCGACAAGCTACTATAACCACTTGCCATTACACAGGCGGCATAAATATCAAGTATGGCAATAGCGCGTACTTTTTGACTTTTAGGATCCTCATAAACAGCCATTACACAGGGTACTTTAGATTCATCGAATACCTGCGGTTGAATTGTGTTTACGATTAAAGACTGACTTATATGTTTATGAAACAACCGTTCTAATTGCGACAGCTTTGGCAACGCTAAATCATCATTTAATTCAATTTCATCAGGAATGACTTCGTTATTTTCTACAAGTTGAACCAGAGGTAATAACTTATCGTGAAGTTGTTCATCTGTAAAAGGTTTTGATAGAACAAAAGATGCGCCAAAGCTAATGGCTTCTTCAATTTGAGACTTTTCATCAACCGTGGTTAGCATCGCGACTATTATATTAAGTTGCCTTTGCTTTATTGCACGTAATAGCGTCACTCCACACATATCAGGCATATGCCAGTCTGTAAGCACAATATCGGGGTGCCAACTACCAATCAGCGTTAACGCTGATTTAGCATTGTTGGCTTTTTCTATTAATAACTTCCGATAGCCAAACTTTTCCAACCCTCGGCGTACTATTTCAAGTGTTGCATGGCTATCATCCACGATAAGTATTTTCACACAGGTAACTTTTTTTTTAATGTTGTTGTTATTATGGCAGATTTTTTTCACAGCGCTAAACTCTAGTAAATAAACACTTAATTTAAGATAACTAAATAATGCCATATGCCGTATTTCCGCCAGAGGTTTATCATTATATTGCTATAAATTTTGGGCTACTTATTTTAGCCGCGTGGTTTTATATTCTTTTACTGATACTCAGAGAGTTTAGGGCATTTGCACTTAGCATGGTTAAAAGTAACGGCACAATGGATGATGCTACTTTAGCTATGTGCAGAGAGTCTGTTGAAAATGCCATGAGCTATGTTAACGATAATCGAAAAACTATCGCTGAGTTAATCAGTGTACAAATGCTATTACAACAGCAATTAACTGAGGTTACTTCATCAACCAAAGATCATGTTACCGAAAAAGAACAACAGCTAATCGATGATCTCAATAAAAAATTAAAACGCTCGCATAAGTTAATCCGCAAACTTAAAGGGGATTTGGATAAAAGTGTTGAAAAATTAAAAGTTACCCGTCAAAAACTCTATGCACAATATGATGCAGTGACTGTACTTCAAGAAGAAAAAGACCAGTTACAAGCAGATTATGAAGCGCTTAAAACCGCGAGCGAAAATAGTGATAAAACATCAAACGCAGATACATCGTCAACGCCCGATCAAACAAAGTTACTTAACACTTTAAACGAATATAAAAGGCAAATTGCAGAGCAAGACCAACTATTACAGCAATTGCAGTTACAAACTGACGGGCCAGAAAGTAGTGAAGAGCTTGACACATTAAAACAAGAGCTAGAAAAAACCCAGTACGCACTTAAGCACCTTACAAAAGAAAAAAAATTCATTGAGGGACGCTATTTAGAAATGATGAAAAATAGCCAAAAACCAAGCTAACTAACGACTTTTTTTAGCCTGAGCGAGTAAACGTTATTACAGTGTTTTCTGCTCATTCACTTCTCTTTGTTTAATAAGGTCTTTTAGTGATTTATGCACAAAGAGGGCTAAGAGGCGCTGCGCTTTTAGAAGAACAACACTGTGCTTTTCACACATGCTTTAGCTAATATTGATGTTTTGCATAATTGATTGATTGGTTGTTTTTTGTTAATTAAAGGCTTAGATGTAAATGATTAAATAAACCTTATTCGAGGTTTTGTCGCACTGGCGACGGCAGCCAAAGAGGGGCTGCCGCTGGTCCCTCTCTGGACACTCTCAGCGCACCCGAGCATCACGCTTTATCCTTCAAATAAACTATTGCTTGAACGTAAGCGGCGTATATTCACCATCCTTGGTGAAGTTACGCCTTGTATTTCATCCATGAAATACATTACTCAGCAATACCTTATTTTCAGGGCGTGATGGCGGGGAAATGTTAAACGTAACATGGGTAGTCACTTTTTACTTAGGTCGATTACAGTGAAGCTCAGTAAACAAAGGCAGCCTCAATTATGATTAGTGTTTTGTATTAACGATTGGCAGCAAAATATCATGAGCAGACGGTCAGGAGTTATAATGTCTGAAGTCAAGATTTGACCCCTTTGGCTATGGTTATATTACCTATGGTCTGATCATTCATAAGGGTAAAGACTGCCATTTTGATAAATGTTTGCCAGCCAGTTATTTACAATAGTGTTGGCTTCACTGAGTTCAGTCTGTGAAAGCTGAGGGTATTGCCGTTGCTCAAACCATGCATAACGATTATATAGTTCACCGTTTTCCGTTATTTCCATCATTAGGCGATTTAATGCGTACGACTTTGCTAAGCTATTACCGCTGATTTGTTGCGAATGATACAAAGCCGACAATTTCATTAACGCCTTTTCACTGCCATGCTTGGCTGCTTGCTCTAAAAAAGCGATTTTTTGTAGTTTGAATGCATCGCGTTTTTTAATGTACTCCTCTCTGTTTTGTGTTTTAAAACCTTGTGATTGCATATAAAACTCTGCTGTTATATCAGCAAATGTTTGTTGCGCTGCAACAGATCCGTTTTGCGCTGCATCATAAAAATATAAATAAAACTCACGACGTTGATCCTGATTAATTCCACTACAGTAATCAAATTTTTCTAACGTAGCATCAATTGCTTCACCTGCATAGGTATAATCAGCTATGGCTTCTAGCTTTGCTTGTAAGGCAAAATCATCAATAGGGGCAGTAAAGCAATATCTTAAATTGGCTGCAACAATATACTTTGCGTCAATATCGCCTTTGTCAGCCTTATTTTTTAAGTGCGCTAAATGTGTTTTTAGTTGCCCTTGTTGTTTCCAGCGTGGAATGGCCATTACAGCAAGTTGGTTATTTTGATCTTGTATGCCTTTTTCTATAGGGGCGATAGTGTTTTTATCGGATAAATCATCGAGTGTTTCTTGTTTTAAACTAAGGGGGGGAGTTGCTTTTAATGTATTTGGTTCCTTTACCACTGAGTTGAGAGGTGAAGAGTGCGATAATCGGCCACTGCTATAACTTAGTGCAATCAAAAGTAATATTAAGGCTAAGCATAGGTAAAGCAAAACACCTAGAGTTTTATTATTTATTTTCAAAGGCTTGGTACCATTTATTTACGTTAAGTTAAAACAGATTAAATTCTTATTATTCTAAGTTAGCATGTTAGTTATTAAATAACTTCATCTTCATTAGCTGGATCACCACTTTCATCTTCGCTTTTAATTTGTTTTTGCTTCATTCTTTCAATTTTTTTTATTTCTTGAGGAGGAATAGGGTAGATTGATATTAATGGAAAAAAGCTAAAAAGACCAATGCCCCCTTTGGCATTTTTTTGCTCCAAGTAACTAACTTAAACATTCCCTGAAAAACGACTAAGGCGAGTAACATTCCACCTAAATAATAAAATACTTCAATATCAATAGCGTTGAGTAAATCCATTTATCACTCCATCTTGTTATAGTAACTCAATGGGGAGAGTGCTGATGATATTCAAGAGTTAAATGAGTTTTGGTACTCATTTACTACTAATTGCCTTCTCTATGTTCAAATGATTTTAAGGACATTGTCAGAGTTTAGGTGTTTGTCATATCCCTGGTTAACATTTGATAAATACTCATTATATAAGTTAAAACAATAACGCATGAGATAGCTAAGATACTACTGTTAGGAAATAAATACCAAGCGGCTACAATTAAAATACTTCTTAACACAGCATGAATTAAGCCAACAGGATGTTTAACGATCCAAGAATATACTACCCAATGAAGTCCTAAGCCAACGCCTAAACTCAAAGGAACAAATTCAGGTGCATTTAAAAGTAATGGAATATGGACAGCCCAAAGAAGATTAACCATCACTATGCATAAACCCATTAGTTTTGCTAAAGGGTTGGATGAGGAAACTAAGTTCTCTTTTCTAAATTTAGCAATTAATAAGGCTATAGGAAAAATCCCGCCTGTTGCAAAGAGTAAAATATATATAGAAACATTTGCGCTAAATAGTGTACTTAGAAATCCAACTAAACCCCAAATTATGGTTCCAGCAACCGGCATTGAAATAGATCTGTTTGAAGATTGTTCAAATTCTTTTCTGTATTCATCTAATGTCAAAATACTCTCTCCTTGCTTGAGTAATGCTCAGACTTATTGAAGCACATAACTTCCAATATGAGCGTATACACGTGTGAAAAAACAGCGAAGCTGCGCACGTGCTTGTGACCCAGCGATCGTTGTTATACCGCGATTTTTGCACGATTAACGGTGGTGATAAAATCTTCTGGCGAATTTACACCTAAATATATTTTTGTTTTTCCATTTATAGGAGAACAGAGTTTGATAGCAACATTAGGAACACCAAAGTAGTTAAATCGTTTTACGTTGCGCGAACGTTTCACAAACGAATTATTTAGACTTATTTCAGATACGTTCTTTAATGGTATGGTTAAAGGCGCATAAAGTCCGTAACGAATGATTAAGTTTATCCCATGGATTGAAATGGGGCGTTTACCAACGGCTTTGTATTCGGCTAAGAAAAATATAAGTCCGAACAACGTAAGTCCTGTTGTGATATTTGCGGCGATGCTTGACCATAAAAAATGAAGGAGTAAGTGGACAAGTGGAATTTCGATAATAATAAGGAGTATAAAGCCAAATAGGTTACTCTGAGCACCATCTTTTTTATCGTAGAAAAAATGCTGATCGCCACGATATGCGCTACTTTTTATTTGCGATGCAAAAAGTGCAAAGCTCCAGACGCGCCCTTCAATTGACAGAATTGAGCTGAACAGCGATGAGCCGAAAATTTTCTCGATAGGATTAGCTACGGCTAAATCTGGATCTTCTTTGTTCACAAGTGAAGCTTGGACAGCTAAACATACAGTAACTAATGCTGTGACTTCCAAAACAAGAATGATGGCTAAGACAAAATAACGGCCACTCTCGAGAAAATGAAAAATAACTTTATTTTGTTCGGGAATGATAAGGCTTCCTATGAACACAGAAGTACAACATAAAATAGCCGTTTTCAAAAGAGCTTTTTGTTTATCGGATTCGCAAAGAAAGCACAAAATTGGAAGTACCAAGAGTGTGTCGAGCATAAATAGCCACTCATATTTAGCATTTCCATATTCGTTAAGCGCATTTGACGATGCGTAATAATACCACCACCAAATCGATATAATAGTTAAAAACGCCAGTGGAATTTTGCTTTTTATGTTCGGTTTCATGACACCCTTTAAGCGGTTAAAGAAAGCTGGCTATACTTGAGCGAAGCGAACAACCAGCTTTTTGTGTCCGCCCTGAAAACCCTTGTTATGTGTTGGACTCTTCGCTAGTACTCATTAGAACCAAGCGGAACTCACCAAAGTTTTTACCAAGAATAAGCTTTAATGGAATGATTGAAATTCCTAGGCCTATTAAGAAGCCAATAGGTTGAACAATTAACTTAATCGTATCAGTAGAGGCACCAAGCATACCTAGAATAAAACCTAAAACACCACCGACAATAGCGCCAATAACAACAGCTCCAATAATTGCTATGATGTTACGCCAAATATATGACCACCAAATTCGAGCGGCTCGTTTCCATGTTATTTCTAATTCCATTTAATACCCCTTAGTTTGATTGAGATTGACACATAACGCCCCATTAATGGACAAATATCAGTTAGTCAAAATATGCGACAGGAGCAAAAATCAACAGTTATTTGTCCCTGTTTAATGACTTATTAGGGGTAATTACCACCTTAAGTAACCATGCTAAAAATATTGCCATAAAAATAGCAAAGTAGTCGATTAAATACCCTTGACCATTTGAGAAATCACCAAAGGGAAAGGAAATTGTTATAGGAGCAATATGTGGAATTAAGCTATCACTTCCAACACTCCGAATACTCTGAAAAAGAAATAAGATCACAGAAACTAATATTCCAGTACGGCTTCTTATAAAAGTACCATATGCACCATAAGCCGGTATTAATACATAAAGTACGGAACAAATGATCAACCTTTCAATATTCTCAAAGTCTGAAAATATAGTCACTCCCAAACCTATCAATGTAAATAAGGCCAGAATTGAACTAGCAACTTTGAATTTCACTTTACTCCTAACGCCTTACTAATGGGCGCAAAAATGCTTGGCTAAACTCTGTAGCTTAGCGGAACCGAGCAAACGGTTAGCAGTCCCATGCTTAATGCGCTTGTTATTTTTCACGGTACTCGGACTGAATTAAACCAAAGCATTTAAGGTCGTGAAACTGGTTTTTCCAGAAACCACTTTGGCGTCTTACACCTTCCTCTTTGAAACCAACCTTTAGAAGTAGTGATTCAGATGCTAAGTTCCCCGGAACAGTATCCCCTTGTATTCGGTTAAGTTTACCGCAAGATAGTTCACCTAAAAATGCAGCTTTAACTATTCGATGGACTGCTTCAGTGGTCAAACCCATGCCCCAATACTGAGGCAACAAATCATACCCAAGTACGGCATTTTTCATTTTTGGACTCCAAGTATTAAAGCCACAAGTTCCGATAAATTTATCTGTTTCTTTTAGGCGAATAGCCCAACGAATACCAGAGTTTTCATTAAAGCGAGAGTTAAAGAGCTCTATTAAGTTGCTCGCTTGTGATAGTTCAGTGAAAGCTTCCAGATCATAGTATTCGACAACTGAATTGTCAGAGAATAACTCAAATAAGCTATTTGAGTCTTCTTTGGATAATTTATCTAACCTTAAGCGATTTGTCTCTAAAACTGGAAATGACAACCTGAATCCTCCTTGAAATATAACGCCGCGTTAAGCGGACAAAAATTGTGGGTTATAATGTGGAGCGAAGCGAAACGTAACCCACTGTTTTTATTCCGTTTAAACGCCTTGTTATGAGTTTTCACTGCGAACTTTGAGAAAGTATTGGAAAATCATAAGCACGATAGAGGCAATAATAGAAGCTACTACACCAATCCAAAAACCAATCCATCTTTCAGCTTTAGCCGATTCTATTGCTCTAGCTTCTTGTGCAGAAAACAATGCTTCAACTACTTTTTTATCGGCACTAACTAACGGCTCTAGTTTATTTTTTTCTTCGACAAGTGTTTCAAGTGATGTCTGATTATCCGTAACTTGAATTTTTTGCAATTTAATAAATTCAAGCAACTGCTTCAAGCTACTTTCAGTGTTCTCCAATTGTTCAATTTGAGATTTGAAATTAAGGTCTTGGGAGAGTTTGGCTTCACGTTGAATTTCAGCTTGTGTATTAAAGTAGATAGCAAAAACAAAGCCAAGTACACCAATAATAAAAGACAGTATGCTAGTTGTTTTGGGCGATTTTATGTATGCATGAATCCATGCTGTTGCTGCCTGTTTAGCAATCGGATTTGAAAATGCCTCAAGAACTTTATCTGCTTTTTGCATGTTACATTTTCTACAAGCGGCAGCTAAATTTTCGCGTTCATCAGATCCACCTTTACTGCGCGGCATCTTGTGATCAATCGAGCAACTGGATTCATCTAACTTAATTCCACAATATTCACACTTCCAATTAGCTTCATTAAGTACTTGTTGTTTTAAGGCCTGGGTAATTCTCATCGACTTCCTTGATACTCATAACAATTTAATAGTGCGCTCATCGCGCATATCTCTGCCAATGTCACGCTCACTTTTCTATTTTATATAGTTTTAACAAATTACCTAACATATTGCTATCAATAAGTTTTTATTGTTTTTAATAAATACTTAGAGGACTAATATGCGCGCTTGGCTCATTTTCTTGAATATATGAGCAAACGATAGTTTTAACACTTACCTAGATACAGCATTCAATCAAATTGCTTCAACATTCTTTAGTATATTTCATGTGCACTTTGTAACCATTAAATGCTACGTTAGATGTAACTATATTGAAGGAATAAATTATGAAACTTGAGTCTTTAGCGTTGCACCATGGTTATGAATCTGAAGCCACCACTAAATCGGCGGCGGTGCCAATTTATAACACCTCTTCGTACACCTTTGATAATACCCAGCATGGCGCTGATTTATTTGATTTAAAAGTGCCGGGTAATATTTATACCCGCATAATGAACCCGACCAATGCGGTACTTGAGCAGCGTATTGCCGCGATGGAAGGCGGCATTGGTGCGTTGGCTGTGGCCTCGGGTATGGCGGCGATTACCTATGCGATTCAATGTTTATGTGAAGTGGGCACTAATATTGTAAGCACCAGCCAAGTGTATGGTGGCACTTATAATTTATTTGCTCACAGCTTGCCGCGCCAAGGTATAGAAGCGCGAATGATTAAAGCCGATGATTTTGACGGTTTTGAAAACGCGATTGATGAAAACACCCGTGCGGTTTTTTGCGAGTCAATTGGTAATCCTGCTGGGAATATTGTTGATATTGCTCGCCTTGCGAAAATTGCCCACAGTAAAGGGGTGCCTTTAATTGTAGATAACACCGTGGCTACGCCGTATCTGTGTCGTCCATTTGAGTTAGGTGCCGATATTGTGGTGCACTCGCTCACTAAATACATTAACGGTCATGGAACCGCGATTGGCGGCATGATTGTTGATTCGGGCAAGTTTGACTGGAAAGCCAATGCAACCCGTTTTGCGATGATGAATGAGCCTGATCCGTCGTACCATAATGTAGTGTATACCGATGCATTTGCTGAGGCGGCGTTTATTGGCCGTTGCCGTGTTGTCCCACTTAGAAATACCGGTGCGGCGCTTGCGCCTAAAAACGCCTCTGATATTTTAATTGGCCTTGAAACGTTAGGGCTAAGAATGGATCGTCACTGCGAAAACGCGCAAAAAATTGCTGAATACCTAGAGAGCCATCCTAAGGTGCTTTGGGTTAATTATGCGGGATTAAAATCAAGCCCGTATAACGAAATAAGCCAAAAAATTACCAATGGTAAAGCGTCAGGTATTTTAAGTTTTGGTATTGCCGGTGGCCTTGAAGCCGGTACGCGGTTTATTGATGCTCTAAACATGATTTTACGTTTAGTAAATATTGGCGATGCTAAATCGCTGGCGTGTCATCCTGCATCGACCACGCACCGCCAATTAAATGATGAAGAGCTGGCCAATGCGGGCGTTAGCCGCGATTTAATTCGGTTATCGGTGGGTATTGAAAACATTGACGATATTATTGCCGATGTAAGCCAAGCGCTTGATAAGGCCTAAATCGTACAGTAAATACCTCAAACTTTTTTGAGGTATTTATTTTTGCAATTAAAAAGGAGTGCCGATACATGAAATTTTTAATTTTTCTCGGTTCGGTTAGAAAAAGTACCCCACCTAAGCCTGCGCGTTTAGGGGAAAGGGTAGCGAAAGCATGTGAGCGTTGTTTGCTTGAGCATTACTCTGAGCATGAAATAGAGCTTATTGATCCGCTCGATTATGATTTAGACCCTGTGTTTAAACCGCACTTTGCTTATTTGCAGGCTGAGGTACCTAAACAGCTTGATGCCTTAGCGGCAAAAATTAAAGCCAGCGATGGCTTTGTTATGGTAAGCCCTGAATATAATCATTCTATGAGTCCGGCACTCGCTAATTTGCTAAACCACTTTGGTAGTTCTTTATTTGGTTATAAACCTAGCGCGATTGTTACTTATTCTGCAGGGCAGTGGGGCGGCGTACGTGCTGCTGTTGGCATGCGCAGCTTTTTAAGTGAACTGGGTTGTTTACCGGTATCAGCAATGATCCATGTACCAAAAGCGCAAGATGTGTTTATTGAAAGTGGTGACGCAAATAATGCGACAGAGCAAACATCGTGGGATAGCTATTTTTCGCGCACCTTTAATCAATTAATTTGGTGGGCAGAAGGTGCTAGCAAACAACGTGAAGCGTTAGATCCTAAGCAGTTAAGCAAAGATTTTAAACGTGACCCATCACAGCGTAATGCGCCTTAACGGTTAAAAATTTAAGCTAGTCTTTTTTAGCATCTTCACGAGGGGAGGCCAATATTGCTTGCTTTTGTTCGTCAGTTAAAATAATCCAGTCGAATATTTCGTCGCTGGTGCGACCGCACCCAGTACAGTAGCCATTCATTCTATAACATTCACCGATACAGTCTGTTTTTAAATGAGTGGATTGTTTACTGGGTGTTTGGCGCATACATTCTCTCGTCATTATTTAGTGGCGACGGGCTTTCCTACTTCTAAAGAGGTCGACCAAGTTTTAATTTTTGATAACGTTTTGCTGGTATAAACAGAAATAACCGGCGACTTATCATCAAGTACAAAGGTGGTACGCAGCGACGTTTCTGACTCTTTTTGTGTTTCTAACCAGTTGTTTGTTTTAGTTAAACATTGGCGAGTGAGTTCAATTGCTTGTTGATGCATAGCTACCGCTTGCTGTTGATCTTTGTAGCTTTCTTGGCATTGATAGGTCACAGTTTGATTGTTAAAACTAGTCACTTGGCAGTTATCGCCAAAAACGTTGTACTTTGCAGTCCACACATCTAAATATGAGTTTTGTACTTTAGTGTCTTTTAACGCATCAAAGCGATTATCGAATTCGGTTATTAAGCCATCCATTTTTTCACAGGGCGTTAAGCTGTCTAATTTGGCTTTTTGTTCACTGGTTAAACTGCTACAGCCAGATAAAATAAGGCCCGTGAGTATAAGCGATATATAAGTTTTCATAGTGCGCTATCCTTTTGTAATTGCTACCAAGGATACCTAAGGTAGAGAATAAATGCTATTGAGAGTCTGAATTAAAAAAGAAAAATTATGGCTTTTTATAACGATGTGCGCCAAATAATGGCGCACACAGTAATCGTTATATTTACTTATGACGACCTTGTAGGCAAGCAGCTACACCAGTGAGCTCTAACCCTTGTCGTTGTAATAGTACAACAAGGTGATACAACAAATCGGCCGATTCGTTGTAAGTTCATTGTTATCGTGTTTCATTGCTGCAAGTGCCACTTCTACACCTTCTTTACCTACTTTTTGACAGCTACGGCTTAAGTCTTCTGCGAACAGTGACGCAGTGTAGCTTTTAGCGCTTCGCTGTTCATAAAGCCTTGCATTAAAATTACGCCAGAGCGGACATCTTGAACAATGGCAGGGATCATCTCGCTTTTAGCGAAAGCAACTTGAGTTTGGTTTTCTAAGGTTACTTGCATAGTCTTGCTGCCACTTGGTTATCGATTAAAAATTGTTTTAGTTCACCGATGTTTATCACGTTTTTGTAAAAAAACACTGGCTGCGAGCGTACCATCTACTTGGCTTTGTTGAAATACATCAACAAAATCTTGCATGCTGCCTGCACCGCCTGAGGCGATTAAAGAAATATCACACAGCTGGCGTATTTTGCTGAGTTGCTCGTTGTCGTAACCGTTGCGAACACCATCTTGGTTCATACAACTTAAAACGATTTCGCCTGCACCTAAGTCTTGTACGCGTTTAACCCATTCTTCGGTTTTATAACGGGTGCGGCTTGACGCATTAGGATCGCCAGTAAGCTGATAAACTAGATATTCACCGGTTGTTTCGTCAAAAAAGCTGTCAATGCCAACAACTACACACTGTTTGCCAAACTCATCATGTAATTCTTTTATTAGCTCTGGACGCGCAATTGCAGGGCTATTAATACTGATTTTGTCAGCGCCACGTTCAAGCACACGAGCTGCATCGGCCACCGATTTAATACCACCGGCTACACAAAATGGAATATCGATATGGCGGGCAATGTTTTCCACCAAATTGACATCGAGTAGGCGTTTTTCAACACTTGCACTGATCTCGTAAAACACCAGTTCATCAGCACCGACTTTGCTGTAAGCTTTAGCTAGGGTAAGTACATCGCCAACCACTTCGTGGCCTTTAAATTTAACTCCTTTAACGACTTAGCCGTCTTTTACATCTAAACAAGGAATTATGCGTTTTGATAACATGAGAATGCCTAGTTTTTAAAATTTTGATTTGAAATAAAGCTGTTTTTACATTTATCGTTTGTATGACTAAATAGAAGACACATAGACTGCACTTGATATGTTATTTATTTGATAAATTTGAATAGTTAATTTAATGAATGAATCTTAATGCATTACTATGCAATGAATTCTTAGCCTCACCACATAATAGAACTCCGGCTATGTTAATACTTGAAGCTAGAACTTAAAGTGATAATTAATGCCTTAAAAAAATATCCGCTTCAATGCTTATTTAAATTTATAAAATACTAAAATTAAAATGTTTATTTTGAAAAAGAATAACCGTATCTGAGGGCGTTTTTAGCAGCTATAAGGTTTGAAAGGTATGTTGTATATGCAGTATTTTTTAAAAGTTAATTGTGATAATTATATGAATTATTTTGCTCAAAGCTTATAAAAAGGCCATGACTTACTACTAAGCATGGCCATATTTTTGTTGGCGTTTAATTAGTTGCCTGTTCGTCTTGTTTAACATTCATAAAAATGGCGTATAGAACAGGTATTACGATTAATGTAAGCAAGGTAGCAAACAGTAACCCGAATACTAAAACCACAGACATTGATTGGAAAAATGCATCAAAATACAGTGGAATAACCCCTAACACCGTGGTTAGTGTGCCCATCATTACCGGTCTTACCCGACTATTTGCCGAGTCGATAATGGCATTATATGCAGGTTTACCTTGGCGAATTTCCATGTCCATTTGATCTACTAATACAATGGCATTTTTAATTAACAAACCTGAGAGCGACAGTAATCCTAATATACCCATAAACTCTAGTGGTATTTGTGTGGTTACCAGCCCAAACACAACACCAATTAAGGCTAATGGCACAACAAGCCAAATAATAATTGGTTGTTTTAAAGCATTAAATAACACAATAACAATCAGCACCATGGCTAAAAAGCCCATTGGAATAGTTGAGGCCAACATTTCGTTAGACTCTTTCGATTGTCCGTATTCGCCATCCCATTCAAGTCGATACCCTTGAGGAAGGTCAATGGCTTCTATTTTAGGCCTTACCCGATTAAATAACTCTGAGGCTAGTTCACCCGGCAGAGGATCCGCTTGAGCTTTTATAGTCCATTCACGGTCTTCACGTTTTAAAATGCCATCGCGCCAGACGGTTTTAAACCCATTGGTTACTTGCGCTAGGGGCAGTGTTTCACCAGTGATATTGCTTTGTACCTGAATGTTGCCAATATCGTTTATGTCGACACGTTCCGATTGTGGTGCTCTAACAATAATAGGAATGAGCTCTTCACCTTCACGATACTGTCCAACCACTTGACCAGAAAAGTTCTGCTGTAAGGCTTCAGCAACCGCTTTACGCGTTACACCAGCGCGCTGCGCATTAATGGCTGAGTACTGTGGTTCAATAACACTAATGCGTTGTCGCCATGTATCTTTAATAGACAAGGCGCCGCCATCATCAATTAATACTCCTTTTGACTGTGCTGCTAGCTCTCTTAATACATCTGGGTCTGGCCCTTTAAATGTGGCTTCTATTTTAGAGCCCCCACCTGGGCCCATTACAAAGCGCCATGCTTTGCCTTGAGCATCAACAAAGTTATCGTCAATGTAATTTTGTACGGTAGGTAAAAGTTTATCTAGCTTTTTGTAGTCATCGACTTTAGCTAAAATTTGCCCGTAAGAGCTGTTTGGTGACTCACTACCATAAATAAGCATGTAGCGAAGCCCGCCGCCGCCAATAAGCGTTTGTATACCTTCAACGCCATTTTGTTGCTTTACAAATTTCTCTAACTTGAGCATATCTCTTTTGGTTTTTTCAATATCGGTACCTTGCGGTAGCCAAAAATCAACCACCATTTGTGGTGTGGTAGAAGCTGGAAAAAATCCTGATTTTACAAATTGAAATCCCCACATAGACACACTAAAAGTGGCAACCACAATGGCAATACTGAGCCAGCGATGATGCAATGCCGAAACCACAACAGATTGATATAACGTCATAAGTTTATTTGGCTTCGCTGAGCCTGAGGTGTCGTTATCTTGCTCTTTAAACAAGCAATAACAAAATAAGGGGGTTAGGGTAATGGCAAATAACCAGCTGTATAACAGAGAAATTAAAATAACCCAGAATAAATGACCGGTAAATTCAGCGGTATCACCTGGGGCAAGACCAATAGGCGCAAAAGCAACAATGCCTACCAAGGTACCACCCAGTAGTGGCCACTTAGTTTGCTTGACGACTTCGCTAGCAATTTCTAACTTTTTACGGCCCTTTTGTGTACCAACTAAAATCCCTTCGGTCACAACTATAGCGTTATCAACCATCATGCCTAGCGCGATAATCAGCGCACCAAGAGAAATTCGATGCATGGGTATGCCGCTCCAATCCATGGTAGCAAGGGTCGCAAAAATGGTTAGCAGTAATACGGCGCCAATAATAATTCCTGAGCGCAAACCCATAAATAGCAGCAGGGTAACCATTACGATCACCAGTGCGACTAAAACATTCACTACAAAGTTGTCGACTGAATCTTGTACTACTTTACCTTGGTGGTAAAACTCATGCACTGTGATACCCAGCGGTCTGAGGTTTTCAGTTTGTTTTACTTTGTCATCAACGCGGTCAAATACTTTAACCACATTAGCACCCAAGACACTGGCGACCCCAAGTGAAATTGCAGGTTTAGAGTTATAACGGACTAACTTGGTTGGTGGGCTTTGAAAGCCACGGTATACATTGGCAATATCTTTAAGATAAATTGTTTTACCTTCACCGCTGGCACTAACCAATAGATTTTTAATGGTATCAACGGAGTTAATTTCTCCGGTAGGGTCGATAAAAATACGTTGATCGCCAATTTGAGTGTTACCAGCGCTCAATACAGCGTTTTGCTCATCTAAAATGCCGTAAATATTATTAATAGAAACGCCTAAAGAGGCTAACTCTTCACGGGCTATTTCTACAAAGATGCCTTCTTGCTGCACGCCTGTCATAGCAACTTTGGCTACGCCCTCTACTTGTAAAATGTCACTTTGCAAATCTTTAGCGTAGGCATGTAACTCGTCGGGTGAGTATCCTTCGGAGGTTATTAAATAGCTTAAGCCATATACATCACCAAAATCATCATAAACTTGTGGCGTGCCAGTACCAGGCGGTAATGTTGGACGTGTGTCATTTATTTTGTTTCTGAGCTTAGTCCAAATAACTTGCAACTCAGATTTAGTCGGGGAAAACTCTGATTTAATCTCTACTTTAATTTCAGATAAGCCCGTAGATGAGGTGGACGATATAGTATCAACTTCTTGTAGTTCTTGAATTGCACGTTCAAGCGGCTCAGTTACCTCCTTTGCTACTTCTAGCGGGCTTGCACCTGAGTAGGAGACAAACACTTGCGCGGTGCGAATTATAAATTCGGGGTCTTCAAAGCGAGGCATGTTTTTATAGGATGAAAAACCAAATCCTAGGGTTAAAATAATGAGTATAGTGCTTATTAACTTATTATTAATTGTCCATTTTGCTAAATCCATTATCGCGCTCCTATGCTTTAGTCCAAGGACGTACTTTCATACCCTCAGTCACATAGTTTGCACCTGCACCAATAATTACATCCCCGGCTTTTAAACCGTCAGTGACAATGAGTTGCTCGCCAATGCCATTTTCAATTTTAACGGGAGCTTTAGAAGCTTGCATTGTTTTAGCGTCAACCGTCCAAACAAAGTGTTCTCCGTTTTGTTCAAAAATAGCAAAGGTTGGCACTAGTAAGCGAGTTGTATTTGAGCTGCTTTCACGGGTGATTTTTAGACTGGCATTCATGCCAGGCAATATATTAAGGTTATTTGGTACAGCAAAGGCAAATCGTACTTCATAGGTTTGGCTCGCTGAGTCGGCTTCTAAATTGGCTCGTCTAAATGTTGCAGGAATGGGAGCAGTTGATACATCTTGTAAAATTACTGAGGCTACATTGTTCTGCTTAGAATCTACTGTGGCCACAATAGACGCGGGAATATTTACCACCGCTTCCATTTCACCTTTACCAAATAAAGTAACAACGTGTTGCCCAGCACTTATGTTTTCAAGCTGCTTTACCGGTACTTCTGCAACAATAGCATCGTAAGGCGCTATAATTTTACTGTCAGATAATGCTTTTTGCGCTGAGTCATATTGCGATTCGGCTACTTCTTTTTTAGATTTTAGTTGCTCTATATCACGTTGTGAAATAACCCCATCTTTAACGAGCTTCAAACCACGTTGGTAATCATTATCGGCTGTTTCAAACTGAATTTTGCTCGACTTGACCTCATTAATAAAGTTTCGTTGTTCTAATACAGCAATTACATCGCCTTTGTTTACGTTTTGTGCAGCAATAACGTTAAGCGCTTCTAACTTTCCGCTAACCTGAAAAGCAAGCTTTGAGCTATTTATAGTGTCGACAGTGGCGGGGTAGGTGAGCGTTTTTGATTGCGAAACATCACCTATGGTTATTAGTTTAACCGCACGCGGTTCGTTTTGTTTTTGTGTGCTGACATCACTTTCTGAGCAACCGGCTAATAAAAGTAGAAACGTAATACTAATTAAATTAAATTGAGTAAAACAACGTGTTTTGATCATATGGCTTACCTTAAATAAAAAGTGCGTTGTTAATTTTTGGCATTTTTTAATCAGTAAAAATTATAAAATAGCCAATTGCGTTTATTTTCGAATTTACCTGAAATGTGTGTTATTAAACTATAACTACTTTAAAAGAAGCAGTAAGGTAGTAGGTAATAAATAACATTCTAATTTCAATAGTTTATTATTGCTGTACCGTTTTGTTTTAATTTGTATGATTTTGTAGAAAGCACCAAAAGTGCAACTTAATACTTGCTTTATGTTGGGCTAAGTATAATTAACAATCAGCATTTTAAAAGCAGACGCCTAAAATATTAGGTATATAGTATTAAAACCACAAACTATACTTTTTACAAATTAAATTGAAATATTAATTGCTTAGGAGCGGTCTTGTAAGAGTGATGTAGGTATTGCTTGATAAAAACACTTCAACTCAAAGCATCACTCAGCAATGGTTAGCCATTATTTTCGCGGGTAATTTTAACTGTGAAAAATTCCAACATAGTCATCAAAAAATAATCATACGAGGTCAAATCCTACCATGAGTAAAAAAATCATCTTAATAGCAATTATTAGCTTATTTTCCCTGACTATTTTGTATTTTACTGGCGCATTTAATCGTGACGCAGTGACTGCACAGCGTTTTGTTAATTTACAGCAAGGTGATAAAACCCATAAGGGATTTCGCCGAGCACACGCAAAAGGTATTTGTTTAGCAGGCTCTTTTGAGTCAACGGGTGAGCTTGCTAAGTATTCGCAAGCGAAGGTATTTGATTTAGGGGCCACTCCTTTTGTAGGTCGCTTTTCTATTGCGGGTAATAATCCAACTGCACCTGATTTAAAAGCTCCTGTGCGTAGTTTAGCGTTTTCTATAACTACTGATGATAACCAAGAATGGCGGGTGGCAATGAATACGCCTCCGGTTATGGCGGTAGCTACGCCAGAAGCGTTTTTTAAACAACTACAAGCACTTTCACCCGATCCGGTGACTAAAAAGCGCAGCCCAGAAAAAATTAAAGCGTTTTTTGCAGCACACCCTGAAAGTGCTGCTTTTAATAACTGGAAAGCAAGCTACACGCCAACCAGTAGCTTTGCCACTGAGCAATACCACAGTATCAATGCGTTTTATTTGATGGATGAAAATGATGAAAAGCATGCCGTACGCTGGATTGCTAAACCACAATTAAGTGATGAAAACATCCAACCACTTAATAATAATTCACCAGATGCGTTGCAGCTACAACTTAAAGACCAAGTAGCTCAGTCTTCGGTTAAGTTCGATATGCTGTTTAGTTTTGCAACCGAAGAAGATGATGAAAACAACCCAACTGTTTTATGGCCACAATCGCGCAAAACCATTAACGCCGGTACGTTAGTAATATCACGCTTGCAAGCACAAGAGGGTGGGGTATGTGAAAACATGAACTTTGATCCGCTGGTATTACCAACAGGTATTGAGCCAAGTGCCGATCCTATTTTACGTGCCCGTGGCGCTGCGTATGCAGAGTCATTTCGTCGTCGTGCTAAAGAAGTACTTTTAAATAATTAATCACAGGAACGAGTCAATGAACACTATTACTAAATACTCAGCGTCGAGTATGCTTATTCACTGGGCAATGGCATTAATTATACTTTCTATGTTATTTCTTGGTTTATCGATGGTACAAAGCTTAGCCGTATGGCAAGTAGAAGCTATACAACTACATAAATCGTTTGGTGTGTTAGCACTGATACTAGTTGCAATAAGATTAATTAATAAAGTACTGTATAAAAGCCCTGCGTTACCCCAAAGTGTGCCTAAAGCACAAGCTTTAGCGGCACATTTAACCCAAGTGGGCTTATATGCGTCTATGATTTTAATGCCAATTTCAGGCTGGTTAATGCAAAGTGCTGACGAACGTTCTGTGAGCTTTTTTGGTATATTTACTTTGCCTAATTTAGTTAGTAAAAATATTGAGACCTATGCATTTTTTCGTGAAGCACATGGCTTAATTGCTTATGCATTTTTACTGTTTATTTTTATGCATGTAAGCGCTGCACTTTATCATGGTTTCATAAAGCAAGATGGCGTATTGGGTTCTATGTTACCGGGTAAGCATAAATAATTTAGTCAAAGTTAATTAGGGGCTGTTGACCTTTTGAGATTAAATTTGCAGCAGTTTGTTTGGTATTTAGGCAAGGAAGAGCCTAAGTAGTGTGAATATTCCACATAAATAGGCGATAACGCAGCATCAATGCCAAACAGGCGCTGCCCGAAGGGTTCTGCCTAGAGGCTATTTACTCTTTGTTGCCTACATGGATGTAGGTAAGGGGCGTGAGCAGGACGCGGAAGCTTTGCTCGGTTTTTACTTATTCTTACATGGATGTAAGCCAGTAGAATAACGCAGGAGCAGTTATCGAGCCCACTAGGTTGCAAACCTCGCGCCGGGATTAAACCGCCCCTAGTTTGAATAAATATTAATCCGCAAAGGTCAGCAGACCCTAGTTAAAGGATACCTAAGGGAGAGAATAAATGCTATTGAGAGGCTGAATTAAAAAGAAAAATTATGGCTTTTTATAACGATGTGCGCCACATAATGGCGCACACAGTAATCGTTGTATTTACTTATGACGACCTTGTAGGCAAGCAACTACATCAGTGAGTTCTAACCCTTGGCGTTGTAGTAGTACAACGAGGTGATACAACAAATCGGCCGATTCGTTGGTAAGTTCATTGTTGTCGTGTTTCATTGCTGCAAGCGCCACTTCTACACCTTCTTCGCCTACTTTTTGACAGCTACGGCTTAAGTCTTCTGCGAACAGTGACGCAGTGTAGCTTTTAGCTGGATCATCATTTTTACGCTCAACAATGACATCTTCTAATTGTGCTAAAAAGCTTAAGCTTGGTTTAGCATCATCGCCAAAGCAGCTTTGTGTGCCTAAGTGGCACGTTGGGCCCTCTGGGTTAGCCATTACTAAAATTGAGTCGTAGTCACAATCGGTATGAACCGATACCACGTTTAAAAAGTTTTCTGATGATTCGCCTTTGGTCCATAAACGCGATTTAGAGCGCGAATAAAAAGTCACTTTATTACTTTCAAGTGTTACTTTAAGCGCTTCGCTGTTCATAAAGCCTTGCATTAAAATTACGCCAGAGCGGGCATCTTGAACAATGGCAGGGATCATCTCGCTTTTAGCGAAATCAACTTGAGTTTGGTTTTCTAAGGTTACTTGCATAGTCTTGCTGCCACTTGGTTATCGATTAAAAATTGTTTTAGTTCACCGATGTTTATCACGTTTTTGTGAAAAACGCTTGCTGCCAATGCGCCATCGACTTCGCTTTGTTTAAATACATCAACAAAATCTTGCATGCTGCCTGCACCGCCTGAGGCGATTAAAGGAATATCACACAGCTGGCGTATTTTGCTGAGTTGCTCGTTGTCGTAACCGTTGCGAACACCATCTTGGTTCATACAATTTAAAACGATTTCGCCTGCACCTAAGTCTTGTACGCGTTTAACCCATTCCTCGGTTTTGTAACGGGTGCGGCTTGACGCATTAGGATCGCCGGTTAATTGATACACTAAGTATTCGCCGGTTACTTCATCGTAAAAACTGTCAATACCTACAACAACACATTGCTTACCAAATTCATCGTGTAGCTCTTTTATGAGTTCAGGGCGTGCAATAGCAGGGCTGTTGATACTTATTTTATCGGCACCACGCTCTAAAACCCGTGCTGCATCGGCTACCGATTTAATACCGCCAGCCACACAAAATGGAATATCAATGTGGCGGGCAATGTTTTCAACCCAGTTAACATCAAGTAGGCGTTTTTCAACACTTGCGCTGATTTCGTAAAAAACCAGTTCATCGGCACCAGCATCGCTGTATGCTTTTGCCATTGTTAAAATATCTCCCACTATTTCATGGCTTTTAAATTTAACGCCTTTTACTACTTGGCCATCTTTTACATCTAAACAGGGGATTATGCGTTTTGATAACATGCTAACGCCTCCTCAACACTAAATGCGCCATCAAGTAGTGACTTACCTAAAATTACGCCACCCACACCAAGTTCATTGAGCTTTTTAATATCATCTAACGAGCTTACCCCACCTGAGGCTTGCACTTTAATATTTGCATTATGATTAATTAAATCTTCATAAAGCGCAAAAGAAGGGCCTGACATGGTGCCATCTTTGCTAATGTCCGTGCATAAAAAGTCAATAACATCCAGAGCAACGTAAAAATCAACAAGCTCAAGTAAACCAAACTCAGATTCACTTAGCCAACCGTGAGTAGCAGGTGCCCATCCTGTGGCTGTTTTATTTACATCAAGGGCAATTACAAAGTGCTCGGCGCCAAATTGTTCAATCCAGGCTTTTACTTGCTCGCGTTTTTCTACCGCCATTGAGCCAATAACCACTTGGTTAGCACCGGCTTTTAGCCAATCGCTCACGTCTTGCTCTGAGCGAATACCGCCGCCCACTTGGTACGGTACATTAAGCGCTTTAGTTGCAGCTTGAATATGTTGCCACTGTTTTTTACTTGGATCGCGTGCGCCTTCTAAATCTACAAGGTGTAATTTACCTGCGCCGCTGTCGGCGTATTCTTTTAACCGTGCGCCAAGCTCGAAAGGATAAAACTGGGCGGTGTCGTATTTACCTTGGTATAAACGAACAATTTGATTTTGTAATACGTCTAATGCTGGAATAATCACAAATAATCTCTTTATTGTTGGTTAATGGGCTGTTTATAACTGCCAATCAACAAAATTTTGTAATAAACGGGTGCCTACTTTTGCACTGCGCTCAGGGTGAAATTGCATGCCAGCGTAGTTGTCTTTAGCAACTATGGCCGAAAAGGTTTGGCCGTATTCGCCGCTTACAAGTGTTGCGTCGTTTACGGTGTGCGCAAAGCTATGAACAAAGTACACTTGCTCGTCTTGTGTTAACCCTTTAGTAAGTGCATGCTCTTTATTAATGCTTAAGTTATTCCAACCCATATGCGGCGACGTTAAACTGCCAACATCAAGGGCTTTTACTTGCCCTGGTATTTTACCTAAGCACTGCACATTACCTTCTTCGGTGCTTTCGCACAGTAACTGCATACCTAAACAAATTCCCATTAGCGGGCGCTGATATTCGTTAATTGCTTGCTGCCAACCATTATCAACCAAACGCTTCATAGCAACTGATGCATGGCCAACACCGGGTAATATTGCACGTTCAAAGCCTTTTAACTGCTCTGGTGTGGTAATTACCGTTGGCGTTTGCCCTAAGCGTTCAAAGGCAAAACGCACTGAATTTATATTGGCACACCCGGTATTAATTATGGCAATCATAAACATCCCTTAGAGCTGGCTGTTTGTTGGCTGGTGTCTTGTGCTACTGCCATACGAAGAGCACGTGAAAACGCTTTAAATAAGCCTTCTACTTGGTGATGACAGTTACCGTCACTCACCGATAAAATAAGGCTAATAGCGGCATTATCGCTTAAGCTTTTAAAAAAGTGCTCAACCATTTGTACGTCTAAATCACCGGCTTTTTCACGGCTAAAGTTAGCGTTTAATACAAATGAAGCGCGACCCGATAAATCAATTTGTGCCTCTGCTTTACATTCATCCATTGGCAGTGCAAAACCATAGCGCGCTATTTGCGATTTAGTGCCAAGCGCTTGTTTAAGGGCAACACCTAAAGCAATACCAATGTCTTCAACAAGGTGGTGCTCGTCTATGTGTAAATCGCCTTCGGCTTTAATGTTTAAACCAATGTTGGCGTGCGTGCGAATTTGATCCAGCATGTGATCAAAAAAGCCAAGGCCAGTGTCTATGCTGCCATTTTTCGTTTGATCAAGGTTAACCGCTACATCAATTTGCGTTTCTTTGGTGTTACGCGTAACACGGCCTTCGCGGTTGGCTGTGGTTAGCTTGGTAACAATGGCAGGCCAGCTGCCATCGTACAAAATGCCTTCACAACATAAGTTTTGCGCAAGGCCAATATCGGTTTGGCGATCGCCAATTACATATGAACGTGCTAAATCAACTTTGCCTGAGCGCATAAGTTCAGTTAATAAACCCGTTTTAGGTTTACGGCAATCACAGTTTTGTTCATCAAAATGTGGGCAAATTAATACTGACTCAAAGCTAATGCCTTGGCTATGCAGTATGTCCATCATTTTGTCTTGAGCAATATCGAAATCGGCAGTTGGAAAGCTGTCTGTGCCCAAGCCATCTTGATTCGATACCATCACTAAGCGATAGCCTGCTGCTTGCAGTTGCAATAAGGCAGGAATGACACCTGGTAAAAACGCTAGTTTTTCAAGGCTGTCGACTTGTTTATCGGTGATTGGCTCTTCAATAATAGTGCCATCGCGGTCTATAAATAAATAGGGGTTACTCATGATACTTCCTGTTGTGCTGCGGTTTGTGGCAATTGCAGGCCATCTAACCAAATTTTTACTTGTTCTAATTCTTGCTCATTACCAATTGAAATACGTAGCCAATCATCTTCATTAAATAAGGTGAAGGCGCGCATTACTAAGCCTTGTTTAAGCGCTTGTTTAAAGTAATCCTTGTTAGCTAACTTTAAAGTAACGAAGTTGCCTTCACCAGTGAGTATTTTTAATACTGCAGGGGAGGCGTTTAACCAGTCAATAAGCTTTAACTTTAAGCTATTTAAAATCGTTACTTGGCGACGCATTGAGGTAATGGCATCAGGGGCAATGGCTTGTGCTGCAATACTGGCCACCACACCCGATACCGGATACGGTGCAATGACTTTACGAATAGGCGCTAATACACTGGCCTGAGCGAGAGTAAACCCTGTTCTTAAACCCGCGAGTGCGAATGCTTTTGAGAGTGTACGAAGCACAACAATGTTACTAAACTCGTTTATAAGTTGTGTTGCACTTTGCTCTGGACAAAACTCTATGTAGGCTTCATCAACAATCACTAATGCTTTACCTGCAAGCGCAGTGGCAATGGCTTTTACTTTATCTAGCGGCGTTAAGCTTCCAGTTGGATTATTTGGATTACAAATAAACACTAGTTTTGAGCTACCCACAGCGGCAACTATTTCATCCACGCTGCCATTTAATAAAAGCGCTTGTGTTAGGCCATTGATTGCGACGTTGTGTGTATCGGCCGTTACTTTGTACATACCATATGTTGGTAAAAATAGTGCAATACTGTCTTTTGACGGTTCACAGTAGGTACGTACTAATAATTCAATGCCTTCATCTGCGCCGCGAGTCATTAATACATTTTCGTTTTCAAGCTCAGCATAGGCAGCGTAGCGGTCAATGACCAATTGAGGCTGAGGATCGGGGTAACGATTCAAGTCTTCAATTGTTATTTCAAGGTTTTTAGCATACGGGCTTTCATTCGCATTGAGCCACGTTGTACCGGTTAACTTTTCACTTTTAGCTGAGCTATACGCAGCAAGCGCTGCAATATTATCAGGTAATAAGCCGCTATCATTGCTCATTTTTTATTGCCTCTAAACGAATTGAAACCGCATTAGCGTGGGCATCTAGGCCTTCTGCATCTGCTAAGGGTAAAATAGCTTTTGAAAGCTCAGTTAAGCCACGTTTACTGATAGTCTGTACTGTGTAAGTACGGAAAAAATCAAGTAAATTCAAGCTAGAATAAGTTGCACTGTAACCATAAGTGGGTAACACGTGATTAGTGCCTGAGGCATAATCGCCCGCTGACTCAGGGGTGTAATCGCCAACAAATACAGAGCCTGCATTCTTTACTTTATCTAAATAAGGAGTGGCATCTGCAAGTTGTAATATTAAGTGCTCTGGCCCATATTGCGCTGATACGTCAAACGCTTGAGCTACTGAATCAACTAGAATAAGTGACGAATTAGCCAATGCCTGTTCGGCAGTGTTTTTTCGGCTTAAGTTGGCAAGTTGACGTGTGAGTGCATCTTGCGTTTGTTCAATAATGGTTTCACTGTTACATAATAAAATAACTTGTGAGTCAGCCCCGTGTTCTGCTTGAGAGAGTAAGTCTGCAGCAATAAACTCTGGGTTTGCACGTTCATCTGCAATCACTAACACTTCTGATGGCCCTGCTGGCATATCAATCGCCATACCTGGAATCGTTTGTGCGACTAACTGTTTTGCCATAGTGACAAAGCTGTTACCTGGACCAAAAATTTTATTTACTTTAGGAACAGACTCTGTGCCATAGGCCATAGCAGCAATCGCGCCTGCACCGCCGCTTTCAATAATTGTAGTGATACCACATAATTTAGCGGCATATAAAATAGCCGGGTTAATTGCTTTATCACCTTGTACTGGGGTGGCTAATACCACGGTTTTTGCACCGCTTAACTGCGCCAATACACCTTGCATAATAACCGATGACGGAAGAGGGGCACTTCCGCCAGGTACATAAATACCGACTGCTTCGATGGCTTGATATTTTAGTTCACAGTCAACACCGGGTTGAGTCGATAACTTAATATCTTTTGGCAGTTGCGCTTGATGAAAACATTTCACATTGGCATAAGCGGTATCAATTGCATATTTAAGCTCTGGGCTTAGCATTTTCTCAGCGGCATTAATTTCATCAAGTGGTACACGTAAACGCGGCTTGGCTCTATTATCGAACTCTTTTGCTAATGCAAGTAGAGCGGCATCGCCTTGCGCATTAACTTTTGCCAAAATAGTCTGGCAAATGCTTTCTACTTTTACACTTGCTGATACAGCAGGGCGCATAAGCGCCGCTGCTTGAACTTGTGATGATTCCTCATTCCAACGAAGCATTGTTGTTACTCCATCATTTTTTCAATTGGCATAACTAAAATAGAATTGGCACCAAGGGCCTTAAGTTGTTCCATGGTTTCCCAAAATAGGGTTTCACTGCTCACCATGTGAAGGGCAACATATTCATTATTACCCGCAAGAGCCAATAATGTAGGTTGGCCAGCGCCAGGTAAAATCTCACAAATTTCATCAAGCTTGTCTTTTGGTGCGTGTAACATAATGTATTTGCTTTCTTTAGCTTGCTTTACACCACGTAAACGCGGCATTAGTTTATTGATGAGCGCTAATTTTTCAGGATCTTGTAGTTGAGTGTTTTGGATTAAACAAGCATTTGACTCTAAAATTGTATCACCCTGCATTAAGCCATTTGCTTCAAGCGTTGCGCCAGTAGAGACTAAATCACAAATCGCATCGGCAAGTCCTGCTCGTGGTGCTACTTCCACTGAACCGGTTAACATTACTGTGCTGGCGTTGATGCCTTCGCGTTTTAGGTATTGACTTAAAATTTCTGGGTAAGTGGTTGCTATGCGTTTGCCTTCAAACCAGCTCTTGTCTTGCTTACCAAGTTCTTGTGGCCATGCAAGTGCTAAACGACAGTAACCAAAGTCAAGTTTAGCAAGCTTTGTTACTTCACTCGGTACACCTTGGCGTTCTCTTTCTGCTTGTACTTCAACTAATACGTTTTCGCCAACAATACCTAAATCACATACACCATCCATAACTAAGCCTGGAATATCGTCATCGCGCACACGCAAAACGTCGATAGGCATGTTGGTTGAGTGTGCTATTAGGCGCTGCTCACGAAGATTGAGTTTTACACCCAGTTGTTTAAGTAGATCTTGACAATCTTTAGATAGGCGGCCACCTTTTTGGATGGCGATACGAAGACGATTACTATTATTCATTACTCATTTTCCTTTAATTTAAAAACTAAAAACCCCGAGGGAAACCTCAGGGCGAAAATGAATCTTGGTATGTTGATTCGCCAGAGGTTTCCTTTTAGGAACAACCTCTCAGCGAAAGACCTGACAGGTTATTCCGATGAATGATGGTGGTGATGTACAACTGTCAGTGAATTAAGCATTTTATATCCTGTTTAGCTATTCGTTACTATGTTAACGCTTAGCTGCTGTTTGTTTAATAATTTCCCATTTATAAAAACATATTCACTAACATCATGGCAAGGAAAATTTTCTTTAATTAAAGAATATCTTATAACTGCCGGTACTAAGAATATAACCCATTTAAATTAGTGTTACATGAATTGTTTGATTTTCATTCATCAATAGACTGAGTTTTTGAAGGATGTACGCATAGCTATGATGCCCACTTATTTGGATAAAGTAATCGGTTTGTAGTATGAGTCTAAAGGTATGTCTTATATCGCAGATGTGTAAAACGGTGCAGCTACCAAAAAATTACAACTTGAATTACAAAATAGAAAAAACGAAGTCCTTTATAAAAAGCAAATTAAATCACAAATAAAACAGTAACCAAAATGATGATGGAATTGAACTCTTGGGCTTAAATCATCATTTAAGTAAAGTTAATTAATCATTTTTACGCCACTTTGCAGGTGTTAACCCTGTGCTTTTTTTAAATAAGCGAGAAAAAAAACTACTGTTTTCATATCCTACGTCTATTGATATTTCGTTCACGGTCTTATCTGTTGCTAATAACTGTTTTTTGGCCCTATCTATGCGTACTTCTTGTACATATTTGTTGATTGATATACCTGTTGCTTGTGAGAATCGCCTTTTTAAATTGCGTTCACTAAAGTTAAATTGTTTTGCTAATTTATTGATAGTGATTACACCGCTTGGGTAATTATGAATCCAATCTTGTACTTCGTTAATTTTTTCGTCTCTGTGGTTATTAAATTGAGGCAAAATAAGGTTTAACTTACCAGAGTCAGAAATAAGTAAATGAGTAGCGCACTGCTGAGAAAAACGATCGCCTTTGTCTCGAGCAACAAGGCTTAAAAGTACGCTAATACCGGCTTCAAAAGAGCCCGTTGTATATATATTTCCCTTTCTTAAATACGATTTATGACTAATAAATTGGCAATCAGGAAATAATCCACTTAGCGGCTTGACTAAGCTCCAATGCGTAGCAATCACCGTTTTATTTAATTTACCTGTTGCCGCTAAAAAATAAGAGCCATTACTTAAACAAAGAATAGACGTATTACTACTTATTTTAGGTTTTAACCATTCAATAATTAACTCAGTGCCCCGTGGCATATTTTTTAATTTAGAACCTTCTATCGGCGGTATAATAACTAAGTCATACTGCTTATCAGTAAGTGACTTATCGGCAATAACCAGTGAATTACTCGAGCTTGTTATAGGTGCACCGTCGGTCGTTATTATTTCTACGTTATAACTTTGAGGTAATGAGTAATGTGTGTCGAGTAAAGAAACAATAGTAAAAAAATCTTTAGCTAAAAATACGCTAACAGCCCAGCAGCCCTCATAGGCAATAATTGCTATATTTTTCATAATTCTTATGGCCCAATTGGACTATTTAAAATGCCTGTGCAGACATAGTATTTTAATTTTTGTATAAGTAACATTAAAAGATACTTTAAAGACTTATATAGTTTTAAAATTATTGTTTTAAAATGCTTTTTTACTATTAAAAAATATAGTCAAACTATCTGTAATTACAATAAATACATTCGTTAAGGGGACAGGTTTGAAGCAGTACTTACAAAATGATGCTTTTTTCAATCACAAGCATAATGAAATTAATAGCTGGCTAAAAAAGGTAAAAGGTAATGACGAACGCACTAAGGCCGTTTCAATATATTACCTTGTAAGAGACGGAATTAAATATGATCCTTTTACACTTTTAGATGGGGCAAAGTCACTAAGTAGTGATTATTGCTTAAATAATAAAGCAGCATATTGTATTCCAAAGGCATCATTACAAATAGCATTAAGCCGAGCTTGTGATATTCCTGCACGGTTAGGTTTAGCTGATGTTCGTAACCATTTGAGCACTCCTAAATTAGATGAGTTACTAAAGAATGAAGTGTTTACAATGCATGCTTACGTGGAGCAGTTTATTGAAGGTGAATGGGTTAAATCGACCCCTGCTTTTAATAAGGAACTATGCGACTTAGTTAAAATAAAACCGCTAGATTTTGATGGGGTTAATCATTCTTTATTTCATCAATTTACTACAGATGGTAAAAAGCACATGGAATATTTAAAAGATCACGGTCAATATGCTGTAATGCCAACAGCATTTATTAATCAAAATTGTGAGCTTTATTACCCGCATTTAAAGCTTAATTTTAGCAATATTGAATAATGTATTAATTGATATGACGGCAAGAAAATTTAATGAATATTTTACAGCTGCCGATAACATTAACAGTATTGCGTTATTTATCAACAGTTTTATATTTATAAAATTACGCCTAACCTGCTGGAGGTACACATGGATATAATGATCCCCTATTTAGGGCAAATTACCCGTTTAGCGCTTGAATCTAAAGGTGCTTTTCATATTGCAGGGGTGCAACAAAGCGCTAGAGCAAAACAAGTTGAACTTGAAGAGCGTAAAAAGAAAGAGATAGAAAAGCAAAAAAAAATATCGACAACAAATGCTGATGAACATAATAAAAATACAGATGGTAACGATAAACACCTCGATACATGGGCATAACAATTGAATATGCCCTCCACTTTTTCGTAATTCTTATTACATGCCTTTCTTTTTTACAAATTACAATCTCGATTTTGTAACTTTAAATTTACAAATTGAATATTTAAAATTCATTAAAACGAAATTAAAAATCATTCTGCATTGATTTTTAATACTTTATTTTTGTTGGCTCATACTTTAATTGTAAATTTTTTGTTTAATTTCCATTTGGTTGTTTTGTGACCTACGCTGATCCTGAATCGGGAACAGGTAGTGCCGGTTAGTATAAATATACTATTAACAAAACAAAATGGAGCGTAACCGTGAATTTATCAAAAATCACAATAGCAACCCTTGCAGCTTTTACACTAGTACAAGCACCAGCAGCGGTAGCTGCGAATAAAAAATACCTTAGTGAGCAGTCAAATAACATCAATAAAGCGCAAAGTAGTGTTGTATCACTTAATGATACTAACCTAGCTGCAAAAATTGGCTTGGAGTCAGGGAATAAATTAGTCGTAGTAAAAGAAATTAAAAGTAAAAACGGAGATATAACCAAACGATATCAACAGTTCTTTAACGATTTACCCGTTATAGGAGATACCGTTAGCCTAACATTCAATAATGGCCAGCTAAAACACTCTCACGGCGCTGCTGTTTATGAGCTTGCTACAGATATTAATAGCGTTACTCCTAAGTTAAGTAAAAATAAAGCAATTACAAAAGGGTTGCAACAATCAGATATAGCAATAAAAACCGCTGATTTGAAAAAGTATAATGAAAAATCTCAACTAGCAATTTGGCTAGACGAACAAGGTACTGCTCATTTAGTTTATGAGGTGTCTTATGTAACTTATGGTCGAAACCCTGCGAGACCTTATCAAATTATTGATGCAAACAATGGAGATATTCTATTTAGCATCGATAACCTCCAACATGCTGATGCGACTGGCCCAGGTGGAAACTTGAAGACGGGCAAATATGTTTATGGCACTGATTTTGATAGTTTGAATGTAACTCAATCGGGCAGTAATTGCGTGATGGAAAATAGTAACGTTAGAACTATTAATTTAAATGGTGGGACGAGCGGAACAAGTGCTTATTCATTTACCTGTCCTGAGAATACCTTTAAAGAAATTAATGGTGCTTACTCACCTTTAAATGATGCACATTATTTCGGCAACGTAATTTATAACATGTATAACGATTGGATTGGTACGCCACCATTATCTTTTCAATTAAAAATGAGAGTGCATTATAGCAACAATTATGAAAATGCATTTTGGGATGGCAGTGCAATGACTTTTGGAGATGGTCAAAATACATTTTATCCACTTGTAAGCTTAGATGTATCAGCCCATGAAGTAAGCCATGGGTTTACCGAGCAAAATTCAGGTCTGATCTATAACAGCAAATCAGGCGGGCTGAATGAAGCTTTTTCTGATATGGCAGGTGAGGCTGCAGAGTATTACATGAGAGGAAGTAATGATTGGCTTGTAGGTCAAGACATATTCAAAGGTAATGGTGCTTTGCGATACATGAATAATCCAACACAAGATGGGCGCTCGATTGATAAACAAAGCGATTATACTAGTGGTATGGATGTACATTACAGTTCAGGTGTTTACAACAAAGCGTTTTATAACCTAGCCACGACTGCTGGATGGAATACAAAAAAAGCATTTGAAGTGATGGCGCGTGCTAATCAACTGTATTGGACTGCCAGTACTAACTGGGATATAGCCGGTAATGGTGTTATGGACGCAGCCTGTGATCTAAACTACGACACACAGGACGTAAAAGCGGCGTTAAGTGCTGTTGGTGTAAACTCTAGTTTGAGTGCTGGTAGTTCGTGTGATTCAGGTTCCGAAATAGAAGCGCTTACAAATGACATCCCACGTACGGGGATCAGCGGTGCAGCCAAACAACAAATATTCTTTACGCTTGATGTGCCACAAGATGCAGGTAACTTATCATTTACCACATCAGGTGGAACAGGCGATGCTGATTTGTATGTAAAATTTGGGTCTAAGCCAACGCTAAATAGCTTTGACTGTAATAGCACAACGTCAACAAGTAATGAAAGTTGCGCTATCGGTAATGTTCAAACCGGTACTTATTATGTAATGGTTGAGGCATGGAATCAAATCTCAGGAGTCACATTACTTGGCAGTTATGATGGCGATACTGGGGGTACAACGCCTATAAATCGAACTGAAGAAAATGTAGCTGTAAGCTCTGGAGGCTGGACTCGATTTACGCAAAGTTTAGGTTCAGGTTATAGCTCACTTAATGTTTCAATTGCGGGTGGCAGTGGCGATGCGGATTTATATGTAAACTTTGGAGCAGCATCAGATACAAATACTTATGTTTGTCGCCCATATAAAAATGGCAATAACGAAAGTTGTACTATCGATAATCCACAAGCAGGGACTTGGCACATTGATTTACAAGGATACCGCAATGCAAGTGGTGTAACGCTTACTATTCAAGCTAACTAAATCAATTCCTAGGGGAGCGTCCGCTCCCTTTTTTATCTTAGTCATATCACTTTCTATGAATATAGCTTGATTTAAAAGGAATCAATTTATGAAACGTTTATTAAATATTGCGTTAGTTAGCGCTAGCGCCTTAATTGTTCAACCACTGTATGCACAAGACAACGAAAATATATGGGTGACAATAGATCCTATTGCAGCAAAGCATTATCAGCAGACTAAAAAAACAGTAAGTAAATCACATCAATCATTAACTATTCATGCAACTGAGCTAGATACCGTTAATTTTTTAAAGGTTAAGACCTCGGATGTAGCACAGCTGAGTGAGTTTATGCATGATAATTACCATCGGTGTGGTGGTTTTGTAGCGCATGAATCACTAGATGAAGCAAAACAATATACTGAACAGTTGGCAGCTGTGCAAAACCAAAACACCTTAGCTTTTGATTATAATATTGATAATGCGCAAACAACACAGCAACTAATTAATCGTATTAGCCCTAATAATTTAACAAATACTGTTAATTCAATGAGTAGCTTTTACAATCGCTACTATACAACTCAAACTGGGATAGATGCATCTCAATGGTTAAAAGATTATTGGCAACAGTTAGCGGCAAGTCGTAGCGATATCAGCGTTGAATATTTTACTCATAGTTGGGCGCAGTCGTCGATTATAGTCACAATACCTGGGGAAGAAAAAGCTGATGAAATTGTTATCATAGGTGGACATTTAGATTCAATTAACCAATCAAACCCTACAAATGGACGTTCTCCTGGTGCCGATGATAATGCATCAGGTATCGCTGTATTATCAGAAGTACTAAGAGCAATTGTTGATAATGACTACAAGCCGCAAAGAACAATTCAAATAATGGGCTTTGCAGCTGAAGAAGTTGGCTTGAGGGGGTCAAAAGCGATTGCCTCAGCATACAAATCACAAGGAAAAAATGTTGTTGGTATGGTGCAGTTTGATATGACTGGTAATAACGGTAGCAATGAAGATATTGTGATGATGACAGATTACACAACAAATGCTCAAAACCAGTTTCTAGGTCAGCTAATCGATACTTATTTGCCTTCTGTTAGTTACGGTTTTGACCAATGTGGATATGGATGTTCTGATCACGCATCTTGGTATCAACAAGGGTTTACAGCATCTATGCCATTTGAGTCGAAAATGGCTGATATAAATCGATTAATTCACACCATTAATGACACTAATTTTGACGCTGATCATGCTAGTAAGTTTGCAAAATTAGCTGTTAGTTTCATATCGGAAATGGCAAAAAATGCAGGCGATGTGATCCCCCCAATTGGCGACGAATTACAAAACGGTGTTACGGTTGCCGGTATAACAGAAAGTGCAAAAGCGGAACGTGTATTCACATTAAACGTACCTGACAACGCGACTAACTTAAACTTCATTACATCCGGTGGTTCTGGTGATGCCGATTTATACGTAAAATTTAATTCAGCACCTACCTTAACAAGCTTTGATTGTAAAAGTACAACCTCTTCAAGTAATGAGAGTTGTGAAATAGGTAATGCCCAAGCGGGCGTTTATTATGTCATGGTTCAAGCATGGAATGCGATTACGAATGTTTCTTTAACCGGTAGCTATAACGAAGGTAACACAGCAGAACCTATCAATCGTGTAGAAAATAATATTTCGGTAGCAGCAAACAATTGGAGCCGATACACACAAAATCTTGATGCTGGCTATTCGTCATTCACAGTTAACATTAGCGGCGGCAATGGAGATGCTGATTTATATGTAAATTTTGCAAGCCCATCTACAGAATCTGTTTATCAATGTAGGCCATTTAAAAATGGTAATTTAGAAACTTGTAATATTGATAACCCACAAGCAGGTACTTGGTTTATAGATTTAAAGGGCTATAGTTCTGCAAGCGGAGTTACCTTATCTATTACGGCACAATAATAATTAATAGGGGGACAGTGCCCCCCTTATTATATAACTTAATTACTTGCCCTTGATGTTTCGCTTACGTAGAATCCCGCTATTATTTTTTACAAAGTGATTGGTATTATCAAACAGCTGTTTAGTGCGACCGGGCCTTTGGCTTTATCAATAGATGGATATACACCACGCCAGCCTCAAATCGATATGGCGGTGGCTGTTGATGATGCATTAAAAACCCGATCTCAACTTGTTGTTGAGGCAGGCACTGGCACAGGTAAAACCTTTGCCTATTTAGCTCCCGCTCTTAAATCTAAAGGTAAAACCATCATCTCAACGGGTTCTAAAGCACTGCAAGAGCAGCTTTATCATCGTGATTTACCGGTATTAGTAAAAGCCTTAGGTGCTGCTAAGAAAACGGCCTTGTTAAAAGGGCGTGCCAATTATTTGTGTACGTATCGACTAACTCAGCATGTGGCACACGTACCAACAGACGACCCTGATGTTATGCATCAGCTTGCTATGGTTGCAAAGTTTGCCAGTGAGACCCACAGCGGTGATCTTGCCGATTGCATTGGTATTGAAGAAGACGCCAAAGTGCTACCTTATGTAAGCTCAACCGCTGATAATTGCTTAGGCAAAGAGTGCCCTGACTTTCAAGAATGCTATATTCGCAAAGCGCGTTTAAAAGCGGCTGATGCCGATGTTGTAGTAATAAATCACCATTTGTTTTTTGCCGATATGGCGGTAAAGGAATCAGGTTTTGCAGAGCTTATGCCTAATGCGGATGCCTACATATTTGATGAAGCTCACCAATTAAGCGAAATTGCCAGCGACTATTTTGGCGAAACAATGAGCACCAAAAAGCTGGTGGATTTAATTAACGATTTGCGCGCTATTTATCGCGCTGAAATCCCCGATATGCTGCAATTAGGTAAAAGTTTAAATAAACTCGAAACCAGTGTCGCTGATTTAAGGTTGCAGTTTGGGGTAGATGGTAGCCGTGGCGATTGGCGCGAAAAGCTCAGTAATAAGCTTATTTGCTCGGCATTACATCGCGTTATTAGTGATTTAGAATTTGTGTATCAGGTTTTAAAGTTATGCTTAGAGCGCAGCGATAAAATAGAACATCCGTTTGAACGAGTTTTGGCTTTTAAAGGCCAGTTAGAACGTGTATTTGATACCGCTCAAACTGGGTTTAGTTACTGGTACGAAACCACGAGGCGCTATTTAACAATAAATATAACGCCATTAAACGTATCGGCAAAATTTGCATTGATGATGAAAGAATCTGGTGCGGGGTTTGTATTTACCTCCGCCACGTTATCGGTCGACAATGAACTGAGCCACTTTAATGCAAGCCTTGGCTTAAAGCCAAAGCAAAGTATGATGGTGGATAGTCCGTTTGATTATGCCAATCAGGCGTTGCTGTGCTTACCCCGTTATTTACCACAATCTCATGAAGATAATATGCCTCATGCTATTGTAAAACTGACTTTAGAGCTCATAAAGTCGGCTAAGGGGCGTTGTTTTGTGTTATTTACTAGTTATCGTATGATGCATTTAGTGGCTGAGGGTTTAACGACGCAAATGGACTACCCAGTTTATATGCAAGGGCAAATGTCTAAACGAATTATACTAGAAAAATTTACTCGCCATGGTAATGCAGTATTGCTGGGCACCGCGTCATTTTGGGAAGGGGTTGATGTACGAGGCAGCACCTTAAGCTGTGTTATTATAGACAAGCTGCCATTTGCTGCCCCTGATGACCCTTTACTGCAAGCCAAAATGCAGGATTGCCAAATGCAAGGTAAAGACCCGTTTGCACATATTCAATTACCTCAAGCGGTGATTGCATTAAAGCAGGGGGTAGGTCGCTTAATAAGAGACAACAAAGATAAAGGCGTGTTAGTGATTTGCGATAATCGCTTAGTTACACGCCAATATGGACAAGTATTTTTAAAGAGTTTACCGCCAATGCGCCGTACACGAAGCTTAGAAGATGCCAATACATTTTTAAAACATATTAATTGAGTACAAAAATGATCAAAAGTAATATTCTCGCCCTAGATGCTTCTACAGAAGCATTATCAATTGTTTTGCATTATCAGGGTAAAACGTTTCATCATTTTGAAGAGTGCCCGCAGCAGCATAGCCAAAAAATTCTGCCACTTATTGATGAGCTACTAGGAAAAGCCGGTTGTAAACTAAAAGATTTAGACGTAATAGGATTTGGCCAAGGCCCAGGTAGTTTTACTGGCGTGCGCATAAGCGTAGCCATTGCACAAGGTCTTGCGTATTCAACTAATTTACCATTAGTCGGGGTATCTACTTTAGCAGTCATGGCACAGCAGGCATTAGAACAGTTTGGTGCTAACGATGTTTATTCTAGTATTGATGCGCGTATGGGAGAAATATATTTTGCTCAGTACCAAGCAAAAGATGGATTGATGACACTTAAAGGCGAAGAGCGAGTATTCAAACCTGAATTGTTAGATGCAACCTTGATAGATATAAACATTGATGCTGCAGGCGTAGGGACGGGGTTTAAAAGTTATCCTGATTCATTAACGGCATTTAATAATGTAACCATACAGTCAGAAATAAGCTTACCGGATGCACACTATATGTTGGCACTAGTAGAGGCGCAGTACCTTGCAGGTAAGGGTGTACAAGCCAGTGATGCACAACCAAAGTATGTGCGTGACACGGTAACATGGAAAAAATTACCGGGCCGAGAATAAGATAAACCCGGTTGTTTGCAAATTAAGCGATTTTAAATCATAATTTAGGTATGTTGTTGGTTGGAGAAGCGCTGTGTCGCTACCTATAAGTTCTGGTTTTTTCACTGGTGATATACCTGGTAATGTGCGTTCTACTTCGGTAGTTCCGGTGCAGCCTGAACGAGTACTAGAGCAAGCCAAACCACAAAAAACTAATACCGATTATGTCAAAAGCAGCCCTGAAGGGCTTGAACTTGCAAAAGAGTTTACAAAAGCGAACAGCAAAGACAACCAATACAGCCAAACTATTTACGATCAACCCTCAGCCCAAGTAAGTAAAGCGATTTCGACTTATACTGAGTTTGCTAATTTAGAGCGAAGAGCTGAAGTTCAAAATTTAATTGGTGTTGATATATACGCTTAGCTAATACCAATCCTCAAAATAGATCACTTAAATAAGAGAATTGGTATAAAATGAAAATAAGCAAATAAAAAGCCCGAATGAATCATTCGGGCTTTTTTAATTTCATTACTGAGATTATTGTTCTATGTAACCAATCAATTTTTTAGCTATATCGGTATTATTTTGAGAGCCAACAAAGTCATCGCTATTTTTGCCATAAGCAAATACTTGTACATCAGACGCTGTGTGACCGCCCGTTGTCCAACCTGTAAAGCTTAAATCATTAATGATGCTTTTAACGGCTAAGTTTAGGGTTTTCTCACCCATAGCTTTGGCTTGTTTAAGCTTAATTTCGTTTTCAGCTGTAAACTCAATGCTCGTATTTTCCTGCCATACCTTTTTAAGGTTATCTGACTCCATTAACAAATTGGTCAATGTACCCGCAGTGGCTTTAACACCTTTGATGACATCTGTTTCCCATTTATATTGGCCATGTGCACCAATAGTTAAACCACCTGTTGAGTGGTCTGCCGTGATCACCAAAATAGTGTCTGGGTTCTTATCTACATAGGCTTTAGCCGTTTCGATTGATTTAGCAAAATCATCCATTTCAGCCATTGCACAGGCAATATCATTTGCGTGACCACACCAGTCAATTTGGCTGCCTTCAATCATCACAAAAAAGCCTTTATCATTTTGCCCATCAAGCAAATCAAACGCTTTAGAAGTTAACTGCTTTAATCTTGTTGGGTTTTCATCAAGAGCAAACGGTAAGCCTTTAGGTGCATATAAACCTATAGCAGGCACTTGAGTGATTTGACCAAGGTTCTGAATATCATCGCCATATTGATAACCAGCTTGTTTAAATTCGTCTACTAAGTTTCTGTCATCACGAATAAAGTACTCAGTACCACCGCCTAACATTAAATCTACCGGTAATTTACCTGCAATTTTATTGTCAATGTAGTCATTGGCAATATCATCGTAGTTTCTTCTTGATTCATTATGTGCGGCAAAACTTGCTGGTGTTGCATGGTTTATTTGTGAGGTAGCTACTAACGCTGTTGTCATTCCTTGCTCTTTTGCAATTTCTAGCATGGTTTTAACAGGCTTTTTAGCTGTATCGACGGCAATAGCGCCATTATAACTTTTATGGCCGCTGCTAAGTGCAGTTGCACCTGCTGCGCTGTCTGTAACATAGGTATGGTCATCTGGATACGTGTGCGCCATGCCTTTTAATATGGTATCAAAAACGGTGGTTTCTATTTCTTTTGTTGTTGGGTCATCTTTGTAGTATCGATAAGCGGTTGTGAAAGCGGGACCCATGCCATCACCAATCATATAAATAACATTTTTAGGCGCTGTTTGAGCAAATGCTCCTGTTGTTGTACATAAAAGCGCTAATAAGCCGAACTGTTTTTTCATTGTGTGTACCCTTTAAGTGTACTTATTTTAATAGCGACTATTATTGTATACTGATGACCAGATAAATAAATGAATATGTTATGAAATCTCGCAATTTAAGTGTGTACTCTTCTAGCTCGGTTCTATTATTTGTGTATTAACTCTTGTATGTTATTGCTATAACCAAATAAAAAGTAGAGGTTTGCATTGCAACCATTTTCTGTCAAAGCTAACGACTTAGATATACATGGCCTTAAATTTGGAGACGGTGAAGAGGTTGTTATTGCGCTTCACGGTTGGTTAGATAACAGTGCTAGCTTTGTACCTATGCTAACTGACGTACCGTCAAATCAAACATGGTATTGTATTGATTTTGCAGGGCATGGACTATCATCTTGGCGAAGCCCTCAGGCACATTACTACTTTATTGATTATGTGGATGATGTTTATGCCTTAATCACAGCGCTTAAATTAAAAAAGGTACACTTGGTCGGGCATTCGATGGGGGCGATGGTCGCGGGTTTATTTGCGAGTTGTTTTAACGAGTATGTTAAATCCGTTTCTTTTATTGAAGGAATAGGCTGCGTTACCACACAAGCAAATGAAGTCGCTTCACAGCTAAGAAATGCCATACTTAACCGGGCACGGTTAACGATTAAAAAATCAAGGATATACACTTCAAAAGAGCAAATTTATCAAGCGCGTGCAAAAACAACTGATTTAAATGATAAATTAATCGCTTTGCTGATGGACAGAAATATAAAACAAATGCACAGTGGGTTTGAGTTAACGACTGATCCTAAGCTTAAAAATCACTCAGGTTTTCGATTTGATGAAGCGCAATGTATTGGTGCAATAAAAGAATTAATTGCACCATGTCAATTAATTTTAGGTGATCAAGGTTATCCATTTGTAAAACAAAACTTAGATAAGTATAGTAATTATTACAATAACTTGAGAGTATTAGAAGTGCCTGGTGGACATCATTGCCATATGCAAAGTAGTGGGCTATGTTTTGAACACATTCACGTATTTATGCTGCAAAGTAGTGCATGTTAATTGTATATTACCGATAAATGTGGGATTATCTCTAGATTAGAGTATTTGCTCAATTGTGAAAGTGCCTTACTTAGATTAAGGTTAATAAAAATATAATTATAACAGGGGCTAAGAGTGGAAAAAATCTGGCTTAAGCGCTACCCAGAAGGTATGCCTGAAACAATCGATCCTGAGCACTACAACTCGTTACTCGAAGTGTTTGAAAAAAGTTTTAATGAATACAAAGATTTACCTGCATTTACTAATATGGGTAAAACATTGTCTTACAACGAAATAGATGCTGCAACAAAACGCGTTGCCGCCTATATCCAAAACGATTTAGGATTAAAAAAAGGCGATAAAGTCGCTGTGATGATGCCTAATTTGTTGCAAACCCCTATTGCTATTTTAGGTATTTTGCGTGCAGGATGTGTTGTAGTTAATGTTAACCCGCTTTACACCGTACGAGAGTTAGAGCATCAGTTAAAAGATTCTGAAACATCAGCCATTTTTATACTTGCTAACTTTGCTGTCACTCTTGAAAAAGCGCTGCCCAACACCGACGTGAAACATATTGTGGTTACCCAAGTCGGTGACATGATGGGTGGTCTTAAAAAGCATTTAGTTAATTTTGTCGTTAAGCATTTCAAAAAAATGGTGCCAAGCTACACATTACCTAACACGATTAACTTTTGTGATTTGTTAAAAGCAGATCCAACTGGTTACAAACGTCCAGATGTAAACCTTAGTGACTTAGCGTTCTTGCAGTACACCGGTGGAACTACCGGTGTATCAAAAGGCGCTATGTTAAGTCATGGCAATATGGTAGGTAATCTTGAGCAAGTATCTGGTTGTTTAGACAAAGTGCTTGACCGTGGTAGTGAAGTAGTTATTACTGCGCTTCCGCTTTATCATATATTTGCATTAACAGCGAACTGTTTAGCATTTATGAAATACGGTGGCTTAAATGTTTTAATTACTAATCCACGTGATATGCCAGGATTTGTAAAAGAGCTTAGTCAGCATAAATTTACAGCTATTACAGGTGTAAATACTCTGTTTAATGGCTTATTAAATACTCCAGGTTTCTCTGAACTTGATTTTAGTAACCTTAAAATGTCACTGGGTGGCGGTATGGCCGTTCAACGTCCAGTTGCCGAAAAATGGCAGAAGGTCACTAACAGCAAATTAATGGAAGGCTATGGTCTGACAGAGTGTTCGCCATTAGTTACAATTAGCCCATATGATTTAGAGTCTTATAATGGCTCTATTGGCTTACCAGCGCCAAGTACCGATATCAAGCTAATGCTTGATAGCGGTGAAGAAGCGGCTAAAGGTGAACCGGGCGAGTTATGGGTTAAAGGCCCACAAGTAATGCTTGGTTATTATAACCGTCCTGACGCAACCTCTGAATGTTTAAAAGATGGCTGGTTTGCTACCGGTGATATTGCGACATACGATGATGAAGGCTTCTTCTATATTGTTGACCGTAAAAAAGACATGATCATTGTGTCAGGCTTTAATGTATTCCCAAATGAGATTGAAGAAGTGGTTGCGATGCACGAAGGTGTATTAGAAGTTGCCGCAATTGGTATTCCTCATGACATTAGTGGTGAACAAGTTAAAGTTTTTGTTGTGAAAAAAGACCCTTCTTTAACTGAAAAAGATATAATAAAACATTGTCGTGATAATTTAACTAATTATAAGGTTCCTAAACTCGTTGAGTTTAAGGATGAGTTACCTAAAACTAACGTGGGTAAAATTCTCAGAAGAGCCTTAAAAGATTAGCAACTATAAAAAAGCCGACATTAGTCGGCTTTTTTATTGTAGGAGACTCAGTGCACTACCAATTGATCCAAACCCAAAATGAGCTAAATACGTTTGTAGAACAAATAAAAAACAAACCCATTCTTGCTATTGATACCGAGTTTATGCGCCGCCGTACTTTGTATCCCGAAGTTGCACTAATTCAAGTTTATGATGGCGAGCATTTAGCACTCATCGACCCGCTTGCAGAGCTTTCCTTGTTTGATTTTTGGCAGATACTTAAAGATCCAAACGTGTTAAAAGTACTTCATTCTCCTTCAGAAGATATTGAAGTTTTTCAAAAATACGCAGGTTTCGTTCCTTATCCATTGTTTGATACTCAGTTTGCACTTCAGCTATTAGGGGAGGGTAACTGTATGGGGTTTGCCTTAATGGTAAAAACCTTGTTGAATATTGAAATTGATAAAAGTGAATCGCGTACCAATTGGTTACAACGTCCTCTCACTCAAAAACAACTTGAATACGCTGCGGCCGATACGTTTCACTTACTGCCTTGTTTTGAGTTAATTATAGACAGCATTAAAGCGGCCGATTTATTTGATATTGTTATTAACGAAAGTGAATTAGTGGCAAACAAGCGTGCTTTTCAAACACCAGATGAACTGCTTTATAAAGAGATTAAAAATGCATGGCAGCTTAAGCCGCATGAATTAGCTGTACTTAAAGAATTAGCCGTGTGGCGAAGAGATAAAGCAATTCGTAAAAATCTTGCGCTTAATTTTGTTCTTAAAGAGCACAACATGACTGAAATCGCTAAGCGAGGCCCATCGAGCTTAAATGCGCTTAGACAAATTCCGGGTGTTGAGCCTATTGAAGTGAATCGTTCAGGGGTTGAAATTTTGAAGTGTATTGAGCAAGCTAAAGCTATCCCACCTGAACAGCACCCAAAAGTACTAAAGCGTTTAATTGATTTTCCTACATACAAAAAAGTAGCGAAAGAGATCAAACAAAACATTAGTAAGGTTGCAAAAGAGCACAACATACCAGAAGATGTAATGGCCTCTAAAAAGCAAGTGAATCAACTTATAAGTTGGAACTGGAAGCTAACAGATGAACAAAAATCACAGCAGATAAAACCAGATTTACTCAATTCTTGGCGCTATGAATATCTTAAAGGTGCACTCAAAGAGTGGGATAATTAAATAAAGTTTACAAGACGAGTTAAAAACAGATGATAAAGGGCGCTTAGCGCCCTTTATCATTATTTCTTTTCTTCGTCAGGTAGTGTGACATTGAGTTCGAGTACGGCTAAATCATCTTCATTTTGATCAAACTGAACTTGAACTGCATCGGCGCCTACATTCACGTACTTGCGAATGACATCTAATATATCTTGCTTTAACTGCGGCAAGTAATCAGGTGTACCACGCTGAGAACGTTCGTGCGCGACTATGATCTGCAATCGCTCTTTTGCTAATGACGCACTGTTTTTCTTTTCTGAGCGGAAGTAGTCAAGTAAAGACACATTAACCTCCAAATATCCGTTTGAATAAACCCTTTTTCTCTACATCTAAAAATCTAAATTCAACCGTCTCGCCTAATAAACGACTGATCGCATCAGCATAGGCTTGACCTGCGTCTGATTCGCCATCAAGAATAACGGGTTGTCCTGAGTTAGATGCACTAAGTACTGCTTGAGATTCAGGAATGACACCTAGTAAGTCGATAGCTAGAATGTCCTGGATATCTTCAACAGATAGCATTTCACCTTTTGATACACGATCTGGATTATAGCGTGTTATTAGCAAATGCTCTTTAATGTTTTCCAAACCTTCTTCAGCACGTTTAGATTTACTGTGTAAAATTCCTAGTATACGATCTGAGTCTCTTACTGACGAAACTTCTGGGTTGGTAGTTACAATCGCTTCATCAGCGAAGTACATGGCCATCATAGCACCGGCTTCTATACCTGCCGGAGAATCACACACGATGTAGTCAAAGTCTTCTTTTAACTCATTGAGAACACGTTCAACGCCATCACGTGTGAGTGCATCTTTATCGCGTGTTTGCGATGCAGGAAGTAAGAATAACTTCTCTACACGCTTATCTTTTATAAGTGCTTGGTTAAGGTTGGCTTCACCATTGATTACATTGACAAAGTCATACACTACGCGACGTTCACAACCCATAATAAGGTCTAAATTCCGCAGGCCGATATCAAAATCAATGATAACAGTCTTATAGCCTTTCAATGCCAAGCCTGTACCAATTGCTGCGCTTGATGTTGTTTTACCAACACCCCCTTTACCCGAGGTAACGACAATTATTTTTGCCATGAGATTTATCCTTTAACCAAAGCTGAAATTTCTAAAGATTCATTTTTTTGTTGTATTTGAACTGCGTTACCCCAGTGTTCACCTTGCAGTGAGTCACTGATCCAGTAATTACCATTGATTGAAACGAGTTCTGCTTCTAATTTATTACAAAAAATGTATGCGTTTTCTAGCCCTTTCGCACCGGCGATTGCACGGCCGCGTAGGGTTCCATATATATGTACATTGCCATCTGCAATTACTTCTGCACCATGGCTTACTGCGCCTAATACCACTAAGTCACGGTCTTTGGCGTAAACCTGTTGCCCTGAGCGAACTGCACCATTAATAATTTGTGCTGGTAAATACACGGTTTTTTCAACCACTGACGTATTAGGCTCTACTCTTGGAGGTTCACTCTTAACGTCTTGTGAATAGTTTAAAACAGATAAGCCAGCAGCTTTCGCTTGTTTGTGCTGCTCATCAGAACCATTACATACACCCACCGCATTAAAGCTCATACGTTCAATAAGTGATTTTAAGTGAACAAAATCAATAGGATTATTTTTTACTTCAATTAAATTCACGACAATGGGGGCACCCTCAAAGAATTTTGGGGCTTGGGCTATTTTTATATACAGTTGTTCTGCTAAAAGGGGGATATCAGTACTATAAAGATGTAAAACTGATAACGTAAAAAGGTTGCCTTTTAGCTCAAAAATTTGGTCCGACATAGATGCTCAACTGGATTGTCTTGTTAGTGTGAAATTTTTATATAAACCTAGGCTGAACAAGGCGTTTATTGTAGTTTTCACTCTAATTTTTATAACTTATTATTATTGCCATGTTATAGTGTGTAGCACTGTTAAGCAAGATTTTATAGGGCCATAATGCTAACTGCGGTATATAAAAGTAAGAAAAAAGCAGATACTTTCTTATTTATTGAAAAAAGAGACGATTTTAGTAAAGTTCCGGAACCTTTAATGGCCATGTTTGGTCAACCTCAGTACGTGATGATCATTAACTTAGCTAAGCGAACTCAACTAGGCGTAGCGGATTTAGACACTTTAAAACAGTCGCTCAGCGACCAAGGCTATTATTTACAAATTCCGCCACCAGAAGAAAACTTGCTGAGTGAATTAAGAAAACAAAACGGAGTAGATAGTGATTAAAAAATTAGCAGTTGTATTGTGTGGTATCTGTTTAAGCTCATCTGTGATGGCAAAAACCCAAGCTGAGTTTCAACAATACCTTACTAATTTAAAGCAAGAGGCAATAGCGAAAGGTTACGATACTCAGTTACTTGAGCAAGCATTTGCCACTGCTTCTTACAAAGAAAAAGTGATTTCAGCAGATAAAAATCAGCCTGAAGTAAAAGAAACACTGGAAACATATTTACCAAAACGAGTGCCTCAATGGAAAATTGATCGCGCGCGTAAGTTGTACAAAGAAAACCAAGACGTTTTAGAGAAGGTCGCAAAAGACTTTGGCGTCCAAGCACGCTTTATTGTAGCTATTTGGGGCTTAGAGAGTAATTTTGGTGCCATTCAAGGTGGCCACAACGTGATTTCATCGTTGGTAACACTGGCTTTTGATGGGCGCCGTGAAGCATTATACAAGCGCCAATTATGGGCAGCACTGGACATATTAAAGTCGGGTCATATTACGCTTGATAAATTTAAAGGCTCATGGGCAGGTGCAATGGGGCAAACTCAATTTATGCCAACCTCATTTAATGCCTATGCTGTAGATTACAACAACGATGGCCGTAAAGATATTTGGACAACCAAAGAAGATGCGTTTGCCTCTATTGCTAATTACTTAAAGCAAGAGGGTTGGAATGACAACTTAACCTGGGGTCGCCAAGTTCAATTACCTGCTGATTTTGATCAGCAGTATATTTTAAAGCGCGGTACTAAAACACGTAAGCAATGGCTTGAATATTGGAACAATTCAGAGCGCTCACTCGCTGATTGGCAAGCATTAGGGGTTCGTCGTGCTGATGGCAGCGATTTACCAAATGTTGCTGTGGATGCTGCACTAGTGATGCCTGATGATGAAAATGGGCGCATGTATTTAGCATACGACAACTACAAGGTATTTATGCACTGGAATCGGTCATATTATTTTGCAACCAGCGTGGGCTATTTGTCAGATAGAATTGCTTATCCAAAAATTTAAATAAAGCAAATAACTAAAAAGCCGCAAATTGCGGCTTTTTTGTGAGTGACCTATCGACTAAATTTCTTTTTTAAATATTTTATCTTTTAGGTCAATGACTTTGCCAATCCCTGAACCTAGTTTCATTAGCTTATTAAGCTGCTCAGGAGTTAAACGTTGTAATTCTGACGACCATTTAGTTACTGTTTCAAGTAAGTTATGGATTTCGCCCATTTGTTTTTGAGCGTAGATTTCATCGTCGTTACTTGCTTCGTCTAGTAAGTTATCCCGCAGTAAACTTAGTGTCGGCTCAACTTCACGTTTTTTGCGCTCTTCGAATACGCGATTTGCCATATCCCAAATATCGCCTGCAGGGGCATAGTACTCTTTTCTATCTCCTGGGATATGCATTACTTTGATCAGTTGCCAAGATTGTAATTCTTTGATCCCCATACTCACGTTACCGCGAGAGATACTTAGCGCATCAGCGATTTGATTTGCCGTCATCGGGTCTTTAGTGATAATCAATAAACCGCACATTTGTCCAATGGTGCGATTAAATCCCCAGCGGCTGCCCATCTCACCACAATGCATTACAAAGGCAAAGTTTTTTTCTGATAATGTCATTGTTACAAGTTTCAAAAATAAATGAAATCTATGCTAGCACGCTGGTTAGGTATGGCAAGACTTAAGCTGGGATAAAAAGCCACGTTTTACGACTAATGATTGATATAGATTAATATCTAAGCATTTATAGTGAGGTATGTTGCGGATATGCAACATGACATTGTTATTTAACGACCTTGTTGAATAACAAAATTTTTTATAAACGATGGAATGACTATGAAAGCAGCAATAAATACAGAATATAAAGGCAAGTTAGCGATCACCGATTTGCCTATCCCAGAAGTAGGTCCTAACGATGTCCTAGTAAAAATAGCCGCTTGTGGTGTGTGCCACACTGATTTACACGCATGTCATGGCGATTGGCCGGTAAAACCAAAAATGCCATTAGTACCTGGGCACGAAGGTGTTGGTGTAATAGAAAAACTAGGAAGTAATATTAAGCACTTAGAAGTGGGCGATAGAGTAGGCGTACCATGGTTATACAGCGCATGTGGCCATTGTGAGTTTTGTTTAGATGGGCGCGAAACCTTGTGTTTATCGCAACATAATACGGGTTACTCTATTGACGGTGGGTATGCAGAATACTGTTTAGCTCATGGTGACTACATCATCAAAATACCGGAAGGTTTAGGTTTTGCTGAAGCTGCCCCCTTATTTTGTGCGGGCGTAACAACGTATAAAGCTTTAAAAGTATCTGGCGCTAAACCAGGTCAATGGGTTGCTATTGTCGGTGTGGGTGGTTTAGGGCACTTAGCAGTGCAATATGCAAAAGCAATGGGCTTTAATGTTATTGCGGTAGATACTGGTAAAGAGAAAATGGCGCTAGCTAAAGAGTTGGGTGCTGATATTACGCTTGATTTTAAAGAGGTGGTGCCCAGTGAGGCCATTTTTGAGCAAGTAGGTGGCGCGCATGCTGTTGTTTGTACGGCAGTATCAAAACCTGGGTTTGAACAAGCATATAAAAGTGTTCGCCGAGGGGGAAAATGTGTATTGGTTGGTTTACCGCCTGAAGATATGCCATTGCCAATTTTTGACACCGTATTAAATGGTGTTTCAGTGGTTGGCTCTATTGTAGGTACGCGCAAAGACCTGCAAGAATGTCTTGAATTTGCTGCGCAAGGCAAAGTAAAAGCTATCATTGAAGAGAAAAAACTTGAAGATATTAATGAAATTTTTGATGACATGCTTAAAGGCGAAATAAACGGCCGCATAGTTGTTACGATTTAATATTAAGTTTTTACATGAAAAAAGCACGGTATTTCAATTGAAACTCCGTGCTTTTAAAATTATTAAACTATTAAAGTGTGTAACTAAAGCTTAGCTTTGCATTACGTTCTTCACCTGGCATTCCGCCTAAAAACATGGCTTTAGAATAATAGTTTTTATTAAACAGGTTATTAATGTTTAACTGCATCTGCCAGTTATCAGCTTTATAGCTAACTGCAGCATCATATACGGTATAAGCGGGTACGTAACCATTATCAATACCGAATGAACTTGAGTTAGTACTGCGTTTATCAACGAATGTTAAGCCTGCGCTTAGATCAACTGCGTGTGGTAATTCAAACAGCGCTGCTGAGTAAGTAACCCATGAACTAGCTGTTACATAAGGCACCCCTTTTTGGCGGGTATCAAAGCTTGAGCTGTTTGGATTAGTTTTATCGCGGGCGTCTTGATAAACACCGTTAATATTAACTTTCCATTGATCGTTCAAATAGGCATTTAAATCAATCTCTACACCTTTTGTCTGTTCTTCGCCATCAAAAAAGCTCTCTACTACGTTAGGTGCTGACACGCCGGCTTCATAAAGTGGATTGGCGTATTCTAAATTAGTGCGCGCACTTTCAAATACTACAATCGAAGCTAGTAATTGATCATCAAATGCTTTAAAACGAAAGCCTAAATCGTTACTCACTGATTCTGAATCGTCTCTATCGGCTTCATTACCAGCAACAGAGCCAAGAACACTGTAAGCTGTGCGTCCTTTCGAGTGATTTAAAAACAAAGCCATATCAGCGTTTACTTGATAAGTAGCACCTAAGTTATACGTTAAACCACTGTCTGATGTGTTTGCTTCAGGCGTTGGATTTGCGCGGCTTTGGCTATAACGTGGGTCTACCCCAAAATGCTCATAACTTTGTTTTATGCGATTATGAGCAACACCAATACGAGTAGTGATCTTGTCGTTAATATAAGCAACATGCTGCAGGCCTACGCCCCATGCTTGTACTTTTTTATTGTAATCACTGGTTTTAAGCGGATCATAGTCAGCAAATTCACCTGTAGGCCAATTTGGTTGACGTATATCAAAAATATATGGCAGTGCGCCTTGGTAAATCACTTCACCGTCATTGTTTTTAATGACCTTATCAGCATCATAAATAGAGTACTGTTTAAAACGAATATCACGGTCTTCATAGTTGGCATTAACTAGTAGTTCGTTTTCTATATTACCAAGCATAAAGTCATAACGTAAATCTAAGAAGTATTGCCAAGATTTTTCATCCGCTTCTACTTGGCGATATTCTTGGCGTCTTGCAGCAAAAGGATGTAATACATTATCTACAACTAACGGTGCGCGTGGATCTTGGTTAATTACACCGCGTCGGTTCCAATAAACATAATTATAAGCACCTGTTTGACGAGCAAAACTTGAGGTGTAATTGCGATACTGTAGCTGTTGATTTAAAAATAAATCATCACTAATGTAATAATTATGCGCTAATTTAAAACGCAGCTCTTCACCTTCGTTATCCTTTGCCATCGGTGATATTATGCCATTAGTGCCAAAGTTAAAGGGTGTTAAACCATCATTGCTTGCCAAAGAGTTAGCTAATTCATTTCGTTGTGCTTCACTCAATTGTAACCCACTTGCTGTAGGGTCATTAACTAAATCGGCGCCTGATACTTCTCCAGCAGTTAAACCGTTAACCGATTCACTGTTAAAAATACGAATAGGGTGGCCAATAGAATCCACTGCAATAGCGTCTTTAATATATGCCCCAGACAATACAAAAGATTGTTGGTCATTAAGCACATATTTTAAAGACGAGTAAATTTCATCGCGCTGCTCTTTTAAATCACGAAAGCCATCGCTAGAGGCGGTTTTTGCCATTACCCGATAAGCTAAATCGTCGGTTATTGCATTGGTGCTATCGAGTGCAAGCGAATAACTATCCCACTGACCGATATCCATTTCTAGCGTATGTTGCTCGTTAAACTGTGGTTTTTTCTCAATGAGGTTGATCACACCACCGGCACTACCCATACCATACAAGCCAGTAGCGGGACCCTTTAACACTTCAATAGATTCAACATTGGTTAAAGACCGAGTAGGGTTAAATGTATTGCCCAAGCCTGCGCCGCCATACATGCCATCATAAGTGTAATTAGCACCCAAACCACGAATAACTAAATTGTCACCAATGCCATAGTTATTACCCGCTTGAGTTAGGCCACTCACATTGCGGATCACGTCCTGAAGACTATCAATACCTTGTGATTCAATCAGTGCTTTATCAACAATAACCACGGGTGCTGGGGTTTCCATTAGTGACATGTCTGATTTAGTCGCTAAACCAGAATTCATCACTACTCGGTTTTGTTGCTCGTAAACGCTAATTCGTTCAATATCTGAATTAACTTGTGACTCGTTAGCCATTGCTAAATTTGCGTTTAAACACGCTAGAGTGAGGAGAGAGTATTGAAACCTTTTCATAAACTGATAACCATTCGCATTTGTTAATTTGCGCGAATGATAATGGTTATCATTTTAAATTTAAATAAAAAGTTCAATTTTTTTTACTTCAATAGGTACGTTTGCTTGATTGTTATTCAATGTGATTTAAAAGTAATCATATTTGAAAATTTCAAAGGGGGATTGCAGTAGTTAGTTGGTTTAGCAGAAAGATTTTTTAATAAAATTTTGATGGCTAAACGAGCAGCTTAGCTACATTTGCAAAAAATTTTAAGGTTGAGCGGTGCTCAACCTTATAGAAACGTTTGGGCTTACTGTTTGTAAACCACACCCGCCTTCATAACAAACGGGATCTGCTCTAGTGTAGAAATGTTTTTTAATGGATTAGTATCTACCGCTATGATATCAGCTGCAAAACCAGTTTTAATTTGCCCTAGTTGTTTATCAGCTTTTAATAATCTAGCACTATTAATGGTCGCCGCTTGAATTGCTTGTAATTCACTCATGCCAAATTCAACCATACGGGAAAACTGTTTAGCATTATCACCATGTGGGTATATTGCTGCGTCGGTACCAAATACCATGTTTACCCCAGCTTTAACAGCGCGTTTAAAACTATCACGTTGTTTTTTTGATACCAGACGTTCCTTATTTAGGTTTTCTTCATCAACACCATTTTGCTCACCAAAGCTCAGCGTATACTCTGTATTATAAATATCCATCGATAACCAAGTACCATGCTCTTTTGCAAGCGCAATCGCTTCATCATCTAGAAAGCTAGCGTGCTCAACACTATCTACACCGGCTCTAATCGCCGTTTTAATACCGTTAGTGCCGTGTGCGTGAGCGGCAACAGGTAATTCACGCATGTGCGCTTCATCAACAATGGCTTTCATTTCTTCAAAGGCGTATTGCTGTATGCCGACTTTTGTTCCTTTAGAAAATACCCCACCTGTGGCGCATAGTTTGATTGCATTAGCGCCATATTTTATATTTTCACGCACTTTAATACGTACTGCCCATGGGCCATCAGCAACGCCGGTGGCAGTATATTTCATCTCTGGAGGTAAGCGATTATTATCGCAGTGCCCACCAGTAATGCTCAAAGAAGGCCCTGCAGCCCAGATACGTGGGCCGATAATATCACCTGCATTCACACCATCTCGCACCGCAATAACACTGTAGCCCTCAGCACCTAAGTTCCTTACTGTAGTAAATCCAGCTTCTAAGGTTTGCTTAGCAAAATAGCTGGCTTTAATGGCCATTCGCGGAACAGATTGCCCTAAACGTTCACTTCGAGAGACGGTAGGATCGCTGGTTAAATGTACGTGCATGTCCATTAACCCAGGTAACAGGGTAAGCGTTGGTAGGTTTATCAGTTCATCATTACTGCTAAGCTTGGGCTTTTTATTAAATTGGATTTGGCTAATAACACCTTTATCTATGGCAATCAAAGGATTAGCCTTAAGTTCGCCTGTTTCAACATCTAGCAAAGCTTTGGCCGATATATAGGTTGTGGCTAGTGTACTTGCACTGGTTAAGCTCATTAATGCGATTGATAGAGTCAATAAATGTTTTTTCATGTTTAAGTCATTATAATTATTTTCATTCACTTGAATGTAGCAACCATGCGCTATTGAGTAAATAATGTAGCGACGAATAGCATTGACCGTAATTGCTTTATTTAAGTTATTTAAAACCGCATAATTGGCGGGTAAAAACTAACAAGGGAATTTATGAAAGTTATTAAAATAGCTCTGGTTGCCAGTAGCGTTATGTTTGCCTTAAGTGGTTGTATGAGCACCAGCTCACAATTAAACACAAATCAGTCAGTTGCACCTGTAATAAGCGAATTATCAGCCGAGCAGCAATTAGATGTGCTCGTTGCTCAGTACTACGATGAATCATTAGCTTTTAATCCATTAAGCGCTACTTATAATGGCCGCCATGAATTTGATGATCAATTTTTGCCTGAAATATCGCAGCTTAATCGCGATAAGAAAGCCGCTTTCTACAAAAAATATCAACAACGCTTATCCCTGATTGATGAATCACAACTGACCGGTCAAGCGCTACTGAATTTTGAAGTGTTATCCCGAGATTTAGCCCTCAAGCTTGAGGGGATGCAATATAAAAATTATTTGTTACCGATAAATCAAATGTCGGGTGCGCATAATACCTTCGCTGGATTTGGTTCAGGACAAAGTGCTCAGCCTTTTAATACTGTTGCCGACTACGAAAATTTTATCAAGCGTGCAGATGGTTTCGTTAAATGGCTTGCAAGTGTTGAACAATCAATGGCGCAAGGCGTTAAATACGATGTGGTACTGCCTATGCCATTAGCAAAAAAATTACTCCCGCAATTTAAAGCGCATGTTGTTACAAGCGCAGAAGATTCTCTCTTTTATTCGCCCATTAAAGCCATGCCCGACTCTTTTTCAGCTGATGAAAAGCAACAGCTAAAATCGCAGTATAAAACACTGATCTTAGATAAATTAGTGCCTGCATATCAGCGAATGAGCGATTTCTTACTTAACGATTATATTCCTTATGCCCGCGATTCTGTTGGTTATGCTGATTTACCCAATGGTAAAGCGTGGTACGAATACCAAATAAAGAAAAATACTACGTTAAGTTTATCAGCGGATGAAATTCATGAGATTGGTTTAAGTGAAGTGGCAAGAATCTTAAGTGAGATGAAAACGGTGAAAAACACCGTCGAATTTGAAGGAGAATTATCAGCCTTTTTTAACCACTTACGTGACTCCGATGAGTTTTATTACAAAACGGCCGATGAGTTAATTGCTGCCTATGAAAAGATAAAATTAAAAATAGACGCTCGCTTACCAAAGTTATTTAATATTGAGCCTAAAGCACCTTATGTTGTCAAAGCGGTTGAAGCGTATCGAGCCCAATCAGCTGCGGGAGCGTCGTATGCAGGACCCGCTCCTGATGGTTCGCGCCCAGGCATATTTTACATCAATACATACAACTTAAAAGCGCAGCCTAAGTTTTTACTCGAAACACTGTCTATTCATGAAGCCGCTCCTGGTCATCACTTTCAAATAGCGCTGCAACAAGAGGTGCAAAGCTTGCCCGATTTTCGTAAATTTGGCGGCTATACCGTGTTTGCTGAAGGCTGGGCATTATATGCAGAAAGCTTAGGCAAAGAATTGGGCTTATTTACCGACCCGTATATGTGGTACGGGCGTCTTAGCGATGAGCAGCTAAGAGCGATGCGATTAGTGCTTGATACAGGATTTCATGCCAAAGGTTGGACACGTCAACAAGGCATTGATTACATGCTAGCAAATTCTTCAATGGCAAAAAGTGATGTTATTGCTGAAGTTGAGCGCTATATTGCATGGCCAGGCCAAGCACTATCGTACAAATTGGGTGAGTTTAAAATTAAAGAGCTCAGAAATTACGCCCACCAGCAATTAGGTGAGCAATTTGACATTAAAGCGTTTCATACGCAAATATTGATTGATGGTGCACTACCTATGCCTATTCTGGAGAAAAAAATTAAACGTTGGGTTAAATCTCAGCAGTAATAAAATCGCGCGAAGCCATGCAGATATTAGGGATTGGCTTTGCGCGCTTTGCTGCAATACGTTAGAATGCGCGCTCTTAAAAGGGGCGAGAACACCATGTTTGATCAACAATTAGCAAATACCCAATTTTGGCTTAGTAAAAGCCTGAATGAAATGAACCAGCAAGAATGGGAAGCCATTTGTGATGGATGTGGAAAGTGTTGTTTAAACACCTTTATTGACAGTGAAGACGAAGATGACTTTACTGCTACCGATCAGCTAAGAGAAGGCGAGCAACTAATATTTACCAACATTGTTTGTCAATACCTTGATAACAATACCTGTGGCTGTAGTGAATACGAAAACCGCCAAACATTAGTCCCTTCGTGTGTTAAACTCACTAAAGAAAACCTAAAAGACATCTTTTTCATGCCACAAAGCTGTAGCTACCGCCGTCTTCATGAAGGGCGCGGTTTAGCAACGTGGCACCCGTTACTTAATAACGGCGATAAAACTAAAATGCATGAGCTAAACATTTCAGTCAAAGATAAAACAGTAAAAGATTGTGATGTAAAATTAGACGATTTTGACTTGTATATTGCCGAGTGGCCAACCAAGGATTGCAACTAGTGAGTAAGTTACAAGCAAGTATTGGTTTAATAAACCCTAAAAGCCCAACCAATGTGGGTGGTGTATTACGCGCAGCAGGTTGTTATGACGCCAAGCAGGTTTTTTTTACCGGCAACCGTTATTTAAATGCACAAAAATTTCATACGGATACGAAAAATGTGGTGCAACGCATTCCATTAACCGCCACTGACGATTTAGCATCAGTCAAGCCAAAAGATGCAAAAGTAGTGGTAATTGAGTTAATTGAAGGCGCCACTCCTTTGCCCGAATTTACTCACCCTGAGAACGCATTTTATGTATTTGGTCCAGAAGACGGCTCTGTGCCCAAAGATGTTTTAAAATGGTGCGACGAAGTGGTGTATATTCCTACTATCGGCTGTATGAATTTAGCGGCAACCTGTAATGTTGTTCTTTATGACCGACTCTCTAAATTGGGCGGGATTCAAAGCAGTGATGAAACCATTATTTCATCACGCGATACCAATAATAAAATGAAATGGAAAAAGTGATTTAAATAATAATTACTCAGTGTAACGTCATTATTAAATTCAAATTTTAATCTTTTTACTTTTCTAAAAGGCAAGTTGCATAGAGTCTTTCTTTGCGACTAGTTAGACCGTCGCTATTAAAAAATCATCTTATAGATATTTTTCTGTACATCAAAATAATACTTTATCATTATTTTTTAAAATTTAATCAATCCCAGCTTATATTTGCTAAGACTTTCAGTTAAAAATTTGTTAAAAAGACAGTGATAATAATGATTAATTCTTAAGGTACTTATGTTTAGCTCGCTGAAATTCACCTCCAAAATCACCATCGCTGCGTCATTGGTCTTAGTTTTAGTGTTAGGTGTTTTCACTATTAACAACTATTTTTCAATGCGTCATCAAACTCAAGAGCAGCTATCTTTAGTATTAAAACAAAATTCCCAGTCTGTATCGCAGAACATTGCAAGCTGGCTGAATAACAAGTTAGCCATTGTTATCTCGCTGGCAAACACCTATCAAGTTACAGACGCTAAAGCGCTTACATTATCGCAATTAAATACTGCAGAGATGGCAGGTGATTTTAAAAATACTTACATCGGCGAATCCTCAGGCGCGTTTATTTTAAATGATCAAAGCGTCATTTTACCCGACGATTTTGATGCAACTAGCCGCCCTTGGTATAAGTTGGTTGAAAACAAAACTAACACTGCATTCACCACCCCTTATATTGATGTAACCACCAATGAACTGACCATTTCAGCTGTTGCGCCCATAAATATTAATGGCCAATTTAAAGGAGTTGCAGGTGCTGATATTGATATGCAAACCATAGCTAAAATTATCGACGATATTGATTTTTTAGGGTTAGGTTATGGCTTTTTATTAGATCATAAGGGGCAAATACTAAGCCATCCAAATAGTAAGTTAAATTCAAAAGCGCTTACTGAATTATTTGGAAAAGACATTGAGCTGGCTGATACTTTTACAGAGCACCAAGTTGCTGATGAAACTGTTTTAGTGTCATTTACTAAAATTCATGGCATAGAAAATGTTGATTGGTATTTAGGAGCAGTGATCAATAAAGACACGGCTTTCGAAAGTGTGTCGGCATTTGGTCAAAAAGCACTGATTTACTTAATAGTAGGCACCTTAGTCATTGTTTTTGCGCTACAGCTTTTATTGCGTTACTTAATGCGTCCTATGTATCGCTTAAACGATGCTATTAGAGATATAGCTCAAGGTGAAGGCGATTTAACTCGTCGCCTCAGTGTAGAAAACGATGATGAGTTTGGTCAGTTAAGTAATTCATTTAATATTTTTATAGAAAAAATTCAAAATTCAATTGTTCAAGTTAAGTTTTCAGCGCAATTGTTAGAAACAGCTGTTGCTAAGCTGGTTACGCAAACAGATTCAACCTTGACTATGTACGACGATCAAAGTGAACGTACTAACAGCGTAGCATCGGCAATTAATCAGTTTTCTGCTACCGCCACAGAAATTTCAAGCAGTGCAAGTAATGCCTCAACGCTTGCTAAAGATGCTGATCAATATTGCGCTAAAAATCAGCAAACACTGACTAACAACGTATCAAGCATTCATCAACTTTCGCAAAATATAGAGCAAGCGCAAGAAACAATTAATAGTTTAGATTCACATACCGCCAATATCGGTAATGTATTAGCAGTAATTAAAGGAGTGAGTGAACAAACTAACTTGCTCGCTTTAAATGCAGCGATAGAAGCCGCACGTGCGGGTGAAGCGGGAAGAGGGTTTGCCGTTGTTGCCGATGAAGTAAGACAATTAGCACAACGCACTCAACAATCAACGCAAGAAATTGAAAATACGGTTATTGAACTGCAAAAAGGCTCAAGCTCTGCCGTTGAACTGATGAAAACCAGTTTAGAAGAAAGTGAAAAAAGTGTTCAGCAAGCGGATGCCGTCGGCGACGTAATGAAGCAAATAATTAGTGCGATAAGGCAAATAACGGATGCTAATCATAGTGTGGCTAATGCCACAGATGAACAAAACCAAGTTGTTAAATCATTACACTCAGATATTCATGTTATTAGCGACTTATCTACTCAAGGTCAATCTAACCTTAACCTTACTTTAGAGGAATGTACCAAGCTTAAGCATCAATTTAGCGACTTAGATCGGATGGTTAAAAAATTCAAAGTATGATCAATAAAACAAAAATAAATAAACCAAACTGGCTTAGTCTAGTTAATATTGACAGTGTTTATAGCTTTGATAGACAACGCCAAGCGTTTTCTTTATTTACCATGATAGCGATTGCCTTGGTGTTAATTACTTATTTGGTGATTGCAAATTATCGCGTTTATGCACCTATATTAACTGCCGCATTAATCTCAGTTAACTTAACGATTGTAGGGTGCATCGTTTATTTTATAAAAACCAAAAAGCTCAATGCTATTGCGTTAATTACTCTGATGATTGTATTTTTGATGTGTTTAGCATTGGTATACACAGGCGGTAAAGATAACACTGCTTTATATTGGCTTATGTTTTATCCTGTTGCTGTTTTCGCCATATTGGGTGTTAAGTTTGGCGCATGGTTAAGCAGTGCCATGTTATTGTGCTGTATTGTTATGTTGTATGGCCCCGATATGGGGCAGGTTATTTATGGTGAGGTAGAAAAAACTCGTTTTGTTGCTGCATTTTCATTAGTGCTGGTGTTTTCTTTTATCGGTGAGTATTTTCGTCACCGAAGCCACCTTGCCATTGCTGATATTACCTTAGAACAAAAACAATACGCCTATACAGATCAGCTCACAGGTGCACCCAACCGTCGCTTTATTACCTCTCATTTTTTAAAGCTTGCTGCTTCACGACCTGCACATTATTTACCGCTGTCTATATTGCTCCTAGATTTAGATAACTTTAAACAATTAAACGACACCTATGGTCATGATTTTGGTGATACCGTATTAATAGAGTTCACTAAATTATTAGAGTCGCAGTTTCCTGCAACCGCCCTTAAAGCCCGTTATGGTGGTGAAGAGTTTGTAGTAATTTTACCGCAGCTAACGACCATTGAAGCCAGTATTTTAGCTAATCGCTTTAGAGAATGCGTGCAACATCATGTAATGTTAACTGATAAACAACAACGAGTATCGTTAACCTGCAGTATTGGCATTGCACAAGCTAATCATGTTGACGACTTCAACAGTGCATTAAAACAAGCCGATGAATATTTATATCAGGCAAAATCACAAGGGCGTAATAAAGTCATATTTGCGCAGGGCGAGCATGTCAGTCAGTAAGCTTATCTATGTGCATGATCCTATGTGTAGCTGGTGCTGGGGTTATAAACCTACTTGGCAAAAGCTAGAAACTGCTTTAGTAAATATTCTACCTATAGAATATAGAGTCGGGGGGTTGGCGGCAGATAGCGACCAGCTAATGAGTGCTGATATGCAGTTGCAACTACAAGGCATATGGCAAAACATTAACAACCAATTAGGCACTGAGTTTAATTTTAATTTTTGGCGAGAATGCCAACCACGCCGCTCTACTTATCCTTCTTGTAGGGCGGCATTAATTGCTCGTAGCTTTAACAAAGAGCCACAGATGATTGACGCTATTCAACAAGCGTATTATTTAAAGGCGCAGAATCCATCGGATGAAGACGTGCTTATTAAACTATGCGAAAAAATTGGTTTAGATCCCTGTTTATTTACTCAGCAGTTACACTCTAAGGAACTTCAGCGTCGCTTTTATGATGAGCTTAACTTTGTTCGCAGTTTACCTATTCAAGGTTTCCCTTCGTTAGTATTAATACATAACAACCGTGCTTACCCTATTGCTATTAACTACATAGATTGGCAGCATACCCTTAGTGAAATACAGTCTTACTTATAAAATTTACGCTTCAAACATTACCCTGCACTTTAAATTCAGCCAATAAGGCTAATTTATTACCATTGTCATAAAAGCGACTTTTTTACGCAACACGCTTGTCATTTTTAATCTATACACTTTCGCTCATTGAAACTATCTCGCTTTAAAATGTTTTTTCATAAACAGGCTAAAGCGACTAATAAACACTAGCAAATCCGCTAATTAACGAGCAAAGGTGTATACGATGAAAGGCGTTAAACCATTAATTTTAGCTGGTATTGTAGCCGCAAGTGCAGCAGTCCACGCCAATGATTTAAACACGGTAATTGATAAAAGTAGCGACATTAATAATTTAGCTGCGCAATCACAAACAAAAATAGACAAGATTGCAGATTCAATGCAAGGGCGTTTACAGCAATTTAAAACCCTAAATAAAGAAATAGATGGTTTAGCCGTTTATAACGCACAGCTGACAAAACAGTTAAATAACCAAATAGAAGAGATGGAATCGCTTAATTTATCAATGGATCAGGTATCGATTATTGAGCGCCAAATAACCCCTTTAATGCTTCGCATGATCACCGGGCTTGAACAGTTTATTGCCTTAGATGTGCCGTTTTTAAAACAAGAACGTAAGCAGCGTCTTGAATCGTTAAATGCAATGATGGAGCGTGCTGATATTTCATCAAGTGAAAAATTCCGTCGTGTCTTAGAAGCTTATCAAGTTGAAGTTGATTACGGACGCACTATTGAAGCGTATACCGCATTGCTTGATGTGGACAATAAAGAACGTGAAGTTGATTTTTTACGCATTGGCCGTTTAGAACTCATTTACCTTACCCGCGATGGCAAACAAGCAGGTAGTTGGGATCAACAGTCACAGTCGTTTGTTGCACTGCCTGATTCAACCATTAGCCAAATTAATAAAGGGCTTCGCATTGCGCGCAAACAACTAGCCCCCGATATGTTAACACTGCCAATTCATGCTGCAGAATAAGAGGTTTACCATGAAATTATTAACGAAAATGACAAAAATGGCCGTGTTTGCAGCCAGCTTAGGTTTTTCAGGTGCGATGTGTGCCGCTGAACCAATGAACTTAGATGCCTTATTAAAAACGTTAGAGCAGGGTAAATCAGCGCAATCAGAACAAAATAAACAACGCGAACAAGAATTTGCAGCACGTCAAAATGAACAAGTGCAAATGCTGAAAAACACCCAAGCTAAACGAAACCAAATGCTTAGCGAGTCAGAGCGTTTAGAAACGCAGTTTGAAGAAAACGAAATTAAATTAGCTAACCTAACCGATACTTTATCAAAGCGTATGGGTTCATTAAAAGAGCTATTTGGTGTGCTACAACAAGTTGCTGGAGATTCTAGCAACAAGTTTGCAACCTCGGTGGTATCGGCTCAGTTACCTGGGCGTAGTACTTTTATGGACGAATTGGCGCAAAAAATGGGTTCTACCTCAAAGCTTGCGTCTATTGAAGATATCGAAAAGGTTTGGTTTGAGTTACAACGCGAAATGACCGAACAAGGAAAAGTAAGCCGCTTCAATACTGATGTAATTGTTGACGGTGGCAATAAAGTACAAAAAGAAGTGGTACGTGTGGGTGCATTTAACCTTATTAGTGACGGTCAGTACCTAGAGTATACGCCTTCTACCAATACCATTAGCCAGCTTACTCGCCAACCAAGTAGCCGCTTTACTGCGACTGCGGCTGATTTGCAGCAAGCAAACACCGGTGTGGTGCCGTTTGCCCTTGACCCAACGGGTGGTTCAATTTTAGGTTTGTTAGTACAAGCCCCTGATACCAGCGAGCAAGTTCATCAAGGTGGTGCAGTTGGTTACGTTATTTTAGGCGTTGGCTTATTAGCGTTATTAATTGCGTTAGAGCGTTTTGTATCGCTCCTGCTGATGGGTGGAAAAATCCGCCGTCAATTAAAAGACGATACAGCCCGTGATGATAACCCGCTAGGGCGCGTCATGAAAGTGAAAGACCAATATCCTAATGTGGCGTACGACACGCTTGAGCTTAAGTTAAGCGAAGCCATTTTACGCGAAATGCCAAAAATCACCCGTAATCTAACGCTTATTAAAATTATCTCTGTGGTAGCGCCATTGCTGGGCTTACTCGGTACTGTAACCGGGATGATTAATACCTTCCAAGCAATTACTTTATTCGGCACTGGCGACCCTAAACTAATGGCAGGCGGTATTTCGCAAGCCCTGGTTACTACGGTATTAGGCCTTGTTGTTGCTATCCCTACGGTGTTTTTATACACCTTATTGAATACTCGCTCAAAAGGCTTACTGCTTATTTTACAAGAACAAAGTGCAGGTATTATTGCCGAGCGAAGCGAGAAAGGAGCTTAAACCATGGTGCTATTGATTGATTCAATCAATGCTATCCGTGATTTTCTCGACACGGGTGGCCAAGTGCTCTTGGTCATTGCCGTGTTAATTTTCGCGATGTGGTTATTGATACTCGAGCGATTTATGTACTTTTTTAATGGCTATCGACACTACAAAAAAGACGTTAAAAATACGTGGAAAACGCGCAGTGAACGCAACAGCTGGAACGCAGAGCAAATACGCCAGGCCATGGTGTCACGCGCCAGTATGCGATTAAATGCAAACTTACCGTTGATTAATGTAATGGTAGCGCTGTGTCCACTATTAGGATTGCTTGGCACAGTAACAGGGATGATAGAAGTTTTTGATGTAATGGCCATTACAGGTACAGGCAGCGCACGCTCTATGGCATCGGGTGTATCAAAAGCAACCATACCCACTATGGCAGGAATGGTCGGTGCGTTATCTGGGGTGTTTGCCTCAACCTATTTACAGCGTAAAGCAAAGCGTGAAGTTGAATTGTTGCAAGACACTATGGTGTTAGACCACTAAATAATTATTGAAAAGCGGTGTACATAATCACCGCTTGTTCTAGGAGAAGTAAAATGAGAGCCCCATTAGGTAATTTATTCCAAGAAGATGAAGCAGAAGAAATAAACATGACTCCTATGCTGGATGTTGTATTTATTATGCTTATTTTCTTTATTGTTACAGCCTCGTTTGTAAAAGAAGCCGGTATTGATGTAAACCGCCCAGAAGCAGCAACGGCTGTTAAAAAAGAGCGGGCTAACATATTAGTAGCTATTTCAGATCAAGGCGAAATTTGGATCAATAAACGTCAAATAGATGTACGTGCTGTACAAGCCAACATTGAACGTTTAAAAGCTGAAAATCCACAAGGCAGTGTGGTTATTCAGGCCGATAAAAAAGCCACTACAGAAACCTTGATAAAAGTGATGGATGCCTCGCGTGCAGCGGGTGTATTTGATGTTTCAATAGCGGCTCAAGAAGGGTAACGAGTGATGCGTTATGTACTTGCGTTAATTATAGCGGGTGTGGTGACCTTTATGCTGTTTTTAGGTATGCAGGCATTGATCACCGGCGGAGAAGGCGCCATGACGGAGCCTGCAAAAGGGAATGTGTTGGATTTTGTCCGTTTGAAAAAAGAAGAAACGGTGCAAAAAAAGGAGCGCAAACCACAAAAGCCACCAACACCTAAAGAGCCACCACCGCCAATGGAATCGCCACAAATGCAAAGTAGCGATAACAACGCTGCTAGCAACAACTTTGATTTTGCTGCCAATGTCGATGCTGATGTAAATCTAGCGGGTGGATTAGCGTTAGAAACCAGTGATGGTGAGTATTTACCCATAGTAAAAGTGGCACCGGTATACCCAAGGCGTGCGTTATCGCGTGGTATTGAAGGGTATGTCATTGTTGAGTTTACAGTGACCAAGCAAGGCACAGTGAAAGAGCCACAAGTTATTAAAGCCGAGCCAGAGTCACTGTTTGACAGAGCAGCGATGGATGCGGCCCTTAAGTTTAAATATAAACCGCGCGTTGTTAATGGCGAAGCCGTTGAAGTAGCCGGTGTGCAAAATAAAATTTCTTTCCAAATTAATGGTTAATTCTGTTAAGTAAGTAAAGAGTGAACGTGAGGCAATTATGAAATTAAAACTAACAACCAAGCTATTAAAGCTTAGCATGTTGTGCACTGTTGCAATCAGTGCCAGCGTTGTTACACCAAGTGCATTGAGTGTACTTCCGGGTGTAAATTTGGCGACAGTACAGGCCGCTGAACAACAAAAAACAACACGAGTGCCCGCACTTCGTGAAAAGGTATACAGCCAATTAGCACGCGCCCAAAAACTTGCGGATGATGGCGACAGTAAAGCGGGTTTAGACGCGCTTGACAGCATACAAGCGCGCTCATCAAGTATGAATTCGTATGAAATTGCGATGATGCATAACTTTTATGGGTTTATTTATTACAATGAAAACGACCTTGTAAAAGCGATTGCCTCATTTGAAAAAGTGATTGCAGAAGATGGCATTCCAGAAACATTGCGTTTGAGCACGACATTCAGTTTAGCGCAGCTTGCAATGGCTAACAGCGACTACAAAAAGGTGATTGCATTTTTAGACAAATGGGATGCCATTAATACAAAGCCTAAAACTGATGCGTATTATTTATTAAGAGCGCAAACCTACTATCAATTAAAAGACTATGCGCAAGGCCTAAGTTACATTACCCAAGCCATTAACTTAAGTGATAGCAATGGCAAAGTACCAAAAGAAAACTGGCTGGTACTGCAACGTGCTATGTATTACTCACTTAACCAAACCGATAAAGTAGTGAGCGTACTTGAGCGTATGGTAAAGCTTTACAATAAACCTGAGTACTGGGTGCAATTAGCCGGTATGTATGGTGAAACTGGGCAAGAAAAACAGCAGCTTAGTATTTTAGAAGCAGCTTACCAGCAAGGATTTTTAACCTCTAAATCTGACCTAAGACAGCTTGCGCAGGTATATTTATATAATCAGCTTGCCTACAAAGCCGCCAGTGTAATGAGTAAAGCAATAGAGCAGGGCATTGCTGAACCTACGGCTAAAAATTATGCCTTTGTAGCCGAGGCCATGGTACAAGCTAAAGAAGATGCTAAGTCGATTAGTTACTTTACCAAAGCTGCAGAGCGTTCGGAGCATGGTAAATACGACCAGCGCTTAGCTGAAGTGTATGTAAACACAGAGCAGTATGACGAAGCTGCTGATGCAGCACGAATGGCGCTGGATAAAGGCGGCCTTGATTTCGAATCAAATGCGTTTGTTGCTTTAGGAATGGCGCAATACAATTTACAAAATTTTGATGCGTCTATCCTGGCGTTTGAACAAGCCGAAAAGCACAAAAAGTCACAACGTTTAGCCCAGCAATGGATCAAATATGTAAAACGCGAAAAAGTGCATGCGCAAACATTAAAAACAGCACTACTTTAATTTTTATAGTGCGATTATTAGTTCTTAATTGACGCACTAAAAACCATTTCATAATTGCACTACTCAAACCACACTAACATTAAGTTTGTGTGGTTTTTTTGCGTGCACTTTTAAAGCAACCTATTGATTTTTAGTTAATTAACATTGTCATTTTATGTTTATTAAAGTGTAACTTCATTGTCATAACACTCCCGTATTGTACTTCGTATTCGATAACTCAAGTGACCTTAATGCATGAGTATCGTGCCTTAAAGTGACTTAAGTTATTACTTAATGCGCTAACACAATAATTAAATACTTTTACGGAGTGAACAATGAAATTATCTGGCTTATTCAAAATCAGCTTAGTGGCTACAGCAATAACACTTGCTGGTTGTGGCGGTGGAGATATTAACGTTACACCTACGACAGTTGATAACAGTGTAGACAATTCAGTGACTAACCCAGGTGGTGATAATGGTGGCGATACTGTAAGTTGCGCCACATACACATTAGATGGAGCTACATTTACAGGTGAAGCAGAAGGCGTAAACTGCTTATACAGCCAAGCATTTGCAAGTAATGCAAAAGAAATTACTAGCTCTTTTGTTATCCCTGCGCTAGACGATGGCGGTGCCCATGTATTTGAAGGTGCTTTATTTATAGGTGACGATGTAGACACATCTACAGGCGCTACTATTGATGTTAATGGCCCAACATTGTCTATTGAAGCAGGCGCTACCATTGCGTTTACCAAGCCAGAGAGTTTTATTCGTATTGCACGTGGTGCAAATATTGAAGCAATTGGTGAAGTAGATAAGCCAATTATTTTCACAAGCATTAAAGAAGTTGATGGTGATGATTCAACAACCGCTCAAATTGGGGATTGGGGTGGCGTTCAGGTAAATGGACGTGGTCATTCTATTCGTTGTACAGCGACAGCTGCGGCACAAGACATGTGTAATCACTCAGCTGAAGGTATTGTATCTTATTACGGTGGTAATGACCCGCAAGATAGTAGCGGTATATTAAAGCATATTGTTATTAAGTATGCAGGATTTGGCGTTGAAGGTGATGAGCTAAATGGTTTAACACTAAATGCTGTTGGCTCAGGCACAACAATTGATTATGTTCATGTACATAATGGTTTTGATGATGGTATAGAGCTCTTTGGTGGTAGCGTTAATCTTAAACATATTGTTGTTACTGATACTGGTGATGACGGTATTGACTGGGATGAGGGTTGGAAAGGTTACGGACAGTACATTCTTGTACGTTCAAATGAATATGGAAATCATGGATTTGAAACAGATGGCGCAAAAGTTGATCCACTATCTGCAGACGCACAAGATTTAGTAACGACTGTATCTAACCCAACTATTGCTAATGCAACCGTTGTTACTACTGGTGATCAAGGTGCTGAAGGGCGTCGTACTGGTGCCGGTATGGAAATGAAAGAATGGGGTAAAGCGCAATTAGCTAACATGTTGTTTGTAAACTCATCATCTGTAGATGGTGCTGGCTGTTTTGATTTATATAATGAAAAAGATAAATCAGGAGATGCTGGTGTGCATGCCAATGCAAACAACGGTGATATCGCATTTATGAGTTCAATATTTGCGTGTGGTAAGAATTTTGAAGACGTAAATACTCCTTTAACCGGTGCGTTAGCAAGCTTTGATATCAATACCTGGTTTACTGGTGGCGAAAATAACCAGCTGATTGGTTTTGCTGATTTTGCAAATGTGCTTGGTGCGGATGGTGTTTCAACTGCAGCAACTATTACAGACTCACAAGGTACTGCGGTAGCTACAACAGCGAAAGACATGAGTGAAGTTGACTCTTTCTTCACTAACGCAGGCTACATTGGTGCACTTAAAGAAGGTGAATCAAGTGAATGGGCTGATTTTGTAGCTGCATCTTTACAACGCGCTAGTAATTAATCTAGACCGGCTCTAATTATAAGGCGCTCTGGCGCCTTTTTTAAGGGAATTTTAGGTTTAGAGGATATAAATATGAAACATCAAAAGCAGTTTAAAACTAATCTAATAACGTTATCTCTGCTCTCCCTTTTTTCTTCATTTAATTCTTTCGCTGAACAGGCACAAGAAATAATCAATGAAGAAGCGATAGAAGAAGTTGTTGCAACAGGTACACGCCTCAAAGGCAGTGCTAGTGCCGTAATTGATGAACGTAAAAATCAGGCATTTGTTGCTGATATAATGGGTTCAGAGCAAATATCTAGAACGGGTGATAGCGATGCCGCTTCAGCACTTCGCCGTGTTACAGGCTTATCTTTAGTTAACGATAAGTTTATTTATGTACGCGGTTTAGGTGAGCGTTACTCAAGCGTGCGTTTAAATGGCGCAGTTGTTCCAAGCCCAGATCTGACCAGAAATGTAATACCACTTGATATTTTCCCATCAAGTATTATTGAATCTTTAGCTGTTCAAAAAGCCTATTCACCTAATATGCCTGCGGCTTTTGGTGGTGGTGACGTTAATATCAGGACGAAAAGCATTCCAAGTGATACTTTATTTAAAGTTGAGATTGGTGCTAGCTATAAAGATACAAACGATGAAGGCTATACATATAATGGCGGCAGTGATGACTGGTTAGGTAAAGACGATGGTACACGCGCCTTACCAGGAGCCGTTAAAACGGCGCTAAATACCTATATTAATGGTTTGTCTGATATTTCATACAGAAATATAAGAGATGTGGAGTCAAGACGTCAGGGGGCTGATATTGGTCAAGCAGCTGCAATAGACTTAAATAAAAGTTTATCAAAAGCACTACCAAGAGATTTTGGCTTAGAAAAAGAAAGCTTAAACCCTGATGCAGGCATTAAAGCTGTTTATGGCGACCGATTTGATAACTTATTTGGTTTAGATGGCTCTTTTGGCTTCTTAGCATCAGTTGCTTATGAAAATGAATGGTCTAATGCAGAGAAGTTTAGCGCAGTACTTTCTTCTGTTGACGCATCTGAATCTGAATGTTCAAAAGATGACTTTACTTGTTACTCTGCCACAGAGAAAGAAGTATCAACAAAGCATAATATAAAATTAAATAGCTCTCTAAATTTAGGTTATAAAATTGGCGGCCATGATTTAACAGCCACCTATATGATGCTACGAGATACTGAAGATGAAGCTTCTGTTGCGCTTTACCAAGAGCCTTCAAAGTCATTAAGCATTGATGCTGGGCAATTACAGCGAAGCCACTTAACCTCTTTTGAGGAACGGGAACTTGAAATACTTCAACTTCGTGGAATGCACAATTTAGAGTGGAGTTTTCTTGAAGGTGTGGGTGTAGATTGGCAATACACTGATTCAACAGCGACGACGAGTATACCTGGCGAGCTTGAAGTAACGGTGCGTGATGAGTACGCCGATGGCGAATATCAACGTACTTTTTATAATGGCAGCTTAGGTGGTAATCCTTATTTGTATCGATTTGTTGAGCTAGAAGACGATGTAGAAAACTGGGGCGTTAATGTTAACAAAGTTTTTTACTTTGAGAACGCCGAAGTTGAAATCGCGGGCGGCGGCTATTTTGTTGAAAAAACGCGTGATTACCGCACAGACTTTTTTAACTATCGCTTCAGCCAAACACAGTCTTTAGATTTAGCACAAAGTGAAGAAGAAGCGCTGTCAATTGGTAGTTTCTTTGCTAATGATGCTGTTATCGATTCAACGGATGTAGAGTTATTGTTTCAAGAACCTACAGCCGATGATTACCTAGCAGCGCAAATGATTGATGCTTATTACGGCTCTTTTGATATCACTTTTGCTCAAGATTGGCGTTTAAGTGGTGGTGTGCGTTACGAGGACTTCCGCCAAGTTGCCCTTGCTTTTTCTCGCTCAGCATTCGATCCTGCTTTATTGGCAGATAAATTAAGTGCAGATGCGATAAAACAAGCAAGTGTGATGGAAGATGAGTATTTTACTTCATTATCTATGACATATAGTCAGCAGTCGTACCAAGTTCGTTTTGGCTATGGCAGCACGGTTGTTCGTCCTGATTTGCGTGAGCTAAGCCCTGTTCAATTCCAAGATCCGTTGACTGGTTATCGAACGCTTGGTAATCCATTCTTGGAATCTAGTTACCTAGATAACTTTGATGCACGTATCGAATTTTATATGGACAATGGTGATAACTACTCAGTTGGCGCATTCTATAAAGATATAGATAATCCAATCGAAGCATTATTAACCGAAAGTGACGGCCGTTTTACTCTGCAGTTTGACAATGCAGATACAGCCTATGTTTACGGTATAGAAGCTGAATGGTTAACTGAGTTGCATAGTGATTTATTGGGTGGTGCTTTTTTTACTTCTGGTAATTTAACGGTTAGTGATTCAGAAGTTGAAATTGCACAAGAACAGCGCGCCGACCTTACAAATCTAAAGCGACGTATGACTGGCCACTCAAAGTATGTTGCCAACCTACAATTGAATTACGATTCGCATGATGGCATGCATCAAGCTTCAGTTATTTATAACGTATTTGGTGACCGTATTTTAGCTGCGGGTGTTAACAACTTTGATGACGCTTACGAACAACCTTTAAACTCGTTAGACATGGTTTATAGTTACTACCCAACGTTTAATACCACATTAACACTTAAAGTGAAGAATATGTTGGGACAAAACTTTGAAGTAGAACAAAATGATGTGTTAATTCGTTCTCAAGAAATGCCTAGAGAACTGAGCGTCAGCTTTAGCTACGAGTTTTAAAGCCCTCGAACGACTAAAATAAGCCGTTACAACCCTTAGCCCTGCTATATGTAGGGCTTTTTAGTATCTCAGTTTTAAACGTAGTTGTAGTTTAATATTTTTTATATAAATAGTTTTTTTAATTCTCTTTTATCTTAAGCATCATTCACTTCATACACATACTCCCTCTAAATCATTTAACTTTAATGATTCTTTAACAAATAAAGCATGATTGTTGTTTACATTTAACAGGCTGTAATTAAGTTTTATAATTTTATTTTAAAAGGAACAATATCCATGAATTTAATAAGAAAGGTTATTAGCTCAGTTGTTATATTTGGTTCTTTTGGTTTTGCGAATGATGCTCTAGCTGCAAGATCATGTTCTGTTATTGTCGATGATATTCAACTAAATCATTCTCAGGTAATTGTAAAGACAACTAATAGTATTACTCACTTGGCTAATGACAAGTTAACCTTAGCTTATCAAGATAATCAATTTGGCCAGATCTTAGAAAAGCTTGCTGAAGCAAAAGGTTTAGAAACGCCTGTAAAAATTTATATACTCGAGGAGTTTAATGGTGATGATGCGCGCAGTTGTAATGATAGCATTACTGACTATATAGGATCAGTTCATCGCATCTAATGGTCTAAATTGTTTGTAGCCCTATAATTAGCATAGGGCTACAATTGAATATTTTACTGACACTTTATAGTTGCATAAAGTTGGTAGCATTGGTTTTTACTACCGGTGCTTTTCATTGTCCATAATTGGTTATACCAATCAAAGTTACCATAAGCGCTTTCATCTTCCCCACAAGTGATTGTGCTTCCTGAAATTTCTTGGTTATGACCACGTTCTTCACAAAATTGATTTCCATTTGTAGAGCCTACAAAAAACTGCTCTAAGCGTCCATTTATCCATACCTTTGGGCTGTAATAAGTTGTTGCAGTATTGACTAGTACGCCTTGTCGCTCTTCCACATTTATTTCTGCGCGTTCAAAATATACTTTTTCATTTTCTTTAAATGCCATTGTGTTTGCTGAAAGCGTTGTATCTGCAAATACATTAAGTGATGCTGAGCTTAAAGCGAGTAGAGCGAAAGTAAGTGTCTTCATTATCTTTTCCTTTAGTTGAATGTAGAATTACACAAAACCTCTTTTTTCAATGTGCCTTCTAAGCTTGGTAAATACAGGTTTCAACAAGGTTAAGCTTTTATTAAAGTTTAAAATAATCGTTGTATGCTTTTGCATTTTTTACATTATGAAAAAAATTTGAGTTAGACTTTATTCACTAGTTTTAGCGTGCTGGTGGTGTTAGTTTAAGGCTGTAAAAATTAAATCTCACGCAATGAATTTTTAATTTTTAATGTATAGGCTCCTTTTATGAATCAAACAGTGGAACAAACAATGAAAAAAGTAGGATTAGTCGGATGGCGCGGCATGGTAGGCTCAGTATTACTAGAGCGAATGGAACAACAACATGATTTTGCACATATCGACACCACCTTTTTCACCACCTCACAGGCAGGTCAACTTGGTCCTGAGTTAGCTGGTCCTGCTAAACCGCTTTTAGATGCTAGTGATATTTCTGAACTTGCAAAAATGGACATTATTGTTACCTGTCAGGGTGGCGATTATACCAATGCGGTGTACCCAAAATTACGTGAATCGGGTTGGGATGGCTATTGGATAGATGCGGCCTCTGCGCTGCGTATGAGCGACGACAGTATTATCGTACTTGACCCTGTTAACAAAGATGTCATTGAGCAAGGGCTTGAGCAAGGCGTTAAAACTTTTGTAGGTGGTAACTGCACGGTTTCACTTATGCTGCTAGCACTGGGCGGTTTATTTGAGCACGACCTAATTGAATGGGTAAGCCCAATGACTTACCAAGCAGCGTCGGGCGCCGGTGCGCGCAATATGAAAGAGCTTATTGCCCAAATGGGTGCTATTCATACGAGTGTTGCAAAGCAATTAGATAATCCAAGTTCAGCTATTTTAGAAATTGATAAAATAGTCAGCGAAAAAATGGCATCGAGTGATTTGCCACAAGACCAGTTTGGTGTACCACTGGCGGGTAGCTTAATCCCATGGATTGATGTGCCTATGCCAAGTGGCCAGTCTAAAGAAGAGTGGAAAGCACAGGTTGAAGCGAACAAAATTTTAGGCTCTTCTAAGCAGCCAGTACCTATTGATGGTTTATGTGTACGCATTGGTGCTATGCGTTGTCATAGCCAAGCGATGACAATTAAATTACGTGAAGACATTAGCGTTGAGAAAATAGAAGAAATCTTAGCATCGCACAATGAGTGGGTTAAAGTAATTCCTAATCAGCGCGACGTTACCAGCACCGACTTAACCCCAGTTAAAGTAACCGGTTCGCTAAGTATTCCTGTTGGCCGTATTCGTAAACTCGCTATGGGACCAAAATACATCAGCGCCTTTACCGTAGGCGATCAGCTGTTATGGGGTGCAGCGGAGCCACTTCGCCGGATGCTACGAATTATTGTAGACGGTGAATAACTTTCTAGTTCGCCAAGTAAAAGGGTTAGCTAATTGCTAACCTTTTTTATTGCCTCTTCGAAATATTCTCATATTATTTCTTGCTCAACCCCTTTAGCCACACTATATTCTTAAGAGTGTTTTTAGAGGTTAATTGCATGAATATATCAAAAAAATTAAAGCTCTCTTTTGCATCTGCAATTGCCTTGCCGTTATTAATTATAGCTGCTTTAGTTATTTCACAAACTAGAGAGCAAGCACTTGATAATTTTTCTCAGTTAAGTGAACGTGAAGCCCGCCAAGTTGATAATGCAATTACTATGTTTTTTGCTGAAATTGCTAAAAATGTAGATTACTTAGCCTCCCACCAAACGATTAAAAATGCCCGTGAAAACATAAAAACCCATATGAATGTTGGCACTAAGGTAATGCTTGATCACCCTAACCAAAGTCCGACGGAGCAAGCTGCTTACAGTTTATTTAATCATTTTGGTGAGACTCACCCTGGGCTTGCTTATATTTACATGGGGAATGAACAAGGTGGTTATATTCAATGGCCTATGGGAAACGTAAACGCTAATTATGATCCTCGCCAGCGCCCGTGGTATAAAACGGCTAAACAAGCCAACGGTAAAACAACCCGTACTAATGCTTATTACTGGGCCGCTGATGATTTAGTGATTGTATCTACGGTCAAAGCCATTATTGATAACGGCAAGTTAATTGGTGCTCAAGGGATGGATGTTTCATTGGGCGGGCTTACCGATATTATTGCCGATATTAAATTAGGCGAAACAGGTTACTTAATGTTGATTGAAGACAGCGGCAGTGTGCTGGTGGATGTGAAGCACCCAGATTACCGATTTAAAAACCTAGCTGATATTGAGGGCGGAAAATACGCCGATTTAGCTAAAAACAACAAAGGCCTGTTTGATGTCGATATTGATGGAAAACAGTATATGGCCAATATTTACACGTCTCCCATTTTAGGGTGGAAGTTTATTGGGGTGGTTGAAAAATCCGAGGTAATGAGCGCGGCCAATGCAATGGCTTACACCATTTTAATTATTAGTGCTGTGTTAATTGGTGTGTTTATTGCGATAGCGAGTTATATTTCTAAGCTTATTTCCGCTCCTATTGTTGAGGTAAGTGATGGCTTAACTGAAATATCGCAGGGTGGCGGTGATTTAACCCAGCGCTTAGCAATTAAAACTAAGGATGAAACCGCTAAACTAGCCACCAGCTTTAACTTATTTTTAAATCTGATCAGTGAGTTGGTGACGCAAATTAATGAATGCGCACAAAATGTTAGCAAAACCTCATCGCAAACCTCATCTCAAGCTGTGCAATTAACAAGCTCTACCAGTCAACAACAACAAGCTTTAGAAATGGCGGCAACGGCTATTAATGAAATGGCTGCTACTGCTAATGAAGTGTCTAGCAGTTGTGCGAATGCGGCGGATTTAGCGGTTCAAACACAGCAAGCATCGGACTTGGGGCAATCGGTTATTACACAAACCGTAGAAAGTGTGGTTCAGCTGTGCGATGTAATAAATAATGCTTCAGCAGACATTACTAAGCTCGATAGTGAAAGCGAAAATATTATGTCGATTTTAAGCGTTATTCGCGGCATTTCAGAGCAAACTAACTTATTGGCTTTAAACGCAGCCATAGAAGCTGCGCGAGCTGGTGAGCATGGGCGTGGTTTTGCCGTGGTTGCAGATGAAGTTCGTGCGTTATCGCAACGTACTGCCGAGTCGACCGAAGAAGTAGCATCGCAGCTTGATAAATTACGCACTATGTCGTCTAAAGTGTCTAAAGACATGGAACGCAGCATAGAAACCACGAATAAAACTGTAGAACTTGCGCACTCGGCGCAACAACAGTTTAGCGAGATCACGGCGTCTATTGTTAATATTAGTGATTTAAACACCCAGATAGCGACTGCTGCAGAAGAGCAGCAACACGTAGCTGAAGACATAAACCGAAACGTAACGGAAATTAAAAATTCGGCTGATGAGGTTAGCGATATTGCTGTTAGCACCAGCGAGAACGGTAATGAAATGAGCCGTCTTTCTTTAATGTTAACGGACTTAGTTGGCAAGTTTAAAGTATAAATAATAGGGCAAGTACATACTTGCCCTATTCAATCTGCTACTTATTCTTAAGTAATTGTTTTAACTCTGCCAGTTGCGCCTTCAATTCGTTTACTTGGCCTTGAGTTGCGGGTAGTGAGTCAGTTTCGGCTTGCTCTTCTCGTGCATTGCGATGCTCCTCACTCATTACTTCTAAAATAGCCCCCACCATCATATTTAAAAATACAAATGCCGTTAAAAAGATAAAGGTTAAGTAAAAAATCCAACTTAATTTGTACACCGCCATGGTTTCGTACATCACGTCGGTCCAATCTTCGAAGGTGGCGATTCTAAACAAGGTAAGCATAGAAATAGAGACATCGCCCCACAGTACTGGGTTTATTTCAGCAAACAACATGCTACCTGTGGCAGCATAAATATAAAAAATCACAAACATTAGCAGCGCGATATAGCCCATTTGCGGGATGGCTTTTATTAGTGAGTTTACCAATAAGCGCAGCTCTGGGATCATAGACACTAAACGTAGTACGCGGAAAATGCGCAGCAGTCGAGCAATAAAAATAGTCGAACCTGCAGCAGGATATAAACTACCGATCACTATAATGAAGTCAAATATGTTCCAGCCTTTGGAGAAAAAGTCTTTGATCCCTTTACTGGCAATATAACGAATAACCAATTCGATTAAGAAAAACACCGTAATGCCTATATCCATCCAATGCAGAAATAGCTCAGCGGTAGGGTGCAAAGAATAGGTATGTGCGCCCACGGTCAGTGCAGAAACCACAATAACTGCAATAACAAATGATTGAAATAATTTACTTTTATCGATACGCTGGAACAGCTCTTGTAACTGCGACAACATCATAACGTGCCCTTAACGGTTATAAATACAAAACCAGTGCAATATACAGCAAAAATAACGAAAATCAGTAGTTTTCCGGTTAAAATAATAAGGAATTTTGAATGCTAAATAATAACTTAAAGTATCTACTTTCGTTATCGGTAATCGCAGTGTTAACAGGGTGTAGCAGCGATAGCCGCTATCATGAAATTCAATCAGCCCGATTAGATGAATGCAGCCATATGGCTGACAAGGAATACCATGAATGTGTTAAACAACAACAAGACAGCTACAAAGAATTTAAAAAACAACAAATCGCCGAGCAGTAATAAACCATGACCAAAACCCAAAAGCAGCTAGATAAACGTATTCGTCAACAATTAACAATTGCTTGCGAGCAAATAAAAGATAACGTTGAGGGCTTTAGCTTTCTTACTCACTCGGTTGATTTAAACAATTTACCTTCTAAGTTTACTGTAAGTTGTTATTTTATTGATGCTATTGCACTAGAGCAGGCTAAACAAAATAATCAGCTAGATTACATTGTGCAGCTTATTTGTAATGCATTAGCTAGTTTAAATATCCATATAAAAAACAATGCTATTTCATTTCTTAAGCAGTAAAAATAGGTACTGTGTTTTTGTTTAATTATCCCTCATTTTAAGCTGTATTTGGCATTTATGGTCTTAGTAAAAGCTTTAATATGGAGAGATTCTATTAAGCAGGCTATAATCGCAAAAAATTGTAATAGAGATTAAATATGGCCGTTCCAACACGCTCACAAATAACGCCAGGCACAGAGGTTAATATTGTGCTTAAACAAGATCAACGCAGTGGTACTTTAACCAATGGTATCGTGTCGCGTTTATTGACCAAGTCACCTAATCACCCGCACGGAATAAAAGTACAATTAGAAGACGGCCAAGTGGGTCGGGTAAAAGAGATCATTGCATGAGTGAGTTAACCTTAACTGATTTTTGGCGACTGGTTACAGTTGAAGATAAAACCGCAGAGCCTGACTCAGTGTGCCAATTGCTTAAGTCGGCACTGAGTGACTTATCAGATGAGCAATTAATTGAATTTGATAAGCAGTTTAGTATTTGTATGCGTCAAAGTTATACCTGGGACTTATTTGGTGCCGCGTTTGTTATGGCGGGCTGTAATGATGAATATGGTTTTTCAGAATTTCGTTGTTGGTTAATTTCTCGTGGTGAAGCCGTATTTAAAGCTGCACTAGAAAACCCAGATAGCCTGGCTCAGTGCACGCCGCTTTATTTTTTAAACGAGCAACCTTATCCGTATTTAGATGAGTATGACCTAATTGCAGGTTTGTTATATGAAGAGCGTAACGACGATGAGTTATCCTTTATCCCATCAGGGCTTGACCAACCTAAAGGTAAGCGCTTTAAAGACAAACCTAAGTTTTTAAAACAAAATTACCCGCAATTATTTGCTAAGTATTGGCAATAACTCAGCGTGTTATTAATGCATTACTTAATTAACCTGAACTGCGGATAATAAATTCATCTCAAGCAGCTATTTTCAGCGCTAACTGCTTTGAGTTTACTTGCAATAGGCTAGCTATTGACGCGTAATTTCGCCTTGTTTTCACTAAAAATTTCTAGCTAGAGAAAAGTAGGTAAAAATATTTTTTGATTCAACATGTTAGTAAATCTTTTAACCAGAGTTCAGGTTAATCACAAGTAATGCATTTTCTTCCCCCTTTATGTAATAAAGCTTACGTCTAGTTTAATCTTATTTGTTGTTAGCTACGTATTTTAAGTTAGTTTTTGCGCAGCTGCTCATAGTAATACGACTTCGCATCTTTTATAGTAAATCTCTGTTATAGTTAGAAATAGCTAAGCATCGTCACAGTGCTTGATCATGGTTGATACACGAGGATAGAGCTTATAATGAAATGTTTCACACTGGTTTTACTTACCATAAGCCTTTTTAGCTGCTACGCAGTGGCAGGCCCAAGTAATAAAACTCGCTTTATTCCACTATTAAAAACTAAGCTAGGTAATTACGAAGTTACCTCAAGTAACTCGGGTTTGTGCACTAATAGTCGATTGCAATTTAATAACCCTGAAGATCCTGAGCAAGGTTTTAGCTTAGGTAAAGAGATTTTGTTTAACTCATTACACAATGGCACTCGTACTATTCAAAAGCCTAATTATTGTTTTATTACCAGCTCACTTAAATACAAAACTAATGGCCTCGAAAATGGTTTACGTATGAGCCGATGTGATAATCCAATTCACGAAAGAACCATTAAACAAACCATTACTTTTTTAACCGATAGCACCCTTAAATACACCTTAGATAACCCAAGTGTAGAATGCGAATTTATTAAAGTTGCTGACTAACACTGTATTTTAGGAATATCGCGCCAACGGGTTGTGTATTGCGGCGATAAAAAAGCTCTATTCATATGCCAGCGTTCATTTAGTTGGCTGCTTGCTACGCTAAGCATTCCTTTCCCAAAGCGATGATTTATCGCATCTAAGCAGCCCATTAACTGCGGGTTATCGGTTTGTTTCTCAAATAAAGTATGTTGTTGAAACTGCTGTGGGCTAAGCTCTAATGCACCCACTCCGCATTTATAAAAACGAATACCCGGCTGATATATCTGCTCAAAACTCTTTGATACTGCACTTGCTATAACACGGGTATCGTTAGTGGGCGGGTCAAATTGATGCATAGCTGACTTTTTATAAAAGGCTTGCTCATGTGATGAGCTGGCAGCAAAAATATAAATACGATGAGTTAGCGACTGTTGCGCTCTTAATTTTTGTGCAACTACACTGGCATGATTTATTAATGCGGTTCTCACTGCATCAGGATCGCTAAGGCGCTGGCCAAAACTACGCGTTGAAAAAATAGCTTGTTTGTCTTGGCGCACATCATCCCAGTTTAAACAGGTAATGCCATTGAGTTCGTTAATTGTACGCTCAAGCACTACGCTAAATTGGCGACGAATTGTTTTTGGACTTTGCTCAGCCAGCTGCCATGCGGTATTAATATTCATTAGCGCCAGCTTTTTAGCTATACGTTTGCCCACTCCCCATACATCCTGGCAGTGCATTTGCTGTAAAATAGCTTGTCGGCTTGCTTCATCATCAATCACGGCAACCCCATTAAAGCCAGCTAGTTTTTTAGCAGCATGATTCGCGGCTTTGGCTAAGGTCGGTGTTGGCCCAAAGCCAACCCCAACAGGGAGTTTGGTTTCGCGCCATACTGTACGTCTAATTAGCTGTCCGTAGTGGTGCCAATCAGTAATTAATGGCTGATAGCCTTTAAAGTGCAAAAATGATTCGTCAATACTGTAAATATGCTGGGTATCACAAAAGCGAGCAATAACGTTCATCATTCTATCGCTTAAATTAGCGTATAGTTCGTAGTTAGATGAGCGCACCACCACCTGATGTTTTGCTAGTAATTGCTTTACTTTAAAATAGGGGCCAAATTTAGGAATATTAAGCTTACGGGCAATAGGGCATACCGCACATACGCAGCCATCGTTATTGGTAAGCACCACAACTGGTTTTGAACGAATTGCGGGGTCAAATACCTTTTCAGCACTGGCATAAAAAGCAACCGCATCAACTAAGGCATACATGAAAGTATCTCAGGGCTTTGCCGATGCAACCTAATTGAGCGGGTTACCACGCCTTCAAGCTGAAATTCATCAGACTCGGTTAATTGCACGGGCTTATAAGCAGCAGAAGCCGAGAGCAGCCGCGCATTAGTTTTATCTAGCAGCTTACATACAAATAAACCATTTAAGTTTGCCACAATAACATCGCCATCTTTGGGAATTTCAGCACGGTCAACTAACAGTAAGTCGCCCTCAAAAATACCAATTTCTTGCATAGAGCATCCGGAGGCAACGCCAATAAAGGTGGCATCAGGGTGTTTTATTAATAGCTCGTCGAGTGATATTCCTAACTCACTATACTGCGCTGCAGGCGATTCAAACCCGCAAACACCGGCCTCTATATAAATGGGAATAACAAACATAACACAACCTAAAACGCATATACTGTATAAGTGTACAGTATATGCGTTTTGTATCAGTTATGCCAAGTAATGAATGGCGGATCAATCCATGTTTTTGATCATTTGTTGGGCAGTATGTAAAAAGTCATTGATTTGCTGTGAGTTTAAGTTTTTACACATTTGCGTATTTACTTGCTCTTCGGCGGCTAATAGCTTGTCATAAAGCGTGCGACCTTCAGGGGTAAATGACAAAATAAAACAGCGCTTGTCGTGGTCACTGGCATCTTTGTTAATCAAATTTAATGCGAGTAGCTCTTTTACTAAGCGTGCTATTTGGGCTTTGTCGCGCTGAGTTTGATTAACAATATCGTTTGCAGTGCACTGAGTTGTTGTTGCAATAATATGAAAGCAGCGTACGTGCATTGCGTTTAATCCAAGCTCGCCCGCATTAATCGCCTCACGTATGGTAACGCGATAATTTTGCATTAAAGCAAATAATGTATTGGCCAATGAGATATGCATAGGGAATCCATAATGGTTGACAAAGTCAATTAAATTGATATAGTTGATTTTATCAACCAATGGAGCGTTGTGCAATTCATCTTTTTTAATGAGGTAAATTTATATGGGTAAAAAAGTACGCAAAGCAACAGTATTAAGCACAGAGCAAGTAACCCCACATTTACAACGTATTATTGTTGGCTCCGATGAGTTTAACGACTTGAGCGCTCAATATATTGGTAACTACGTAAAGGTACTTATTCCCCAAAATGGCCGCGTTGATTATAATATTAAAACTTCATGTATGCGTTCATACACTATAAGGCATGTTGATGAGCACACCGGCGCACTTACCCTCGACTTTGTAATTAATATGCACCAAGGTCCCGCAACTAATTGGGCTAAAGAAGCAAGAGTAGGCGATGAGGTAGGTATAGCGGGGCCAGGCCCTAAAAAGCTAGATAACTATGAACACCCACATTACATACTACTTGGCGATTTAACTTCGGTTAATGCAATTAAAAGCTACGTGCAACATCTGCCTAAAAACGCAAAAATTGACGCGATTATTCATGCACCAACAAAAGATGATGTGATCAGCTTAGAGTCGCCGCGAGATGTAACTTGGTTAATAACACATAAACCAGATACAGATGTGATAAACGCATTAAAATCGGTGCCGCTTAGTGAGCAACAACCTATTGTATTTATGGCACTAGAGGCCGGATTAGTACGCAAAGCAAAAACCGTATTAACTGATGAATTAGCGATACCTCGCAGTCAGATTGTTTCATCGGGTTATTGGAAAAAAGGCCTTGATTCAGAGGCCTATAAACTAAACCGCCAACAAACTGCAGCTAAAAGTAGCTAGCTTTTTTGTCGCTCAATCGCAACACCTTAGCGTTTCAAGATAAGCTGCCTTGAATTGGTGTAATGTACACCCATCTCTTACTTTAGATTTATTATTTATGGCTAGCACGTCATAAGTCGCTATTTAATTTGGAGATGCTGCTTTGTTATCAACTATCCCTTTTTCATTACTTGAACTGGCGCCTATGCAAAAAGGGGCCACGGTTAGTGACACCTTAAACAAAAGTACAGCCTACGCACAAAAAGCAGACCAATTAGGTTTTAACCGTTTTTGGTTAGCCGAGCATCATAATATGCCTGGGATTGTTTGTGCCGCCACTTCAATTTTAGTAGGGCACATAGCCGGCAACACTAAAAAAATACGCGTAGGGTCGGGTGGAATTATGTTACCTAATCATGCGCCTTTAGTTGTGGCTGAGCAATTTGGCACCTTAGAGAGTTTGTATCCTGGTCGAATTGATTTAGGGCTAGGGCGCGCACCAGGTAGCGATCCGGTGACAAGTCGCGCCTTAAATAACGACATTAGCCGCGCTGAAAACTTTCCTAATGAAGTAAGCGAGTTACAAACACTATTAGGCCCATACGATGGGGCTAAGCGTGTACGAGCAATACCCGGTGAAAACACTAATGTACCTATTTGGCTGTTAGGCTCAAGTTTATTTAGTGCCCAGTTAGCAGCGCAAAAAGGATTACCCTATGTATTTGCGGGGCATTTTGCACCGCGTTTTGTACATGATGCAATAGCCTTGTATAAACGAGAATTTAAACCATCAAGTGTATTAGTTAAGCCTTATGTAATGTTGGCATTACCTTTAGTGGCTGCCGATACAGATGAAGAAGCACAATATCTATCAACCACTTCAAAACAGCGGGTACTGTCGTTAATCAGAGGCGATGAGTTGTGGTTAAAACCCCCAGTTGAAACAATGGAGGGCTTATGGAGCGAACAAGAGCGCACTCATGTTGAGAGCTTTTTAGGATTAAGTGTTACTGGTGGGCCAGCGAGTATTAAACACAAATTAGAAATGATCGTGAACCAATTAGAGGTCGATGAGCTTATATTCACCAACGATTTATATGACGATGAAAAACGTCATCGTGCGTTAAAAATACTAATGGAAATAAAGAACTAAGCTGTTTATTAAGCAAGCGTACACGCAACCATAGTTACACTAATAACCAAATAGAGAATCGAATAAAGATTGAGTACAAATAAATGATTTATATTTTCAATCGAACTTATTCAATTAATCTGTTTTAAGGATTTAATCAAGCACGTTAAAATAAAACCATATTCCGTTAAGTTAACAACTAAGAGGTACACCGTGAAATCTCAAATAAATGTTGCTCCACACACATTCAATAAGCCTATGCACCCCAAAACTGCATTGATTGCTGAAGGTGGAGGTCAGCGAGGGATATTTACAGCCGGTGTACTTGACGCGTGGTTAGAGCAAAACTACGACCCGTTTGATTTATTTATAGGCACCTCTGCTGGCTCGCAAAATTTAACCAGTTATTTAGCGCGTCAAAAAGGCTACGCAAAACGCTTGATCAGAGGGCTTTCGCGTCATAAACGTTTTTTTCAGTTAGGTCGAGGCCTAATGGGTAAACACATTGTTGACTTAGACTGGTATTTCGAAAAAACCACTGAGGTTAATAGAGCATTAGACTTTAAAACGGCAAAAAATAGCCTTGGTGATAGAGAACTACTGATCACTACAACCAATGCACGTGATCGTAAACCGTATTATTTATCTCCTACTGGCGATGGCAAACACTGGCGAGAGCTATTAAAAGCGTCAAGTGCTTTACCTTTTTTGTATAAACAAGGTGTTCAACTCACTCCTTGGTTAGGCTCAAAAGCGGCAAACGAAGCACATTTAGCTGCAGAGCAATCGAATGAAGATTTTTATTTAGATGGCGGCTTAGCTGCGCCATTGCCTGTACGCGAAGCTTATAACCGTGGCGCACGAAAAATCGTGGTAATAAGAACCGTTGATGAGAATTTTCAAGCGCAAACTGCATGGGTTCAAAAGCTTAGAACATTTGCATGTGCATCGGGCTACTGCCCAAAAACACTTGATTACTTGATTCAACACGAGCAAGCATACCTAGACGAGCTTGAATTTATTGCTAATCCCCCAGATGATGCTGAAATTATTCAAATTTTTGCTAACGAAAAGCTACATAGCAAATTGTTAGGCAGCTCTAATGATGATTTACGCTTTGATCATAAACTAGGTGTAAAAGCAGGCCGCGCTTATTTAAAAAGCCAAAATACACGTATAGTAGATTATGCACACAGCTACGCCATGTAGCTGTGTATCAACGCTTAAACTTAAATTACCACTTAAGTTTAAGCGTTGATAAAATTAAACTATGCTTTTTTTAAACTTATCGATGGCCTTTTATTGCTAATCGCCGCCCCTAATAAAATAAGCGCTAAAGCTATAAATACTGACCAACTAAAGGGAGTCTGCGAGGCGAGTATTAAAATAAAGGTAGAGAGCACCGGCGTTAAAAAACTCAATGAGGCTAATAGCGATCGGTTACCAAATTTTAAGCCATGATCCCATAAATAAAATGCACCACCCACTGGGCCTAATCCCAATAAAATAGCACATAGCCATTGTGAAACAGACAAACTAATAACGGTTGTTTCAAAATAAAAATGTGCAAAAAGGGCAAGCACTGCCACAATAAGTGAAAGCCAGCCTATGTCATCTACATGGCTATCAAATTGCGACATTAAATAAGAATAACTAGACCACAGTACCGCGCAGCAACCTGCAAAAAAGTACCCTAAGTAATACTCACTATTGATAGATAATCCACTGCCATCGGTAATTAAACTAAGCGTGCCTAAAAACCCCAGTAATCCGCCTAATATTGCTTTAAATTTAGACCCAGGGGTAGCCACAAATACACCCAGTAATAATGGCCAAAGATACACTATTAAGCTTACCTCTATTAAGGGGCCGTACTTTAAAGCCATAAAATAACAAAAGTGAAAACCAAATAAACCAGTAACACCTATTATCATTTGTTTTTTAGAAAGCTTAGGAGGGGTTAATAAAGGCTGTTTTGATGCAAAACGCTTTACTAATAAAATAATAAAAGAGAGTGCAAAGCACATGAAAAGCAACTGAAAAGCAGGGAGCGCTTTGGTTAAATTACCTAGTAAAGCTAAAAGCCCCCACGAAAATATTGCTAAAAAACCTATGTGTGTTGCCATTAATTACCCTCCGTAAATACTATTTACTGAGTGTATCAATGTAGCTTTTTAAAAATGTGCTAAAAAGACGGTGTTATTGTTTGCTATGACGTAATTTAACCTACGCTCTGCTTGAGCTTGCTTTATTATTTCGTGTTTAAGTTATCTATATTACTGCTTTGCAAACGCTTTAGGTGGCTGCCCAAAGTATAAATTAAACCGGCGGCTAAACGCAGAGGCATCGTTATAACCAATGCGCTCGCCTACTAAAGCAATCGGTAAGTCTGAATGGGTTAAAAGGGCGCGAGCGTGCTGCATTCGCAACATAGTTAAATATTGCAGTGCACTCATAGTGGTACTTTTTTTAAACACAGTTTTAAATTGCGTAACGCTTAAACAGGCTATATCGGCCAGCTCTTTTAACGTGTAGGGGTAGGCTAAATTTTGCTTAACAGTGGTTATTACATTATCTATTCGCTTATCAATATTACTGTGGCTGCTTTGCTTACAAAGTAATAAGTAAAATAAATCAAAGGTTGAATTAGTAAGCTTTTCATCGCTAACAACGAGCAGTTGCTGCTCTATAAACTGTAAGTAACTTAATAAACGGCTATCTATTGAGATTTTAGGGTATAAAAGGTTAATAAGGTTTTCAGGGAGCGCGTCTAAATCTGCCACAATAAAACGTGCGGCTTCATCGGCCGTAAAGGCATGCACTAGGTTTTTCTCTATAACGATACAACTACCCGTACTAACTGTTGTTTTAAAGTCATTATTTAACGTTATGAAAATTTCACCGTGTAAGGGTAAAACAAGTTGATGGTAATTGTGCTGGTGGCGTTTTATATCTTGCGAATAATACCGAATAGAAAGCTTATTCATTGCCTACTCCATTACCTAATAAATAAACCGAGTATTGCCTAAAATACTTTAAGTAAAACATGGCGTTAATAAAACCTAAGTAGATGATAATAATATACTGGTTTCGCTATTTAAAATGCCTTCTATTTCGCGCACTTGTCTAAGTACGCCATCAAACTCACCTAAATTTGCAGCCTGTATTTCAGCCACTAAATCCCAAGCGCCGTTGGTTGTATGTAACTTTGTTAGCTCTGGTATGCCGCGCAGGGTTTTAATTACCTGCGATGTAGATTTTCCCACCACTTCCACCATCATTATTGCTCTTACAGCCTCGGTTTCTATGTGTTCATGTACACGCACCGTAAAGCCTAATATAGCGCCGGATGAAACTAAACGGTCTAAGCGATTTTGCACCGTCCCGCGTGACACCTTTAAAACATCGGCTAGGGCTGAAATAGAAGCGCGGCCATCTTTTCGTAATTCGGCTATTAATGCGTTATCTAAGGAGTCGTAAATGTAAGGGGTCATAAAACGCCTTGGGTTATGTGTTTATTACAAATTACTAAATTTGTACTTTATTGCATAGCAATTTGCTAAAAAATAACATTATTTGTATAAACTTTTGGCATTTTAACTGTCACCTCTGGCCTATAAACTTATTTCAATTAACTTATATAGTCATTAAAGAGGTGTTTATGAGTCATTTTATAGCAGAGCCAAAACAAGGTGTTCCATTTGTTAGCGTACAGGCAATGGCTAAACTTATAACTAAAGTCGGAATAGAAAACGTATTGCTTGAGCTTACCCAAAGATTAGAACACGACTTTGCTCGCTGGAACGAATTTGATAAATCGCCACGTTATGCGGCGCACTCTCCGGATGGCGTAATAGAGCTTATGCCCGTAAGCGACGGTAAAATGTTTAGCTGTAAATATGTAAATGGTCATCCAAAAAACACCTTTAAGGAACTTCAAACCGTTGCCGCGTTTGGTATTTTATCGGATGTTGATAGCGGCTATCCGGTTATGATCAGCGAAATGTGCTTACTCACGGCCTTACGCACAGCGGCTACATCGGCGCTTGTGGCAAAGTATTTAGCACCCAAAGACTCAACAACGCTTACATTAATTGGTAATGGTGCACAGTCTGAGTTTCAGGCATTGGCTTTTAAAGCCGTATTAGGCATTACCCACATTCGTTTATACGATATTGATAAAAACGCCTCTAAAAAAGCCTACAACAACTTAAGTGGCTATGGTTTAAATGTGACTATATGCAATAACGCAGAAGAAGCCGTACAAGGTGCGCACATTATTACAACCTGCACAGCCGATAAAAAAAATGTCGCTATTTTAACCAGCGATATGATCCCGCAAGGTGTTCATATTAATGCGATTGGTGGCGATTGCCCTGGTAAAACAGAGCTTGATTCGCAATTGTTAGGGCGCGCAAATGTGTTTGTAGAGTATGAGCCGCAAACCAGAATAGAGGGCGAAATCCAGCAAATGTCCGAAAACTTTGCAGTGACCGAGTTTCATAAAGTAATTAATAAACAAACACCTGGGCGTACAAGTAACGACGAGCTTACTATTTTTGATGGGGTAGGTTTTGCGAGCGAAGACTTTACCGCGCTGATTTATATTAAAGACGCGCTGGTGGTTGCGGGTGAGTTTGAACTACTTGATTTAATTACACAACGAGCTGATCCGCGTAATTTATTTTCGGTACTTAATAGTGTACAAACATCAAAAGCAACTAAGCAAGAGCAAGTCGCATGAGCCACATAAAGCAAGCACCGACAGCGGTGGTGATGGTGCGCCCGCATCACTTTACATCTAACCCACAAACTATGTTAGACAATACGTTTCAAAGTACCTGCAACTCACAAAACCAGAGTCAGCTTGCCTTTGACGAAGTAACTAATGCGGTCAAATTATTACAAAACGAGGGCGTAACAGTTCATCTTTTTGAAGACGAACATACGCACACGCCCGATTCTGTGTTTCCAAATAATTGGTTTTCTACCCATCAAAGTGGCGAGCTAGTTATGTACCCAATGTACGCAGAAAACAGAAGGTTAGAATATCGAAAAGATATTATTGATTTTTTGACTAATCACTATAAAGTGTTTTCTGTGACTGATTATTCATTTTTATCGAAAGAAAATGCATTTCTAGAAGGTACAGGTTCGCTTGTTATTGACCACCCCCATAAGCTTGCTTATGCAGTAGAATCGAAGCGCACTAATAAAGCTGTAGTTAATACAGTATGCGAGCAATTAAAGCTAAAACCTGTTGTGTTTAACGCCTACGATGAGCAAGGTACTGCGGTTTATCATACTAATGTATTGATGTGTGTAGCCACACAGTTTGCCATGATCAGCTTAAATATGGTGCCAAATAGTCAGCACAAACAATTAACTAGCCATTTTATACAAAGCCATTTAGAAGTAATAAACTTAACTAATGAGCAAATAAATAGCTTTTGCGGCAATGCAATAGAGCTACAAGGTACAAATGGTCGTATTTTAGCCCTCTCACAAACGGCGTTTAATGCACTTACAACCGAGCAAAAAGCAGCAATACAAAAAACAGCTAAACTTGTTCCGTTACCTATACCAACCATAGAGTCGGCGGGAGGTTCGGTTAGATGCATGATTGCGGGTATACACCTGCAAAGTAAATAACCTACCTCTAAGTCAACATTCTAAGGCAGCTTAGCTCCGCTAAGCTATGGCTAACATGCATTATTAAATGCAAATTACTCAACTACTCGCTGAGTAAAAACATAATAAATACAAAAGGATTAGCCCATGTTCGATATCGTAGTAAAAAGTGTCAATGGCCTTTTATGGGGCGAAGGGCAAGTACTTATTTACATTCTCCTATTTACCGGAATATGGTTTTCAGTACGCTTAAAAGCAATTCAATTAGTTAAATTTAAGCACATGTTTAGCCTGCTAAAAGGCAGTAGTAAGTGTAATAAAAACGATATTTCATCATTTCAAGCGCTCTGTACTGGGCTGTGTGCTCGAGTAGGCACAGGTAATTTAGCCGGTGTGGCTGTGGCTATATCACTCGGTGGTAGCGGTGCCATTTTTTGGATGTGGGTTATTGCTATACTAGGTATGGCAACCGGATTTGCAGAAAGTATTTTAGGCCAGGTATATAAAATTCGCGACAGCAATGGCGAATTCAGAGGTGGCCCTGCGTATTATATTCAACAAGGCTTAGGCAGTCGTGCATTTGCTATTGTGTTTGCCGCCTGTTTGTTTTTAGGTTACGGCTTTACCTTTAGCGCCATGCAAACCAACACCATTACTGATGCACTAAATTACGCATTTGAAATACCCACTTTTTACTCAGGTGTTGTGATCACACTTTTAGCAGGCTCTATTATTTTAGGTGGCTTTAAAGCCATTGCCCGATTCGCCGAGCGAGTAGTGCCTGTTATGGGCATCGTGTTTGTGCTTGTTGCTGTAGTAATTACACTGATTAACTTCACCCAAGTACCTGCCATGCTTAAAGATATATTTTTATCAGCGTTTGGCTTGCAAGAAGCTGGTGCAGGCGCCATGGGTGCAGCCATTAAAAATGGTATACAACGCGGTTTATATTCTAATGAGGCTGGCGCGGGAAGTGTGCCGCATGCATCGGCTAGTGCCAGTCCAATGCCAAACCACCCAGCGACACAAGGCTACATACAAATGTTAGGGGTGTTTTTCGATACCATCGTATTGTGCAGTTGTACCGCGGTTATTATTTTATTGGCCGATATAGATATAAGCGGTGAAATGGAAGGCATACGCTTAACACAAAGCGCTATGACCTCACACTTAGCGCAAGGCGGCGTGTATTTTGTAGCCGCTGCCATTACTTTATTTGCTTTTACCTCGGTAGTTGCTAACTACGCCTACGCCGAAAGTAACCTCCACTTATTTAAGCTCGATAACAAAGTAGGGCGCAGTATTTATACTTTGCTTTATTTATCAATGATGTTGTGGGGCGCATCAGCCACCTTAAAACAAGTATGGGATTTAGCTGATATTGCTCTAGGGTTAATGACAGTAGTAAACGTAATCGCTATTATACTACTCACACCGACTATTTTGTCTGTTACTAACGACTACCACGCACAAAGAGACAAAGGCATAGAGCCTGAGTTTAAGGTAAAAAACGTAAAAGTGCAGGGCAAATGTGAAGACGGAATTTGGGATTAAGATTAAAGTTTAAACTTGTTGTTGCATAAGTATTCATTTTTAAATTTGGCTTTAACAACATTAAACTGCGACTCTACAGGTAGTATTTTTAGATGATCGACATTTATGCGGGTAAAACTGCAGCAAAAATAATAAACGAACAAGGTTTTAAACCCGAGATTTTTACCTCTTTTTTAGGGGCAAGTGGTGGCCCTAAATGGTTTACCTTATTTGGTTTAGACAAATATATATTTGGCGAATTTTTTAAACATCGCACCCAACCGCTTAATTTAATTGGCTCATCTGCTGGGGCTTTTCGTTCAGCCTGTTTTGCACAAAACGATCCAGTTGCAGCCATTAAGCGGTTAGCAAAATCGTATTCACAAACCCGATATTCTAGTAATAAACCAACGCCCGCTGAAATTACACTAAAAGCCCGCGCATTATTAGATGATGTATTTGGTGATGATGGCGTTACTGAAATTATAAATAATCCTGTTTTTAAAGCGCATTTTATTGTCGCAAAATCTAACGGGTTTATTGCCAGCGAACATAAGTTAATACAGCTTTTGGGTTTATCAAAAAGTTATATGCTTAACCGCGTTAATCGTAAATTATTAGGCGCTCAGTACGAGCGTTTTATTTTTGGCGCGCCCAATAGTAATTTAAGTATTACCGACAGTTATAAGTTTAAAACACAAAACATTGAACTTACTCAAACAAATTTGAAAGATGCCTTATTGGCATCGGGCTCTATACCACTAGTAATGCAAGGTATAAAAAATATTGCCGGTTCGCCACCAGGAATTTACCGCGATGGCGGAATAATTGACTACCACTTTGATTTAAAAATTAATAATCCAGGTTTAATTTTGTATCCGCATTTTAATAGCGAGCCAAAAGCAGGGTGGTTTGATAAAAACTTAAAACGTAAAGTAGCACCACAAAATTACGACAACGTTGTGATGATCACCCCATCAAAAGAATTTATAGCCGGCTTACCTTATGGAAAAATTCCAGACAGAAACGACTTTACCGATCTTGATGCAGACACTCGTATTAAATATTGGAACACCGTGTTTAGTGAAACTGAGAAATTAGCTGAAGCGTTTGATAATAAATTAAATGCTGATAACTTTGATTTGAAGTTATATAACTAATTTAACTTTAAAAATTAAAATAACCATCTCAAGTGATATAAATGAAAGAGTGTAAGCCTTTATATTAAAGTGTTTAAGTTTTAATTATATTTAAAAGCTGGTTTTTTAGGTCAGATAAATAAGTGTTCTAAGTTTTATTTTATGCTTTAAATGTTTTATACATGTTTTCTGCTATTCGTTAAAAAATGAAAAGAGAATAATAAACATCGTATATTGGATTCTATAAGCGTAAAATTATTTTAGCTGATAGCTGATAGCTGATAGCTGATAGCTGATAGCTGATAGCTGATAGCTGATAGCTGATAGCTGATAGCTGATAGCTGATAGCTGATAGTTAACTACCCATAAATTACGTTATGTTAAATTGAGTGAATTAAATTAAAGTGGGCGTAATCCATAAAACTAGCCCACTTATGATAGGGTTTTGATAGCTTAGTTTAGCTCAGAATCTACCCAAAATTTAGTGCCTTTTAAAACAGCTTGCAGTGCAAGGCCACTTTCGGTTAAAGAGTAAACAGTAACTTGGTCAGCAAGAGCTTCGGCAACTAAAGCGCCACCTTTATCTTGGTATTTTGCAGCAGCATCGGCATTACCACCGAACGCCCAACCATGTTTAATAAATCTATTTAACGCTGCTTGATCGTGAAAAACCATCACAATATTGAAATCTTTAACACCTAAACCTAAGCCTAAACCAGCTTCGCCCATATTCATATAGGTAGATTTTCCGGTTAGGTTATTTTTTACTACACCGTACCCACCACCAAAACTGGCTAAAATAACGTTTACATTGGCATTATCAAATACAGCATAACCGGCAGAGTTTGCAATTTGAGTTTTAACATCTGGTTTTTTTTCGTATAAAGCAGTTAATGTATTCGATTTCATACTTTGTACTAAAGCACGTTTTTCTCCAGGAGAAGCACTGCCTGTAGTAGCGCAACCTACTAATAAAACGCTAATAACTAACATGCTCAACAGAAGTAATTTTTTCATGATTTTTCCTTTAATAAGGTATATGGTTAATAAATCTGCATTTAGCATAAATATCAAAATTTCGTTATGTCCAATACTAGACAGTATCGGACTTTAAGGTTAATCTATAAGTCTATTATTTTCTTATATATTTTACTATTATGCTTGTTGCTCTGGTCGATACATTAAAACAATTACGTTATCAAATAGCTCATCTTGAAGATAATACACTGCAATCAGAATATCCAGAACTAGCCTCTTTTATACAGCAAGTCAGCTTGACTGTAACTGAATCAAAGGCCGATCTAAATTTTTTATACCAGTTTTTATATGTTTATGGCCGAAAATCAGAAGCAACTTATAGTCGTTTTCGCAATGAATTAGAACGATTTTATTTGTGGTCATGGCTTATAGCTGAAAAATCAGTATTCGATTTAAAGCGTGAAGATATTGAGGCGTATGTTGATTTTATGGTCGAGCCGGATAAAAAGTGGGCATCAACTTCGGTGCAGTGGCGCTATAAAGATGAGCAAGGAGTACGTCGGTTAAACCAAAATTGGCGCCCTTTCATGCAAAAAGAATCTATTGCGAGTCAGCAAACATTATCCGCAATGTTTACTGCACTTAATGTATTTTACAAGTTCGCTATTTTAGAAGAAAAAACCTTCGCTAACTTTGTACCTGTGGTTAAGAAAAATAGCCCCTACTTGGTTGTACAATCACAAATACAAATTCCCGATACATTAAGCGATATTCAATGGGAATACGTATTTGGTGTAACGCGTGATCTGTGCGAACAAAAACCAGAGTATGAAAGAAACCTTTTTACCCTCGCCTGTTTAAAAGGATTATATTTACGTATATCAGAATTATCAGAACGTCCACAATGGTCACCTGTTATGTCTCATTTTTGGCAAGATAACGATGGCTTTTGGTTTTTACGTATAATGGGTAAGGGTAATAAATTACGAGATGTAACTTTAAGTGATGATTTTCTTGAGTATTTAAAACGTTATCGGTTATACCGTGGTTTACCTGCCCTGCCCCGTGTTGACGAATCCGACCCGTTAGTGCATAAAATTCGTGGCCAAGGTGGTATGACAGTAAGACAAATTCGACGTTTAGTACAACAAAGTTTTGATATTGCTCAGCAGTCATTACTTGATGATGGCTTTAAAGATGACGCGGAACAATTAGAAGCGGCCACTGCACATTGGCTTCGACATACCGGTGCAACGCATGACGCACAAACTCGACCTTTAAAACATTTATCTGAAGATTTAGGCCACGCAAAAATAGCCACAACCGATCAAATATATATTCAAACAAATATTAAAGAACGGGCAAAGTCTGGAATAAAAAGGAAGATTTAATGGAATACTTAATTATTGCTCTTATTGGTGCATTATTTTTAATTTATTCTACAACACTACGCCAATTAGAAAAAACAGAAATTACTGGGCCGATGTTTTTTGTTATAGGGGGGATGCTGCTAGCATTGATAGCTCCGAACGAAAGTGAAAATTTTAAAAATGGCTTACGGTTTTTACTGCCCTTTATAGAATTAACGCTCAGTATCTTTTTATTTACCGATGCAGCAAAGTCAAAATTAGGAGTATTAAGGCATAGTTTTCAATACCCAAGTTTACTTTTATTTGTTGCCTTACCATTAACTTTATTACTCGGGATTGTAACCGCGTTATTTTTATTTGCTGAGCTTTCATTAATTCAAGCAGCACTTATCGCAATTATATTAACCCCAACCGATGCGGCGTTAAGTAAGGGATTATTAAGCAATACAAAAGTTCCTGAAAAAATACGCGAAGGTATTAATACAGAAAGCGGTTTAAACGATGGCTTATGTGTGCCTATATTTTTAATATTTATTCTGCTCGCAAAAAATCCTGAATCTGCAATTACTGCAACACAAACGTTAAGTGTATTTGGTAGAGAGTTGGGAGTTGCATTATTAATTGCATTTGCAAGTATTGCTGTTTTTATTCCGTGTTTAAACTTTGCAATGAAGCGACATTACTTTGCCCAAAACACTAGCCCGTTTTTACTATTGGGTTTTGCTATGGCTGTATTTTCACTTACGCAATATTTTCATGGAAGTGGATTTATTGCCGTATTTGTAGCGGGGCTTTTATTTGATAAATACGCGAGCACCAAAATAAACAAAGAGCTGATTGAAGACTCAGAGCATATAGCTGACTTTTCCTCTTTAATGATTTGGTGTTTATTCGGTTTTGTTTGTGCTTATTTAGTGATCCCGAAATTAAATACTGAAATAATAATTTATGCGCTACTTAGTACAACACTGATCAGAATAATTCCTGTTATGTTGTCACTGCAATATACGTCATTAAAAATAAAAGAGCGTTTAACGTTTGCTTGGTTTGGGCCGCGAGGATTGGCTTCGATTGTTTTTACTTTAATGGTTATTGATACACAAATAGAAAATAAATTTCAAATTGCGACCATTGCTATGACCACAATTTTATTTAGTGTATTTATTCATGGTATTAGTACAAAACCGATTGCAGACAGTTTTTCAAATAAAAAAGCGTAAACACTGTTATTTAAAATTGTGGTAATATATTTTCTAATTATTTTTATAAGGATATTTAAGTGAATAAAATTGTTAAGTTTATTTTGAATGTAGCTATTGTTATTTCTGTTGCATCTTGTGGTAGTGGTGGAGGTGATAAAGAACAGCCTAAGAATAGTAATATAATTCCAACTGTTAACGCAGGTCCAGACCAGATTGTAAATAGCAATGAAGTAGTTAATCTAAATGGCGTTGCTTCGGACGAAGACGGTAACATTGTCTCATTTTTATGGGAGCAAATTAAGGGTAAAAAAGTTAATCTTCAAAATTATAATACCTCAAAAACAAGCTTTACTCTGCCGAGCTTTGAAGAAGAAACTGAATTAGAGTTTAAGTTAGTTGTTATAGATAACTCTGATGCACAAACAAGCGATACAGTAAAAATAATTGTAAAAAAAACAGTTATTCCTTTAACCGTAGATGCAGGCTCCAATCAGATAGTCGAGGAAGGTTCAGAAGTGCAATTAATCGGTTCAACTAATATTGATGATAATGCACACACCTACTCGTGGATTCAAATATCAGGCTCCCCCGTTACGCTTAATGATAATGATAAAAAAATAACAGGTTTTGTATCTCCTGCTGTTAGTAATACTGAAGTGCTAGAGTTCAAATTTACAGTGAGTGACAATTTTAATAACTCGATCGAAGATACTGTATTAATTACAATAAACGATATAAATGAACCACCAACAGCAAGTGCAGGTGAATCGTACTTTGCAATTAGTAGTGAAACAGTTGAATTAGATGCTTCACTGAGCAGTGATGATAATGACATTTCTTTGTTAACTTACACTTGGAGTCAAATTGATGATTCAGGGTTGATAATTGAATTAAATAATTCAAATAAACAAAAAGCAAAATTCATAGCACCTTCTGTAATTGTATCAACAGTTCTATCTTTCCAAGTAACAGTTACAGATGCTGAAGGACTAACAGATATATCTACTGTAAATATAGCAATAAAGCCATTGATTAACAGTAAAATAAATGATACTGGTCTATTGCGCTGCGCTAAGGAATTCGATGCTGAGGGGAAGTTACTACCGAATTGTCAATCTAGTGTTGGTGAAGATGCTCAATCTGGACGTGATATTAGTAGTAACTATGATCAAGATGGAAAGGCCGGTTTTAGTTTTACTAAACTTGATAGTAATGGAGACCCAGTCGATAAAAGTTCACAGAGTTGGTCTTGTGTACTTGATAACGTTACTGGATTAGTTTGGGAGGTTAAATCGAGTGAAAAAGCTCTTCATGATCCAAAGCATACATATAGTTGGTACGATCCAGACTCTTCAAAAAATGCGGGTTATCCTGGTTTAAAGAACCAAGGTGTGTGTTCTATTGATAGCTGTGATTCTTATTCATACATTAATATGGTTAATGAACAAAATTTTTGTGGGAAAAATGATTGGCGATTACCAACGCAAACTGAATTATTATCAATTCGAGACTTTGGAATTTCCGCAGCTGATAATACTCCTAATATAGATACCTCATTTTTCCCAAGTACTTCTTTTAATCTTCCTTTTTGGACTGCGACCTCTAAGGTGACTCCCTATCCCGAACAAAACCTTGCTATAGGTATTTTTTTCCTACCACCACCAAATTTTGGTGATGAATATTCTTTAGATAACTTTATAGTAGAAACGTCTAAAACAAAAGCAAGTCATATTCGATTGGTTAAAAATCAATAAGTCAAATTAAAATTAAAGGGATATAACATGAATAAAAAAATAAATTTTTCTACTCTACTAATTGTATTTATAACTCTATTTACGTTTTCTATAGCAAAAGCACAAGAATGTTCAGAAAGCATTATTAAGACAACCCCAAATGAGCGCTTTAGTATCAATGGTGATGGAACAGTTACTGACATAAAAACAAATTTAATGTGGATGAGATGCAGCTTAGGTCAAACTTGGGATAGTAATAATTGTTCAGGTGATACTTCATCAGCCCTACTAACATGGAGGAATGCGTTAAACATAGCTGAAAGTGAAACATTTGCTAGTTACACAGATTGGCGCTTACCAAATGTAAAAGAACTAGAGACAATTATAGAGCATAGTTGTCATAGTCCAGCTATAAATAAATATATTTTCCCTGGTACAATTCAATCTAGAAAAGACTCTATCGATGAAACAAGATTTATAGCTATGTATTGGAGTTCCTCTATAGATTCTAATTATTCATCAATTGCATGGAAAGTTGATTTTCTTACAGGTACATTAGCCACCCAGTATGATGACATCGGCGGCGGTAATACTGCGTATATAGAATATCCACAAGCTGCTAGGCTTGTTAGAACAGTAAATTAAACTCAAATTTTGGCGCATAATAAACTATGCGCCAAGATTTTACTTAATTAACTCTGCCAGTAGCTCTATTGGATGCTTAGGCTTAAATTTTTCATAACGTTTTACTTGGCTACGACATGAGAAGCCAGTTGATAAAAGTTGCTCAGGTTTATTTTTATCAACGATAGGTTTCCAACTCATTTCATAAAGTGCTTTAGAGTTTGCTTGGTTTTGTGCTTCATGACCATAAGTACCGGCCATACCACAACACCCAGTATTTGTGGTGTTTAATGTTAAACCAAGCTGATCAAAAATATTTTTCCACACACTTGCGGCTTTTGGTAGCGCGGTCGTTTCGGTGCAGTGGCTTAACAAGGTAAATTCAGTATCAGTTTGTTTAGCTTCTAAAGTACTGAACGATAGTGTTTCTAACCATTCATGCGCAAGTTGCACATTAAAGTCACCACGGTTATTTTCTAAAATTGTATTATATTCATCGCGATAACACATTACTAACGATGCATCTAAACCAACTAGCGGTGCATTAATATCATTAAGCTGATTTAAAAATTCTGCGGCACTTTTTGCTGTTAGCTTAAATTCATGTAAAAAACCTTTCACGTGCTGAGGTTTACCATTGGGTTTAAAGGGTAACAGCATTGGTTTTTTTCCAAGCTGAGTAATTAGGGTAATAAAACTCTCAACCAACTCTGCTTCGTAAAAGCTGGTGAATGGGTCTTGAACAATTAACACATAATCATTTTGCTCATTGGCACTTAACTTTTTAAGTAATTCTAAATTAAATGTTTGCGCTTTGTTTACACGTTTTTTGAGTGCTGGAATACTTAACTGCGGGGTATCAACATAGCCAACCGTTTTTTTAATGAGGCTACTAACTAATGATGTTTTTACAATTGGATTAATAACTCTGGCAAATTTTGCCATTAATGGTGCGCTGTTTTCTATATTACCCACTAAGTAATCTTTGAGTGGGCGGGCATAATAACTATGATAATAATTTAAAAAACGGGCACGGAAAGTTGGCACATCTACTTTTATTGGGCAAGCCGTGGTACACGCTTTACACGCTAAACATTCATCCATTGAGGCTTTTACCTCATGCGAAAAATCGTAAACGCCTTGTTTTTTCTCTCTGCTATGAACAAAGCGCTCCCACCAAGTAATTACTTCACCTTTGTTTAGCTCTTTTTCAACCTCGAGTAAATTAACATCTTTTGACTCTTGAAGACGTAACCATTCACGCATTAGCCCTGCTCGGCCTTTTGGCGAATTACGGCGATCGCCAGTTACTTTATACGACGGGCACATTGGCGAGTTTTCATCATAATTAAAACACAGGCCGTTACCATTACAGGTCATTGCATTGTTGAAACTGGTCTTAACATCAATAGAAATTTGCTTGTCGAAGTAAGAACGCTTTTGCCCATCAACGCTAACTAGTGAGTCTTCACTTTCAAGCGGGGTACATATTTTACCGGGGTTTATTTTGTTGTTTGGGTCAAACGCCGATTTTATTTTTCGTAGTTGGGTAAATAAATGCTCACCAAAAAATTCAGGACCGTATTCACTTCTGTAACCTTTACCGTGCTCGCCCCACATTAAACCACCGTATTTAGCGGTGAGTTTTACTACTTCATCTGAAATAGTGCGCAGTAATTTTTCTTGTTCCGGGTCGCACATATCCAGTGCTGGCCTAACATGTAAAACGCCCGCATCAACATGCCCAAACATACCGTACTGTAAATTATAGCTATCAAGTAGTGCTCTAAATTCAACAATGTAATCGGCTAAATTTTCTGGTGGAACGGCTGTATCTTCTGCAAATGCGAGAGGTTTTTGGCTGCCTTTTACATTGCCTAGTAAACCCACTGATTTTTTACGCATTGCATAAATTTTTAGTATATCGCTTTTATCGCTGGTTAACTGATAGCCAATAACACCATTAGTTTGATTAGCTACACATTCATCTAATAATTTACATAATGTGTCTACTTTGTCTTTTATATCTTCTGGAGATACGGCATTAAACTCAACCATGTTGAGTCCTTGCATATCTTTATTTGGTACATCAGTTATTAAGTCCGATACTGAGTGCCAAATAATATCTTCACGAGCAAGATTTAATACTTTGCTGTCAACAGTTTCAACTGAAGTTGCGCGGGCATCAACTAAAAATGGTGAATGGCGAAGCGCAGAATCAAAACTGTCGTATTTTATATTTATGAGGGTTTTAAATTCTGCGATAGGTGTTAGGTTTAATTTTGCTTCAGTAACTATGCCTAAAGAGCCTTCTGATCCTGTTATTAAGCGGCTCATATCAAAAGTTTGTAAGTCTTCACTTAGCACATGTTCTAGGTCATAACCGGTTAAAAATCTATTTAACCGTGGAAATTTGGCTAATATAGCGTCGCGTTCATTAAGTGATATGTCTAATACTGTTTTGTAGAGTTTGCCAATTAAGGATTCCTGATCGGCAATTATTTTTGCTTTTTCAATGTCTATCGGACTGGTAGACATTGCAGTGCCATCAACTAAATAGGTGGTTAGCCCTAAAACATGGTCGCTGGTTTTGCCATAAACTAAGGAGCCTTGCCCCGATGCATCAGTACTGATCATGCCGCCAATAGTGGCGCGGTTACTGGTAGATAAATCGGGTGAAAAGAAAAATCCATACGGTTTTAAAAAGTCGTTAAGTTGATCTTTTATCACACCGGTTTGAACTCGTACCCAACCTTCTTCAACGTTTATCTCGAGGATTTCACGCATATAACGTGATAAATCAACCACAATACCAGGCGTTAAAGATTGACCATTTGTTCCTGTGCCGCCACCGCGAGGACCAAAAGTTAACGATAAAAAAGGGTCTTGCGATGCTATTTGCAGAGCAACTTGAATGTCTTTTTCGCTTTTAGGAAAAATAACACCTTGCGGAAGCTGCTGGTAAATACTGTTATCGGTTGACGCTGTGAGTCTGGTTGCATAGCTTGCGTCTGTATCTCCAGTAAACCCTTGATTTTTTATAGTATTTAAATAATTTGCGACAAGCTCGGTCGCGGCATCTTGTTGTGTAATAGTTGCTATCATGGCGGCGCTTATTAATGCATTTGTGTAATTATATCATGGCGATGGCTAATAGAAATTGAAGATTTTACAGTTTGTAACACTCTTTTTATCGATATATGAGCAGCTGCAATTATAATCAAGTTAAACGCCTACTATGAGGTTTATATGAAAAAACTACTAATGCAGATCAGCGGAACAGTGTTTATTTTACTCGGATTATTGTTTGCTGTGGTGCCAGGGCCATCGTTAATATTTTTTATTGCAGGCTTATTCTGCTTTTCTATGTATTACCCTAAAGCTAGAGGGTATTTAACATGGTGCCAAAAAGCACTGACTCGTTCATGTGCCTACTTAGATAAAAAATTAGCAAAAAATTAATTTTTAGCCATAAAAAATGCCAGCAGTTGCTGGCATTTTTTAACGAGGTAACTTACTTAGCAAGTTTGTCTGCTAAGTATAACCATGTTTCTAGTACTGTATCTGGGTTTAGCGAAACAGAGTCAATGCCCTGCTCTACTAACCATGCTGCAAAGTCTTCATGATCTGAAGGACCTTGACCACAAATACCTACATATTTACCTTTTTCTTTGGCTGTTTTAATAGCCATAGAAAGTAGCTTTTTGATTGCAGGGTCACGCTCATCAAATAGGTGAGCAATTAAACCTGAGTCGCGATCAAGACCAAGCGTTAACTGTGTTAAATCGTTAGAACCGATAGAGAAACCATCGAAGTATTCTAAGAATTCTTCAGCCATTAATGCATTTGACGGAAGCTCACACATCATGATTACTTTAAGACCATTTTCGCCACGTTTAAGGCCATGTTCTTCAAGTAATTCAATAACGCGTTTACCTTCTTCAAGGGTACGTACGAATGGGATCATGATTTCGATGTTGGTCATATCCATGCTGTTTCTTACGCGTTTTATAGCTTCACACTCAAGTGCAAAACAATCACGGAAGTCTTCAGAGATATAACGTGCAGCGCCACGGAAACCAATCATTGGGTTTTCTTCTTCTGGCTCGTATTGCTGGCCGCCCACTAAGTTAGCATATTCGTTTGATTTAAAATCAGACATACGAACAATTACACGCTCTGGTGCAAACGCACAACCTAAGGTAGAAATACCTTCTACTAGTTTACCAATATAGAATTCAACAGGTGATTCGTAACCGGCAATCATGTCTGTGATTTCTGCTTTTAATGCATCTGTTTGTGCATCAAAATTTAATAACGCTTTAGGGTGAACGCCAATCATACGGTTGATGATAAACTCAACGCGCGCAAGGCCAACACCTGAATGTGGTAAACGTGCAAAATCGAATGCGCGATCTGGGTTACCTACGTTCATCATCACTTTCATTGGAAGTTCAGGCATTTCATCAACACGTGAAGTAAGTACTTCAAAGTCTAAAATACCTTCGTAGATGAAACCAGTATCGCCTTCGGCGCATGATACAGTAACTTCTTGACCAGCTTTAATTAAGTCTGTTGCATTACCACAACCAACAACGGCTGGAATACCTAACTCACGTGCAATGATTGCAGCATGACATGTCCGACCACCACGATTTGTAACAATCGCAGCCGCGCGTTTCATAATAGGTTCCCAGTCTGGGTCTGTCATGTCGGTAACTAATATGTCACCTACTTGTACTTGGTCCATCTCTTTGATTGAGTCAAGTACACGTACAACACCACTACCAATTTTATGACCAATTGCACGGCCTTCAACAACAACATTGCTGCTGCCATTTAGTTGGAAGCGTTCCATTACGTTTGTGTCTTCGTTTGAGCGAACAGTTTCTGGACGGGCTTGAACTATATATAGTTTGCCATCGTTACCATCTTTTGCCCATTCGATGTCCATTGGACGACCGTAATGTTTTTCAATGATTACAGCTTGTTTGGCAAGATCTTGCACTTCTTCATCTGTAATCGAAAATTTGTTTGAAAGTGCTGAGTCTACGTCAACAATTTCTACTTGTTTGCCATGAGCTTTGTCTTGAGAGTAAATCATTTGAATGGCTTTAGAGCCAATGTTACGACGTACTACAGCTGGCTTGTTTTTAAGTAGCGTTGGTTTATGAACATAAAATTCATCAGGGTTAACCGCACCCTGAACAACCATTTCACCCAAACCATAGCTTGATGTGATAAACACTACATCTTCAAAGCCCGATTCAGTATCAATACTGAACATTACACCTGATGCTGATTTATCAGAGCGTACCATGCGTTGAATACCCGCTGATAACGCTACACCACGGTGATCGTAGCCTTGGTGAACACGATAAGAAATAGCGCGGTCGTTAAATAACGAAGCGAATACGTGTTTAATAGCAGTCATTACAGAATCAATACCAACAACGTTTAAGAACGTTTCTTGTTGGCCTGCAAACGAGGCGTCTGGCATATCTTCAGCAGTAGCTGATGAACGAACAGCGAATGAAACATCTGCAGAAGCGTCACCATGAAGTTGGCTGTATGCATCGCGGATTGCTTTATCTAGACTAGGTTGGAATGGGGTATCGATAATCCACTGACGGATATCGGCGCCGACTTTGGCGAGTGTGTTTACATCATCAACATCAAGAGTATCTAAAATGTCGTGAATTTTTGCGTTGAGTCCTGATTGTTCTAAAAACTCGTTAAAAGCGTCTGAGGTTGTAGCAAAACCACCTGGGACTTGCACACCTGCGTTAGCTAAGTTTGAAATCATTTCACCAAGTGAGGCATTTTTACCACCAACTCGAGGAACATCTTGCATACCAAGCTCTTGATACCAGAGAACGTATTCTTGCACGGATCTTTCTCCAAAAAACAAATTGTAGTACTAACTGTGAGAGTTAAGAAAGAAAACCTTTTATAAAGGTCGCCCCCATTCTACACTGGCAAACGTCCTCACGTAAACCGTGATACACTTATTTTAAAATTAAATGTAATAAAAAAGAGGCTTTATGAGAACTGCGTTTTATATTTCAGATGGTACGGCAATCACATCTGAAGTGTTTGGTCATGCGACCTTGTCTTTATTTCCTGTCGAATTTAATCATAAAACAATTCCTTTTGTAGAAACCGAAGAAAAAGCGCATGAAATCAAAGCGCTTATTAACGCCACATCGTCTAAGCAAGGTGAGAAGCCTCTAGTGTTTTTTACTTTTGTGAACCATAAATTATCGGAAATTATTCGCTCTGCAGATGCTGTCTCGTATGACTTTTTAACAACCTATAGCGAAAAAATTGAAAGCGAATTAAACGTTGCCCCAGTACCTAAAGTACATAGAACCCATTCAATACACGAAAAAAGTTATGACTTTAGAATTGATGCAGTTAACTATGCTTTAATGAATGACGACGGCGGTAATATTAAAAACTTTGCTGAGGCTGATATTATTTTAGTTGGCGTTAGTCGAAGCGGTAAAACGCCAACAAGCCTCTATTTAGCCCTGCAATACGGTATTAAAGCGGCTAACTATCCGATCACAGAAGATGATTTAGAAAGCGAAGGGTTACCCAAGTGCTTAGTGCCTTATAAGCATAAACTGTTTGGTTTAACTATAGACCCTGAGAGACTGGCTGCGATCAGAGATAGACGAATGGCAAATTCAAAATATGCATCAATTAGACAGTGTCGTATTGAAGTGCGCGAAGTAGAAATGCTCTATAAGAAGCATAAAATTGCTCATTTAAATTCTACCCACCATTCTGTTGAAGAGATCTCAGCAAAAATCATTTCTGATACAGGTCTTGAGCGCCGTAAGTACTAACAAACTAACATGTGATTTAAGCATGTAATTGCGCCCAGGACACAAAAAAGCCGCTAAATAATAGCGGCTTTTAACATTTTAAGAAGGTGTATTACTTGCGAGCATCCTTTAAAAGGTCTGCAACTAAAAAGCCAAGCTCTAATACTTGGTCGGCATTTAAGCGAGGGTCACATTGAGTTTTGTAACGCTGCGCTAAGTCATCATCTGATAAACCGTATGCACCACCGGTACATTCAGTAACGTGTTGTCCGGTCATTTCTAAATGAACACCACCTGCGTATGAGCCTTCAGCTTTGTGAACAGCGAAGAACTGACTAATTTCGCGCATAATGTTATCAAAGCTGCGAGTTTTATAACCTGAGCTGGCTTTCTCTGTATTGCCATGCATTGGATCTGAGCTCCAAATTACCTTACGCCCTTCTTGCTGTACTTTGCGAACAAGCGCTGGTAGCTTCTCTGGTAATACATCTGCACCCATTCGTGTAATGAGCGTTAACCTGCCAGGAATGTTATCTGGGTTTAGTGCATCAATTAAACGGATAAGTTCGTCAGGATCCATACCTGGGCCAACTTTAACGCCTATTGGATTTTTAATGCCCTTAAAGAATTCAATATGAGCATGGTCTAACTGACGTGTACGCTCACCAATCCAAACAAAGTGCGCTGAACAATCGTACCAGTCGCCTGATAAATGGTCTCTACGGGTTAATGCCTCTTCATAGCCTAGCAATAACGCTTCGTGTGATGTATATAAATCTGTTTCTTTTAAGCTTGGCGCTATAGTTGAATTAATACCACATACTTCCATGAATTCTAAAGCGTCTTGAATTTTATCTGCCAGCTGTTGGTATTTTGCTTTTTGTGGATTAGCAGCAACAAAGCCCATGTTCCAACGGTTAACCTGATGTAAGTCAGCAAGCCCACCTTGTGCAAAAGCACGTAGTAGGTTGAGTGTTGCCGCACTGTGATGATACGCGGTCATTAAACGCTGGGGGTCTGGAATACGTGCTTCTTCAGTAAACTCAAAGTTATTTACTATATCACCACGGTAAGATGGTAACGAAACACCGTCTATTATTTCTAAGTCGGCTGAGCGTGGCTTAGCGTATTGACCTGCCATACGTGCAATTTTTACAACTGGGCATTTACCGCCATAGGTTAGTACTACAGCCATTTGTAAAATGGTCTTAAATGTATCGCGAATATTTGCAGCGTTAAAGTCACTAAATGATTCTGCGCAGTCACCACCTTGAAGTAAAAATGCGCGGCCTTCACACACATCTTCAAGTTGTTTAAACAAACTTCTAGTCTCTTCTGCAAACACTAAAGGCGGTGCGCTTTTAAGCTGGCCTTCAACCGATTTTAATACGTCTTGATCTGGGTACTGTGGCTGCTGCAGTATTGGCAGTTCTCTCCAACTATTTGGGTTCCACGATTGCATGTTCATTCCTCATTCCTATTACCTGATGTATTGAAATTAACGTATGCAGAGGGCTTTGTTCAAGGACTAAATCGACTATTTACGAATTATTTAGTTATTAGTTAAATTTAAATAGGATTATTATCTATGATTTAACTATTTTATTGATAATAAATATATAAATAAAGAACACTAATACATTATAAAACAGTAGGATAAATAGTAAGAGTGGTATTTATTAAGCTTTGCTTGTAGCCACTTAGCTAAGCTGTATAAGATAATGTTAACACAAGGAACACATCATACTTAAATCAACTATATGTATTCTTAACTTTACAGTTAAAATTAAATATATCAGCCGTCAGTTATGTAGTTTCAAATATATATGCTAGCTGAGTAGTTCTGCTGGTTATACCCACTACTTCATACTGCGTTTATATATAACTATTAGTTAGTTAGAAAATATTATTATTAAAATGATCACACCAACAATAAAGAACACATCATACTTAATCTGATTTGAATTCAATCTTGGCATTAGAATAATATTTAAAAAGTAACTACCAAAAGAAAAGGTTATTTGCGAAAATAACTAAATAGTAAGATGTGTTCTTGTTGGTGTTATGGTTACGAAGGTACAAATTAGAAGTCAGTTTGATTTACTCAATGAGTTAACGCTTAGGCTAATTGAGGAACTTAAAGAGTATGGGTTTGCTAAAGCTGAATACTATCAACTGCCAGAAATAAGCAGTGTGGATGAAAATATAATTCCCGAGTCGATTGCAGTATCTAAAATTACAGGGGAACTGGCACATAAGGCTATTTTAAATTCTTTTTCTGATATGTATAAAAAGCCTGGTCTGAGTAGTCGCGTATTAAAGCGCCACCCTGGTTTATTAATTATACAAGACGCTAATAAACAAGCTATTATTGATCGGATTGCTCAAGTTAATAATGCAAAAGCGGCATTTAAAAATTGTATTTTGGCGATAGACAATAACGATGCTCGATTTGAAGCCGTACATAATGCTATGCCAAATTTAATTACGCTTGCCGCTTATCGTAAAATTCATAGCGAAAGCGAATCCCCTTTTTCAGTTCGTTTTACTTGGATGCATAAACACGCAACTAAAACACTCACAAAAAAGATGGCTCTTGAAATGCTCGAAAAGTCCGCTGGGTATAAAAACCCAAGAATGATTGATCAGCAAAAATGGCAATCATTGGTTGCTCAAGAGCAAGTTCGTGTTGCCAGTCTAGGTGAAAAAGAAAAATTACGAATTAGGCGCCCTACCCGAGTTAGCCCACAAGTTAATGTAAGATACACGGCTCAAAATCGTTATCATGTTAGTGCGGCCTTACCTTTTATTCTTATAAACCCACAACCCGATGTTAAGTATGGCCAACTGCCGAGTTACGAAAAACCGTTATCACATCCACGAAAACGTGAGTATGACTTTCTGGTAGACCGTTTATATTTAGAACAAGTAACAAAGTAATTATGTTAAAAAGGCCACTTAATGTGGCCTTTAATATAACTACTGGTAAAAATTAATATAATTATTTTTCTACAATTTCTTCCAGCTTATCTTCATCAATTAATACTGCATTTTCAACAATGCGTTTACCACCTTGTATCTCTATACGCTTGTTATGTTTATTTAATGCCAGTATCTCATCACAAAACTGATCAGATGGGTGCATTTCATAAGTGTAATCTACAATATTACCTGTTTTATCATCTTTTACATTAGTAATGCTGTACTCAGATATTGCTCCTTTTTCTATTAAATCTTTCATCGTGGTAGTCATATCACGGCGCAGTGCTTTTAATTTATTTTCGGTAATATCATCAGTTGAATAGATAGAGCCATATTTTTCCATAATAGACAGCAGTCTAAAATGGTATGTTTTTCCTGGGGCAGCATAGCGCCATAAATGATATAAACGTAGCATCATCCAACGCGATAATCCGCGCTTTAACTCTTGAGCACTATTAAAATAATAACCTTTATATTCAAGGTTATCTATCATGTTATGAACAAACGCATTTAAACACGCTACACATTTAACATTTCCGCCTTGGCCTTTTTTACCACTAAAGTGTAAAGACGATAAAAAGTTCATATTCGACTCGTAGAACGAATCATCAATATCTGAGTTTTTAGTGTCAGTAGCAGAATATTTAAAAGAAAGTTTTGAACCTTGTAATGCTTCGAGCGATTCTTTAATTTGTGGGTAAGGCATAGATTGACCTACCGCTTTAAGTTCTTGTGCTAATTCGTTCATAGAAAACACAACGGCATATTGAATACCGGACTTAAAATTAATTTTTACTATTTTACCTTTTGAAGCAAGGCGAATAAGTGCACGCTCAACTTTTTCTTCTCTATCTGATGGCCAAACTAAGTATTCTACGTCTTCACCATCTTTACGAGTACTTACCACAGCCGGTGTTATTTTAATTTCACCATCGTATAAAATACCGTCTACTTTTTCAGATATCTTACGTGTAATTATGGTTTTTTTAGGGGCTTCTTCAAGTGGCAGCTTTTTATGTCCTGAGCGAACAAAGCGTCCCCACAGATCATAATGGTTAAATGTGTTAGAGTAAGCGCGTAACCCATGGGCTGCATTTTCTATCGAAATTCGCACATCTTTATTATCTGTAAATAGTGCTAAGCTTTCGTTATCAATTGCACTTTCCACCCCGTGAATTTGGCCCCTAAGTGTATCGGGCAAGTTATCTACCGAGATGTTGACCTTTCGGCTCATGGTTTTTATTTCCGTTTTTATTGTGACAGCTAATAACAACACATAAAGCCACAAAAGTTAAATGTTTAAGTTAGTATAAAAGTGATCTGACTTCAAATAAAATGCACAGATCAATATTTTACTAAGAAAAAGTTAAAACATGAGATTTCAGATCAGGTTTTTACTAACTAGGCTTTAATAAACCGAATTTTTACTAACTGAAGAATAAATTTGTCCATTGCAAAGTGTTTTTTTTTAAATTTAGCACGACAAATGACAGTAAAAATGAGAGGCCTGTGGATAAGTTTAGTTCCAGTTAGCATAGATCTGATCTGTACTTACTACAGATCAGATCTATACTAATTAAACCGCTTATTATTCCTGATGGTGGGTGCATAACTTTATAATTTACTTAGTAAAAACATGATCTACAGCATCTATTTTGTGAGTAACTCAGTGCTTAACCTGTGCGTAACTAAGCTGCTAAATATTTGCTTAGTAAAAAGGTGATCTGCTAGTAGATAAGGATCTGATCTTAACCACGTACAATACTGATCCAGTTTTTTTAACATTGTTTATATAAATCATAATGTTATATGTATATTTTAAGGCCTTAGCCTTTAATACCTTATATATTTAACCATACTTAAACTTCTTTATTTATACTAAGCAATATTAAAGGCGTAAAATTATTTTATATGTCATGTATTTAAAATGCATGTCGCCTTAAATAGTTGTTTACAGCTAATTGAATGGACATTATACTAAACGCCTAACTTTGAGGAATAAAGTATGTCTATCAATAATAATGCGCTAGATACCTACCGACTTTTGAAAGCAACCGCAGAAGTTGCTGAAAAATCACTAGAAGGACGTATTCAACATTACCGCGCCCATCTTAAATCTGAAGAAAAAGAATTAAGAACCTACACCCAAAAAGCCGCTGCTGATTTACTTGGTTGTAATAATCGTACCTTAAAAAGACGCCATGACAATGGTGATTTTGACGATTTAAACATAAAACGCGGTGCAAACGGTCATTACGCTTATACGTTGGTTAATATTTTTGCCATGGCCGATATAATGGATATAAAACCCGATCATCGTGCACCGACAGACAAACTCCAAGTTATTGTTATTAATTCACTAAAAGGTGGTTGTGGTAAAACAACGAGCATGGTTAATATTGCTGCAGCACTTGCAACTACTAACATCAAGCGTTACCGAATTGGCATTGTCGATTTAGATCCACAGGGGTCATCATCTAGCTTTTTCCCATCTTCTGAGCCCGATCCAATTACTGTTGGTGATTTAATGCGTGACTGCATTGATCTTGAAGAAGGAGAAACCTGGTCTGAATTTGTTTCAAACTCTTTTTTACCAACTCATATTCCTAATATTCGTGTTTTACCCTCAGGTATGGATGATTTTTATTTTGAACACGAAACTGCAACGTTGCTTAAAGACACCTCAAACTATGAGCAAACTCGCCATTACCATAAGCTGTTAGAGCGTGTTATCGAGCCAGTAAAAGATGAATTTGATATTTTACTAATTGATACAGCGCCTACTCTTAACTTTATGTTTTATAATGCATTAATGGCTTCTACAGCGATGCTTATACCGGTTCATCCTGAAGCGGTAGACTTTGATGCTAATAATAAATATTTAAAACGTTTAGGTGAGATTTATCATACCGTTGCAGCTCTTGGTCACGATGGTTGGGACTTTATGCAATTTTTGGTTACCAATTATGTAAAAGGTAATCACTCACAACGTGACATAGTTAAAGACGTAAGAAGCGCCTTTGGTCGCCAAGTCATGAGCTACCCTATTAATCACAGCTCAGCAATTACTGCGAGTTCATCCTCGTTTAATACTATTTTTGATCAAAAAGCGTCTGACAGTTTAGCGAGTAGAGAATCGTTAATGCGCGCACAAGAAAATATCAAAGATGTTGTAGACGAACTCGAAATGCTAATTCGTTCAAATTGGCAATCTACACAATCAAAATTAAATACGCCTAAGTAAGGATGTTGACTAAAAATGGCTAAAAAACGTAAAAATGACACCCGCTTAGATCCCTTTGCAACCGCTGTTGGCAGTAGCAGCTTAGACGCTCTTTTAGAGCAAGCTAATGCAGGCGATGTTATTCGTATGCCTGCGCCAAGCGATCCTAATCGCGAAATTACCTTGGTTTGTAAAGTGATTGCTCATAACGAGATTGAAAAATCGACTCAGGTTTATGGTAAAAATCGCCGTGTACAAGCGCTTTTAAACGAAAAGTCGGTATCCGATATACTTCCTGCAATTAAAGAAGATGGACGTAATCAGCACCCCGCCCTGCTTTGGGATCAAGGTGATATGAGTCTTGTTCTTGCAGGCTCAAGACGTCGCAAAGCCTGTATTTTGGCTGGTGCAGATTATCTTGTTTTGAGTTCAAGTGATTTTAATGAGCAAGATGCTAAAGTGTTAGCAGTTTCTTCGGATCAATACATTGCTCCAAGTCTTTGGGAGTTAGGTCAAGCGTATCAGCAAACTCGAAACGAACTCATTCAACAAGGCAAAAAAGGATCGTACCGCGAGATTGCCGTTATTGAAGGGGTATCGCATACCGCCATTGCGGATGCGATTAAAGCGTATGAGCAAATATCTGCCGATGTTATAGCCCTTTACCCAACAGCTAATCATGTTGGTAGAGAAGTCGCTAAAAAGCTGATTAACGCAAAGGAGCGAGACGAGGTTGCATTTAACGAGTTAGTTGTAGCACTTGCAAGCAATGATGAAGTTAACGCCTTAGAAGCCGACGACAAGCGCGCTATGCTGATCACTAAACTATTAACCGCAGAGCCTAAAACAGCATTAAAGCGTGAGGCTGTGCTTGAAAACGACTTTATTAGTGTGCAACGTAACCTTAAAAGTGGTGACGTTTCAATAAAAATTAATAATAAAGTGATGACAGACAAGCGCTTAGAACAACTTACTAAACTATTAAGTGCTTTTAATTAGTTAGTAATATCGTGATCTGTAAAGGGGGGAGGTTAGTTAAATAGTGATCTAGCCTTCTTAATTAGTTAGTAAAAATCTGATCTTCCGTGGTGATAAAAAGCAAATAAAGCCCGATAAACTACTAAGGATCGTATCTTTACTAACTAAACCTACTCTATTTGATTAAATTGCTACCTTGTTAGTAAAAACCTGATCTACTCCTAGCAAAACCTCTCTATTAAGTTAATTTATTGTTTTTATTTTGTAATTTAAACGCCTTTTTTTAGTGAGCAAAATTAAACAATCCTTATAAACCAATTTTTTACTAACCAATCAGATCCAACCAGTTTATTTTAAAAATAATATTGCTTTAGCTCAGCGTTGATAAGGCATATACTGGAAAAATTGTTTTTAAATTTTAATACTTTGAGTGACATGTCTGCTAACTTATCAAAAAATGATTTAATGGCTATTTTTGAAGAAATTAAAAATGAGCAGGCTACCCAGTTTCCTCTTTCTGAGCGATTCATAAAAAAATTGTTTAAACCCGCGGTGTTAGCAAAAGGTAAGTCGTATTATAAAAACGGCCAAATAAGTTGGTTAGAACATAATGCTGATTTTTCTGTTGTTGATTCTACTGTGCAAGGCGATAAGGGCATTGCGTTTAACCAACGAATTGAGATCAGTAAATTACCAACTGGCTATTCAGTCGACACTCACTGTACTTGTAATGTTAAAACTAAATGCCGCCATTTGGCTGCAATTTTGTTAAAACTTAAAATTGAACACTCAGGTGAATACGGCGAAGACTATTTTATTAATGACTGGTTTAGCGAACTCAGCTCGCTTAAAAACACCGATCAAGCTCATCCATCACAAGTGTTACTGTTTGTATTAGATATTGAAAACGATAAAGTATTTTTAACGCCTAAAATTGCCAACTACGATAAAAATAATAATTATGCATTAGGTCGCAATTTAACTGAGCAACAGCTTAATAGTTTTGTAACCCCTAGCGACCTGCTAGAAAGTGATTTTAGATTATACAGCTGGATCCGCTCGCAAAATGCGGTCGGTAATATTGAACTCAAAGGTCAATGGGGCTTTAACGCGCTGCAGCAGTTACTAGCTACAGAACGATTATTTTTACAGCGTTCCCGAGTACCTATAAAAGCGCAACCTGGCTTACCCCTAAATTTTGTTTGGGAAAAACAAAAAGAAGTCACCCAGTTAAAAATTCATCTTGATCAAATTCCTAATTGGGCGTTAATTAAAACTACGCCGCCCATCTACTTAGATTTAGATAAATACAAGCTAGGCCGCATTCGCACGCCGCTCAGTGCTGACGAAATTGCTCATTTACAAACAATACCTGCACTACACGATACAAACTTTGATCGAATTTATAAGCAGCTTGCTGATAATTTTGGTGCCGGTGTTATTCCCCATCCTACTAATGCACTAAGCATGCCTGTTAAGTCGTTGAGTAATGCCGTACTTAAAGTTAGCATGTCGGGCTCAGTAATGGCTATTTCGTTATCGTTTAAGTATAAAAATAAAAACTACTTAGCAGGTACAGCGCCTGAAAAACTAATAAATAGTGCATTTGAAAACACCGTTACCAACGAGCTGGTCAACTTAGGCTTTGATTTTTGTAAAGGGGGTTTACACAGCGAGTTTATTTTTAGTCAGGAATCGGCTATTCACTTACACTGGTTAGCGCATGAGGTGTTACCAAGCTTTAAGCAACGTGGCTGGCAAGTATCAATGAGCAAAATAAATATTGCCGATACTAAAAACCAAATTTCCTTGCATGTAAACAGAGCTGCTGGGCATCAAATGCATTGCAAAGTTGTGCTTAACGATACCAAAGTGGCCACTTTATTTAATGTAAATAATAAACTGTTTGAATCGTTAAATCGTCAAAGCGAATTGTTTTATTACTACCCCGTTGGCCGTCAATTTGGAGTTATAGATAAGGCTGCGTTTAATTTATTAATTGAGTTTAAATTGCGATTTGAGTTTATTAAAACGCGCGACGAATTTAATATTCCACTTTCATACTTACCTGAGTTAGTTAAGCACACAGCCATTAATGTTGAGCTACATGATCCTTCATTAGAGCGCTACCTTGATGAGCTAAGCAATGACGCATTGTTATCGCCCAATATCGCCATTCATGGCTTACACGATTCTGTGGTGCTTAGAGAATACCAGCAAGAAGGCGTAGCTTGGCTTAACTTTTTAAAGCGTAATCAGCTAGGTGGTATTTTAGCCGACGATATGGGCTTGGGTAAAACTTTGCAGGTGATTGCTTATTTAGCCAGTTCTTATAATACTCCGCAGGCTGGCCCTACGCTTATTGTTTGCCCAACAAGCTTAGTGAGTAATTGGCAAAACGAAATTACCAAGTTTGCTAAAAACTTAAAAGTGACCACTATTTTTGGTGCACACCGTAATGATGCGTTGAAACACTTGGCACAAGCACAGTGTATATTAACAACCTATCCGTTATTAAAACGCGACATTGCTTATTATTCGCCACTGTATTTTGAAAACATTATTCTTGATGAAGCGCAGTATATTAAAAATGATACGGCACAGGTATCGCGGTTAGTTAAACGTTTGAATGCCGATTTTAAGCTTTGCTTAAGCGGTACCCCAATTGAGAACAATTTATTTGAATTAAAGTCGTTACTCGATTTTGCTATGCCTTCGCTACTAGGTTCCCAGGCACACTTTAAACAGCACTTTCAAGGTCCTATTGAGCGCGAAAGTAACATTGAGCGTGCAGAGCAGTTAAAAGCGCTAATTATGCCGTTTATTTTGCGCCGGACTAAAGCCCAAGTGGCTCAAGAACTGCCGCAAAAAACGGAGCTTGTTAAAGAGTTTGAGTTTGAGCCTAAACAAAAAGACATGTACCAAGGCATAACACATGCGCTTGAAGAAAAACTCATTGATTTATTTGCCGAGCAAGGCGTGCAAAAAAGTAAACTCGCCTTTCTAGAGGCACTATTAAAACTTCGCCAAATATGTTGTCATCCTAAACTTATTGAGCCAGAAACCGACGCTGCTAGTGCTAAGTTAGAATGGTTATCAAGCCATTTACCTTTAATGCTCAGCCTTGGCCGTAAGGTGATTATATTCAGCCAGTTTACCTCTGCTCTTGATTTAATTGCCGAGCGTTTGAATACACTTAACATTAAATTTAGCATGTTAACTGGGCAAACGCGCCATCGCGATAAAGTGATAGACGAATTCACCAGTGGCACTACTTCGGTATTTTTAATTAGCTTAAAAGCAGGTGGCACAGGGCTTAATTTAACCCAAGCCGATACCGTTATTCATTTTGATCCTTGGTGGAATCCAGCTGTTGAAAAGCAAGCGACCGATCGTGCTTATCGTATTGGTCAAACTAATCCGGTATTTGTGTATAAATTGATTATGGCTAACTCTATTGAACAAAAGGTGTTTCAAATGCAGCAAGATAAACAAGCGCTTGTAGATGCATTATTTACCGAAAAATCAATGAGTTTTACCCAGTTTGATGAACAACAAATGTTGTCTTTAATTAAAAGTTAAAAATTAACAATAATTTTTTGAACTTATTTGAATGGTGGGCGTCTATTAATACAGCTTGGTTAAATTGCAGTTTCTCCAAGTTTTCATGTTGATATCCCATATAGTAGTTACTAGACATAGTAATGATTAAGCCAGCCAGTTCAGCGCTGGCTTTTTTTTTGCCTGAATATTTTAAACAATTTTATTTAAAATATTTTTGAACTAATCAATAATAGCTGGGTCTATTAATATGCTTGTAGTTGATATGTTGTTATACAAGTTTCATGTTGATTTCCCTGTTTGATTACTAATTTACTAATTTAGTAATATTGAGCCAGCTTTATTAGCTGGCTTTTTTTATGCTCTAAATTCAACTTTTTTAAAAATTATTTTGAACTAATTTAATCAGGACGCGTCTACTATTATGCTTGTAGTGATGTGTTGTTATACAAGTTTCATGTTGATTTCCCTGTTTGATTACTGATTAAGTAATATTGAGCCAGCTTTAATAGCTGGCTTTTTTTATGCGCTTAATTTAGTGCGTTACCCCTACTGCTAAAGAGCGTTATTCGTTATGATGGCATGTCACTAAATTTTAAAAGTTTATTTTATGTTTACTTCGTTTTTATCCCATTTAGATTGGTTAAGTGTAAGTGCTGGCGCTATAACAGGCATGGCTATTTGTGGTGTTGTATCAATGCAATTAAGCAAAAAAATAAAGCGCCAAGTAAATGAGCAACAACAACAGTTAATGTTATTACAAAGCCAGCATGAGCAAACACAAAGCCAATATGCCGCGTTGGTTGAAGAGCACGATTTATTAGGACTTACACATCAAGAGCAGCGGGATCAGTCTCAGCATTTTAAAACCCGTTTAACTGAGCAAGAAAAGCAAAGCCAACTTTATAATCAATATTGGCGTAAAGCCGAAGCTGAGCTAACCGTTCTGCGAGAGCAATACAACCTGCGCGATGTAGAGCTTAATAATATACGCACTACCCTTGAGCAAAAGCAGCAGCATTTTAGTGAACAACTCGCCCATATAGAGCAAAGTAAAGAAACGCTTAAAAAAGAATTTGAAAATTTAGCTAACCAAATATTAGAAGAAAAGTCGCAAAAATTTAAAACCCTCAATCAAGAAAGCATAGAGCAGTTACTTAAGCCGGTTCAAGGTGAGCTAAAAGGCTTTAGAGATAAAATGGAGTCTATTCACGTTGAAGACTTACAGCAACGTGCAGCACTTAAAACCGAGCTATTACATTTACAAGCCAAAAGCCAAGCAATTACCGATCAGGCCGATAAGCTAAGCAATGCCTTACAAGGGCAAAAGAAAACCCAAGGTAATTGGGGCGAACTCATGCTCGAAAATGTGCTTGACAGCGCAGGCCTACGCGCTGGTACCGATTACAAGCGAGAAGTGTCGTTTAATACCGAAGACGGCCGTTTGCGCCCTGATGTAGTGGTGTATTTACCTCAAGGCCGCCACTTAGTGATTGATGCTAAAACATCGCTAAACGCATACACACGCTACGTTAATGCCGATAATGAACTAGAAGCTCAACAAGCAATTAAAGAGCATGTTGAGGCCGTAAAAGCGCGTATTAATGAGCTTGCTAGTAAATCATATGACCGCTTACCAGGGCTTAACTCCCCTGAGGTAGTGATCATGTTTGTACCGATAGAATCCGCGTTTGTAGAAGCCCTTAAATACCAAAGCGACATTTACCAACAAGCCATTGAAAAAAACATTCTGGTTGCTACCCCCACTACCCTGCTAACCAGTTTAAATATTGTTAAACAGTTATGGCGCTTTGAAGAGCAAACTAAATATTCAAAAGAGCTGGCTAATCGTGCTGAGCGTTTTTATAGCAAGCTCAATGGGTTTTTAACCAGTATGGAAGGCGTGGGTAAACAGCTCGATAAAGCCAAAGAAAGCTACGATAAAGCGTTTTCACAGTTATATCGCGGTAAAGGTAACTTAATTAAACAAGCTTCTGAGTTTAAAGAATTAGGGGTGTCGGTACAAAAAGAATTGCCTAAAGAAAGCGTTGAACGAGCGCAATTAGAGTTAGATGAATAATTTTGCTAAACGTTATTGTGTCATCATATAGACGTGCAGTTTAAAGTAACAAGAAGGATAATTTATAGCGATGAAAGGTTTTATAAATAAAGGAGTCGCTAAGCTAAAATCAACATCAGATCAACTGTTTGATGAATTTAATAAAGGGTATGTCTTAGCAAGAGAAAAAATCGATGGCTTGCCGATCTTTACGTCGTTTGAGCGCTTTGGTACGCAAACCCCTACGTCATTCGATGAAAAGCATTACTTTGTTATTCCTTTTGCACTATCTGAACATCAATTCGCTTTACATACCATGCGCTATTTACCAAAAGGTGTACCAGAGATTAATAACTTGCCCAAGCGGCGTATTTTTCATTTTCCTAATGAGCACGCTGAAGCAGGTCTTCGCCACTATATGCTAAACAGTGCCGATGAAATTATGCGTGAGCAAGCTGTTGGTCAAACTAACTCATTACAGTCGCTTGCCAACGATATTGATGCTTTAGATCAAAAACTCACCTACGGAATGCTTTTAGTTGGCGGCTTAGCAGCTATTGCAAACCCATTGTTAGGAGCTGGCATTGCAGCTAAAGCTATGTTGCCAAGCATCACCGGCCTACTGAATAAGTATGATGTTCGTGCTTCTGCCGATAAACTGTCTCAGTATCAACTTGAAAAAGAAATAAAAGCAGCTCAAAACAATATAATTACAGAGTTTGAGGCCGCAAACACGCTGCAGTTGATCAACCCTATTCTACAAGAATTAGAGTTAACTCTTAGAACGACTGAAGCTGAGCATGATCCTTTAAGCTGTTTTAATTTAGCTGATGGATCATTATCAGAACTTAACGATGACAAATGGCGTGAGTTAACAGAAGTTGCTGTCTGTCATGTTTATAAAGATGTTTACGATGAACCCTCATTACATAAACAAGCAAATTTGGATGCAAAAGACTTAAGATGGTTAAAGTTAATGTTCGATGCAGTCAAGGAAAACACGTTATGAACATTGGGATTTATATTTACGATGATGCCGAAGTACTGGATTTTTCAGGCCCATTTGAAGTGTTTAGCACGGCAAAGCGCTTAGCAGATAATAACTGGCAGGTATTTTTTGTAGCAGAACATGCAGCGCCAGTAATTGCCCGCGCAGGGTTTAGTGTAAACCCCCATTACAGTTTTGCCGATCATCCGGTTATTGATTTGCTTATTGTGGTTGGTGGTGTTCATACTGGTGAGCTAAGTAAGTCGCAAGTAATTAGCTGGGTAAAAAAAGCGGCTGATTCTGCAAATCACGTTGCTTCGGTGTGTACAGGGGCTTTTTTATTAGCCAAAGCGGGTTTGCTCGATGGCTTAACGGTGACTACGCATCGGGAAGATCAAGCCGATCTTGCTGCTATGTTCCCAAGCCTAAACGTAGTTGCAAATAAGCGTTGGGTGTCACAAGGTAAATTTACTACCTCTGGTGGTATTTCTGCGGGAGTTGATATGAGTTTGGCATTAGTTGCGCAGTTAATAAGCCCATCACACGCTGAGCATACAGCAAAGCAAATGGAATACCGATGGCATAAAAATGGTTAACTCCCTGGTAACTGTTGCTGAATAAAATTATGTATGTAATCACGTAAACAAACCGCTTTTTTACTAAGTAAACGACCGCTTGGCCAAATAGCAAAGATTTCGCGATTATGGCTTTGCCAGTTTGGTAATGCCCTTACAAACTCTCCTGTTGCCAACTCGTTTATAATTTCAAATCTAGGTAATAAGCCTACTCCTTGATGATCAGCCACTTGGTATTTAACAAAGCCAGTATCGTTATAAATACTGCTAAATCGACACATGTGTGTATAGCTTGCGCGTGAAGTAATGTGAGTGAGTGGCCATTTATTTCTTAGTGTCGTGCCAATTAAGCGGTGTTGTTTAAGGTCGCTTGGTTCTGTGAGCACTGGTGCATTGGTTAAATAAATTGGGGTAGCCACCAAAATCGAATCTGCTTGTCCGAGTTTTTTTTGTTGCAAAAGTGAATCCGCTTGTGGGCCGATTCTTAATGCTAAGTCGGCTTGGCTTTTAATTATGTCTTCAAGTTGATTGCTTAAAACAAGTTCCAATTGGATATCAGGATACTCTTTAGTAAACGACAACCACATTGACTTTAAAAAGCCATGGCAAATATTAAGCGGCGCAAGCACTTTAAGTTTGCCGCTTAATTGCTCTTTTTGTTGATTGAGGTGATGACTGGTTTGTTCAAACTGCTCAACTAAACTTGCGTAGCTTTGGTAATAAACCTCTCCCTGTTGGGTTAGTGTAAATTGGCGCGCAGAGCGGTGCAGCAGCTTTTGGCCCAGTCGAGACTCTAGGCGTTGTAATCGCCTTGTAACGGTTGCCGCAGGGAGCGATAAATACTCGCCTGCTTGAGACAGGCCCCCTTGTTGAACTATGTGCACAAACAACACTATATCGTCTAACATGATTCCACTTTTGCAATTTAAGTTTGATTAAATCTTTGTATTTAACGTTTTTGCAAGTATATATCATAGTGCTTAAGTTTTCAGCAAAGGGTGACATTATGTTTTCAACAATTGATTGGTTGGCGGTCATAATTATTGGTATAGGTGCTACGGCATTACTTGATGTATGGGCGCTACTACTTAGTAAGTTTGGTATTAACTCTTTAAACTTTTGTATAGTGGGTCGCTGGCTATGTTTAATGCGCTACGGCAAGTGGAAACACCTTGCTATTAGTAAAACCGCTGCACAACCTAATGAATGCGCAATTGGTTGGTTTAGTCATTACTTCATAGGGGTTATTTTTGCATTGGTATTTATACTATTGTTGCCAAATCATTGGTTAACAGCGCCAAGCTTAATGCCTGCTCTATTTTTTGGCGTGCTAACGGTTGTTATACCTTTTTTTTTGATGCAACCAGCTCTCGGGCTAGGTATTGCTGCGGCTAAAACATCAAAGCCAATCACAGCTAGAATTAAAAGCATTTTATCGCACGCAGTGTTTGGTGTGGGTTTATACCTAAGCGCATTAGCGCTGTCACTCTTTTGAGAGGTTATTATGCAAGCAGAATATTGGTTAAAGCGCTGGCAAAATAATGATGTTGGCTTTCATGGCGATAATGTAAACCCGAGTTTAGATCGTTATTTTACTAACTTAAATTTACCGCTAGATAGTCGTGTGTTTGTACCTTTGTGTGGCAAAACAGTTGATATACACTACTTGCTCAATAAGGGCATGCAAGTTGTGGGTGTAGAACTTAGTGAGCTTGCTGTTCAACAACTGTTTGATGAATTAGCACTTACGCCAAAAATAACGACACATGGTCTACTTACTGCGTATCAGGCTCTGGGGATCTGTATTTGGGCCGGTGATGTGTTTGCTTTAACGGTTGAGCATTTAGGTCATGTTGATGCAATATATGATCGCGGTGCCTTAGTCGCGCTACCCTACACTATTCGCAGTCAATATGCCCAACACTTGATTAGCCTAAGTGATGCTGCACCGCAATTATTGATCACCTGTATTTACGACCAATCTCAACGTAGTGGCACGCCATACAGTGTGCCTGCGGCAGAGGTACAGAGTATTTATGCAAAGCAGTACAGCTTAAAAATGCTCAGCTGCGAAAAATTAAACCAAGGTATTAAAGGTGTTACCCCTGCCAGTATTGTGGTTTGGTTGATGACTGCTAGAGCTTCTTAGAATTTGCACTTTAGCTGTGCATTTTTGTGGCTAGTTAATTGTGATTTGAGCATGCATTATAATAACCACATCGAACAATTAAGGGTTAAGTATGCCGCAACCAGCAAATGTTTTCTTTTTATCTCATGGCGGCGGTCCATTACCGCTGCTAGGAGAGCCAAGCCATAAAGATATGGTGGAATGTTTACAAACCGTTGCTGCTAAAATCAAAAAGCCTAGCGCTATTTTAATGATCAGCGCACATTGGGAATCAACCCCTATTGCAATCACAGCCTCAGCAACACCTAAATTAATTTACGATTACTACGGTTTTCCTAAGCAGGCGTATCAATTAACTTACCCTTGTGCTGGCCAGCCGCAACTTGCTAATTTAGTACAACAAGCGCTCACAACACACAATATTGACTCAAAACTCGATCTACAGCGTGGCTACGATCACGGTATGTTTGTACCGTTAAAAATTATGTATCCAGAGGCCGATATTCCCTGTGTGCAAATATCCTTGCACCCAAGCCTTGATCCGCTGTTGCATGTTGAAATTGGTAAAGCGTTGCAAAGTATTGATTACGATAACTTATTAATTATAGGCTCAGGCTTTACCTTCCATAATATGCGCGCTTTTGGTGTTACTCAATCAAACGATGTTAACCAGCAAAATCAGGCATTTGAAAATTGGTTGGTAAGCACAATCGCAGATCAAACATTAACCGAGCAACAGCGTGAACATCAATTATTAGCATGGCAGCAAGCTCCAGCTGCACGCTTTAATCACCCTAGAGAAGAGCACTTGTTACCGCTACATGTATGCTATGGCGCTGCTATGTGTGCAAGCACTGAGGTATTTGAATTAAATATTGCCAATAAACGAGCCAGTATGTATTTGTGGCAATAATAAAAAACACGCCAGACTTTGCTAGGCGTGTTTTTTGGTTCTACTGTATTTATTACAGTGGTTAAGCGTAAGTAATTACCATTTCATTTCGCCTTTATGAACTTTAGCGCCAATGCTAAGAGCCATAGGTAATACAGCCTCTGGGTATGAGTTGGTCATTTTATCTATCAGCAGCTTACTGCTATCACTACTTTGCTTAGCGTGTGCAAAATCCTTTAAATACTGGATTGAAAAATCAATATTTGCAGCATCTAATTGGGTGCCTGCTTTCATATGCCCAGGGATCACCACGTCAGGGTTGAGTGCTTTCATTTCATTAAGTTGCTTTGCCCATGCATTTTGCTCTGCCTGAGTTTGTGCATCGGCCATCCATAAATGAACATTAGCGTATACAGCCACATTTCCTAAAATAGCTTTATTATCAGGGATCCATAAATATGGGCGATGATTATGCTCACCCTCTGTACCACGAATTTCAATGGTATGGCCTTCTATTTTTAAGCTATTACCATTAAATATCTTAGGTACGACGGGGTTTTTAGGGGCGTTTTCCCCCATTTTTGGCGTCCAGAAAGCAAGTTTACCTTTAAGCTTTGCTGCTATTTTTTGGTGCACTGCCGGTGTGGTTATAATCTTTGCGTCAGGAAAAAACTGCTGTAACACTTCAGCGCCAAAGTAGTAATCAGGATCGGCTTGGCTAATAAAAATAGTTTTTAGTTGTTTACCAGAGTCAATTACTTTGGCGGCAATGCGCAGTGCATCTGCTTTGGTAAATCCGGTATCAATTAAAATTGCATCGGTACGGCCATACACCAGCGTGGCATTAACATGAAAGCTATTGCTGTCAGCGTTATACACATCAAGGGTTAGTGGGGTTTCGTCTGCAATAGCGATATTGCTGGCTAATAGTGTGCTTAGTAAAAGAGTGCGTAGGTTCATAGTATTCTCATCATTGGTTGCTAATGCGAGCATAATAAAGGTTTGATATGTTCAGAAAAACAACCAATAATTAGCATCATTGTTTCATAAATCGTGCAAATACTATGGATAAACTCACCGCAGCGCAGGTTTTTGTGGATGTTGCCTACTCAGGCAGTTTTACTGCTACTGCCGATCGGCTTGAAATGTCACGCCCTATGGTTACTCGTCATATTGAGTCGGCAGAGGCCTGGTTAAATACGCGCTTATTGCATCGCACTACCCGTAAAGTAACGCTTACCACCGCCGGCGAGGCCTGTTTACCCGAAATAGAGCAATGGTTAGCACAGGCTAACCGTTTAGTTGAACAAACTAAAAGCCAGCAACAGTTGTCAGGTAAAATACGAGTAGCGACCAGTATGTCGTTAGGTTTTGCACAATTAGCCCCTATATTTACACGTTTTATGAAACGTCACCCTAACGTGCAAATAGACATAGATCTTGAAGACTCAACCACAGATCTAATAGAGCAACGTGTTGATTTGGCAATACGTATTGCAGCCAATCCTGATCCTTCGTTAATAGGTAAACCTATTGCCGAGTGTGAATCTATATTAGTGGCCTCAGCCGACTACCTTGCTGATTATCCGCCAATAACGACACCACAACAGTTAAGCGCTCATCAGTGTTTAGGCTATAAAAACTTCGACCGATATATTTGGCATTTACACAACGGGGATGAGTTTCAATCTGTTGATGTTAAATGCAATTTAAGTGCAAACGAGGCCACCACATTACTTCATGCAGCCATAGCCGGTGGTGGTATTTCAGTACAGCCTACGTATTTGGCAAATCAATATATACTTGATGGTCGCTTGCAGCGTGTATTAGCGCCATGGACATTAAACCAAATGAAAATATATGTGCTTTACCCTTCTCGTCAGCATTTATCGGCAACAGTAAGAGCACTAATCGACACGCTCAGTGATGAATTTAAAAATCCAGCATGGTAATTAATTATAAAAGTTTGGGTTTAAACCATAGCTTTGTGCGTTAAGCATGCTGATATTGTGTAGGTTATTTTGTTACAGTAAATGTAATAAGCGCCTTAATCTATAAAGGTCAGCAGACCCAAGGAACAATAACAATGAATCTGATCAAAATATCGGGCTTGGCACTGGCCATTGTTGCGGGCTTAGGCTTGCAAGCATGTTCAAGTACCAGCATAACAACCAACAATAATGCAGCGATGAGCACCGTGAATAATCCATTAAGCCTAGCGCAAATTTATAAAGATAAAGAATTTAAAACCCAGCGAAGCACTTACTTTAAATGGCTAGACGATGGTACCGGCTACACCGTACTTGAAGAGCGCGAAAGCGAAAAAGAAAAAGCAGACGATAGCAACGCCGATGACGACAAAGAGCACGGCGTAAAAGGCAACGACATTGTATTTTACAATGCTGACGGCACGGGCCGTAAAGTATTGGTTGAGTTTGAAAAGCTGTTGCCAGAGGGCGCAGACGAGTCATTTGCAATCGAAAGCTATCAGTGGTCAAAAGACGGTAAATGGCTGATGGTATTTACCAACAGCGAGCAAGTTTGGCGTTCGCGCAGCAGAGGCGATTTTTGGTTACTTAACCTTGAGACTAACCAATTACAGCAACTTGGTGGTAAAGACGTTGAGCCAACTAAATTAATGTTTGCTAAGTTCTCGCCAGATAGCTCAAAAGTGGCTTACGTACGCGACAACAATATTTATATGCAAGCGGTTGGTAGTAACGATGTAACTGCGCTCACAACCGATGGCAGTGCCACCATTGTTAACGGTAATTTTGATTGGGTATACGAAGAAGAGTTTACTATTGCCGATGGTTTTCGTTGGAGCCCCGACAACAAATCAATCGCCTATTGGCAGCTTGATACCAGTGACGTTAAATTTTTCACTATGATCAACAACACTGACGAACTGTACCCTACCCTTAAAGAATTCCCTTATCCTAAAGCGGGTGAAACCAACTCTGCCGTGCGTGTTGGTGTGGTAAGCCTTGCTGATAAACAAACCCGTTGGGCTGAGCTTGAAGGCGATAACCGCGACCGTTATATTCCGCGTATTAGCTGGGCAGGCACCGGTAATGAATTAATGATTCAAGACTTAAACCGCCCACAAAGCCATAACAAAGTGTGGTTGTTTGATTGGCAAAAGCAGCAACTGACTAAAATTTTAGAAGACAAAGACGATGCGTTTATAGAATGGTTTTATAAAGCCAACTGGTCAAAAGACGGTGAGTTTTTTATTTGGCATAGCGAACGCGACGGCTGGCGTCATCTTTATCGTGTATCGCGCGATGGCAAAACTATTATCGACCTAACCCCAGGCGATTACGACATTATTGATATGCTGAGCATCAATGAAGACAAAAACGTAATGTATTTTATTGCCTCGCCAAACGATCCTGGTCAGCGTTATTTATACAGCACACCGCTTGATGGCAGCAGCAAACCGGTACGGGTAACGCCTGCTGAGTTTGAAGGTTCAAACAGCTACTACATGTCAAAAGATGCCTCATGGGCTATGCACACTTACTCAAAATTTGGTACGCCACCGACTAAAGAGATCATTAAAGTGGCAGATCATAGTAATGTAAAAACCTTAGTTGAAAATACAAAGCTTAAACAAAAACTGGCTGAGCAAAGCTTACCAAAGCATGAGTTTTTTAAAGTAAATGCGCAAGATGGCACCGAGCTTGACGGCTACATTATGTTCCCAGAAAACATGGATAAAAGTAAAAAATACCCAATTGTGTTTTACGTATACGGCGAACCATGGGGCTCTACCGTGCAAGACCGATGGGAAGGCAACAGTTACCTGTATAAATCACTGCTAACGCAAAAAGGTTTTATTGTGGCATCGGTTGATAATCGTGGTACACGTGCACCAAAAGGCCGAGATTGGCGCAAATCGATTTATAAAAAAATTGGCTCAATTACCGTGCAAGACCAAGTAGACGCGCTTGATGCTATGGCTAAACGTTGGGATGTAATAGACACTGACCGCGTTGGCGTGTGGGGACACTCAGGGGGCGGTAGTTCAACCCTTAACTTACTGTTCCGCCACGGTGATAAATTTAAAGTAGGCATTGCCTCAGCACCGGTGCCAGATATACGTTTATACGACACCATTTACCAAGAGCGTTATGCAGGCAACCCAAACACCGATCCTGCGAGTTACGATAACACCTCGCCGATTACCTTTGCTAAAAACCTAACCGGTAAGCTGTTGCTTATTCACGGCACAGGCGATGATAACGTGCATTATCAAGGCTCAGAGCGTTTAATTGACGAGCTTGTAAAGCATAACAAGCAGTTTGAGTTTTTCTCATACCCTAACCGCTCACATAGCCTACGTGAAGGCAAAGGCACCACTTTGCATTACCATACTATGATGGCTGGCTTTTTTGAAAAGCACTTACTAACCAAGCAATCGCTTTAAAAAGTAAAATACTAAAGCCGCACACTAATTATTAGTGTGCGGCTTTTTTGAACAAAATGTAATGGGGGTTTACAGCTTCTTATACTTCTTTTTTCGGTTATATAAGTACACTTTTTCCATATATCCAGCACCAAGAACTATCGATGTAAATGTGCCTGTCTTTCTTAGATTGATGATCAACGCCTCCAACTCAGTGGATCTTCAGGCTGTTTGATAATAAAAGTTTGGATACGAATATTACTCTTTTTTAAAGTAATATATTAATAACTTTCAAATGTTTGCTTGACTATTGAAGTTTGAACAATATTAAGCATTTGGCCTACAACTCTAATCACGCAATGCTTTTGATTAATGTCATATCGATTTATAAATGTTCAATTATGCTCAGAATGGCGCTGTAGCCAAGGGTTTGGAGCTATTAGATCATATCAGTTAACAAAGTGCGATCCCGCCCTGGGACTATAGAAGTGTGGTTTAATTTAGTTTTGATTTAACTAAATAAGTAAAAAAAAGATATTATATCTCTCATTTTATTTTATATTTAATTATAATAATCAAATATTTATGTAATTTGTTAATTGTTTGTTTCTTTTGTGGGTGAGTGGTTAACGGTGAATGTTCCTCTTGTGGGCAATGATTGGCAATATCTCGCGTATCGCGACTTATTAACGGATTACATATACCACTTCTTCGTATTGATAGGTAATAATTTTTTATGAGAACCACCGCTCAAACCATTGCTAATATTAAACCTTCGGTTTGTATTAAGCATATTTCAGCAATCAGCTCTTTATTTAATCTGGGAAAATTCAGGTTGAAATCCGGTATTAAATTACTTGCATATAATGCCTTTGCTTTACTTTTATTTGCTTTTACCAGTATGGCATACGCCAATAACAACCCAGTGTGGCAGCATTGGAGTAAAGATAAAATTGCTTCATTTACAAACGGTTATCGAAGTGATGTGGCAGACTTTAATCAAGATAATCTACCTGATTTTATTGTTACGTCATTGTATGGCAATGCTGTTAATGTATATCTAAATGATGGCAATGGTAAATTTGCAACAGTCGTGTCTCCATTAGGCGCAGATGGTGCAGATTTACGGGAAGTCGCCGCTGGTGAATTAGACGGTAAACCAGGTCTCGACTTTGTTGTAGCAGATTTTAAGAACGACGCTGTGTATTTATACACCAATAATGGCGCGACGCCGACCCCTGCTTTTACTCGTACGACACTACCAACAGATATCGCATCACCAAATGGTGCTCAGTCTATCAGTCTCAGTGATCTAGATGGTATCAATGGTTTGGATATTGTTTTAGCGTCTCAAAATTATCGCGATCGTATATATGTTTATCTAAATGATGGTGCTGGTAATTTCACCCAAAGTCGGATATACGATGGCGATAATTATTCGTTATTTGAGATAACAGTTGCTGATGTTTCTGGCGATGATATACCTGATATTATTGCTGGTGACTTAGGTAGTACAGCTGGACGTAACTTCTGGTTAAAGGGTAATGGTGATGGCACGTTTCAAGCGGGGTTAAATTCATATGCCACAGAAGCAACTGATTTACCCTCACTTCAAACTGCTGACTTTAATGGTGATAGTACCAACGATATATTTGCTATTTCTAAAACTGAATTATATTGGTTTGAAAATAATGGTACGGGTTCGTTCACCGAGCATTTGATCAACCCAGGTGAGCCTATTATCGATAATGGCTCGCAGGGAAATGTGGCTGATATCGATGGAGACGGCGATATCGATATTTTAATGGGTTCAGAGAGCGATGTCATTTGGTATGAAAATAATGGTTTAGGGAGTTTTACAAAACAGCAGATAAGCTCAGGTTTTGAGCTAATAAATGCTGTCAATGCTGTTGACTTTGATGGTGATAATAGCCCAGATATTGCGGTAGTCGACAGAGTTGGCGGGGGAGTTTTTTGGTTAAAGAGTCAAGCTGATTTTAGTGTCGAAGAAAAGAACGTTGTAGTAGGCAGTGTTAATGCCGAAGATATGGATAGCGACACTTTAACCTATAGCATTTCTGGCGGGGTAGATTCTGCGAAGTTTAATATAAACTCAAGTAATGGTGCTCTTACTTTTCAAAATGCACCTGATTATGATATCCCAGACGACGATGGTAAGGATCGTATCTATAACTTTAATGTAAGTGTTAGTGACGCAAAGGCAAATGTGATTATGCCTGTTGAAGTCACTATCACCGAAGCTCCTAAATTTGCACCCGTTATTACCGAAGGAACCTCAGTGTCGGTAACTATGAGTGAAAACGCAAATCCAACAGCCTTTGTATTAACGCTAAACGCTACCGATCAAAACAACGATACATTGACTTGGTCAATTAGCTCAAATGCTACCAATGGTATCGCGAGCGTTTCTGGCACAGGTACTTCAAAAGCGATTGGCTATACCCCAAATATCAATCACGATGGTACTGACCGCTTTAACGTGAGAGTCAGTGATGGTGAAGGCGGTATGGATACAATTACTGTCAATGTCATCATACAAAACGTTAATGTGCTGCCAATGGCGACATCTCAGACTGTTTCTTTAGCTGAAGATACGGCGAAAGCGATGACCTTGAAGGGGACCGATAGCGATGGCACCATTGCCCGATATCTTATCGGTACACCTTCTCACGGTAGCCTATCGGGTACTGCACCTAACTTAACCTATATCCCCACTGCTGACTTTAATGGTAAAGATAGCTTTTCCTTTACAGTGACAGATAATGATGGCGGCGTCTCTTCTGCTGCAACGGTATCGATTTTGGTATCATCGGTAAATGACCTACCGACAGCGAGCGCACAATCTGTATCGGTTGAAGAAGATGGTAGTGTGGGTATGACATTGTCAGGATCTGACCGTGACGGCACCATTGCCCGTTATCTTGTCGGTACACCTTCTCATGGAAGCCTATCGGGTACTGCACCTAACTTAACCTATATCCCCACTGCTGACTTTAATGGTAAAGATAGCTTTGCCTTTACAGTGACAGATAATGATGGCGGCGTCTCTTCTGCTGTAACAGTATCGATTACTGTATCGTCGATAAATGACTTACCTATGGCGAACGCACAATCTGTATCGGTTGAAGAAGATGGTAGTGTAGGTATGACATTGTTAGGCTCTGATCTTGACGGCACCATTGCCCGTTATCTTGTCGGTACACCTTCACATGGCAGTCTATCGGGTGCTGCACCTAACTTAACCTATACACCCACTGCTGACTTTAATGGTAGCGATAGCTTTACTTTTTCTGTAATTGATAATGAAGGCGGCGAGTCAGAGCCTGTAAAAGTCGATATCACCATTGATGCAGTAAATGATGCGCCATTGGCTGAAGATGACACCATGGAGTTTGATAAAAATGGTCAGAATAGGTATGTCCTAGATGTTTTAATCAATGACAATGATATTGATGGTGATACGTTAAGTGTTGTATCGGGCAATGCTGATATTGGTAGCGTGGTTGTTGAAAATGGCCAGCTTGTCTTTAATGCCCCTCCTGGTTTTATAGGGTCACTCACATTAACTTACCTCATATCTGATGGTAATGATGGGACTACTACCGCAACAGTCACGCTTACCATTAACGGCTTGTTTGATGACATCGCGCCAACGCTTACCCTACCGGAAGATCGAGTCGTTAATGCCACAGCGTTATATACTAAAGTTGATTTAGGCGTAGCAACCGCACTCGATGCGAACGGTAACCCATTACCAGTATCGCTGGTCGATAATCGTGCAATGTTTTCTCCTGGTATAAGTAAAGCTTACTGGCAGGCTACCGATGCTGACGGTAATCAGTCAATTTCAGCACAAGGTGTTCAGATCCATCCGCTGATTTCTATTGGTAAAGACCAAACCGTTGTGGAAGGGAGTACGGTAACGGTGAAATTTTACTTGAACGGCACGTCACCGACTTATCCAGTGGTGGTACCGTTTACTGTGTCAGGTGATGCGCTTGAAGGGGCTGATCATAGCTTAATATCTGGTGAAGTCGAAATTAGCGAAACCAACACAGCGAGTATTACTTTCGAGACCTATGACGATAGCGTCGCTGATAGCGGTGAAACCATAGTAATTAGCCTGTCTGATACCGTGAACATTTCTCCAGATTCTGTACAAAATATCACATTATCTGAAGGCAATATTGCACCAGAGGTGATGCTTACGGCTAAACAGCAAAACGAAAACCGTACGTTATTGTCGCGATCTGATGGCGAGGTAACCGTTAGTGCAGCCATTAGCGATAACAACAGTGCAGATAGCCATACACTCCTATGGTCAAGTACGTCAGATGAGTTAAGTGTGCTAATTAATAGGACAGTATCTGAAGCCATATCGTTTGATGCGGCAGACTTATCGGTTGGTATTCATAAGTTAACAGCACAGGTTAAAGACTCGGGTGAGCCAGGATTAACGACACAGGCCGACATCTACCTAAACGTGGTGAGCGCGCTACCTGTATTAACTGAAACTGATACAGATGGCGACTTAATTCCTGATTCACAAGAAGGTTTTGCTGATAGTGACGGTGACGGAATTGCTGATTACTTAGATGCTATCAGTGTGTGTAATGTGGTCCCTGAAATGATCAGCACGCAAGCCACCTTCTTAGTAGAAGGTGAATCGGGTGTATGTTTGCGTAGAGGCTCGGCCGCACCTGCAACGCAAAGCGGTAGCTTATTGTTAACCCATGAAGAAACCGTTCAAGCTGTCGGTGAAGATGGGGAAGCTAAAATAGTTGGTGGTATCTTTGATTACATTGTTGTTGGTTTAGAAAAGCCAGGACAAGAATACAAATTAGTATTACCACAGCGCCAGCCTATTCCACTTAATGCCATCTACCGTAAGTACACTGATGCAGCTGGTTGGGGAAATTTTGTTGAAGATGCTGACAACATACTGTTTTCAACCCTTGGTGAGCCTGGATTTTGCCCTCCTCCTGGTAGTGAGCAGTGGCAAGAAGGTTTAACGGAAGGTCACTGGTGTGTGCAGTTACAAATTGTTGATGGTGGCCCGAATGATAACGACGGTGTTGCCAACAGTAGCATTGCTGACCCTGGTGGTGTAGCTATTTACTTAAGCACGAATACCACACCCGTTGCTGAAAACGATGCAATTACGATACAGTGGAATGAAGCGGCTAATATTGATGTATTGGCCAATGACAGCGACATTGATGGTGATGAACTGCTCGTGCTAAGTGCAAGTGCAAATTTTGGTGCGGCAGAGGTGTTAGCGAATTCATCACTTAGCTACATGCCAAAACCAGACTATGCGGGTATAGATATCATTACCTATGTAATTTCAGACGGTAATGGTGGCACAACAAGTGCGCAGGTGAGTGTTAACGTTATTGCGAATCGTAGCCCAGTTGCTAATGATGACGTTGCCTCGACGGATGATAGAACAGTTATAACGATTGATATATTGAAAAATGATACCGATGAAGACGGCGACACGTTAATGATTATCTCTGCGTCAGCGATACACGGCAGTACTGCGATTGTGAATAACTCTATTCAATATACGCCGGCAATAGGGTTTGATGGCACAGATACTGTCACTTATATTATTTCTGATAATAAAGAAGGTGAAGCTAGTGCCAAGGTTAGTGTGAGTGTTGATGCCTTTGAAAGCGCTACAGTCGTTAATGAATCAAAATCAAGTGGTAGTATGTCGTTATTCACCTTATTGCTATTGCCTTTAGCATTTGTGAGACGGGTGAAATCTATCAAGTTATTAGCTGCAACTATATTAATGTCTAGCCTTATGGTTTTGCCTGCTAAGGCTGAGTGGGGGCTTACGGCGAGTGTTGGCCAAGCAACTGCGCATGTATCTAAAGGTGAGCTGAATAGAGCCTTGGGCTCGTTAGATGCACAAATAACAGCTTTAGATGACTCTGATACTAGCTGGAAACTGGGCGTTGTTTATCAGGTTAATACGAATTGGTTTGTGGATGTTAGTTATCAAAGCTTAGGTGATTTCTCTGCTAGTATCGATGGTATGACATTAGATGGGAATGCATTTAAGCACGCTGTTTCAAAAGTCCAACCTATAACAGCAGGTGGTATCTCTGCGGCTGTTGGGTATCAGTACTTTATTAACGACCAGTGGTATTTAGGTGCTAGCTCAGGCGTATTGGTGTGGAAAAGTGACAACAAGACTTATAGCCAGGGTTTGGCAACGATTAACCGTGAAGAGAATGGTACTGATCTCTACTTCGGTATTGAGCTAGGTTATCAGCTCTCTGATAATATGAGTGCTGGACTGGGTTACACATACTATGGTCTAAAACAGCATGATATTAGCTCTGTTGGGTTAACGGTTAAATACTTTTTATAATTAATTGTTAGCATTCATATTTTTAAAAAAACCTATAATGGCGTATAGCTGTTATAGGTTTTTTAACGTTATAACGATGTGATGTTGAGTGCTTACTAATCTCACTGATGAGATCAGGGAGCGAGTATACTTTGATGAATTTATAATCCAAAAAAAATACTCGGACTCGATAATCATCGCTTCATCCAGCTTTTTTCAATTTAACCTTCTGGCTTGCTACTCCACAATCGCATTGCTTCAACATGTTGATCACGAATAGTCTAAACAACGCTATGTTTTTTACCGCACCATCTAACGTAATGCGAGAGTTCTCCTCTTTAAAAAGAATATCTAAATGTAATACGGGTTGTTTTCAATTCGCAATGCTGTCGAACATAATGCCCTAAAAACAAATAGCGTGTGGCTTTTTTAATCAAAATGTAATGGGGGTTTACAAAGCGTAAGTTGGATAGAGTGCAACGAAACCCGACAATAATAAAAAATGACTTATAAACTCAATGTCATCTAAAATAGCGAAGGCTCACCATGTTATTAGCCAGTTTTCAATTTCGATAACATCATCACGATCAAACACCATTAAACTTGAATGAGAGCGAGCATTAAAAGTTATTTTTTTTACTAACTCATTTTGTATAGATGAAAAGTAAGCCGAGGGGGATAGAGAGTCAATATCTGAGTTAATTAACAATACAGGTTTTTTAGTCTCAGTTAATTTAGGCAATAAATTTGTTTCTTGAATGGTTACTCCTGCCTCAAACATTGCTTGGTTAACAATATTATCAATCTCGCTATGAAAAAAATGACTAAGCAAAGGCGATTTATAAGGTAAGTACTCCTTAGCTGCAACATCAAAACTCATCATTGGGGCAAGTAAAATAGCAGCGTCAACATATTCTGATGATAATAAGTTACTTGCAGTAAGTGCTCCCATAGAATGGCCGACTACAACAGTCTGGTTATTTGGTTGATTTAAAAGTGATTCAGCAAGCAGTTCATTTAAAATGCCGTGCTCTTTTGCTGCAAATACAAATGCTTCAGTTGATTCACCATGGCCAAAAAGATCTGGAATAATAACGTTCATACCAAGCGCTCTAAAATAGATAGCTGAGGCCATCATTGCTTCTTTACTGCCCCCATAGCCATGAAGCAATAAAGCAGTGCCTTTAAAACGATTAAATGTATCTGGTGTCATTCTGTGTGAAATTGTATTTTCTACATTATTACCAGTTGCATGAAGGTTGTAATAAACAGAACTCTCTTGCGAAAATTCGGCTGCTTGATAAGGTTCAGCAGTCAGATATGTAATGCATTGAGTGGTACTAAAAGAGCAAAAATTTTGTTTTTCAAAGCCAATGTCGCTAGGTTTTGCTTTTATAAACTGTGCTTCAGAAAGATAGATACCGGGGTTTGACATGACGTAACTGCCAATAGAAGTACAGCCAGACAAAGAAAATATATAAAGTGTAACTGCTAATAGTTTGGTGAAATTTTCCATTTTCGCTTCATTAGTTAAACTTGAACATCAACACTTTAATTAAGCAGATAACGTCCTATGAGGTGGAAGAGGTTTTAGCCGTTAGTTAGGCATTTTTTTATTATTTCAAAGTACCTTAACAGTATCTTCTATCCACCTCAATTTTCTCGAGTAAATAAATCTGTTTGGTATTAGGTAGACACTTGCTTATTAATCAAAACCCAAATTTAGTGCTTAGTTACGACTTTGAGTTACTTTTTTATCTAAGTTTTATGGATTTAGGTAATTGAAAATTTCACTCTCTTTTTAATCAAAATGGTGTGAGGGGTTTACAGCTGAGGTCAAAGGTTAAAGGAACAAGGTCAAAGATTTTTAGTTACGGTAAGTTGGGTAGAGTGTAACGAAACCCAACAAAGAAAGGCGGCTTTGCTCAATAGCAATGCGCTAAAGGCTCAACAGGTAATAAGTGAATCGTTTAATACTAAACATGGCTTGGAATTAGAGTCGTATTAAAAGAGTAGCATCCATGCCACTGCAAGTGCGATATTAATAAAAATTAAGAGCTTGGTTGCGAAGGTTGATACTTATTAACGAGAATGTGCTGCAAACTTTTAAGTGCCCGCTTTATCGCTTGCAGCATACTTCTTCCTTTTGTATTTACATTAATACTGGGTAGCCCCGGCAAAAGAATATTAATTTTGCATTGCTGCAAAGTGCCGTGGCGCTCACTCGAAAGATCATTTATTTGAATCTCTACTTTACGAATATTTAAAGCATGTTTTGCCAATTGGCTTTTTATCAACTTCAAAAGCGACATCTTTTCACTTGCGTTAATTATCTTATTTTTAACTGTAAGTTTTAGCTTCATGCAATTACACCTTTTAATAGTAACTATGTTGCAGGCATGACTGTAATCTACTAACTTAGTGGCAAAGGAAAAAGCTGATTATTTCTTACTTTAAAACAGGTATTTTCGAATGATTACCAACATCAACTACAATCACTTATATTATTTTTGGCAGGTAAGTAAGCACGGCAGTATTGCTGCGGCGAGTAAAATACTTAATTTAACGCCGCAAACGGTCAGCTCACAAATTACTAACTTAGAGCAACGATTAGGAAAACCACTGTTTGTTCGCCAAGGCCGAGGCCTACAGTTAACGGAGTTTGGCCATGTAACTCAGCAATACACCAATGATATGTTTGCTATTGCTCACGAATGGCTAGAAACCACGCAAGGTGATACCACGCAATACTCACGAACGTTAAAGGTCGGTATTTCAGACGTGTTGCCTAAATCACTGGTGTCGAAGTGGCTAGCGCCTTTAATTAATAACGACTGTATTACCAACTTGCACTGTATTGATGGCCAACAAGATGAGCTGCTGGCACAAATGGCGATTCATAAGATCGATTTAGTGTTAGCTGATAAACCACTCGATACTACCTTGTCATTTAAGGCGTTTTGTCATGAAATAGGCAAAAGCCAAATCGCTCTTTTTGGTAACGAAACATGGCATTCGCAATTACATAAGCAGTTTCCGCAGTCTTTAAACAACAAGCCTTTAGTGCTCCCCGCAAAAGAAAGCCCCGTCGCGCGTGCTATTTATTATTGGCTGCAAGAGCAAGAGATTGAAATGACAATAGCAGGCCATGTTGACGACAGCGCATTAATGAAATCACTCGGTGAGCAAGGGTTCGGGATATTCCCTGCGCCTATTTTGGTAAAAGCCGAAGTGGAGCGCCATTACGGCGTAAATTACATTGGTACAATTGATAATGTTTATCAGCATTATTATGCCTTTACGCCCGACAGGCTCATTAAAGACAGTATTTATGATGAATTTATAAAGCACGCGCAAATGACGTAGATTTTAGTTAATCGCCTTAAGATTGACGGGCGTCGGGGTGCGGGTTACGGATCTAAAACCTTACAGTTCAAATAAATATATTAAAAATATCAACAAAGCGATAAAGAATACCGGAGTGAGCAAATAAAATATGATATTGGCTAAAATTTTATTATTATCTCTAAACTTTAATACTTTTTGGCGTGCGGCAATTAAGGCTGGGAATGTAATAAACCCTTGGATACCGATAGCTAAAGTAATAGTAAGTTGCATGATAATAATTTGCCAGTATTGCTCTGGGTCATCAATTAACGATGCTTGTTGATAGTCGCTGCCTGTCGTTCCAAGCTGATGAGCAGTTCCTGTAATTAACCCTATGATAGGTGATATCAAAAAGAACAAAGCAACACTTAAGATTGTTTTATCAACTTTATGCCTTAATTTAACTATTTTCATAGCATCCTTGCCTTAAAATTTTTTATTTCAAAATATATTCGCAAGCAAGCCTGCGAACTTTAACCTTATCGAGTAAACATATTTATTGCCATTATTATTAATAAGCCGGCAAATATTTTCTTTATGGTTGAAACTGGCAAATAATGGGTGGCTTTAGCGCCGAGTGGTGCGGTAAACCATGAGGTGCATACAATACCCAATAAAGCGGGCAAATATACAAAGCCTGCAAATCCTTCTTTTAGGCTAAATAACTGGCTGCCTGAACTGATATAACCCATTGAACCAAACAGGGCTATCACAATGCCTGAGGCCGAGGCGCAGCCAATGGCTTTTTTCATATCGACAGAAAAAAACGTCAGTAACGGCACTAATACTGCCCCGCCGCCAATACCTATCATGGCAGACAAGCCACCGGTTATGGTCGTATAAACACTCAGTAGTCCTTTATTTGGTAACGGGCGCTCTAATGATGAATCATTCTTACCTGAAAAAATCATTTTTAATGCAATTAACACCACACTTACAGCAAATACCAAACGTACCACATGCTCAGGTAACAGCGCGGCCATAAAGCCACTAATGAGCGCGCCAAAGGCAACGCCCGCCATCACCCAAGGTGCAATATCCCACGGTACATTGCCATTTTTATGATGCGCAATAGCCGACGAGGTCGAGGTAAATAAAATAGAGGCCAGTGAGGTCGCAATGGCAACCACCACTACTTGTTCAGGTGGCAAAGCATTAAAGTGCAGTAATATCATGCTGAGTATGGGCACAATCACCAGCCCGCCCCCTATTCCTAATAAGCCCGCTAAAAAACCAACACCGCTACCTAATATGGCGCAGTATATAATTAACACTATTAAATCACTCATTCCTTTTGTCTCTTCTTATGTTGTGGAAAGTTCTGCGACGGCGAACTGCTTAATAAAGTGCTTAAGCTCACCAAGGTTTATCCGAGTATATCAACAACCGTTTATGCAAATGGCACTTTAAGTGCCTATAAGCATTGAATAATACTCACGTTTTGTATGAGTAAATCACAACACACGTAAAAACATCTAGAAATCTAGACTTCTAAAGTGGGTTTTATCGCATAGGGAGCGTCTACTAGCCTAATTTATTCATTCAACTTAGTAAGAGAGTGAATCTGGCTCATGTTTTACCTGAAATAATACCGTTTTTCTTCATGCTACATAGCGCGTATAAATTTATTAACTCTGCAAAGCACCATTACAGTTATCCCGTTAGTTTGGTTTTAACAGCGAGTAATGTGTCATTGATAAAAGCAGTAACAACTCAAATTGAAAGGATACGGCTATGAGCACTGATCTTACATTTACTATTAAAAGCACTAACTTGGATGAAAACTACCATCCATCAAATAACACACGTATTACGACTAATTTCGCTAATTTAGCAAGGGGTGAAAGCCGCCAACAAAACCTGCGTAATACCCTAAAAATGATCAACAACCGCTTTAATGCACTGGCCAGTTGGGATAACCCACAAGGGGATCGTTACGAGATTGAGCTCGAGATCATTTCGGTTGATTTAGATATTACTAGCAGTGGCCAGGCATTTCCGTCAATTGAGGTATTAAAAACCAATATTATTGACCGTCAAACCAACGAGCGAATTGAGGGCATGGTGGGTAATAACTTTTCATCGTATGTGCGCGACTACGACTTTAGCGTGTTACTACTTGAGCATAACAAAAGCAAACCGCAATTTAGCATTCCCGATAACTTTGGTGACTTACACGGCAAGTTGTTTAAATGCTTTGTAAACTCAAATACCTATAAACAGCACTTTAAAAAGCCACCGGTTATTTGTTTAAGCGTGTCTGATAACAAAACCTATCAGCAAACCGAAAACTTACACCCTATTTTAGGCGTAGAGTATCAGCCTAATGAGTCGTCGTTAACAGAGCAATACTTTAAAAAAATGGGCTTACAAGTGCGCTACTTTATGCCACCAAACAGCGTTGCGCCGTTAGCGTTTTACTTTTTTGGTGACCTACTTAACGACTACAGCAACCTTGAACTAATTAGCACCATTAGCACCATGGAAACGTTTCAAAAAATTTATCGTCCAGAAATTTATAACGCCAACGCCGCCGCTGGTAGCCGTTATAAACCTAATTTAAAAAATGACGACCATTCGTTAACGCAAATTGTGTATGACCGCGCAGAGCGAGGTCAATTAGCGGTAGAGCAAGGTAAATTTACTGAGCAGCATTTTATTAAGCCTTATCAGTCAGTGCTGCAGCAGTTCTCGGCAAGTATCGCTTAATCACACAACAAAATTAAAGGCAGCATTTATTATGAAAAAACTATTACCTACATCATCAGCAGGCAGCTTGCCAAAACCGTCATGGCTTGCTGAGCCCGAAACCTTATGGTCACCATGGAAATTACAAGGCAGTGAGCTGGTAGATGGCAAACACGACGCCCTACGTATTTCCCTGCACGAGCAACAAACTGCAGGCGTAGATATAGTCAGCGATGGCGAACAAACTCGCCAGCACTTTGTAACCACCTTTATTGAACACTTAAATGGCGTTGATTTTGAAAACCGTAAAACAGTTAAAATTCGCGACCGTTACGACGCCAGCGTACCCACAGTGGTTGGCCCTGTGTCTCGTACTAAATCGGTATTTGTTGAAGACGCCAAGTTTTTACGCCAGCAAACCAGCCAACCAATTAAATGGGCACTGCCCGGGCCAATGACCATGATCGACACCCTGTATGACGATCACTATAAAAGCCGTGAAAAACTAGCGTGGGAATTTGCTAAAATACTCAACCAAGAAGCCAAAGAGCTAGAAGCCGCAGGGGTTGATATAATCCAATTTGATGAACCCGCTTTTAACGTGTTTTTTGACGAGGTAAACGACTGGGGCATAGCCTGCCTTGAGCGAGCCATAGAAGGGTTAAAATGTGAAACTGCCGTGCATATTTGCTACGGCTACGGCATTAAAGCCAACACCGATTGGAAGAAAACCCTCGGCACCGAGTGGCGACAATACGAAGAAGTATTCCCAAAGCTGCAAAAATCGAATATTGATATTATTTCGCTCGAATGCCAAAACTCACATGTACCCATAGAGCTACTAGAACTGGTACGCGGTAAAAAAATAATGGTGGGCGCAATCGATGTAGCCACCAATACCATAGAAACTCCCGAAGAGGTGGCCAAAACCCTACGCGAAGCACTTAAATATGTAGATGCCGACAAACTCTACCCATGCACCAACTGCGGCATGGCCCCCCTGCCCCGCGACATCGCAAACGGCAAACTTAAGGCCCTAAGCAAAGGCGCAGAGCTAGTACGTAACGAGTTATTAGCAGCGAATGTCGCTTAATTTTAATTACAGCTGCTGCAAAAAAGCCACACCTTAACACATGTTGAGGTGTGGCTTTTTTAATCAAAATGTAAGGGGGGTTTACAGTTGAAATGCAAGGTTAAAGGCAAAAGGTGAAAGGTTTTAAGTTAGTTGAATCTTGGTTGGGTTGAGTGCAACAAACCTAGTGTAATTAAATAAATTTAACCGAGTCGCTTGGTATTAATGACTGAGTGAAAATTGCCATAGTCAGACAATGGCAACGCCGCCTTAAGCGGCGAGTAAAAGTTGGCTAAAATGTGAAGCGAAAAGAGCCAACTGCTACTAATTCGTCTTTAAGGCTTTGTAATTAGCTTCTACTATCATAATCAATTGATTTATTGATGAAATAACCAAATCAGGTTTCTCCAATGGTATATTGTGCCCTACAACATTTGAAGTAATATGAATAGAGTTTGGGTTATTCTTGACTAACGAGGAATGTAGGTTTCTCCAAACCTTTTTGCCTTCGGAACTATGGCCAATCCACCAATCACTTTCAGCGTTCTTAGTAGATGTGACAACAATCGTGGGTATCGTCATTATTGTTCCGCCATCTGATAACATACCTTTTTTATATTCACTTTGTAATACAGCCCATTCTCGACTGCCAGCCATAATAGTATTTAATTTTTTCTCATCATTTTCGGCCCATTCATTATTTAATTTTTTAAGTTTATTTGAAAAAAGTTCGTGGCTTGGGTCAAGTAAAACCATTCCACTGATGTGGTCAGAAAAAGAAGCCGCATATTCTCGAGCATGTAAGCCTCCATAAGAATGGCCAACTAAGATAATGTCTTTTTTCACTTTTAGCGTTGCCAACAAGTCATTTAAACGTTTATTCGAGCTCTTTAACGAAACGTCAGGTAAATCAGTGGATTTACCAATTCCAGCACGTGAATAAATAATTATTCGCTGCTGTAATTCCTGTAAATCTCGAAGTAAAGGCTTCCAGTAATTTACGCCCATACCAACACCTGATTCGATAACGATATTGAACTCACCTTCTCCAATATCGATGTATTCAAGATTTGCACCATTGATTTCAGCGACACTAACATGTGACTGACTAAAAGAGCTAAAGCTCATAATTAGTATGTAACACAAGCTGAGTAATACGAGTATTTTCAACTAACTCTCCTTGGCTTAGAATGGCTAAATCAGGACACCGTAGGCGTCACCTGGATTTACTTGTTATGTTTTCGGGCATGTAAACAACCAAAGGGGGTCAACAACCAAAGGGGGTCAACAACCAAAGGGGGTCAACAACCAAAGGGGGTCAACAACCAAAGGGGGTCCAACAACCAAAGGGGGTCAAATCTTGACTTCAGACATCAACAACCAAAGGGGGTCAAATCTTGACTTCAGACATCAAATTCATTGACCGACCCGTTATCCTTATTTTGCCTATTAGATAAAGTCTAAAGCAATAAGATAAATCAGTAACCCCCTACTTCTAGCTATTACTTAATTAGATCTATTATTTATATAGCCTTTCTGTGACCAACTTTTACCACTAATATGATCATTTCAGAGTCGTGTATCTCATAAATTATACGGTAATCAGCTACCCTTACCCTATACTCATTGAGTCTGCCTTTCATAAGTAAATTTCACCTAGAATTCATAGAGAAATATAATGCCCCAATAATGGGCTAAAAGCAGCTGGCTGATATAAGCAACGCGAGGGCAATAATCTAGTGTTTTTACCCTCATTATATGCATTAAAGCTGATCAAAATAGTCGCCAGCTTTTTGTCTGAAAAATACATTGCAATACTTTAATTCAACTTGTAATGGATCTTTTTTTAAGACCTTAACATATGGATTCAGCTCCAATGTAACTGTAATAGTTTTGGACAGCAATAGCTCATTGTATAGGGCTCGTTTACGTTTTTCGGAGCCCGAGTGCGGCATACGAATTATGATATCCTTTTTGCAACTTGGAGCGGCGATTGGAAAGCGTTCCTTAGGAACAAATACTTCAAATTGACCACCTTTAGAAAATCCATATTCAGTGTTTACAGAATAATTGCCTGAAGTAAGTTCGTATTTCATGTGATAATAATCGGAATACTTTCCGGTATTAACTTTGATCTCTTGAGCATTAAGTTGAAATGAGATTAATAACACCAAGATATTCAATAGGTACTTCATACTATCCTTATACACGTGACAGTTTACAAAACATCATTTTGGTGGTTTATAACGCAGCAAAATGGCGGTTAATATTGCCACTGGTTAAATTAGAAGCCAACTCATCACAACATAACTAAAAAGAGTTAGCCAAGCCATTATACGATTTAGGGTTACGATAATGAACAGACATTTTATGGGTAGTTTCTTATTTTTAGTTGCTGTTTTATTGGCCGTGGTGACGGAAGTTTACTTAACCCTCACATTTAGTGAGTTTATTTTAGCCGGTAAAGGTATTGGCGTTTATGGAGTATTATTATATTTTGTTGTGATGATAGTTAGTTCCCTTTTATGGCTACTGTCTTACCGTATTAGTAAAAGCCGAGCTCAAGCTGCTATATTTTGGCTTTTAGCATTAGCCCTCACTCCTGTCGTTATATTTCAGCCTACATGGTGGTCTGCTCCACTTCTCAATTAATTTAAAGCTTAACTTTAATACTTAGATTAATGTGAAATTGCAGAATTGATTTCCACAGCATTTTGTAAACTCTCCTTCAAAAGAAACGAAAAAACCCCACCTTACCATACGGTATTTTTAACCAAACCGTAACGGAGGTTTACAGTATTCAACTGAATGCAAAGCTGTTCGTTAGCAAAAGGTTACTATTGCCATTGCTTTGTGTAAAAGCATTGCGGTTAAGGATTATTTTTTGGTTTTTTAATTTATATTCAATGTGGTCGCTATATTGTTTTGAAGTGCTATTCTGATATATCAATTTGTAATTAATGCCGTTTTAATTAAGGATACTAGTCGTTGTTTTTTATTAAACCTAAGTTTATTTACAGCTCTTGTTCTATTTACAAACCTAAAATATCGTTTTCATTATTTTTTGTGCTGCTGTGTTTGCCATTTTTTGCAAATGCTCAATTTGTCATTGGCATAGTAGGAAAAACTAAAAACGATAGCTTTTATATTCAGGCGTACAAAGGGTGTACCGAGTTTGCAAAGTCAAAGCCTGACGTTACCTGTAAATATGATGGGCCTGATGATTATCAAGATATTCGAACCCAAGCTTTAATTATTAATGACATGATGAAAAGTGGGATTGATGGTTTATTAGTTTCAATATCAGATTCTGATTATTTGGTAGAGAGAGCCCTTAAAGATTTATTTGAAAAAAACATTCCTGTTATTACTTTTGACTCAGATTTATTAGCAAAAGATCACCAGTACAGGCTCGCTTACGTTGGTACTGATAATTTTGACTTTGGTGTTGCGTTAGGCAATCAATTAAAGAATTTAGTAAGTGAAGAAAATAAGCGTATTTGTATTCAATCTGGTCATCCTACTGCACCAAACTTAAATAAAAGAATCGCAGGTGTTAGGTTTGCGCTTTCTGGGCAAAGTAGTCAGCGCTTATCGGGAGAAAATGGCTGGAGCGAGTATAACCGCTGCCCTCTTTATAGTTTAGGAAAAAGGGGCGCCTCCTTAGAGCAAGTAAAAAGCCTTACAAAGATGGACAAGCCTCCTGCGTTTGTTGCTGTTGCCGGTTTTGCGCAATTTAATACTGAGTACATAGACTTGATGACACCCTACAAACATAAACTTGATTCAAAAGAACTTATTATTGTTTCAGCAGATACCGAAAAAATACAATTAGACGCGCTTAGCAAAGGTTTATCTTCATCAAATGTTGGTCAAAATCCATATGAAATGGGGCGACTCAGTGCGCAGTTAATGTATAACGTAATTAAGCATAATATAAAGCCTGCTGAAGCGTTTTATTTTTTAGACTTTCATTACTGCCAACAAAGCAACGCCCAAACATGTACTGTAAATTATTAATATTTAACCACAATGTGTTGAAAGATTCACTTTGGACACCCAATTTACCATGCGCTATTTTTAACCAAACCGTAACGGGGGTTTACAGTAACGACTTAAAACGCGGGTGTTGTTACTGTACTTTATTAACTGATAAGGTGAATAATATTGAGTAGTAAAACCGCGTTTTAGTAACGATTTAAACAGGAGTCCATTAATGGCAACTACACTGGCGTTTGATGTATACGGTACGCTTATAAATACCCATGGCGTGGTGTCGTTACTTGAAAATATGGTTGGCGACAACGCGCACGCATTTTCAACTACTTGGCGTGAAAAACAACTCGAATATTCGTTTAGACGCGGATTAATGCAAAACTACGTGCCGTTTTCGGTGTGTACTGAGCAGGCACTTAATTATGCGTGTTTACTGCACAAGGTAACTTTAAGCGATGAGCAAAAAGCACAGTTATTAGCACGCTATAAAACCTTACCGGCATTTGATGATGTTAAAGCAGGGCTTGAGAGCTTAAAAGCACAAAACTATCGGTTATTTGCGTTTTCTAATGGTGCGGCCAGTGCGGTAAATACTTTGCTCGAAACGGCAGGCATAAGTGAGCTTTTTGAAGGTGTAGTGAGCGCCGATGATATTAAAACTTTTAAACCCAACCCCGGTGTTTATAGTCATTTTTTACGTCAGGCAAATTCAACCGGTGCTAATACCTGGCTTATATCGAGTAATCCGTTTGATGTTATTGGGGCGTTATCGCACGGTATGCGTGCTGCGTGGATACAGCGCTCAAGTGAGGCTATTTTTGATCCCTGGGAACTAACGCCTACAATAACGGCGTGCGATTTACATGATTTAAAAACCAAGCTGGCCAGTAATAACCAATGATTTAGTGGGCAGGGGTTAAATAACACCAATGAAAGGCTAGGTTTGCGCTTACAAACCTAGCCTTTTTTAGTCTTTAATTGCAATGGCAATTTCTATTTCGTTACTGTTTTTATAATACTCAAAATCACTGGTGTAAGTACGTTCATAGCGGCAATCGTCTGAGCTGAAGTATTGCCAAATTTCGCCCCATAAATCGATCACCGCATCGGGCATTTCACCCTCACCTTTAAATACCAAATAACGCCCCGCTTGGATGGTTACTTTTTTAGCTTCAGGGAGTTTAATTGATAAATTATCGCAGCAGGCAATTACGTCAAAATCGCCTGTGAGATCGCTTTCGTAATTAGTATACACACCATACACTTTGGTGTTTTCTGTAAGGCTGTTGGCAAACTTTTCACCAAATTTTTGCCAAAGTTCAGCTATATTTGCAGTGCCAGCGTTCATTTCATTGGCGTTGCAGGTTCTTACTTTTAAGCCGATTAAGGTCTGACTTGCTAGTTGCTTTACTTCCATCATGACGTCCTTTAGCGTTAATACAAACACCAACGTAACAGAAAAACCGCCAATACTTTAAATATTGTATTAAATATTTCATAAATAATGATTATTAACCTCAATTGCGTATTTATTGCTCATATTTAAATAGGTGGTAATGGCTAAACATAGCTTTGCTACCGCTAAAATAATTTACTTAACTTTCTGTTTTTTAAGTTTGTTTTTTTGCATGTAATGCTTGTCGTTTAATAATGTGGCTTATCGATTTTTGTTAAAAATATACGACAAGCTTATTAGCTCTAATTTAAAAAAAGTTGTTATCTAATCTTTTTTCATTATTGTAAATCTAAATCATTATCATTAAGATCCTTGCACCTAAAAAGTGTACTCAAGGAACGTTGGTGTGTCTCAATCTCAAGTGTTAAATATTAATACCATTGAAAAACAGGCTGTATTTGAACAAAGCGGCCTGCCCCCACAATTCAATTTAGAGCAGTTCATTAATTATCAGATAGCGTCATTGCAAGGGTTGTCGGCAGTTCAGCAAGCGATGGCTAAAGCCCAAAAACCATTTTCAGGTGTGTCGGTAAATGCGTTAGCAAAAGTAGTAAACGATGTTGATTTATCAAAGCCTTTGGCTGACTTTCCAGCGGTGCTTGAAGAGCTAAAAGGCGTGTATTTAGATCATGCTGTGTATTTTCATCATCCGCGTTATATGGCCCATTTAAACTGTCCTGTAACCTACCCTGCTGTTGTGGCCGAACATATTATTGCTGCTATTAATACCTCGGTAGATACGTGGGATCAAAGCGCAGGTGCGACGTTAATTGAGCAAAAGCTGATTGATTGGACATGTCAAAAAGCAGCATTGCCAAGCACTGCCGATGGAGTATTTACTAGTGGCGGCACACAATCAAACTTAATGGCAATGTTAGTTGCTCGTGAAGTGGCTGTTAGCCGCTATGCGCCAGAACATCAGGTAAAACTTCAGGGCTTACCAGCTGTTGCCTCGCGCTTTAAAATTTACTGCTCTGAGGTGGCGCACTTTAGTATTCAAAAAGCAGCAGCGTTACTGGGCTTAGGTTACAACGCCGTGGTGCCGGTGGCTATAAACAGCAAAATGCAAATGGATATGCAGGCACTTAAAACCGCCATAGCAACAAGCAAAGCGCAAGGTGATTTACCCATTGCAGTGGTTATTACCGCAGGCACAACCGATTTTGGCTCAATCGATCCAATCCATAATATTGCCATGCTGGCTAAAGAAGAGCAGCTATGGTGCCACGTAGATGGCGCTTATGGTGGCGGTTTGTTGGTGAGTGAGCACCATCGCAATGCGCTTAATGGCATTGAGTTGGTTGATTCAATAACGATTGATTATCACAAATCATTTATGCAACCGGTTAGTTGTAGTGCCTTTTTATTAAGCGACAAACGCCATTTTAGCCACATTACTTTATATGCCGATTATTTAAACCCATTAGCAGAGGCCGGTAATGGCACGCCTAATTTGGTAGATAAAAGTCTGCAAACCACTCGCCGTTTTGATGCCTTAAAATTATGGCTAACACTGCGCACCACTGGAGAAGCACCACTTGGCCGCGCGTTCGATAAAGTTATTGGTCTTGCGCGCCAAACTCATATTGTACTTAACGATCACCCCGACTTTGAAGTAGTTAACTACCCCGAGCTTAGTGCCTTAGTATTTAGATTTGCCCCTGATGATTTAAAACATGACCTTGATTTACTCGACTCTTTAAACCTGCATGTACGACAAACGTTTTTAAAAACTGGTGAAGCCATGATTGCCCGTACAAAAATAAATGGTCGTCATTATCTTAAATTTACATTGCTTAATGCGCAGTGCCAATTATCTGATGTACGCGCTGTTATTGAGCAAATTAGCCACATTGCATGGCAAACTTATAGGGAAATTGCATAATGGATAATCAACCTTACGATTTTATAGCTATTGGCCTTGGCCCATTTAACTTATCTTTAGCGTGTTTAAGTGAACCGCTCGAAGATGTAAAAAGCCTGTTTTTGGAACAGCGCAGTGAGTTTGATTGGCACCCTGGAATGATGCTTGAGGGCGTTACATTACAAACTCCGTTTATGTCGGATTTAGTAACCATGGCAGATCCAACCAGCCAATATAGCTTTTTAAATTATGCCAAATTGAATAATCGGTTATACCCGTTTTATATTCGCGAAAGCTTTTTTTTATTGCGCCGTGAATACAACTTATATTGCCAATGGGTTTGCTCGCAGCTTTCAAATGTTAACTTTGAACAAACAGTCACTCAAGTTGAATTTTGCCCGCAAAGTGAGTGTTATACCGTTAGCTGTAACACCCCTAATGGCATGCAACATTATGTGACTCGCCATATTGTTTTGGGCACAGGGCCTGCACCGTATATTCCTGATTGCGCTGTGCAAAGTAACTCAAATAACGTAATGCACAGTAGCGATTTTTGTCATCGGCTTGATGAATTAAAAGCGGCTAAACGAGTTACCGTGGTAGGGGCTGGGCAAAGTGCAGCAGAAATTTACCACACCTTATTGCAGCAAGCAGTACCGCAAGGTTTGCAGTTAGATTGGATAGCACGCTCACCGCGCTATTTCCCGCTTGAGTATACTAAGCTCACCCTTGAAATGACCTCTCCTGAGTATGTTGATTACTTTTATAATTTAAAAACTGAGCAGCGAGATTGGCTCAATCAAAACCAAAAAAATCTATTTAAGGGCATTAACGGCGATTTAATTAACGACATTTTCGACACCCTCTACGCGCAAAGCCTTGATGGGCCAATTTCTACTACATTTAAAACTAACAGCAGGCTAACAGGCACTCAAAAAGTAGGTAAGCGTTTACTGACTGAGTTTTATCATCAGGAGCTTGAGCAGCCCTTTTCAATAGAAACCGACTTTTTAATTTGTGCCACGGGCTTTAAATATCAGCGCCCTGCTTTTTTAAATAATATTGCCCACCAATTACCCCAAGATGAGCAAGGTCGTTATTTAGTGAGTCGTGAATATGCGGTAGATAGCGAACAAAAACGTATTTTTGTACAAAATGCCGAGCAGCATACTCATGGTTTTGTAACTCCAGATTTAGGTATGGCTTGCTACCGTAATAGTATTATTTTACGTGAAATTTTAGGTTATTCGCCTTATCAGGTTGAGCAAAAAATTGCTTTTCAAAACTTTGATTTAAGTGATGTAACCCTATCAGCACAACAGCAGAGTAGCGCCGCATGAGTCTTCGTTTAGCGCTAATTTTGCTGACGGTTATTTCGGTGGTATGCGATACCTTGTTGCTACCGTTTTATCCGCAATTTTTTGCTAGTGAATTTGCTATTAGTAACGCCACGTTAATCGGCCTCTTTGTGGCTAACTGTTGTATTACTGTAATGCTGGCTTTACCACTATGGGCTAAGGTCGCTAAAAAATACAATGAGTTGGCTTTGTGGTTAGTAACCCAAGTAGTAGCCGCTGGTTTTGGTCTGCTTTGCTACTTTGCGACCAATGTGTGGGAGTTTTGGATTTACTACCAACTTATGTTGGTGCTAAAGGCAAGCTACCTACTTATATACCCATTTGCACTGCGATTAGAGCAACAAACTAAGCATTTATCTATTATTGGTTTGTTTTCTGTATTGATGCATTTTGGTGCGATTGGTGGTGCTTTAATTGGTGGTTACTTCTTTAGTTTAGCAGAGCCACGCTATGCGTTATTACTCAGTAGTGCCGGTGACCTAGTTCAGGTTTTATTATGCGCCTACTTAATGTATTCATTAAAAACAGGTATTTATCAGCAAGCAATAGCGACTGAAAAACCGCGAGAACGTATTCCCTATTTTATTTGGCAATTTTGCTTTTTAAGTGTGGTGGTTTATTTTAGCGCGTTTTTAATTCGCCCCTTCTTTACTACTCATTGGCAAGCATTAAACGCACAAAGCAGCACCTTGCAAAGCGCTGTTGTATACGCCATTCCTGCCTTTGCCGCGCTTGTTATGCTGGTTTTTAACCATTTCAGGCAGCATTTACCACTGCCAACATTAAGCCGCACTAGCACTTTGTTATGTGCACTTATTTTAGGGGCGCTTGGGCTTTATTTACAAGCGCAGGAGTCGGTTGGGTTAGTGATTTTATCACGTGTTTTATATGGTTTTGCGCTATTTCAAGTGATGGTACTGCTAGAAGTAATGCTATTTGCCAAAAGTGAGCCTGCACATTACGGCAGCGACTTTGCCAAAGTGCACATTGCTCAAAACATCGGGGTTATTTTAGCGTCGTTACTAGTGGGTATGAGCGTAGAGCATCTTTCAACAACGGTTGTGTTTTACTTTGCTGCTATTGGCTTTGCAAGCCTTGCCTTTATTTTGCTTTGGCGGGTTAAGGCTGTTGCTCGAACTGCGCGTTCAGCGTCTTAGTTTTTAAGATTTATTGGAGTTTTTATGTATTTTTCATCTTTTGTAACCACCCTACAGCATACCGGTAAAGTGACGATGCGGTTATTACAACAAACAGATATGCCAACTGTTTGCGATTGGCTTAAGCAACCGTATGCGCACTTTTGGGGGATGCAGCAGCAAACCGAGCAACAAATAACTAAAGCGTATCAAGATATTTTTGTTACGCCTCATCATCAGGCATACGTGATCGAGCAAAATAATAACCTATTGGCTTTAGTTGAGCTTTATAGCCCTGAGCACGAAAGCTTAATGAAAGCGGCGTACGAGGTTGAACCTAATGATGTGGGTATGCATATTTTATTAGCGCCTAACACGGCACCTAAGCGCCATTTTAGTTTTGAAATGATGCAGTGCGTGCTGCAAAGTATTTTTGCTCAAAACAGTGCCGCCCGTGTTGTGGTTGAGCCCGACATTGCTAATAGTAAAATTCATACGTTAAATAAGCGTTTGGGATTTGTGCACACCCAGCAAATTCAACTAGGCGAAAAAGCCGCTTATTTAGGCTTTTGTGACAAAGCAGCCTTTGATAGGCACAGCCAGTTATTTACTGATTCGTTAGCGCCTTTGCAAACTGACTACGTGATACAGCCACATTGGCAATGGGCAAACCGGCATTTACAAGCTAAAGCACTCACCGAGCTAGTGCACGAGCGTTTATTGGCTGCAGAGACAACAAAGCAAGGCTTTAAAGTAAACGTTGAAGGCGGTTATTTTATTTTTAATGGCCGTGCTATGGCACTGAATCATATAGATATAGACGAGCCAAGCCTATGCTTTTACAACCTTAACGAAGAGCTGCAGCCGCTAGATGTGTTGCACTTTTTTAGTATGCAAGGGCCTGCGCTAGGTTTAACGGGTAAGCGCCTTGCCACCTACCTTGAAGAGCTAAATGCTACTTTAGCCAGTGCGTGCTTTAAACGTGAAAATAACACTTTAACAGCGGCGCAGTTAGCTAATTTAGGGCTGCAAAAAATAGAAGCCGCAATGAGCGAAGGTCACCCTGCCTTTGTTGCTAATAATGGCCGCATTGGTTTTAGTAAAGCTGACTTTTTACGTTATGCGCCAGAAGTAGGCAAACCGTTTAAAGTACTGTGGTTAGCAGCGCATAAAACGGTATGCGACTTTGCCCATAGTGAATACTTTGCCGATTACCCAAGCCATATAAGTGATGAACTAGATTTAACCACCCGAGATACGTTCAACAAAGCGCTAAAAGCTCAAAACCTAAACCCCGATGATTACTTACTCATTCCTGCTCACCCTTGGCAGTACCAACACAAATTGAGTGTGGTATTTGCAAATGAGTTGGCAAATCAGCGATTAGTGTATTTAGGTGAAGGTGACGATTTATATCAAGCGCAACAATCAATTCGGACCTTATATAATTGCTCGCACCCGCATAAGCCGTATTTAAAAGTGGCGTTGTCGATTTTAAATATGGGATTTATGCGTGGCCTATCGCGTGCTTACATGGCGGTGACTCCTGCCATTAACGATTGGGTATTTGCTAAGGTTAGCCAAGATCAACAACTCGCAGGCGCTAATTTTACAGCGCTTAGAGAATACGCCACCTTAGGTTATGCCCATCATACGTTTGAGCAAAGCGCGCTAGGTGATACACCCTATCGTAAAATGTTTGCCTGCTTATGGCGAGAAAACCCAAACCATAATTTAAATAGCGATGAACAACTGACCACTATGGCAGCATTATTACACTTAGATAACAATGGCCAAAGTTTAGTGGGCGAATGGATAGCACAAAGTGGTTTGAGCACGCAGCAGTGGTTACATGCGTACTTTAATGCTTATTTAATTCCGCTAGTACATTGTTTTTACGCGCATAAATTAGTGTTTATGCCTCACGGCGAAAACCTCATTTTAAAGCTTAAAAACTCGGTGCCTGTGGGCGCATATATGAAAGACATCGGTGAAGAGGTTGCCTTACTTAATAGCACTGAAGTATTGCCTGCAGGGGTTGAACGTATTCATGTTTCTATGCCTAAAGAGCTTGAGCTGTTAAGTATATTTACCGATGTATTTGACTGCTTCTTTAGATACTTAGTAGCAATTTTAGTGCGAGAAGAGCGTATTACAGAGCATGACTTTTGGCAGTGTGTTACGCAAAGTGTTAAAGCGTATCAACATGCTAACCCTGCTTTAAATGAGCGATTTAAAGAGTATGACTTTTTTAGTGATGAGTTTGCACACTCTTGTTTAAACCGCTTACAGTTAGGTAATAATGAGCAAATGGTTGATTTAACGGATCCGGCAGGTAGTTTGCAGTTTGCTGGTAACTTAAACAACCCCGTATCGGCAAAGCTGTATGGCTAAACCGATTACCCTTGCGCAGTTTTTATATTGCCAACAACCCGTGCAACGAACTTTTAAACCGAGCTTATTATTAGTGCGCGCTTTAACAGTTCGTTGTAAGGCGCAGTACCCTACTGCGCCTAAGCAATTTATTAGTCGGCATTTGTATTTACAGCTTTGCTGGCAAGCTATTTACGCTTATTGCTATTGGTTTGCTTGCAAGCAAAGTACGGCTGATCCCATTAACATGCCGTTAGCGGTAAATGGCGCTTATTGTCGTGGGTTTAACCTGAATAATGGCGTGTTAGTAAGTAAAACTGAGCAAACCAAAGCGTTTACTCATTTTATAAGCCAAGTTGGTGAATGGGTAAATACCGACTATGCACTTGGTAAAAAAGAACAAGCTCGGTTATTACTCGATTCATTAAGTAGCGCCATTGAGCGAGCTCATAGCTTAGACCTTGCTACTACTTTACATATCAACAATTGCCATCGTCAGCTGCACACCCTTATTTGTGAACACTTTAATCTTGATACGCCATTTACTGAAAAACCCCAGCGTTTAACCTGTTGCCGCTATTATTTAGCCGGTTATAGCAAATGCCAAACCTGCCCTAAAAAGGATATTAAAACCAATGAACCAACGTCTTAAAACGATTGATCTTGCGCGTGGTGCGAGCGTTTTTATTATGATTATTGTGCATACCTTATGGATGTATGCCTCCACGACGCTTCAAAGTGAAAGCGCATTTGGTACGGTTGTGCATATACTTGGCAAAGGCACCGCCTCGTTTTTGGTGGCAATGGGGCTATCTATGGCGCTTTCGCGCAGGCAAACACCTTTGCTATTAATTAAGCGTGGCATACAGCTTTTACTGCTTGCCTATTTAATGAATGTGGCCAAGTTTTGGCTACCTATTGAAGTATTTAATACCATGCCTGAGGCATTTATAAATGCTTATGGCTGGCAAAGTCCGCTCAGTGCTGGGCAGTTACAATTTATGGTGTTAACAGGTGATATTTTACAACTGGCTGGAATTAGCTTATTGCTGTTTGGGGCACTTAATATTGCCCGTTGGAAAACAACATGGATTGCGGTTTTAGCCATTGCAATTGCAGTTATGAGCCAGTTTGTAAGGGGGCAGCAATTTACGCTTTCACCTTATATCAGTGATTTGTTTTTTGCTAATAACTATCAGGTGTATTTTCCGGTATTTCCTTGGATAAGTGCGATATTAACGGGATATGTACTTGGTCGTTTATACCTTAGTAACCAACAAAATGCCGATTACTTATATAAAGTATGTGCACAACTTGGTGCTGCTTTACTGGTTATTGGCGGCATATGGTTAGCCATTGATTTTAAAGGACAGTTTGGCAACTTTTTCCATTTAAATGGCGGCGGTATTAGCTATTTAATTGGCTTAAATTTATGTGCACTAGCGGCTATACAGTTTATTTTTGCTGATAAATATAATGGCCCTATTACACGTGCTCTTTTATATGCCAGTAAACATGTAACCGCGCTCTATGTTATTCAATGGGTACTTATTTGCTGGTTTATGGGGGCGCTTGGTTATCATACCCTCAGCCTTTGGCCGACACTATGTATGATGGTACTGATGACTTTACTGACTTTTGCTGTGCACAAGGTTTATTTAAAAAGCAAACAAAGCCTCACAGACATTACGCAAAAAGCTAAACGTACAGCTTAAGCTGTAAAGGGGCTTTACGGGCGCTGATTAAGGTGCCCTAGCCTGCTTTTATTGCGTCAATAACGCAATGCATACGCTTTGCTAACGGCCTATTTCGGTGATGGCACACATAAATATTTTCGCTAATTGGTTTGGTTAAATGATGCGTTTTAATAAGCGCAGGTTTATTAAAAGCACTTACTGCGTGTGCGGGTAAAACCGTAAAACCCAGCCCTAAACTTACCGGCTCCAGTATTAAACTTATTTGGTTAGAAAACCCCGTTTGCTTAATTTGATCAACATGTTCAAATTCACTGTAGTTTTCGCTAAGTAAAAGCTGCGCATGATGTTTTGCATCGGGGTGGCCAATAAAGCCAAGCTCACATAAAACCTCCCACGTTGGGTTTTCTATATGTGCGGGCGTTACTAATAATAGGGATTCTTTACCAATTTTGTGGCTGGTAACTTCACTAAGGGTAGGCGCTTGAGTTAAAAAGCCAATATCGGCACTATGATTGGCCACCGCTTGTTCAACATTGGTATTTGGAGCAAAGCGGTAATCTATAATTAGCTTCTTGTGCTCTACTTGCAGTGCTAATAGTTGATTGTAAAACTTTAGCCCGCAACTGCCTGGCGACTGTATTTTTACTAAACCGCTGTAAGGTGAATCATCTTTTAATTGCTGCTCTAAAAACTGCCATTCTTTTAATAATAAGCTGCCTTGCTGATACAAGTTTTGCCCATGTACGGTAAGCGTAAATTGTTTACCGTGGCGCTCAAGCAAGGCGCAATCTACTTGCTGCTCTAACTTTTTTATATGTTGGCTTACGCCTGACTGGGTCATATAAAGGCGCTCGGCGGTTTGGGTAAAATGGTTTACCTCAACTAAAGTACAAAACGTGTTTAACCATGTAGGATTTATCATTACAAAATATACTCAAAATGATGATTAATGATAATTTTACTTAATGTTGGTCAATTCGTAAACTAACTCCATCAACTAAACATAGTTAAGTAGGAGTATTTATTATGAGTCATACATATCCACGTAGTTTTTCGCACATTGGTATTTCAGTACCGGATGTTGAAAAAGCCGTAGAGTTTTACACTAAGGTGATGGGCTGGTACACCATAATGGAGCCTACCGTGATCACTGAAGATAACAGCCCAATTGGCGAAATGTGTACCGATGTATTTGGTCCAAATTGGGAAAAATTCAAAATAGCGCATCTTTCAACAGGCGACCGTATTGGTGTCGAAATTTTCGAATTTAAAGACCAAGAAAACCCTAAAGACAACTTTGAATACTGGAAAACCGGTATCTTCCACTTCTGTGTACAAGACCCAGATGTAGAAGGGTTAGCGGATCGTATTGTTGCTGCAGGTGGTAAAAAGCGTATGCCAGAGCCACGTTACTACTACCCTGGCGAAAAGCCGTACCGCATGATCTACATGGAAGACCCGTTTGGTAACATCCTTGAGATTTACAGCCACAGTTACGAGCTTATATACAGCGCTGGTGCTTATTAAAAGCATTTAGCTTAAAGTATTTAGTAAAAACAAAGGCCGCAGTATTTATTACTGCGGCTTTTTGTGCCTAAAAAGAATACATTGCCTAGGTGAATTAGTGCTGATAACGTGATAAAACAAAACTACTTATAACTCCATGTTTTAAATTAAGGACAATAATGAACATTTCATTGGAAGATGTCACCTCTGCTAATTACGAAGAGGTATGCGATTTAGACGTTACCAAAGCGCAACAAGATTACGTAGCGAGTAATATGTGGTCGTTAGTTGAGTCTCATTATAATGTTGGGCATACCTGTAAAGCTATTTACCAAAATAATAAGCCTGTAGGCTTTTTTATGTGGGTGCAAGAAACCCCTACAAAAGTTTCTATTTGGCGTTTTATGGTAGATGAACATCATCAAAATAAAGGTATTGGCCGCCAAGCACTATTCATGGCAATTGCAGAGATTAAAACGACCTCTAAGCTTGAACAAATCGAGATTTGTTATAACCCGCAAAACCCTGTAGCTAAGGATTTTTATTCTAGTTTTGGGTTTGAAGAAGTTGGCCTAGATGAAGACGAAGAAGATATGTTAGCCATTATTAATATAAAAAGTTAACCCAATTTTGTTTAGCGCGTTGCTTATTGCCATAAAAATTAGTGCTTAGTAAGGTGTGGAGGATGTTGCAGTGCTAATTTTTTTAGCTGTGTAATGCATGAAAGCACTAAGTCATGATATTCATCATCGCTATACAATATCTCGTTTAGCAGATTAATAGATTGTATGAGTGCATTGTGCGCAGCACTTTGTTCGTCTAAAAAGTGAAGTGTGGAATAAAGGCGCTCTGTAAGTGAGGTAATTTGTATGATTTGCTGTTTATTCGCACAGTTATACATTTGAGCTAATAAGGACGCACTTTCAAGTGCACACCCCAAATACGGCAATGCTTGTGCAAATTTGTATCGTTTAAACAGCGCTTCGCCACTTAGCTGCGCATTTTGAATATCTATAATTGCTTGCTCTGGTTGACATAAAACATGTTGTTTGTGTCGAGCACATAAAAAAGGTAATGCCATGTTACGTTCCATATCTGTTTATTTTTTAAGACTGTAAAACAGAAACTCCAAAACATCAAATGATAATTGTTTTTATTTGTATTTGTAGGTTTAAAGCAGTTTGTTGTGTATACTAACTTCATTGTTTTGATTCTTATTTTTATAAAAACCGATATGAAAAACCCATTTTTAGCACTTGTTTTACTCAGTGGATTATCAGGCTGCAGTATAAACACAGTATCAGTATCTCAAAGTTCATCCTTGTATAATTACGGGCTTTATAATGCAAATGGCCAGCGAGTTAATTCAATATTGTCAGAATCCACGCTTTTGAATGCCGATGTTGTTTTAGTCGGTGAATGGCATACACACCCCGGTGTGCACTTATTTCAGGCTGAGCTGTTTCAGCAATTAAGCACGCAAAATAAGCCTATTGCTCTATCGCTTGAGCAATTTAGTCGCGCTGATCAGCAAACACTAAACCTATACCTTGAGAGTAAAATTGGCGAACAATACTTAATTGATAACACTAAGGCTTGGCCTAATTATAAGAGCGATTATCGTGCGTTAGTGGAATTGGCGAAGATACAAAATAGCGATGTAATAGCTGCAAATGCGCCTAAACACATTGTTACCTGTATTGGTCGCCAAGGTATTAATTATATTAATAAACTCGACCCACAACAGCGTAGTTTTATTGCAAAAGAGATAGATACTTCTCCAAGCCTTTATAAAGAACGCTTTATGCAATCCATGCATCATGGAACGGCGAGTAAAAACGAAAAACTTTACGCCGCGCAAGTTACTTGGGACGAAACCATGGCTGAGTCTATCGTTAACTATATTAGTCAAAATAAGGGCAAGCAGGTTATACATTTAGCCGGTGATTTTCATGTGAGAAATGGTGAAGGCATAGCGCGGGTAATTAAGCGAATTGCCCCAGAGCTTAATGTTGTATGGGTTTCGCCAGTATCAAAAGTACAATCTGAGCAAAGTGGTTATCAATTAGAAGTTAACGCTTTGCCTGCTCGCTATGTGCAAAAAGCACATCAACAAGCTGCATTTAAAGCTTTAGCCAAACGAGGGGAGAAAACACAGTGCCAATAATAGGTTGGTACTGTGTTTGTGTAATACACTTTTTAATATTTACTTAAGCGTAAATGTGCCTTTCATCATGGCGTAATGGCCAGGAAAAGAGCAAAAGAAAGTGTAATCGGTTCCGGCGGTTAAGCCGCTGGTTTTAAAAGTAACTTCGGTTGTTTTACCGCCGCCAATAATGTCTGTAGCACCAATCACGCGACTATCATTAGGCTTTATGTAGTGGTTGCTAAGCCCTGCAGCGTTGCCATCTGTGATGATACCTTGCATGTTTTGCTCAGTAGATAGCACCCAGTTATGGCCCATTACATTAGCAGGTAATTTACCGGTGTGACTAAGTTGAACGGTCACTTGCTTACAGCTTTTAGGGGCGCTTAGTGTTTTAGTTGAAAACTGCATCATATCGTTTGCATCTATATTTAGTGTGCATTCGTCTGCATATGCTGTATTGGCACTCAGTAGCAGTGTAGTGCTTAGTAAGGCTATTAATTTTTTCATACTGTCTCCGCTAGTTGATTTGAGCTGTTTCGAGCTTGGTTTGTTAAGGCTACAAGTGCTTTTCGCACGGCTAATGGGCTATCGCACTCGTTCGCAAAATTAATAAAGTAATTACGCTTGTGGCTTTGTATATAAAAGCCTGTGGGTAGTAGGCCGCTCATTATTGGAGTGTTATCGGCTACGTTATAGTGCTGCATTAATATCAGCGACATAGCATCTTGATGATCTTCATTCATATGAGTGATCATGCTTTGCTGCTGGCTTTCATCCCACTTTTTAGGCTGAGCTTGCCACTCGTTTTGCTCAAGCCAAAATATTTTTCCAAAACCGCCAATATAACGCACCCGTACTACATCTAATTGCCAAAGCTGAAAATCATGCGCATTGCGATAGCTTGCAGCCTCAGGGTACAAAGCTATATATTTATCAAGTAGCACTTCGCTTTGCTCTTTTGCCACAATAGAGCCATCACCTACGAGTGTTACTCGCCCATGTTCGTTTTGATCGCCATAATCGGCGGCATCAAAAATAGTCAGACTCATGCGTGAGTCCTGTTTTAAATTTTTGGTATGCTGAGCTATGTCACTAATAAAAAAGTAGATGCGACCTTGTTCGTCACACATATAAGGTGTAACAGAGCCAAACGGATAGCCGCGTAAATTATTTGAAATGGTCGACATTACGCCGGCATGGGTTTTAAAAACGAGCGTACGTGCGTCGTTTAATGCTTGCTCTCTCATGAAAACTCCTGACGTTGAGAAAAAACCATGGGCGCATCGTTATAAGGATGAGGGTTAACGTGCAATTTCATGGCGTACATTTGTTGTAAGTTTTGTGCTGTTAAAACGGTATTTATAGACCCGCTTTGCAGCACTTTTTGGTTGTGTAATAAAATAGCGTTGGTTGCATAAAGGCTTGCTAAATTAAGATCGTGTATAGCAATAATGGCGCTGTTTCCTTGCTCTACAAAGGTTCTAACACAGCTAAGTAAAGTATGTTGATGACGCATATCTAGCGCTGATGTTGGCTCATCGAGCAACATTAATTTAGGCTCAGTTTGCGCAGTAAAAGCATCTAACTGGGCTAATGTGCGTGCCATATGAACACGTTGTTGTTCACCGCCCGAAAGCGCACTCATTCGACGTGTTAGGTAATGGGTTAAATCCATAATTGAGGCATATTTTTGAACTTTATTGGCTTGTGTTTTAAGAGACTCTGTATAGGGATAGCGACCCATAGCAATGAGTTCAAATACACTAAAATCAAAGCCAACATGGTTACTTTGCATCATTACAGCGCGCTTGCTAGCTAATTGCTCTTTAGAAAATGAATGCAAAGGTTTGGTATTAAATAGTATATCTCCCTCAAAGGGATGCATGCCTGCCAAAGTATGCAGTAAGGTCGATTTACCTGCGCCATTTTCGCCTATCAGTGCGACAAGTTGTCCTGCTTGGATATTGCCGCTAATACCCTCTAAAACACGATGGGTGTTAAAGCCTATATTGAGGTTGTTAAACGTGATCATGACCAATCTCGCTTATTTTTAATGATCAAATATATAAATAGTGGAGCGCCAAGTAACGCCGTTATAATGCCAATTGGCAGCTCCGCAGGCATAACAACCAAGCGTGCCAACCAATCTGAAAGTAGCAACACAATCACACCTAAAAGCATACAAAGTGGCAGCATATTCCGTAAATGTGGCCCAACCATGAGGCGTGCGATATGAGGGACAACTAAACCAACAAAGCCAATTAAACCTGTTAGCGCAACTACCGCACCTACGCCCAATGCCACTAATATAATGACGTATAATTTAAGCTTGCTGGTATCTACCCCTAAGTATTGAGCTTGTGATTCACCAATAAGAAGTAAATTCATTGGCTCTTTTAATCGCCATAGCCCGATAAGGCTCAGTAAAAGCAAAGGACTCGCTTGTTTTATATTATCCCAACTCGCACCGCCTAATGAGCCCATGGTCCAATAGTTAATTAACCGCAGTGCGCTGTCATCAGCATAAAAACTTAATAACCCAATAACAGCAAATGCCAATGCATTAATAGCGACACCGACTAATATAAGCGTATTTATATTAATTTGTTTTTGTTGTTTTGAGACTAAATATACCAGCGACGTTACTGATAGTGCGCCCAAAAATGAGGCATAAGGTAAGTAGTGTTGGGCGTTAAAATTAAATTGTGCACTAAGGGCGATAAAAGCAACCGCGACCATTGCAGCGCCTGCGCTTATACCAATAATAGAGGGATCAGCAAGCGGGTTACGACACAGCGCTTGGGTTGCAGCTCCTGTTTGTGCAAGTACTAAACCCACCATCACTGCAAGGACAAAACGAGGCAGGCGTATTTGTGTAACCACATTGATTTGTAGCGCATCAAATTGACTAAAATGTTCAGGAGCTAGCCATGCAATAGCTAAACGCCAATCCCATCCTGCGGCTCCATAGCCTATGCTAAGTAATGTTAAAGCAAAAATACAGCCATAACTTAATAGCATCCACTTATGCGGATTACTCAGTGTTATGGCGTTAAAACGATTCAAAGTTAACGTGCTCATAAGCGTGTTTTATACTCATGCAATGCTTGAATCGCAGTTGCAATACGCGGCGACATGCCCAGTGAAAGTAAGCTGTCCATGACCAGTAACTGACACTCTTGCGCTGCTTTTAATAAACGAAGTGTAGGCTGTTTACAAAAGGCTTGTTTCCCACCAAGGCTTTGCACAACATGCGCTGGCGCCACTAAAAAATCGGGCTGACTTACTGCCAGTACTTCACTGTTAATTGCTTTAAAGCCTGTATGCGTAGCAGCTATATTGGTAATGCCTGCATAGTTAAACAGTAAGTTGGGCACCGTTTCTTGTCCTGCTGCGACGAGCCCACGCTCATTAGCTGAAAGTAAAAACAAAGCGTTGTGGGTCTGTGTTTTTGCTTTAGTAGGTAACGATTTTTTTATTTTAGTAATTAGGTTTTGAGCTTTTAGGTTTGCATCTAAATCACTACCAAGGTGCTTAATTAGCTCAAGTAGTTCATTTACAGATGTCGGCTTTTTATAGTGAATAACCTTCACTCCGGTCGCTTCTATTTGCTTGAGCGCCTGCTCTCTTCCTGCACCTTCAAGTGCAAGTAACGTAGTTGGGCGCATTGAAAGCACTCCCTCAGCGGCTAGGTCTCGATAGTAACCTACCTGTGGCAACTGTGTTGCTTGTTGCGGATACATACTTGATTGGTCAACCGCGACTAAACTATTTTGTTTTTCTAGTGCGTAGATTATTTCAGTTAATGTGCCGCCAGCACTGATCACACGCTCTTTCGCGAGTGCTGATTGAGTGGCTAAAGCCAGAAAAAAAATTAGGTACTTCATAACAAACTCCGATTTTATTTTTTAGTATTATAACCACTTTAATCTAAATGAAAATGATTATCATAATCAATTGATCTTATTTTGGGTTAGTTGTACCATTTAAAAGTAAATAATAACTATTATCATTTGGAGTGGAGATGAATCCCTTTTCTTTTAAATTTACAGCATTAGCCTCTTTGTTAATTAGCTCTGGTAGCACACTGGCCGAAAATGTTATTGACGATCATATTGTGGTTAGTGGCTCTCGTTTTGAACAAAAGCTTGAAGATGTGACTGGCTCAGTAACGGTTATTACCGAACAAGATATTGAGCGTCAGCTCGCTGTAGATTTACAAACTATGTTTAAATACGATCCAAGTATCTCAAGTACTGGCAGTGGCGCAGGCGCGCAAACATTAACTGTACGAGGTGTTGGTGGCAACAGAGTTGTTTTTATTAAAGATGGAAGACGCACAAACGATGGCTACGCTGGCGGCGGCGGTTATTTAGTGGGTCGAAACTACTTTGATGTTGCGGGTGTTAAACAAGTTGAAGTTGCAAAAGGGGCGGCATCATCGCTATACGGTTCTGATGCACTAGGGGGAATTGTAGTAATAACAACTAAAGACCCGAGTGATTATTTAGTGGATCAACAAAGCTTAGTAAAAGTAGCGTTAGGTTATCAAGGCCAAAGCAATCAGGTTGCTGCTGATATTACAGCAGCAAAAGATTTAGGTGACTTTGCTATTAGCGCTGTTTATAGCCATCGCGATAGTGAAGAAGTACAAAACTACGTTGAAGATTTACCAGGTTACGATTCCCGCTCTGATGCTTTACTGCTTAAAGTTGAGCAAAAACTTGATGAAAAGCGGACCCTTAAATATACCTTAGATTACTTTAATCAAACAACAGAGCAAGTAATCACTCCATCCATTCAAGAAACCGAAGACGAAGACACAAATATCTCATTTGCACTCGATTATGATTCAGATATGGCAACAGCTATATTTGATAAATGGTATGGGCAACTATCTTATAGTCGATACGAGCAACAAAGTGACCAAATAAGCGCAGCTAGAAATTACATCGATTATAATGACTACGGGTTTGAGCAAGATATTTTAGGCTTAAAAGCGGTATTTAGTAAGGAAGTTAAAGGAGAAAATACCGAGCATGAATTTGTCTATGGAGTAGATATTGATTTATATGATACTACTCGACCACGCTTAAAAACCCGTGTATTAAATGATGGTACTGTTGATTTTACGAATGAAAAACAAAAAGCATTTCCCGGCGCCGATACTTCTTTAGTTGGTGTATATATGCAAGACAGTATTAAATTTAACGAGACTGATTGGTCGTTAGTTGCGGGTATTCGTTACGATCATTATGCACTTGAAGCCAAAAAAGATGCGTTATACGCTGACGCCGAGCTTGATGATATTACCGAGTCTGCGTTTTCACCAAAGCTGGGTGTGATTTATCAGGTAGACGATAATTTATCTTGGTATGGGCAATATGTTCGAGGCTTTAAAATACCGCCACACGACCAAGCCTATCAAAGCCATGGTGTTGAGCCATTTTATCAAATATTACCAAACGCAGATTTAGACCCTGAAAGCAGTGACTCATTCGAGATCGGATTAAGATACGCAAGTAGCGATATTAGTGTAAATCTAAGTACTTTTTATGCTGCCTATGATGACTTTATCGAAACAACAATCGCGGGTGTTGAGCCAACTTATATTTCTAATGTAAATAAAACATTTTACCAATACCAAAATATTAGCGAAACCCAGATCAGCGGTGTAGAAGCTGGTATTGCTATGTATGTCACCGACGATATTTTATTAGAAGCCAATGTTGCTTACGTAGATGGTGAAAACAAAGACTCTGATCAGCCACTTACTAGTATTAGCCCGTTAAATGGTTCTATATTAGTAAGCACTGAGTTTGGCAATGTTAATTGGACCGCTGCTTGGCGTTTAGCCAAGTCACAGTCTGATGTAGTACTTGATACTAATGGTAATAAAACAACACAAGGTAACGGTTATGGTGTTGTTGATTTATATGCAAATTATCAGTGGCAAGCATGGCAAATGAATGTAGGTTTACTTAACCTACTCGATAAAGAGTACGTACCGTTTGAACTCATTGCCGGTCAATCCAAAGGTACTGATTTTAGCCAATATAGCCAACCAGGACGTAATGTTTCGGCTCGGATAAGCTATCAGTTTTAATTAAAAACAAAAGCCGTATATAAATTATACGGCTTTTTTAATTGCCTTCATATCAATTGAAGAATAACTGTAAAGGGGGTTAACAGCTGCTATGTATTATACAAAACAATAAAAAAAGCGCCTTAACCACTACATTAAGACGCTTTGGATGAAAAGCTAAATAACCAAAGTCGGGTTGAAATAGCTAATCGGGACTATGAAATTGTTAGAATTGATATGCCAATGACATCTTAAATTGAGTAGGCGCACCGGGGTAAACCCATAATGCGTTGTAGCTACTTTGAGCATATTCTTCATCAAAAATATTGTTAACACTGATATTTAACTTGGTGCGCTCGGTTAAGTTTACCTGCCCAAAAATACCAACTAGTTGATAGCTCGGTAAGTTAAATGTTAAATCGGCGGCATCGCCTAATCGCTCACTGGTGTACTGATAACTGGCACCTAGTTCTAGCTCTTTGCCAAGAACGGCCATTTGATGGCTAAGCGTTAGATTTAAGTTATTTTTAGGCACATTGACTAATGGGCTGCCTTTTTTGATTGGCACGCCCCAATCAGCATTTATTATGTCGTTTGCCGTACTGGCATCTATATAAGCGTAAGATAAATTAAACTTTGTATCATCAGTAATATAAGTACTTAAATCGAGTTCAGCACCTTTACTATTTGCTTTACCAATAGGCGCTGAAAAACCAACGTTTACAGGATCGGCTACTAACATATTACTTTTAGTGGCATCAAATAATGCTAGGGTTCCCGTTATGCCTTGGTAGCTAAATTTAGCGCCTACTTCAAATGAGTCACTGTATTCAAAGCCAAATGGGTCGCCATTTGCATCTGTACCACTTAATGGTAAAAAGCCTTCGGAGTAGCTGCTGTATAAGGTTACAGCGTTGTTTAGTTCATATACTAAGCCTACTCGTGGACTTACCTGGCTTTGTGAACTGCTTGAAAGCACACCACTTTTGGTTTCTAAAATGTCTTGATCTACGCTATCGAATCTAAGGCCAACTAATAGCTTAATTTTATCAGTCAGATCCATTTGATCTTGAACGTATATACCATAAGCATCTTGTTGTTCGTTGTTTTCGTAGAGCAAACCTACCTCAGGACGAGCAACGTTATAATTCGGTTGATAAATATCAACTGTGTAAGTGCCATTACCGCCGCGATAACGATAAAGTCCAGTTCGTAAGTCGTATTTGTATGCGTCTGCTCCTATTAATAAGTGATGGGTAATGCCTGCGGTATCAAAATGCCCACTTAGCTCAAATTTAAGGCTAGTATCATCAACTTCATAATCGCGGTAGCGCTGTTGGCGGGTAAGTGTGCGGCCATCATCGAATAATGATTGGCGCGAGGGTGCAAGTTCAGCATCAGACGAAAACCCAGTTAGTGTAGAGCTGCGGTAGTTTGCGCCTACAACGAGTGACCATTCATTGTTTATATCGTGATTTAAAGTTACTTGGTGACCGCGAGAATATACTTGCGTGTCACCATCGTTTGGATTGCCTAAATAGCGTGAGCTAGGAACAGTATTAAAATTATCATTAAGTACAACAACACCACGGTCAAATAGCTGGGCTAAATCAACGTATTCAAATTCATAAGTGATACTGGTTGAAGCGTTTATTTGATGATAAATAGATGGCGTAACCACCTTTTTATGGGTGTACACCTCATCGCGGTAGCTATCGCTATCTTGCCATGCGCCATTTATTCTAAATGCTGTGTTATCGTTAATGCCGTTTGTATAGTCACCTTCAACGCGATTAAAGTTATCACTACCTAAGCTAAGTTTTAGCTCACCCTGTTGCTCAAATTGAGGTTTTTTGGTTACGATATTTACTGTACCGCCGGGTTCTGAGCGCCCGTATAGTGCAGAACCTGGACCTTTTAATACTTCAATGTACTCAATGTTTGATACATCACGAGGGCCGCTGAATCCGCGTCCACCGCTAAAACCATTAATTAAGTAACCCGATGGCATGTTTTCGTTACCCGATAATCCACGAATCGAAAAGCTATCCCATAATGCGCCACTGTTATTTTTACGTGAAATACTGGCAGAAAAATCCAGCGCATCTTGTAATTGAGTTATTCCTTTTTGATCAAGTACCGCGTTATCGAGGGTTTCGATTGATTGTGGCATTTGCTTTTGAGGAATATCGCCTCGGTAAGCTTGTTTATATGTAACCGCAATTTTCTCTATTGGTTGGCTTTGGGCAATGCTTTGTGCGCTTGCACTTAAGCAGGCTAAGTAAATTAATGAGTACTTCATAAAATGCTTTTTGGTAACGTTATATTATAACCAAAACTATAGCATGTGTTACTTTATAACAAAATGTTTTTTTGCGCTCTATGTGTGCGTCTAATTTTTACACTAGCGGCTATACAGCTATCACGTTAAGATGGATGAAAATAACACAATAAGAATAATATAATGTTAACAAAAACAAATGCATTAATTTACTTTTTAGCCTTTAGCAGTGGCTTTAGTATTATGGGAATAGAGCTGTTAGGTGGGCGCATTTTAGCGCCTTACTTTGGCAGTAGCGTACATATCTGGGGCAGTATTATTACGGTATTTATGCTTAGCTTATCATTCGGGTATTTACTGGGAGGGAAGCTGTCTATTCGTCATCCTTCGTTGACCAAATATGGGTTAATCTTTTTAGTTGCCAGTATTATGGTGGTGCCCATTGCTTTGTTTGCTGAGCCAATTATGGCATTTATTTTTTCGCATATTGAAGACAGTCGCTATGGCTCGTTACTCGCCTCAACCGCGTTATTTTTTATACCCACCATTATTTTAGGCATGATCTCGCCCTACTCCGTACGTTTGCTGGTTACCAATAGTGAGCGCAGCGGCCAAGTGGCTGGCGGCCTTTATTTTGTAAGTACCTTAGGCAGTGCGCTGGGCACCATTATTACCTCTTTTTATATGGTACTGGCGTTTGATGTTAACACCATTATTTTAGGTTTTGCTGGTGTGTTGGGCACGCTTGGGCTAATTGCTATTAGCTTTGATAAACTTAAAGTGCGAGAGGCCGTTTATGCACAAGCTTAAATTATTGTTTATTAGTATAATGGCGCTGCTATTTTCAGCTCACAGTATGAGTAATGTTGTGCATAAAGAGCGCTCTTTATACCGAAATCTACTCGTTGAAGAAACTGGCGATTTACGCTGTTTAAAGTTTGATGAAAAAACTCGACAAAGCAGCCAAAGTTGCATGTACATTAGCGACCCTAAAAAACTGGTATTTAATTATACTAAGCTGGCTTTTTCTAGTTTATTACTGATTGATAACCCTAAAAATGTGCTCATTATTGGTTTAGGTGGCGGTACGCTTTCTAATATGATTCATGAGCTATACCCAAAGGCACGCATTGAAAATGTTGAAATAGATCCTTCGGTAATTAAAGTGGCGCGCGATTATTTTAACTTTATAGAAACCGATAACGTAACTGCTAAAGTACAAGATGGGCGTATTTTTATTAAACGTGCGGCGCTTAAAAGCCAGCAATTTGATTGGATTATTTTAGATGCGTTTAATGGCGATTACATTCCTGAGCACCTACTCACAAAAGAGTTTTTTGAAGAAATAAAAAGCGTATTAGCCGAAGGCGGAATTGTTGCTGCTAACACGTTTTCATCAAGTAAACTTTATGAACATGAGTCGGCAACTTATCATGCGGTATTTGGCGATTTTATTAATGTAACAGCCAATAATAATAGTAATCGTATTATTTTAGCCGGTTATAGCAATATCCCTACAGAGCAACAAATAGCGCAGCGGGTGACGCAGCTAGCTCCGTTACTTGCCCCTTATGACGTAGATATAAAGGCAATTAGCCAGCGTATGTTTTTCACCAAAGATGGTAAAGATTGGCCAAGTGATACTAAGGTGCTGACTGATCAATACTCTCCAGCTAATTTACTTAACTTTTAGCGGCTGATATCACATGGTCACTTATATCCGGTGACCCTAGGGTATTATTAAACAGATAATATTTTAAGGAAACGGCAATGCACATTCACTTTATTATTCATGAACATTTTGAAGCGCCAGGCGCTTATGAAGCTTGGGCTAAAATGAATGGCCATACGTTGTCTTATACCCGTATTTATTTAGCTGAACCCTTACCAAAACACACCGATAATATAGACTTTTTAATCGTAATGGGTGGGCCACAATCGCCCGCTACATCGTTTGCAGAATGCCCTTATTTTGATAGTAAAAAAGAACAAGCCTTTATTGCCAGCGCGATCACGGCAAACAAAGTGGTGTTAGGCGTTTGTTTGGGGTCGCAATTAATTGGTGAAGCGTTAGGCGCGACTTATCAACCTAGTCCAGAAAAGGAAATTGGTAAGTTTGCTATTACCCTCACCGATGCAGGCTTGAATCATCCGTTATTTAGCCATTTTGGCAGTGAGCTTAATGTGGGGCATTGGCATAACGATATGCCCGGGCTGACTGCTACGGCCAGTATTATTGCCTATAGCGAAGGTTGTCCAAGGCAAATAGTCGCTTATAGCGATTTAGTATTTGGTTTTCAATGCCACATGGAATTGACCACCGAGGTGGTTACCCTCCTCATTGCCAACGATGATTTAACCAATGCCCATAATTACCGCTTTGTTGAACAGCCCGAAAAGCTCTTAAGTCACGATTATGATGAGATGAACAATAAGCTTTATACTTTCTTAGATAAGCTTGCCGTACACTATTTATCTAAATAATACTTATTTACGTGAAGTTAAAATGCCAATTATTTACTTAGCCTGCTAACTAATGCTAAAATTTGCTGATATTCACAAGTAAGAGTTCCTATGAGTAGCAATATTCCTTTTCATGAAACACTCGATTTAACTTTATGCGGCAATATGGGTCGAGTGCACCGCTTATGTCGAGAAGCGGTAACATTAGCGGTTGAGCCGCTAGGTTTAACTCAGTCGCGCTGGACGGCGATGATTCACTTACATCATTTACCTTTAGGGGCTACGCAGCAAGCGCTGGCGACTAGCTTAGGTATTGAAATGCCCTCATTAACGCGCACCATTAAGCAATTAGAGCTGCAAAATCTAGTTATTCGACAAGTTGATGAACACGATAAACGCAGTAAAAAATTGTACTTTACCGATGAGGGTATAAAGTTATTAGAACACTTAAAAGAGTTAACAAGCGATATTAAACAGCGTTTATATGCAGGTTTAAGCACGGAGCAGCTTGATGGTATGGCGCATAGTTTAGTGCAAATGGAAGAAAACGCGCGGCGTTGTATTGTAAGCTTATCTGGAGATAAATAAGTATGACACCCGATCAAAAATTTGCTCGCTACGTTAAAGTATCGCTCGTTGGTTTTATTGTTGTATTTTTCTATTATATTGTTGCCGATGTATGGCTACCGGTTACGCCACAAGCACGGGTTTACCATCCGGTTGTGCAAATATCGCCGCAAATAAACGGCCGTGTTACCGATGTATTGGTTAGTAATAACCAAACGGTTAAAGCGGGTGATGTATTATTTGAAATAGACAAAAATACTTACCAACTAGCACTTGAGCAAGCGCAGCTCGCGCTTGATGATGCCAAACTGCAAAATAAACGACTTGATACCAACGTAAAAGCGCTGGAGGCACAAATAAGTGCAGCTAACGCTAAATTGCATGAGCAGCAGCTATTAAAAAAGCGTGGCGAAACACTCTACAAACAAAACTCTATTTCGGAGCAAGAGCTTGAAAGCATTCGTGCAAATTTTGCAGCAAGCGAATCTAATTTAGCTGCCTTTGAAGCACAGTTGGCAGAAGCTGTTTTAGCGCGTGGCGATTCAGGGCAAGATAACTTAGCACTGCGCCATGCAGCAAACCAGTTAGCACAAGCTGAGCTTAATTTATCTTATACGCAAGTGCGTGCTTTAAGTGATGGCGTTGTAGCTAATTTACAGTTACTTGAGGGCTCCTATGCGGTTGCGGGTAAGCCATTACTCGCGGTTGTAGCAAAAAAAGCAGATTTGGTAGCCGATTTTCGTGAAAAGTCACTATTAAACATGCAGCCAGGCAGTTTAGCAAAAGTGGTATTTGATAGCCGACCTGGTGAAGTATTCGACGCAAAAATTGAAATATTTGAGGCCGGTGTCAGTGACGGACAACTTAGTGCGAATGGATTGCTTAGCACCACCGAAACCAGCAATCGCTGGGTTCGGGATGCGCAGCGTCAGCGTATTCACTTAGTGCTGCCAAATAACAATCAGCTTATAAATAATATGCCCAGTGGTGCGCGTGCCACTGTGCAGTTACTTCCACAATCGGCTATAGGTCAATGGTTGGGATCAGTACAGATCCGCTTTATTAGTTGGTTACATTACATTTATTAGTGGGGCGAGTAATGACACAACATGTTAGCCAAGCGCCACAACTCGATTCAAATGGTTTACGCCAAGCGCTACGGATTGCTGGCGGCTGCACTATTGGTTTTACTTTGTGCAAGTTAATGAATTGGCCCAATGGAATATTTTTTACAGTTTACCCTATGTTATTACTCGGTTTAGTGCCAAGTATTAACAAAGGCGTGATCCGTCAATTTGTTGCCAGTGCTGCCTACAGTGCGTTTATAGTGCTTATTTTACAGGGCTTACTTTCACACTTGCCGGTGTTAATGACGCTCATTATTTTTGCTAGTTTTTGCGTGTTATTTTACTTAATGAGCTCTGGTGGTGCGTTTTTATTTGGTGCGTTAGGTGCGGTGAGTTTATCGATTCAGTTACATTTTGCCAGTCATGTTGATCAAGCTAGTAGCATTTACCCGCTTATTTTAAGTAATGGTGTGGCTATTTTTATTACTATTATTATTGCGCTCTTGATGCATGGCTTGTTTCCTGACGTGACAGCGCGACCCATGCGCGCTGTATCGCACAAGGATAAAGAAAGTATTCGTCACGAGGTGTTGTTATGTGCCACGGTTGCGACTTTGTCGTTTGTGGTTTTTCAGGTGCTTGATTTGCAAGATTCAATTTCGGCGCAAGCGGCATCTATTTTAATTTTATTTTCGCTGTGTTTTAAAGCGGCGGGCACCGCAAGTTGGCAACGTATTATTGGTACACTGATAGGTTGTAATGCTGCTTTAGTTGCGCAATTGTTTTTGTATAACCATACCGACGTTTTACTTTTTCCGGTGGCTATATTATGGATTTTATCTTTTATATTCAGTCGTTTTCATATTTTAGGTGGTGGTCCACCGGGGGTTGGGTTTGGGGTATTGACCACTTTTGGGATTTTATTTGGTCAGTCGTTAGGCCCTGGGCAAGATTTAATATACAGCGCCATGTATCGATTTAGCTCGGTGGCTGTTGCAGTAACAGTAAGCTTAAGCGCAGTGTATGTAGTGCATCGAATCCTAAACCGATTTAGCGTCACCCGCCATCATACTTATGATTAAATTAAAGGCTGCATTCGCAGTCTTTTTTATGTGCTTAACCAGAGTCAGGTTACTTAAGTTACAGCTTAATATTACCGCGGAGAGCTTTGGTTTGGCCGTGTTTGGTTTTTTTATCCATACGTTTACGCTGTGAGTTACGGCTAGGTTTGGTAGCACGACGTGCCTTATTAACCTTTGTGGCGCTTAAAATTAGATCTTTTAGCCGTTTAAGCGCATCTTCCCTGTTGAGCTCTTGAGTGCGGTGGCTCTGGGCTTTAATTATCAATACCCCTTCTTTGGTGATCCTTGAATCTTTTAAAGCAAGTAATCGTTCTTTATAAAATTCGGGCAATTTAGAGCGGTTTATATCAAAGCGTAAGTGTATAGCACTGGCTACCTTATTAACATTTTGTCCGCCAGCGCCTTGCGAGCGAATAGCGCTTAGCTCTACTTCCCATTCATCAATGGTTACGCTGTTTGAAATAGTTAACATAGTGCCCCGCTCTTTTTGCAAAAAAATGTATTATAACATCAGTACATTGACTTGTGGTGATTCAACTAATTAGATAGGCGGCCATTGCTATTTTCAATCTAATAATTGCTAAATAAACACATAAAAAAGAATTTACTCTACACTTACTATATTGTTTTTTAATTCGCTTTAATTATATGAAACAAATATCTATTTTAATGTCTTTGGTATGTATGCTCGCTATTTCGTATGCTGTTTATGCCAAATCATCTCAAACGTTTAGTGCTGGTGTAATTGCACAAGAACAAGTTTATCCAATTAAAGTGTTACCTTTGGGTAATTTTCAACGCTGTTTTGTTGTTGCTGCGCAAAAAGAAGATGCGCTGTATTCTGCGTGTTATATTAAAAAGAGCGCGCAATCGATTTGGGTTGCCGAATCCGCGGGAGCGCGTTGTGAAATAAAATGTGAGTCGCATTTAAACAGTGATGGCAAAACACAGGTGCAGTACTTTACTACTGATTTATAGCAAAAATGCTGTGCCAAGGTTTCTTTATCGCGGTGGTGAGCCCTTCTATTTGTTTAACCACTTGCTTATCACACGCTGTTTGCTTTGCATTATGCGGCCCTGACAGCATCAAATAATGGGCTTCACCTTTTATTGCTTGCTTTGCTACGAACAGTGATGGATTTTCCCTTAGCAGTTTTTTATTAACTGATTTTTCAGAGGTATATGCACCATACTGGCAAAAGTAAGTCTCAGTTTTTTGGGTTTGCATATCGCCCCACTCCCCTATTTTTCGCCACTGTGGTGAGGCATATCGCCTTACATCAACCATAAAGCTGCCATGAAGCGCCGGTATTGAATAAACATCATTAATGGTTTGCTGTGCTTTAGCTGCATTATTATATGGGCCTGCAACGAGGTAATAGCTATCACGGTTTTCATGTTTATATAACTGCAAAGCATAGGCTGCTTTATCAATTTTATTCGCCACAATAAGTGCCGATTGAAACTTTTTGAATACGCCTAATTGCACAAAATAAGGCGTGTTTTGGTTTGCTTTAGCTGCTGTTGTTGGTTGCTTATTTAAGGTATTAGCGTTATTTGTGTATACAATGATGTCTTGCAGTATTATGGTATCGCCGCTTTTTTCAGTGATGATCTGCTCGGGAAGGTTTTTTATGGTTATGTTTTCTGATAGCTGCTCATTTTTTTCTATTTCAAGAATATAACTTCCTTGAGAAACATTAGAAAAATAATAATAACCATCATATTCAGTGACCGTTGAATAATGTTTTTCGCCGCCCTTTTCTTTAAGTACAACCGTCAGTCCTGCGATAGGTTTACTCTTTTCATTGCTCGATAGATAAATAGTCCCCTCAACCTCGTTGTAGACCACTAAAGGAATATTTACTTTGGTTTGTCCGCCTCTATGAGCTAATGTTTTAATTTTCCCTAAAGAGGGCTGCAAGTAAGGATTAGACAACGAGCGTAAATTAACATCTAAAACCTGGCCACCGTAACTGCTTGGCAGCAAGACCTTTCCGTCATTATTGGTGTATTTATCTCGCCATAGATAGTTGCCAGTAAAATTAACGTCTTGAATTGGCTCATCGCCTTGGTCAAAGATTTCATTTTCATTCCAGTCTATGAACGAACTAACTTCTATTTGCCCGGAATTTAATGAGCGAGGAGTGTCAAAGTTAAAGTCTGCTTCTAAATGATCAAAACTAAATGTGCCATTTAAACCTAAAGATAAGCGCCAATCTCCTTGATTATCAACTTGCCCTGATACTTGTATATTAAATATCTCATGGCGGTATGTATACTGATGACTTAAAAGCGTATTTGCTGCAGAGTTAGACTGATAAGTCAGCTGTGTTTGATTGAAGGTGCTTTGTGTTTGTGGCCAACGTAAACTACTTCTCAAACGAGTAAGTTCTGCGCCATTATTAGTCTGCCAATCTAAGGTGTTGGTCCATTTCCAAGAGGCAATATCCATTGAAGAATAAAGCCGGTTTATTAGGTTATTCGTATCGTCATCATAAAATAGTTGGCTTGACCATGTTCCTCCGATATAACTTTTATTGATACCTAATGAGAGTCGGTTTTTAGTGTTGGTATTTTCACGTACTTCATTGCTCCATCTCATATTCCAGTTAAGGGAGTTAAAGAAATCAGTCCGACCATTTAGGCTCAATAACAGCCTATTTTTGAGTGAGTTCTCTTGTGCTACAAATAAAGCGCTAGAAAAGTCATTAAGGGCACTGTATTCAACATTAACACTGATGTCGTTAAAAAGTGTATCAGAAAGTAGGCCTCTAAAGCCGGCAAAATAAGCATAGCCAGCATCGAGTTGTTTTGTGGCTAGAAAACGGTAACTGCCGTGATCTGTAAGTGTATTTAGCCCCGATGATAGGTAGCTGCTGTTATCTTGGTCAGTTTGCAAATGAGTAACTTGAGCGTCATAAGTGATAAATTCACTAATGCCATATGATAGATTGCTTTTAAAGGAATTGCTCATCGCTGTTGAAGCGTTATTAGATTGATTAAAAACGCTTTTATCTGCTTCTAAAAACTCTACTTGATAGCTTATTTTTCCGGGCGATAGAGCGTCTTGTCCTATTGTATATTTTTGAGTGCGTGTAACTTGCTCGCCTTGTGAGCCAAAAAGTTTAATTTCAAAAATATTGTTGCCGTAAAACGTTTCAACATCGGTAAATCGAACCAAATTTTCGTCGTTAGCTTGAGTAGTGGCAATAAATTGACCATTTCGATACAGCTCCGCTTGCCAGCCCGGTAATGCGGGTTCTTCAATGGTAATGGTTGAAAAGTTTTGTGCCGAATGTGGGTTAGCATTTGAAATATAAAATCCCCGACCTTGATTTGAGCTAGTAATAAGCTGATCTGATTGAGATTGAATATCTCCCAATTGGTAGTGAATGCGTGCCAGTGAGTGATCTTGTTCACTTAAATTAAAGTCTTTAGTTACTTTTAAAAAGGTATTAGCGGTGTTTTCGTTTTTGTTGAATCGTAGTTCAGCTCGATGATGAAATAAGTCAAAGTAGCTATTAAGCCTGAGCAGCCCCTTATAACGATTATTAGACGATTTATAGCTTGCTGATAATGAATATTCAGATACCGGATAGGTCAGCGTTTGGTATTGGTCGTCTATAAAGTGGTCGTATTGCAGTGCTTTGGACTTAATTTGTTTTGTAATACCACTCGTTACTTGGTTGTTATTATAAGTAAGCAAGCTACTAGAAAATGAAACCTGCATCAGTGAGTAATCAAAGCGCGAGTCGGTATTTAAAAGTGTATTTATGACGGATAAATCAACATAGTGGTCGTAGTCATCGACAGCCCACAATGAAACATTTTCTGAGGGGGCTAAAGTTGAGGAAAGCTCAGCATTGAGAACCAGCTCACTTGCGTCAACTTTAGCAGCCAGTGTATTTTGTGACACATTTAAGCTAATTCCCATAGTCGATTTCAGGGCGCTTATGGGCAATAGCAATTTATTTGATTTTGAATAGTAAGCTTCTAAATCAGAGACAACTGAGCGCCCATTTACCCTGACATTTATAATCACAAAAGACTCCTCATCAATAGGCCATTGATAAAGAGTCGGTAACTGCTTTGCGATGATTGCTTTGGGTGCAATTAACAGTAATGTACAAAGTAACAAGCGAGCCGTTATACCGTAGTATAAGGCATTAATGTGTAGCATTTTTATTTGATATTAATGGGAATCGCTAACTCTATTTTACCGCCATAAAGTTCGTTTTCTTTGTAGTTGAGTGTCAAAGGCCCAGTTACTGGGGCTTGTAAAGTGATGTATACCTTGCGACGAGATAGAGGGGTATAAACGGCCACATTGGCTATTTCACCAACCATTACATTATTCTCATCAACTAATTCAAAGTTTCCATACACAGAGCGATTCCCTGTGAGTGTTTGCCAAAATGTTAGAGTCGGGCGCCCATTTTGAGTAATTAATTGCGGGTTTATTAATTCTGAGTCAGCCTCTAATTGGCCATGACGAACAATAACAGGCACGCTGTAAGCAACTTTAGGCCTAATACTTATTCCATCAGCGTCAAGGTTTTGTGATTCAGAGGCTATGATTTTAAGCACCGCTCTGTATTCGCCAACAGCAAGCTCGGCTTTTTTGCGAACGGTCATTCTGATAGCTTGCATCCCTTTGGGTGCAATAGTACCGCGACGTGGTGAAAACCTTAGCATGTTTTTGGCAGAGCGCCCTTCAACTTGTTGTGGGGTAACATCTATAAGCGCTCCTTCTTCGGTCATATCTTTATGGGTAACAACAAGTTTAAAATCGAGATTTTTATTAGAGGTATTGCGGATAAGTAGTGAATTATTTTTAGTACGCCCATCAAAGTATAAACGGTATTCAGACAACGCAAGGTTGGCATTACAAATTTCAGGTAGTAAAAGAGTTAGGCAAAGGGTAGCCCAACAAAAAAGTTTAAGAATCATGGGACAACTCAACAACATGATAATAAAAAGTGGAGCGCGATGCTCCACACATTTTATTTTTAATGCGCAATTACGCAAAAAAAAATAAACTGAGGCTAACTTAGTAAGTTAGCCTCAGCTTTCATAGTCTTATTGGAAAGACACATCTACAGTATAATCTACAGTGTAAGCAGCGCCCGCTGTCAGTGTAGAATCAACCGTCATATCACCATATACACTAACAGTAATATCTGTTGCACTTGCATCAGTAGTGAAAGCAGACGCAACATTGTCAGCAGTTGTTACACTGGTTGTGCCATCTGTAGCCGTTGTTACTGGAGCAAAAGTTAAGTTAGTGCCTGTGCTTCCAGATACAGTAATATTCATTGCTGAATTTGGCGCTAAACCAGATACAGTAATTCCACCTAATTGAATGTTTGCATCTGACGCATCACAGTCACCCGATACAACGCCTGCATTATTCATCGTACAGGTTGAGCTTGTAGATAAACGAATTTTACCAAAGTGAAGTGCGCTATCCTCTGCAAAAGTAGGCTCAGTCCAACCATTTACACTTGCTTGAAATGTTTGGTTAGATGCAAGTAAAGAAGTTGATGAGATTGCTAGTAAAGCGGAAGCTGCAAAGATTTTTTTATTCATAGTTTTTCCATTTTTAAAAATTATTATTTTTTTACTTCCATGCAAGTTAGTTTAGAGGAGAACCCCAATCCATTGTTTCGGATTTAAACACAGTTGTTATCAAAAAGGAATTTTTTGTTAACGCTGTTGCTGTTTTTAGGGTGTTTATGATACAAAATCATTAATTTTAATCAGGAAAATGCAACGAGAAAAATAACACCGATACTAATTTTATTTTAACGCTTGTGGGACTTAGTTTTAGGTTTGGCCAGAGTGGTTCAACTGATGCTGAGCCTATAATGATGTTTATCAATCATTATTTATTTTCCTAGAACTATTATGTAAGGCAGTACTAACGCTTTTTGCCTTAAGCTCTATGCTTAAACGGTAAAAAATCTGCTGCAAGAAGTATGTGAAATGCTCATTAATTGAGCATAAATTACTCATTGTATTTCATCGTCGTATGCATGATTAAAGTCATTACAATTTAAACTCATATATTTAAGATCAGATTTTTACTAACTTACCGCTTTAAAAGTATAAAACTTAATTTTTTACGCACGTTTTTTCAGCGTTTTGCTTCATTTTTAGCTCTCTCAGTTAATCAGTTAGTAAAAAATCGGTTTATATAGGCGATATTTTATACCTTGTTAGTAAAATACTGATCCTAGATTATCTGAAGGATACTTAATGTTTAAAAGGTCTTTGATTATTAACTACTTGTATCAAAACTTCTGTTTGGGCTGTGTAAAAACTCATTAAAAAAAGTGCTTTTAGCTAAATTTTAATTTCATATACTGACGGATGTTTACTGCGGCTATATATATTTCGTCGGTAACAACAACACATCTAGGAAGGCCTTTCCTTATACGTGTTGTTTTATTACTGGTTGTTAATCTTAATGTAGATCAGTATTTAACTAACTCAATTTAATGCTTATCACTGCATTCAAATACAAATAAGAATTACTATCTTTTGTGTTTGTTGGCGTTATAATATCGCCATCTTTTTTAGCTATGTTTAAAAGGAATTTGCAGTATATGCAGGCCTCTAACCGTCTTTTAGACTTTCCCAAACCCGCTTTTTCTATGTTATGGCAATTTATGCAGCGCTTTAACTATGAATTAGCGGTTTTATCGCGTTTTTTTGTCGCCATTGTGGGCGGGTATTTTTTTACTGCCGTCAGTGTGTCGCTGTTAAGTGTTATGGTGCCGGTCTCTAAAGTTGACGCGGTTCTTTTAAGTGTGTCTGCGAGTATTTTAATTTATGCACTGGTGTTTATTTATAGTTTTTATCTTCAGTCGTTAAAAACAGTTTGGATCAGTATTTTACTAAGTATTGCAGTGCAATTTTTTATATTGTCGTTAATGAAGGGATGGTTATGAAAGGGAGTTTTTTTCGCTCAATGACCTGGTTACATACATGGGTAGGTTTACTCGTGTGTTGGTTACTGTATTTAATATTTTTTGCAGGCACCATCAGCTTTTTTAGAGATGAAGTTAGTTTATGGAATCAGCCAAGTATTCATAATATTGAGCAGCAGACAGACCGTATTGGCGCGCAAAAGCGACAAATAATAAGCGGCGTTGATTATTTAAATACCCAAGCACCTAATGCCCCTAATTGGCGTATAACACTCCCAGAAGAGCGTGTACCCTATTTAACGTATGGTTATGCTAAGCCAAAAGAGCCAGGGCAGCGCAGAGCCTCTTTTGAAAACACCCGTATAGATCCAAATACCATGCAGCCTCTAGCACCCTTTGTAGATACCCGAGGGGGAAATTTCTTTTATCGCCTGCATTTTGATTTACATTATATTGATGTAAAAACAGCGCGTTGGATTGTCTGTTTTGCTAGTTTATTTATGCTTATTGCGTTGATATCAGGGATAGTAATTCACAAACGCATTTTTAAAGATATGTTTGTTTTTAGAGCTAATAAAGGCAGTCGTAGCTGGTTAGATGTACATAATTTAAGTTCTGTATTTGCCTTACCGTTTCATTTAATGATTACCTATACCGGCATTATTACTCTGATATTTATGATATTTCCCTACCCCGCGCAAACCGTTTATGAAAATGGAATACGTGGTTTTTTCAATGATGTTTCGCCAAGTAGTCCTGTAACAGAATCATTGCAAGGTACTGCACCTTTAGTGCCTATCAATACTGTTTTAGATCAGGTTTATACTAAGTGGCCAGAGGCTGATATAACTCGGGTAATTATTAATAACCCGAATAAAGCCGCTGCAACTATTATGGTTTTGGTGAGCCCTGGTAAAACATTAAGGGATCAATCACCCCGTTTAATTTTTAGCGGAGCGAGTGGTGAACTTGTTGCTCAAACTGATGATGAACTCACTGGCAGTAAGGCGCTATATGAATCATTAAACTCAATGCATACTGGGCGTTTAGCAGAACCATTATTACGTGTTTTATATTTTTTAGGCGGCATTGCCGGCTGCATAATGATAGCGACAGGCTGCATAATGTGGGCTAAGCGCTTACGCGAAAGAATGAAAAAAAATACTCAGCCATCTTGGGGGCTAAAGCTCGTTGAAGGGTTAAATCTAGGAACATTGATGGGACTACCCTTGGCTACATCGGCTTTCTTTTTGGCTAATCGTTTACTCAGTAAACAGGTTGCTGAGCGCTCGGATAAAGAAATACTCGCTTTCTTTTTAACTTGGCTATGTGTGTTCATCATTGCCTTTGTAAAGCGTGACAAGTTGCAGTGGTGTGTGATGGCTGCCATAAACAGTATTGCTTGCTTTAGTGTGCCACTTGTTAATGCGATAACAACAGAGGGTAATATATTCAGTTACTTGCGTAACGAGCAGTGGGCATTATTTATGTTTGACAGTCTTTTTCTAGCAATTGGTTTGCTGTTTTTGTTACAAACCGAAAAATTACGTACTGCTCTGCAAGCTAAAAAACCAACTCCAATAAATACTCAGGAGCAAAAAGTATGATTGCCTTGCTTCCTTTTAGTTTATGTTTGCTGGCTTTTAACTGCTTTGCGCTGGCTAAGTTTAATCATTTTAAGGATGTTTTTAATAAGCGCCCTACTCAACAGCAGCGTTTGGTTTTATTGAGTGTTGCTTGGATCAGTATTTTACTAAGTTTACTGTTATGTGTTAACGAATTAAAAGGTTATGGTGGTTTGCAATTTTGTGGCTATATGACGTTAAGTGCTTTAATTGTAATGATTTTTTATAGCTTTTTGGTGAGGTTAACTAAACTTTTTAACTTACTCATATTAGTAATATTGGCCATGAGTACGTTATTTTTTGGTTTAAATGGGCTTTAGTTAGTAAAAACCTGATCCCAAAAAATAGGCTAAATTGCGGAAAAAAATGGCAAGCCATCAGGCTTGCCAATTAAAAAAGGGGGATTGTCATTATGTCTTCACCTGCCTGTCTATTTGCAGATGCGGCTAATATAGCCTTGCTTTATTTAACTTACCTTACAGTAAGGTGATCGTTTTATTACAGCTAAGGTTATTTGTCATACTCTCATGTAAACCCCCTTTACAGCGGTTTTTGATTTACCCAAATAATTTCGTCAGTTGCAAACCCAAGCGCCTTTACTTGGCTTAAAAAGTGCTGCTTAAGCTCTTTGCTTACTGTTGGTGTGCGTGATAAAAACCATAAGTAATCTTTGCTATAACTGGTAATAAAGGCATATTGATAATCAGGTTGGTCGAGCTCAAAAATAATATAGGCACCATAAAACGGCCCAAAAAATGACACTTTAAAATGCCCTGTATCGGTGTTTTCTACAAATTTAGCTAAGCCTTCGGCTTCGTCCCACTGCTGATCTTTGCTAATAAATCCTTTGTTTAATACCTTTACCGTTCCATCATCGTTAATTGAGTAGGTGGCTGTTACTTGTTCCATCCCTTGTTCAAAAGAGTGGTCTAATCGTGCTATCTCATACCACTTGCCTTGGTACTTTTCTAAATCAAAGTTTTTAACAGGGGTTATTCCTTCCGGTGCGCTGGTACAGGCACTGAGTAAAAACATAGCAGTAATAAATAATGCGGTTTTAAAAGCGAGTTTCATGTTGTTTCCTTTTCTTTAGAAATTGCTATAGGATCGCTCTAATACTAAAGCAATTTAAAGAACTTAGCATGAAAATTTGGGTTGATGCTGACGCTTGTCCGGTGGTAATAAAAGAAATTTTATTTAGAGCTGCAGAGCGTACGCATACAGAAACAATACTGGTTGCAAATCATGCCATGCGCATTCCACCATCAAAATTTATTAGCCGACTGCAAGTGTCATCAGGCTTTGATGTGGCTGATGATGAAATAGTTAAACGAGTTGAAAAGGGTGATTTAGTGATCACTGGAGATATTCCGCTAGCTAGCGAAGTGATTGATAACGGCGGCCAAGCGCTTAATCCGCGCGGTGAGCTTTACACCACTGAAAACATTCGCTCCTTACTAAATGTACGCGACTTTATGGATACTATGCGCTCAAGCGGCGTAGAAATGAGTGGTGGGCCGCCTCCGTTAAGCCAAAGTGACAGACAAAACTTTGCTAACAACCTTGACCGTATTTTAGCGCAAAATAAGAGTAGTTAAGGTGAGCAGCCAGTTAATAGGGTTAGGTGATGACTCATTTAGAGTTGCTGTGTATGTCGCAAAAGCGCCCCCTATGCCCTACTTTGAAACACTAGAGCAGCTAGAGCCTGTGGTTAGTGGGCAAATAAACAGTATAAATCAGCACTGTGGCAATGGCTGGCGAAAAGTCTTTAATGTGTACGCTAAAGTGTTATTTGCGCTGCCAAGCGAGTATTACTCATTTGCTAAACAAGCAGTGAGCTGGCAAGCATATCGAGATGAGCTGTTGTTACAGCAGCATAGCGGGACTGCATTACTCTTTAGTGCGCCTGTGCTCACTGAGCATAAAAACCAGTTGCACATTATTGCTGGGCGAACTCACGCTAAAAACTTAATACAACAAGGTAAATTAAACGCCCAATTTGATTGGCTTGATGATGAGTTTGCTATAGATAAAAGCCAGAATATTATTGTGTGCCCCTATTTTGATTATAGGCAGCTGAGTAATATTAAAATTGCCCGTTTGAGTGAATTAGTGGCTCAGCTAAGATAAGCCACTTTCTTTTTTGCTACTGTTACACGACGTGAGTTAGTTTTTGTGCGCTATCAACTAGCATTAGTGAGCCCAAAATAAACAGTACACATGCCGATGCACGCCCAAACTTAAGCGACAATGCGGGATTGTTACTAAGGATTTTTCTGGCACTTATCCCTATTAACCAATACACCAACGCACAGCCTACTAAATGAATTACACTCAGTACCAGCAATTGTTCAGTGATAGAAAACGATAAAGTTGGCAACACAAACTGTGGTAACAAGGCTAAAAATAACAGCATTACTTTAGGGTTTAAACCACTAATGATAAAGCCCTTTCTCATCCACTTTATAGGCGTGTCTGAGGTGTGTTGTTGGCCATCGTTATAGGCTGCAGGCATGGGAGGAAATCGGTATAGTGATACGGCAATCCAAATTATGTATAAAGCGCCGAACAAGGTTAACAGCTTTATAAAAATAGCATGCGATGCTAATAGCGCACCTAACCCTACCACCACAATTAAACTGGCCATTAAATGCCCAAGTATTAACCCTGACACCGCAGGAACAATTTTATCGCCTGCTATTCCTGCGCTAATTGTATAAGCCCAATCTGCACCAGGGGTGAGAACAAACAAAATTGATACCAGCCAAAAAGAAAAAATAATATTAATATCCATAGCGCTATAACCTAAAATAAGTGAGTAACTATTTTATTTCTTTCTGATGAGTAAAAGTTACTGTATTTTACTAATATAAGCGTTCATTTTAGGAAATAATTAACTATGGATACCATGGATAGGAAAATTCTTGCTGAATTACAAGTCGATGGCAGACTTACCCTCTCTGAATTGGCTGATCGTGTTGGGCTAAGCGTGTCGCCCTGTCACCGCCGTGTTAAAGAGCTTGAGAAAAGCAAAGCAATTGTGGGTTACCGCACCGAAATATCACCTGAGAAAGTGGGTTTAAACTTTTCTGCGTTAGTATTTATTACTATTAAAGAGGGCGATAAAGTGTCGTTAAGCAAATTAGAGCAAGCAGTGGATGCTATTCCTCAGATCACCAATGCTCAGCGGCTATTCGGTACACCTGATTACCTGTTACATGTCGTTACTAAAGATTTAGCCGCGTTTCAGCAACTCTACGATGACAAGCTATCAGCCCTACCAGGTGTACAACGTTTAACCTCAACCATTGTAATGAAAGATATTGTAAGAGCGCGTAATTTGCACTTTTAACAGGTTACGTTTTAACACGAAGTTTAAAAAGTTAAGCCGAGGACGCTGTAAAGCCTATTATGAGAGGCTTTACAGTTGTATATAAAAATAAAGTATAAATAAAGCTTGTTATAAACTGTATTGCTGTTATTCTGCTTGCCATCGGGTTGATAGAAAGCCCAGTTTATTTGTAAGTACCACGTTGTTATTAGTAATAATCCTTCGCGATATCCTCAAGTTAAATGTTTGTTTTCTTCCTGTTAAACGCCTATTTTAAGGCAATTTTTTATTTATTTTTTTAGGATATTATTATGTCTAATACAACTACTGGTACTGTAAAATTTTTCAACGAAGCTAAAGGTTTTGGTTTTATTGAGCAAGAGTCTGGCCCAGACGTTTTCGCACATTTCAGTGCAATTTCAGGCGACGGTTTCAAAACTTTAGCTGAAGGCCAAAAAGTACAGTTTAGCGTAACTCAAGGTCAAAAAGGCCCGCAAGCTGAAAACATCGTTTGCATCTAATTTAAAGGGAGTGGGCTTTATAGCGCACTCACCACGCTAAACTAACGTTAAGCGATAAAGCTAATATCAATACGATATTAGCTTTTTTTTTGCAAAAAATTTATACCACGTACCCACTAAAACCAAGTGCTTTAAAGTACAGTTTTGGAATGCCAAAGCCACATTCATTAAGTAACTCACTAAAACGCATCCGATCAAGCGGGTAAAACTCACGCTCTAAGTTATGTGCCATTTGCGTTTTTCCTGCTTCACTAAGGCCAAGCTCTTTGCATGTATTAAGTTGTGCCTCTCGTTCAAACGTGGTTTCTGGGCGCATTAAATCAGCAATAAATACTGGTGCAGATTTTTTAAGATTATTTTTAATCCCCTTTAATAACTGCTTCTTATCGCCGTTATCTTCAACAAAATGCATCACCAATAAACATAATACCGCGTCGGCTTTAACTTTTAATTTATCTACTGGTTGGCACTCAATGCTGATACGTGCATCAATACCTTGCTCTATAAAGCGTTGCTTAGCAATGGCTAACATGTCGGCCGAGGTATCTTGAGCGGTAAACTGCCATGTAGAATTAATATTCGCCAGCGCTGCGATTTCTTTACCTGTGCCTGCGCCTACCACTAAAATATGGGCGTTATCAGTTAACGTAGCGCTTAGCTGTGCGTTGGTTAGTTGATGTAATAGCTCGTAACCTGGGACTAAACGGGTAATACGGTTATCATACTCTTGTGCTTCTTCGCCTGTAAAAGTGGGCATACTATTTCCTTAAATTACGTTTATGGTGGAGTATCCACCCGGTTTTTTAGCGACATGAATTTGCGTTGCAACGCGTTCGCTCATTTCACTTACATGTGAAATCACACCGACCTTTCTACCTTGCGCTTGCAGTGAATCTAGCGCGTCCATTGCAATACTAAGTGTTTCACTATCTAGTGTACCAAAGCCTTCGTCAACAAATAACGAGTTAATTTGCACTTTGTTTGAAGATAAAGAGGCCAGCCCTAATGCAAGTGCCAACGATACTAAAAACGATTCTCCCCCAGAGAGTGTGTTTACAGAACGTTGTTCATCGGCCATATCGCGGTCAATAATCGCTATATCAAGTGAATCAGCTATTGCTGTGAGTTCGTAACGCTTATTCAGCGTTTTTAAATGGCTATTAGCATAATGTAGCAATATTTTTAGTGTTTGTGTTTGCGCTAAATTACGCATTGTTTTGCCGGTTGCATCACCGAGCACTTTATTAAGTAAATGCCATTGTTCTACTTGTTGTTTAAGTTTGCTTAGCTCAGCCTGCTTGCCCTCAAGAGCTTTAGCATTTTGGTTGTGCTGCTCGATGGCAGTATTAATCGTAAGTAAGTTATTTTGTAATTGTGTTTGCTGCACAGTTAATTGAGTTTGTTGCTCAATTAACTGTGCTTCGCTGTTTGCTGGCTTATTATTTTGCTGATGCTGCTCATTGGTATTTTGCTGTTGTTTTAGCGCGGCACGAGCATCAACTAATGCTTGAGATAACTGCTCGCTATGCTTTAGCTGCTCTTTAATATCGTCATTACTTATAGCCAGTAGCACCTCGATTTGCTGATGGCTAATATCAGCATAAAGCGCGCTAAATTCTTCAAACCAAGCACTATAGCGTGTTTCAAGTGTGGCTAGCTCTTGGCTGTTATCGGCGAAGCGCTGCTCAAGGTTTTTAAGCGTAATAGCGTGCTCATCGCGCTGTTTTACGGCGCTATCGTGTGCCTGTTGACTCTGATTTAATTCACTCTGGCACTGCTCTACTTGCCTATTCAGCTGAACCTGATAATCATCAGCGCTAATCGTTTGGTTATCGATTAACGCTAAGCGCTGTTGCTGAGTATTGTTGTGTTGTTGCTGTGCTTTAGTTAAATCGTCGTTGAGCGTGCTAATTTGCTGCTCAGCTTTAGTAATAAGGGGAGTTAGTTGCTGCAGCTGTAAATTAGCGCTGTCTAATTGCTTTTGAGTTTGCTCAAGTTGTAGTTGCTGATGTTGATACTGCTCTACTTGCTCACCTAGCTCGCTTAGCGTTAACGCGCCGGTTTGCAATGTTTGCCAAAATTGACTGTTTTCAAAATGAGAATTCAGCTCACTTATAAGTGCTTCGCGTTGGCTGAGCAATTCCTGGTGCTTATTATTAAGCATGGTGAGCTGATTGTTCAGTTCAACATGCTGGGTATTTAATTGTTGCTGAGCAGTCTGTTCTTTTTTAGCCGTGTTTTGCAGTTGGTTAACCGTTTCTTGCAACTGGTTTTGTTGTTTTTGTGCTGAAAAGTACTGCGCTTTTTGCTCGCTTAATTGTTTATGGGTGTCATCAAGCTGCTCAACGCTCAAGTCATTAAGATCTGTTTTAGCCGCTTGCATGGTGTTTTTAATGTCCAACATTTTGGCTTGGGCATCAGCAATCGCTTGGCTTTGCTGCTTATGCTCAGCGACTAAAACAGCATGTTGCGTTTGATGTTGATGTAGCTGAGTTTGTGCATCTAAGTGCTGCTGCTTAGCGCCAGTATAAGTATTTTCAAAGTCGGTTATTAAGTTATTAAAAGGTTGGCTTTGATTGTTTGCAAACGGATGCTCAGTGGCTCCACAAACCGCACATGCCTCATTAGGCAGTAGTTGTGCGCGTAAATGTTCAACATGTTCACTCGCACGCAGCCGTGCTTGATTAAGCGATTGCTCGGCGTGTTTAAGTGCTTGCTCTTTACTGCTTAATTGCTCACGCAGTGTGATGTTAGTTTGTTCACTCTGAGTTAGCTTTTCTGCTGTAGTACTTTGTTGCTGCACTGTGTGCTTTAGTTCTTGATTAAATTGCTTATAACGCGCTCGCTGATCTTTTAAATAATCAATGCTTTTAAGCTGATTATCGCACTGCTCAATATTAAATTGCTCTTGCTGCTGGGTGAGTTTATTTAGGTTTTGTTTTTCAGTGCTTAGCACTTGCTCTGCATGTTCAAGCTGTTTATTTTGCTCATTAAGCTTGGTAGCGAGTGTGCTTAGCTGCAAAGTAGTTGCTTGCTTTTGTTGCTCGAGTATTTTTAATTGCGTTGTAGTATTAAAAAACTGCTTAAAGCTGTGATTAAAATAGTTCCAATCAGTGGCCAATGGCTTTAGTTGATTGTTTTCCTGTAACCATTGCTGATGCTGAGCACTTTGTGTTGTTGCCTGTTCTACGCTGAGTTTATTTTGTTGTAACTGCTGTTGTAATTCGCTTAATTGCTGCTGCTCTTTGGCTTTTTGTTGTGTCAGGCTTGTTATACTTTGCGTAAAAATAGCTAATTGACTGTCGAGCTCACGTGCCTTTGTAATCAGTGGCTCAGCCGTTTGTTTTTGTTGTTTTGCTGTTGCTAAGTCGCTTTGTTGTTTTTTAACCTTACTTGCTTGTTCATTAATAAGCGCGGCATGATCCAGCGCGTTTAATTCCTTTATTTGCGAATTTAACTGGCTGTTTTGCACCGTTAAGCTTTTAAAGCGCTGGCGATTGTCTTTAATTTCAAGCGCACTTTGTGCTTGTTTTGCTTGCTCACTTTGTGCTTTAACCGCATTTAGTGCATCACTTGCTTGTTGCTCGTTTTGTTGAGCCGCTATTAATGCTTGCTCTAAACTGTGTGCTTGTTTATACCAATTAACACCCTGCTCTGTGCTGGCCAACGTTGTTTTTATGTGTTCAGTTTGTTTTTTAAGTTCATCAAGAGTTTGTTTTTTCTCACTTAGCTCTTCATCAGACAATAACGCATAACTGGCTAAGCTGGCTGTTAGTAATTCAAATTTATCTTTAACTGCTTTATTACGCTCAAATATACGTTGGCCAATTCGACTAAATTTATCGGTGCCAGTAAGGCACTCTAAAAGTTGTGCGCGCTCATCGCCGGTGGCTTTTAAAAAGGCGGCAAACTCATGTTGTGCTAGTAGCACTGCACGGGAGAATTGCTCAAAAGTGAGGCCTATTTTATTTTCAATGGCTTTGATGGTGTTGCTTTTTTCGGCAATTAAGGTTTCATCAGGTAAGCTATGCAAAGTATGCTCGGCTACTTTTAGTTTGCCGGTTACTTTTTTATGCGTGCGTTGAATACTGTAGCGTGCTCTATAAAGTTGCTGATTTTGCCCGCTAAAGTCCACTTCCGCATAGCCTTCCCATTTCCCACGGCGCAATAAATTGCGGGCATCGTTAAGCTTTATGTTGTCGCCGTTAAAATCAATTAGGTTACCTTTGTCGCCTTTCAAACGAGCAGTTTTCGTATAAAGCGCTAAACAAATGGCATCAAGTACGGTACTTTTTCCCGCGCCGGTGTCACCTGTAATGGCAAATAAACCTGCGTCTTTGAGTGGGGATGCTAAAAAGTCGATTTCGGCATCAGCAATGGAGGCTAAGTTATGAATACGCACGGCGGTTATTTTCATAGTAGCTGCTCCTGTTCAAGTTCATCAATAACGTTGGTTAATAGTGCTTTTAATTCACTGGGAACAGTTTCGCCAGCCATATCTTTGTCGTTATTAAAGGCTTGTTCGAGCAAATTAATTGGGTTGAGCATTTCCACAAAGCTTAAATCCTCAAATACCGTTTCTGAAGAATTATTCACTTGCTGATCGCGTACCCGTTCTATACCACAAAAGTTAACCTGCTTGCCTTTTAGTGCTTGTTCAATTTGTTCACGAAAAGTGGTGTCAATATCACTGGATTTTAGCTTTACTCGTAAATATGGCGCTATTTCGTATTGTTGTGTATCGAGTGCTTTTATTTGCTCGCATAGCTTGGCTAAAGGGACGCACTCCCCCTCGGGTAATACAATTACTTCAGCGAGCCTAGGAATGTAAAGGGGGTTTACAGTGGTGCTTAGCGGTTGGTCTTTTTGTACGTTAAACTCAACCACGTTGACTTGATGGGTATATTTCCTTTCTGAAAACGACATTGGAATAGGTGTACCGCTGTAGCGAATGTACTCATTTTTAGCCACTAACTGTGCTTTGTGTAAATGCCCTAGCGCTACGTAATTGGCATGCTTACCAAATACTGACGCTGAAATGGCCTCTTCACCGCCAATGACTAAGTTACGCTCAGAATCACCAGAAATATTTCCACCTTTGGCATGTAAGTGACCCATAACAATTAAAGGTGTACTTTCATTGGTAAGTGTTAATGCATGTTCAAATGCTAGTTGGTAAGCTTTAGCAACGCCTTGTGCGTAACTTGGGCCATCCTCGCTCTGGCTAAGCGTACTTATATCGCTGGTTCGTAAAAACGGCATAGCGATTACTACAGCGTGTTTGTCGTTATTATTAATTGTTATTACCACGTCATTTGGATTGGCGGGATCAAACCGGCCTACAACATGGGTATCAAACTGGGCTAATAAGGGCTGAGCAGCCAAAATACGATTAGCAGAGTCATGATTGCCGGCAATTATGACCACATGTAATTGTGGGCACTGTGCTTTGGCATTTTTTATAAATTGATAGAGTTGGTTTTCGGCGCTAGCACTGGGGGTGGCAGTATGATAAATATCGCCCGCAACAAGCAATAAATCGATTTGTTGGCTAACGAGGGTGGTTAATAACCAAGAGAAAAAAGCATGATGTTCATGACGGCGATCATGTTCATAAAATTGCTGACCTAAGTGCCAGTCTGAAGTGTGAAGAACTTTCATTTTGCGCTCTTAAAAAACCATAAGAGCGCCAATATACCCAAGGCAATTAAAGATGCAAGTATCGCTTTAGGTTAAAGTATACCAAGCAATAAAAATAACCGGCAAAGCAGCAAGCGCAATTGTTAAAGGCCACTTTAATGCTTTTGCTTTTTTTGCCTGTAATACTGCTAGTGCGTTTGTTTCATTACAAGCAGCCACTTTATCAATATACAGGTAGCCTGAGTTAATATACTGCTTACAATTTTGCACGTCTGCTGGTATTGCAATTAGTTTTTGCTGCTTTTTTAGGACATAAAAATCCATAAACTCACCACACTTAATACGACTAGTTAGAACAAAAAATATTTGAGAGAAACACTAAAAAAGTACCCTCAAATTAAAAAAGTGGGCGATTCTAATTACAAACCATAGTAAAGATCAACCTAAAACTGCGTTTTTTAGTATTTTTAATGAAAATAGCTGTGTTTTTTCATTTTATCTCTACTTTTAGTGATACTCAGCCTATTTTGTAAACCCCCTTTACAGCTTAGTTTTTTATGTAAATTGCTAAACAATTTAGTTAAATGTTGTTGTGTAAAACCGTGTTTTTTATATTTACATAAAGGTGTGGAATATCACCCTATAAAAGTAGGGTTTTATCGCTATTTTATTGAAGCTTAGCTGTAAATTTGTCACAGTAGCGTCACTAAAATCGATCAGGATTAACAATGAAGAAAAATTTATTTACATTGAGTGCATTTGTATTGCCTTTGGCAATGGCGAGCTCTGTGATGGCCTCATCTGTTGAACAGACTAAAGGCAGTTATGTTGATAAGTTTCGTCAACTAGACGAAGCTTTGCCTACCCCTAATGTTTACCGCAGTGCCGCAGGTGCACCTGCAGAAAATTACTGGCAACAACGGGTTGATTACGATATTGATGTAAAGCTTGATGAGCAAAAGCGTCGTTTAACGGGGAGTCAAACAATTGAATATAAAAATAACTCACCGCATACGCTCAAATATTTATGGCTTCAACTTGACCAAAACATTTTTAAAAATGACTCGATAGCAGAAACCACGCAAACTTTTAAAAGTACCCTACAAAACGAGCCTGATGCTAAGCCTGCTAAATTAAGTTTAGGTGATTTACGTCGTCAGCAGTTTATGAACGACAATGAGCTAGGTTACACCATTAGCAATGTTAAAGATGAAGATGGTAAAGCGCTGCGTGTAACGGTTGTTGATACTCTAATGCGTATAGATTTAAACACGCCACTAAAGCCCGGTAAAGATGTTGAGTTTAGTATGGACTTCGCGTTTAACCTCGTTGAAGAAGATGCGGTAGGTGCACGTGCAGGTTATGAGCACTTTGAAGAAGACGGTAACGATATTTTCTTAGTGGCACAGTGGTTCCCTCGTTTAGCTGCGTATACTGATTACGAAGCATGGACCAACAAGCCATTTTTAGGCAGTGGTGAATTCACCTTAGAATTTGGCGATTACGACGTTGAAATTACGGTTCCTGCAGATCATATTGTATCGGCAACCGGTAAGCTTGATAACCCAAGCTCTGTTTTAACTAGTACTCAGCGCAAGCGTTTAAAAAAAGCTGAAACAGCAAAACGTCCTGTATTTGTAGTTACTGAAGAAGAAGCGCTCGAAAACGAAAAAGCCGGTACAGACAAAACAAAAACGTGGCACTTTAAAGCTGAAAATGTTCGTGATTTTGCATGGGCGTCGTCACGTAAATTTATGTGGGATGCTAAAGGTTACCAACAAGGGGGGAATGAGCAACCATTGGTTATGGCGATGTCGTTTTTCCCTAAAGAAGGTGGCGATTTATGGAAGAAATATTCAACGGAATCTGTGGTGCATACCATGGAAGTGTATTCAAAATATTCATTTGATTACCCATACCCAACTGCACAGTCAGTTAATGGCCCAGTAGGGGGTATGGAATACCCAATGATCACCTTTAATGGTCCACGTACAGATTTACAAGACGATGGCACACGTACTTATTCTCAAGCAGAAAAGCGCTTTTTAATCGGGGTTGTTATCCACGAAGTGGGGCATATTTATTTCCCTATGATTGTAAACTCAGATGAGCGTCAGTGGACCTGGATGGATGAAGGTTTAAATAGCTTTTTAGATGGTGTTGCTGGACGTGAATGGGATCCGACCATTCCATGGGGTGTTGAGCCACGTGATATTGTGGCGTACATGAAGTCTGAAACTCAAGTGCCTATTATGACGCAATCAGACAGTGTGCTTCGTTTAGGGCCTAATGCCTATACTAAACCAGCTGCTGCATTAAATATTTTACGTGAAGTTATTCTTGGTCGTGAATTATTTGATTTTGCGTTTAAAGAGTATGCTCAGCGCTGGAAATATAAGCGCCCTACTCCGGCTGATTTTTTCCGTACTATGGAAGAAGCGTCAGGTGTTGATTTAGATTGGTTCTGGCGTGGTTGGTTTTACACTACAGACCATGTTGATATCTCGCTTGATAAAGTATATCAATTACGGTTAGACACCAAAAACCCTGATATCGACTTTAAGCGTTTACGTGATATTGAAGCGAATAAGCCAAGTTCATTATTTGTTGAGCGTAATCGCGCTGAAGGTAAAAAAACCTGGGTTGAGAAAAACCCAGATGTAACCGATTTTTATGACGAAAACGATCGCTTTACGGTTACCAATAAAGAACGTAATTCGTACAACAAATTTTTAAAAGGTTTAAAACCGTGGGAGCGTAAAACACTCGATCGCGCACTAGAAGAAGACAAAAACTACTATGTTATGGAGTTTTCAAATTTAGGCGGCCTAGTGATGCCGATTCTTTTAGAGCTAACTTATGAAGATGGCACTAAAGAAGAGCGTTACATTCCCGCAGAAATTTGGCGTCGTAACCACAAAAATGTACAAAAGCTGATTATTACCGACAAAAACAAACCGCTGACATCAGTAACGGTCGATCCAGGCTGGGAAACGGCGGATGTGAATGTAGAAAATAATCACTACCCTCGTCGTATTATTCCTTCACGTATTGAAGTGTACAAACGTGAAAAGAGTAAGGCAAAAGTAAGCCGCGATATCATGCAAGATATTAAAACTGAGCTGAAAAAAGACGAGCCAAAAGACGAAAAAAATAACGACGAGGATCAATAATAATGCGCTTTTTGCTTATTATTGTTTGCTTTTTAATTGCTGCGCCGAGTATGGCGCATCAATTAAAATCATCTGTTACAACGATGTTATTTAATCAGCGCACGCACAATATTGAATTGATGCATCGTTTTTACTTACATGACACAGAGCATGCTGTTGGCAGTTTATTTAAAGGCAAGGTGGATATTATTGATAACAAGCGTGACCAAAAACGCTTTGCTAAATATGTTGAGTCTCATGTTGCTTTGCAAACCTTAGAGGGTGAACCACTTACGCTTAATTATGTAGGTGCACAAGTGGATGGTAAGTTCTTTTGGGTATACCAAGAAGCGACGATCCCCGATGAGATTGAAGGCATTAGAATGAGTAATGGCGCACTGCGCGATTTATGGCCTGCGCAAGTCAATATGGTAAATGTTGAGGGGCGAGGAAAAGTAAAAACGTTAAACTTTAGTCAAGACGATACATGGCTTGAAGCACGATTTGAAACTAACTAACCCACTGCGCACCTTTTCTTAGGTGCGCATTTTTATACTGTTAGGTTAGCTGATCGCGTTAACTTACTTCATCGTAAAACCAACATAACAGAATCATACAAACCGAACTAATGTGTATCAAATGAGCTATACTGAGAGCGTAATGGATTAAGTTTTTTGTAATTGTCAATTGATATACATTTTTAATGTAAAGCAAATCCGCAAACTAGTTAGCACAAGGAATGAAATGAAAACGCAAATTGAGGCAATCAAAGGTGTTATTTTTGATTTAGACGGAACCTTAGTATCATCAGAATTAAACTTTTCATTAATTAAAGCCCAAGTAGGTTGCCCAGCAGATCAAGACCTACTCGAGTATATAGAACAATTACCCTCGCCCTACATGCGTGAAGAAGCAATGAATATAGTGCATCAGCATGAGCTACTTGACGCACAAAACGCGAGTTTTTTACCTGGTGTTGTTGAAGCTGTCAATGCTCTGCAAGCAAAGAATATCCCCATGGCTATTGTGACGCGTAATTTTGATAAAGCGGCTTCATTGAAACTTCAGCATAATCCGTTGCCAATCGAAACGGTACTCACCCGAACCGACGCTCCTGCTAAACCCGATCCAAGTGCCTTACTAACGATTGCAAGCCAATGGGCAATGCCAGTTGATAATGTTATTTACGTTGGTGATTATTTATATGACATACAAGCGGCCCATAATGCAAAAATGCGAGCCTGTTTATATGCCCCCGATTTAACCCCCGCGTATGCTGAGCAAGCCGACTTTGTTATTCATGGGTTTGATGAATTAGTGTCGTTAGTTGAAAGTTACGCTGAAAAGATTGGGGTCTGTTGACCTTTAAAGGTTGAATTTGCAGCGGTCTGTTTGGTATTTAGGCAAGGCAGAGCCTATGTGGTGTGGTTACTCCCCATAAATAGGCGATAACGCAGCAGCAATGCCAAACAGGCGCTGCCCTTCGGGTTCTGCCTAGGGGCGATTTACTCTTTGTTGCCTACATGGATGTAGGTAAGGGGCGTGAGCAGGACGCGGAAGCTTTGCTCGGTTTTGACTTAGTCCATTAGGTTACAAACCTTGCGCCGCGATTAAATAGCCCCTAGTTTGAACAAATAGCAATCCGCAAAGGTTAACAGACCCTAATTATGTTAAATTGCGCTTTATTTGATTTCGCTAATAGCATAACGGGTATTATTTAAATTAATACTCAACTGCTTTTGCACAGCATAGCATGTTGAACCACTAGCCCAATACGCTTTGAATTGGTAAAATATCAAAAACAGAACGTATTCAATAGAGGCACAAGATGGGCAGAGCATTTGAAGTCCGCAAAAGTTCGATGGCTAAAACAGCCAACGCGAAAACTAAAGTAAATTCGAAGTACGGTAAAGAAATTTACGTTGCAGCCAAAAGTGGTGAACCCGACCCCGATGTAAATCAAACATTGCGCCGCTTAATTGAAAAAGCCAAAAAAGACCAAGTTCCCGCGCACGTAATCGAAAAAGCAATAGAAAAAGCAGCCGGTGGGGCAGGGGAAGATTACTCAACTGCACGGTACGAAGGCTACGGCCCAGGTAATTGTATGGTGATTGTTGATTGTTTAACTGACAACCCTAATCGTACAATTAAAGATGTGCGCTTACCGTTTACTAAAACAGATTCGAAAATAGGCACACCTGGTTGTGTTGCTCATATGTTTGATCACCTAGCTGTTTTAGGGTTTGCAGGCGACGACGATGAAGTCGTGTTAGAAGCGCTGATGATGGCTGACGTTGATGTGACTGATGTAGAAGCCGAAGATGGCAAGGTGTCGGTGTTTGCACCGCATACTGAGTACTTTAAAGCTAAAACGGCATTAGAAGAAGCATTTGAAGGCATTAACTTTGAAGTTGATGAAATTACCTTCGTTCCACAAGTACATGTTGAAATTACAGATGAAGAAGTGATTGCCAACTTTGATAAATTTATCAATATGCTTGAAGATTGCGATGACGTACAAAATGTTTATCACAACGCGACCATTAAAAACTAATTCGTAGTTTTAACTAGGCGAATTTTAGCTATTTTGCCGCTTAATAAAACAAAAAGCGCGTTTTGTGTAGGCAAAACGCGCTTTTTAGTGTTAAATAAATGTCAGCTATTCAGCTTGGTTATGGTGCTGTGCTTTATATTTTAAGCGGTAGCTATGCAGTAGTGGCTCAGTGTAACCGCTAGGTTGGCTAACACCTTCAAATACTAGTGCCGAAGCCGCTTGGTAGGCAATGCTGTTAGCTAATGTTTGCTCATTAGTAGCCATGGGGGTGTAAAGGCTGTCATGTTCATTTTGGCCATCAACAACCTTAGCCATTTTTGCCATCACTTTTTGTACTTGCTCTTTACTGCACACGCCATGATGCAGCCAGTTGGCGATATGCTGGCTTGAAATACGTAAGGTCGCTCTATCTTCCATTAAGCCAATATGGTTAATGTCAGGCACTTTAGAACAGCCTATTCCTTGGTCAATCCAACGTACAACGTAACCTAAAATACCTTGCGCGTTATTTTCAAGCTCACTTTGAATATCTTCTTTTGACAGCGTTTCTGGGTTTGCCATTAGCGGGGGTGTTAATAAGCTTTCTAGGCTTGCTATTTGGCGCGTGGCAATGCTTTGCTGCAGGCTAAATACATCCACATCATGGTAATGCATTGCGTGTAATGTGGCGGCGGTAGGGGAGGGCACCCAAGCCGTATTAGCACCTGATTGAGGATGCGCTATTTTTTGCTCCATCATCATCGCCATTTTATCGGGCATTGCCCACATACCTTTACCAATTTGCGCTTTATGGCTTAAGCCACAAGCTAGGCCAATATCAACGTTACGATCTTCATAAGCGCTGATCCAAGGCTGTGCTTTAATAGCCGCTTTAGGCAGTACCACACCCGCTTGCATAGAGGTGTGTATTTCATCACCGGTGCGGTCTAAAAAGCCGGTGTTAATAAATACAACACGCTCTTTAGCAGCATGAATACAGGCTTTTAAGTTAGCAGATGTACGACGCTCCTCGTCCATAATACCCATTTTCAGGGTGTTTTTAGGCAAGCTCAGCGCCTCTTCAACCATGCCAAATAAAGTGTTAGCAAATGCTACTTCATCAGGGCCATGCATTTTTGGCTTTACAATATTAATACTTTGCGCGGTTGAGTTTTGAATGGCATTTTTAGTGTTTAAATCGTGCAGTGCGGCTGTTGCGGTGAACATGGCATCCATGATGCCTTCAAACACATCATTACCACTTACATCGGTAATAGCAGGGTTTGTCATTAAATGCCCAACGTTACGCACAAACATCATACTGCGCCCTTTTAGGGTCAGTTTTTGGCCATCAAGGCCTGTATATTGGCGATCGGCTTGTAACGTACGGTCGACCATTTTGTCGCCTTTTCTAAACGTTTCAACCAAGTTGCTCTGCATTAGGCCCAACCAGTTTTTGTACACTTGCACTTTATCTTCGGCATCAACTGCGGCAACTGAGTCTTCACAGTCCATAATGGTGGTCAGCGCCGCTTCAAGTACCACATCTTTTAGCCCTGCTTTATCAGCTTGGCCAATAGGGTGGTGATGATCTATTTGCAGCTCAACATGTAATCCATTGTTTTTAAGTAAAATAACACTTGGATTTTGTGCCTCACCTTGATAGCCAACGAGTTGTTCAGGGTTTTTAAGTGTAGTGTGTGAGCTGTCGCGTAATGTAATAGCAAGTGCGCCATCCACAATTGAATAGTTAGTGCTTTCGATGTGCGAGCCATTTTCAAGCGGTAGCGCTTTATCTAAAAACTGTCTGGCGTAAGCCATTACTTTAAAGCCGCGCACTGGGTTGTATTGAGTCCCTTTCTCTGCACCATCTTCTTCACTGAGTACGTCTGTGCCGTATAGTGCATCGTAAAGTGAACCCCAACGTGCATTAGCAGCATTTAAAGCAAAACGGGCATTACTAACCGGTACCACTAACTGTGGCCCTGCAGTCAATGCTATTTCTGGCTCTACATTCTGAGTTTCAATATTAAAGTTTTCAGGTTCATCAACTAAATAACCAATGTCTTTTAAAAACACTTGGTACTGGGCTTGATCACCGTTTTTATTAGCAACATGGTAGTCATCAATCTGCTTTTGTAATTGTTCACGTTTAGCAAGTAGCGACTTGTTCAGCGGAGTAAGTGTTTGCACTATATGAGCAAAGCTTTTCCAAAACTGGTGTTCGTCTAGATGGGTACCAGGTAATAGTTGTATTTTAACAAATTCAGCTAGTTGCTTATCAACGCTGAGTCCAGAGTGGGTGAGAGTGTGGCTCATAATTAAAATCCTTAAACGGTCCGACAGAGTGCACTTTTTATGTGCGTACACTTACCATATCGCAAAAAAGTCGCTTTGAGTGCTTTTTGGCCATTCACTATATGTATAGCCGTAATAACAACTATAAATTTACTAAATCTAAAAAATAAGCCTAATGTTTAATTAAGCGCTACAGAGCTAACGCAATGTAGTCACTCTCTCAACAATAAATATTAATACCCGTTCGAAGGACTTTATTATGACAACATATCAAGGCGAAACAGATACACTAGCAACACTATGCCAATCACAAGGCAGTGCATGGAAAACTATTAATCCTGAATACGCAACTCGCATGCGTTTACAAAATCGTTTTCGCTCTGGTGTTGATATTGCACAATTTACTGCTGACATTATGCGTGAAGACATGGCTGCATACGACAAAGACACAAGCCAGTACACACAGTCTTTAGGTTGTTGGCATGGTTTTACTGCGCAACAAATGATGATGGCTATTAAGCGTCACCAAAAAACAACTAAACGCAGTTACGTATACCTAAGTGGTTGGATGGTTGCAGCGCTTCGCTCTGAGTTTGGCCCACTTCCAGACCAAAGTATGCACGAGAAAACATCAGTACCTGCACTTATCGAAGAAATCTACACCTTTTTAAAGCAAGCTGATGCACGTGAACTTGACCATTTATTTAACGAGCTAGACGATGCAAAAGCAAACGGCGGCGACGTTCAAGCAGTGCTTAATAAAATTGATAACTTTGAAACGCATGTTGTGCCAATCATTGCTGATATTGACGCAGGTTTTGGTAACGAAGAAGCGACTTACCTACTTGCTAAAAAGATGATTGAAGCCGGTGCTTGTGCTATCCAAATCGAAAACCAAGTATCAGATGCCAAGCAATGTGGTCACCAAGCTGGTAAAGTTACCGTTCCTCATGAAGACTTTTTAGCTAAAATTAACGCAGTACGTTACGCGTTCTTAGAGCTAGGTATTGATAACGGTATTATCGTTGCGCGTACCGATTCTCTAGGAGCAAGCCTAACGCAAAAAGTACCGGTTTCACAAAAACCAGGTGACTTGGCAAGCCAATACAATGCATTTTTAGAAACAACACCGGTAAACAGCGTTGAAGATTTAAATGAAGGCGAAACGGCAATGAAGCTTAATGGCCAACTTTGTAAGCCTACACGCCTAGATAACGGTTTATACCAGTTCCGCGAAGGCACTGAGAAAGACCGCGTAGTACTAGATTGTGTAACTAGCTTACAGTCAGGCGCTGATTTACTGTGGATTGAAACAGAAAAACCACACGTAAAACAAATTGCAGAGCTGGTAAATCGCGTTAAAGAACAAGTTCCAGATGCTAAATTAGTATACAACAACTCACCGTCGTTCAACTGGACGCTTAAGTTCCGTGAGCAAGTATACCAAGAGTGGCAAGAAGCAGGTCGTGACCTTAGCGCTTACCCAAGTATTGATGACAACAAAGCGCTTATGGCTCCAGAAATGGATGCAACAGAGCTTGCAGCAGCCGCTGACTTATTAGTACAAAACTTCCAACGCGATGGCGCACGTGAAGCAGGTATTTTCCATCATCTAATCACATTGCCAACGTACCATACAGCGGCACTAAGCACAGATATTCTATCTGAAGGTTACTTCGGTGACTTAGGTATGCTGGCTTATGTACGTGACGTACAACGTCAAGAAATCCGTCGTGAGCAAGCGTCAGTTAAGCACCAAGACCTTGCAGGCTCTAACATTGGCGATACGCACAAAGAGTACTTCTCTGGTGAGAATGCACTTAAAGCCGGTGGTGAAGCTAACACCATGAACCAATTCTAATTCTACTAGATATTGTTACTTAAGGGCCGCAAGGCCCTTTTTTTATGCCTGCATAAAAGCAAAATTTAATAGATCAGTATTTTACTAGCTAGTCATTCAGGGATGCAATGCAGGTTAAAAGTGTAAATAAATTTAAAGGATGTTTATGCTCGGCTGTGAGGGCTTTATGTTGATTTCGCTTTAACACGGGTAAGCACAATAAATTACCCGCTTTTTACCACATATAGATCAGAGTTTAACTAGGGTCTGTTGACCTTTCAAGGTTAAATTTGCAGCAGTCTGTTTGGTAGTTAGGCAAGGCAGAGCCTATGTGGTGTGGTTATTCCCCATAAATAGGCGATAACGCAGCATCAATGCCAAACAGGCGTTGCCCAAAGGGTTCTGCCTAGGGGCGATTTACTCTTTGTTGCCTACATGGATGTAGGTAAGGGGCGTGAGCAGGACGCGGAAGCTTTGCTCGGTTTTTACTTAGCCCACTAGGTTACAAACCTCGCGCCGCGATTAAACCGCCCCTAGTTTGAACGAATTTTAATCCGCAAAGGTCAACAGACCCTAAGCTACTAAAAGCAGATCACGATTTAACTAGCTAGTTCAAAAAGCAGATCAGGTTTTAACTAACCAGGTTAAAACAGCCATTATCTTCATTATAAAGGGTCGATTTGCCTTTCTAATCCTTAATTTGGTCACTTAAACGCTTAATTTAAAGATTTTTAACCGGGGTTTGAAAGGTAATAAACCGATTTTTTACTAACTGTTGCTGCTTATAAAACATTTTTTTACTAACTGAGGGCTTATAAACAGTGACTCAAACCGAATTTTTACTAACTCAGAGGAGCTGAGTTAGTATAAACCGAATTTTTACCAACTCAATTTGAAGCTAAGTCCGATATTTAGCTTAAGTATGTAAGGGATTACTCACATTATTGCTGTAAAGGGGGTTTACACTTGTGAGGCTGTGAGCTGTGAGCTGTGAGCTGTGAGCTTCGAGCAACGAGCTTATATAGCTCGTCACTCATAACTCTACGTTTTACTTCGAATGCTTATCAAACCACCATTGAATGTAAGCCACTTTGGTCATTAAATTTGATGGACGGGCAGTTATACCATGTGAAGCGTTTGGAATGCGGACCATCGCGGTATCAACCCCTTGTAATTTTAAGGCTTGATAAAACTGCTCTGTTTCTGAAATTGGCGTACGGTAGTCTGCTTCACCAGTCAGTAACATGGTTGGGGTTTTAACATTGCCAACATAACTGATTGGTGAGCGCTTCATGTAATGCTCAATATGGTCCCAAGGTTTGCCCGGAAACCAATAATCGGCAAAAAATGGATAGAAGTCGGCAGTTAGTACAAAGCTGATCCAATTAATCACAGGCTTAGCAACAACAGCTGCAGCAAAGCGATCTGTATGGCCTACAATCCATGCGGTTAATACACCACCGCCGGAGCCACCGGTAACGAACAGCTTAGACTCATCAATAAAACCTTTATCAATTAGCGCGTCAACACCTGTCATTAAATCATCGTAATCATTGCTTGGATAATTATGGTGAATGGTTTGTGCAAACTCTTTACCGTACGAGTCACTGCCTCGCGGGTTCATGTATAAAACGACATTTCCTTTAGCGGCAAATAGTTGTACTTCGGCACTAAAGTGAGGGCCATAGTTAGCAACAGGGCCACCGTGAATTTCAAGCACCAGTGGGTATTTTTTTGATTTATCAAAACCCGGCGGGTAAGCAACCCAGCCTTGTATTGGCAACTCATCATGGCTTGATTTTAACCATAACTCTTCAACCTTGGCGAGCTGTTTAGTTTGTAGTGCATCTGAGTTTAAATCGGTTAAACGCTTTACTGTACCTCTCTTTATTGTAGCTACATCAGCAGGGCGCTGGGTATCAGCCAGTGTAAACGCAATGTCACCATTTTCACTAATATCAAAATCACCACCAGAATAAGGGCGGCCAAACGCTACGCTACCTATTTGTTCGGTAATCACCTTACGTTTACCACTTCGAGGTTGATAAGCGAGTGCGGTTTGGCCTTCATCGGCATAGCTAAAATAGAGGCCTTTTGAATTTGCGCTCCATTGTATTTGGCCAACGCTGCGATCGAAATCGCTAGTCAGACTTTGGGTATCACCGGTTTTTAAATCACGAATATAAAGCTGAGTATTTTCATAGTTAGTGCGCTTGTCATCGTAGCCAGTATAAGCAAGGTACTGACCGTTAGGTGAGACCTGAGGTTGTTGATCTGGTCCATTACGGTCGGTCAGTGCGATGATCTCTAACGTGTTTAAATTAAGCTGGTACACTTCACTATTGGTTGGCTTGAGTGCATTTTCAGCGTGTCTATTGGCTGAGAAATAAAGTAATTCGCCGTTTTTACTAAAGCTTACACCGCCATTATAATCAAAGTTATCGTTAGTGAGTTGTTGTGCATTGCCGCCATTCGCATTAAGAGTAAATAGCTGATTAAATCCTTTTTGACTATAGCCTCTGCCATCTGCACGGTAGTAAACATCGTCAATAAATTTAGCAGGGTCTGCCCAGCTAGCGCCTTTAGGTTTACCTGGTAAACTGACAGGTGGTGAGCTTATTTCAGGAACAAACATACTAAACACCAGTTGTTTAGAATTAGGTGACCAGGTGATTGAGCGAGGTGCATTAGTAAGATTACTAATTTTTGCCACAGCACCCGTTTTAAGCCACTTCATGTATATTTGATTACTGCCATCTCTGTTAGAGATAAACGCAAGGCGCTGTCCATCGGGTGACAACACAGGCGAGTAGTCCATAAATACACCTGATGTTAAGGGCTGTAGTTGTTCAGTGTTGTAATCAACAGACCAAATATTACCGACTTTGCGATCGGTTTTAATATCCATGCGGTTACGAACGAAATATACTGTTTTACCGTCGTCAGTAATATCTATTTGGTTGGCATATTCTAAGTTGAATATATCTTGAAGTTGCAATGTATCGGTATTGGCAACGGCCAAGTGGCTGCTACCTAGTATAAGGCTCATAGCTAAAAGCGTTTTCATTGTTTATCCCTGTTTTAAATCACTAATCTATTTATAGGGTAGTGGAGGGATAATTTATAGTCAGATGCGACGAAGCTCGCATTTAAAACTACCAATGAATGCAGGTGGTAAAAGAAAGCAAAAGCTGTAAAGGGGGTTTACAGCTTAATCTGTGTACGGCTTTAGTTATTGGTTGAACAAAGCGCTTTTATCTCTTCAATAATTGCAATGCCTTGGGGATTATCGCCATGCACACAAATGCTGTCAGCAACCAGTTTCAACGATTTTCCAGATTGAGTAGTCACACTGTTACTGGCTAAAAGCTGCTTAACCTGAGCTAATAATGCGTCTTTGTTATGCACACTGCCGGCTATATTTCGTGATACTAAGTGCCCTTGGTCAGTGTACTGCCTGTCTGCGAACGCTTCTAATATCAGTGTGAGCCCAAGGTGGCGAGCCATTGTTTGATGTAGCTTGGCATCGGCTGTGGCGAGTATCATTAACTTTAAGTTTGCAGGGTAACTGGCAACTGCACCCATAACAGTGGTGAGTAGTTGCTGGTTTGTCATCATGTCGTTATATAACGCACCATGGGGTTTTACATAGCTAAGGGTTAACCCTTGTACTTTTGCCATGCCATCAAGGGCGGCTATTTGATAGTGCAAACATTGAGTGAGCTCAGCCACGCTCATGCTCATTGAACGCCTACCAAATCCTTGTTTATCGGGGTAGCTTGGGTGAGCGCCAATCATAACATTATGTTGTTTAGCCAGCTTCAGGGTATGCGCGATTACACTCGAATCACCTGCATGAAAGCCACAAGCAATATTTGCCATATCAATATGGGGCATAACATCGTTATCAAGGCCCATTTGCCATGCGCCAAAGCTCTCGCTTAAATCACAATTAAGTTTCATATTAATGGCTCTTCGATTGTTTAATTGTTACCGGTAATTGGCCTTTGGCTGGAGCTTGGCCTAATAATACTTTCGCCAGTGCAGTAAAGGCAGGCCCAGACACCAGCTCGTTTTTATCCACATCAATATTATAAGCATAGGAAGCAAGCACTGCATCAGCATAGAGAGCAAATTGCGCAATGTCATACGGTGCACGTAAACTAATAAATACCGTGGGAGTGTGTTGTTTAGCCATTTTTAGTAATGACTCAAGCGCTTTAGGTTGCTCTGCGTTATTTAAGGCAAAGTTTGGGTTATCGGCTAAGTCATCCATACCGCCAATTTCCACTGCACTTTGGTTCGGCGTTGCATTGCCAGCAATAACAATACTTGCTTGGTTTATGTTGCGCTGCGCTTCACCTGGATCAAAGCCCTGTAAGCTGCTGCAACTAAAACTGAGTGGTTGTGAACTTAACGCACTAATTGCTTGTTGCATTGCCATGCACTTGCGGGTGTCAGGCATAATAATATGAATATGCTTATCAGCGCTAAGTTTAAGCGGCAAGGTATTATTGTTATTTCTTATTTGGGTAATTGCCGCTAATGCCAGAGATGCTTCTAATTCACGATGTGCTTTATTACCAATAATGTGTTTGGCATTTGCCAATGCATTAATGGGGTTAGGTAAAGCGTTTAATTTAAATTGATGTTTAAGTGAGGTAATTCGCTGCGTCGAATGGGCAATTTCGTCTGCGTCTAGTTGCTCTGTTTTAACAGCACTGACTAAAGAGTCAATGAGCGCATCGAGTTTATTTATATCCTCAGGCGTTCTAATTTCTATTGGCATTAGCGCAATATCAACTCCAGCTGCAAAAGTGTTTACAACTGCTTGTGTAGGGCTGAAAAAATGGCTAATACCAGCCATATCCAGTGCATCGGTTACCACTACGCCTTGATAGTTCAGTTCATCGCGAAGGATATCGGTCATGATTTTACGCGACATGGTCGCGGGTTTAATCATTTGCTTACCGTCTACATTGGTTAATGTACTGCTATCAAGCTCAGGGTATTGAATATGCGCGGTCATTATCATCCCAGGACTATGCTGCTCAATAATCTGTTTAAACGGCGCTAAATCTTGAGCGTAAATGACTTCTTTTGAATGCATCACTTTAGGTAAGCCTGTATGGCTATCTACATTGGTATCGCCATGTCCTGGAAAGTGTTTTATAGCGCTAATTATACCGTTTTTTTCAAACTCAATAACTTGTGCTGCACCCATTGCCGCAACTTCATCAGGGCTTTCACTAAAAGAGCGTACATTAATAACTGGATTGTCAGGGTTCATATTTACATCAACCGTTGGCGCATAATTTACATTAATGCCAAGCACTGAGAGTTCAGTGGCCAGTATATTTGCCGTTTGGGTTGCGAAATACGTACCGTGCTCAGGGTAAGTTGCGCCAATTGACATATTACCGGTAAATGAGGTGGCCACATCGCGAGGTAAACGAGCTACGCGTCCGCCTTCTTGGTCAATAGAAATAAACAGTGGTAGGCCTGACTTAGATTTAGATGCAGCTTGTTGTAGCTGCTGATTAAGGTTAATAATTTGTTCTATGTTTTGGGTGTTTTCAGAAAATAAAATCACCCCGCCAATATCATAACGGCTAATTGCTTTTGCTAATTCATCGGGCAATTCAGTTAATGGCGTTCTGCAGCGTTGGCTACTGCCTTGCTGACAAAAATAGCGTAAATCGAGCATAAGCTTTTGCCCTAGTTGCTGCTTAAGTGACAGCGCAGAATCGGCAAAAGAAGATTTTATTGGCATGAAACATCCGATTAAAAAAAGAGAAGACGATAACAAGTACTTATTTAGCAACACACACCTCAAGGCTAAATAAAAATAAAGTGCATGCAGCTTAACTATTATTGAGCTTAACTGCAAAACCCAGCAAATATAAATCGTATGATTTAATTATCCTTAAAATAACAAAAATTAGGTCACTTAGTTCTATTTATGTATTATATTAATGATGTATGCAGTGCATAGCAGTCGTTTTTATTTGCTTAGGATGATATTAAGTTGCGTTTTCGATTACCATTTACTTTTAAACTTAGGCAATTAATTCTTTTGTTAGCTATGCCCGCTGCAGCTGCTATTTTGTTTAGTGGTTTATATATTAGTTATCAAGTCCAAAAAGAACGGGTAATAGAAGATACCCTGCAAAGTAATCATGTATTTGCCAGTAAGTTAGCCTCAGCAACTGAGCACTTTTTAACAGCAGCAATGCAGCAACTTGAGTTTTCAGCCAGTATTATTGCTGAAGATATTACCAACACTGAGTTACTCCAAGCTGAAACCGACCGGCTTTTAAATCAGACGCATAGCTTTAATTCGGTGGCAATTAACATGCAAGGTGTTGTTAAAGCAGCCTCACCTGTGTCTTTAAATATTATTAATAAAACGGTTAATTCAGTCCATTCTAAACAGGCTCTTAAATCGCAGCAGCCGCAGGTTAGTCTGCCTTATATTTCGCTGGCTAATAATTTAATTATTGTTGTCTCCTATCCTCTGTTTGATCTGGCAGGGAATTATTATGGTTATATTGGCGGTAGCTTCTATTTAGAGCAGCAGAGTATTTTAAATGCTTTGTTAAAACAACATAGTTACGATGGCGGGGCGTACTTTTATGTGGTCGCTGATAATAAAACCTTACTTTATCACCCTGATTCTAAGCGCATTGGCAAGCAAGTATTTAATAACCCAGTTATAGAGCGAGTTTTGCAAGGTGAAGATGGATTCACTCGAGTTATAAATAGCCAAGGAGTGGCTATGCTGGCCGGGTTTTCCCACGTAGGACTTGCTAATTGGGGGATTGTTGCCCAGCGAAGTGAAGCGGCAACCCTTGCTACGCTTGATACTTTTCAAGGGCAGGTGCTTAAGCGAATGTTGCCCATAGTAATCATTACTTTTTTATTAATTGCTATGCTAGCTCACTATATTGCTAAGCCATTAAGACTGTTAGCCGATAGCGCTAATTTATCGACCGATAAGAAAAACGTAGATCATCTTAAAAGTATTAAGTCTTGGTACTTCGAAAGTAACCAGCTTAAACACGCGATGTTAGAAGGGATTCATGTTTTGCAATCGCAAATGGGACAATTACGTCAAGATGCACTTACCGATCCGCTAACCGGCGCGCATAACCGGCGGGGTTTAAACATATTGCTTGAAAATTTGATGGATAAGCAGATCCCGTTTGCAGTGCTTGAAATTGATATCGACTTCTTTAAACAGGTTAATGATACATTTGGCCATGATACGGGTGATGAAGTACTAAAAACCCTTACTCGTATTATACAATCGTTATCGCGCAAGCATGATATTGTGTCACGCACTGGTGGAGAAGAGTTTTTACTGGTATTACCTAACGAAAATAATGATAGTGCGTTTGTTATCGCTGAGCGTTTACGTAACCAAGTAGCCACCACATCAATGGCAAAAGTAGGCTATATAAATGTATCTATTGGTATCGCTACTTGGCCACAGCATAGCGATGATATCGATCAAGTATATAAATGCGCTGACAAAGCGCTCTATCACGCGAAGGAAACGGGCCGTAATAAAACCGTGATAGCCAATTTTTAAAAAAATTAACTTACCTTAAGTTTTATTTAAGTTTCGCCTATTAAATTCTACCTATAGATTTAATACAGGCGATGCTTTTATGCAACTAGCTCAACAACAGTCATCATCAACACTTTTTCAGTCGTTCACACAGTTTGTGAGCGCCAGAGAATGTGATGAACACCGTCAGCGCCTTGAAGATACAGTAAAACAAGGCTTTTTAGCTGCGTATAATGCCAGCCTAACTTCATTTATGCCATTACTCTGTCAGTATAAAACTCAGCAAGGGCATTGCACTTTAGGGCTTAGAAACGCCACTTCTCCTTTATTTATTGAACAATATTTAGCAGCGCCCATTGAGCAGTTTTTACCAATGGGCACACAGCGCAGTAAAGTGTTTGAGTTAGGTAATCTCTATTCAACACACAGAAAAGCCACGTTATCGCATTTTATTATTGTTAATGAAGCTTTAAGAGCTATTGGTGCTACTAATTTGGTTTTTTGTGCCACCAAACATGTACGCGCTTTATTGCGTTTATTAGGGGTAACGTGTAATGAAATTGCATTGGCTAACAGCAGTGTTGTTGAGCAACCAAAAAGCTGGGGAAGTTACTACGCGAACCAGCCTACCGTATGCATTGTTAATTTAGAGCAAGCACATCTACAAGTACTTAATACGCCAATGCTACTTGATATTAAACAACAAAATACACATGGCATTACGGCATTAATCAATGCGCTGGAGGCGGTATGAGCATGTTAAATAGCTTGAATGACTTAGCTACTCAGTCAGTGGTTGTCGCGCATTTTGCGAATCAAACACAGCAGTTAACAGGTACTGAAGTGCTTCAAGAAATTAATAAAGTAGCGGAAATTTTTGCAAACTCAGATGCTAACGCAATTGCATTTCAACTTGATAATACTCCCGCTTGGTTGGTGCTCGATGCTGCGACAAATGTTGCTAATAAAGTAGCAATACCAATTGCCCATTTTTTTAGTCAACAACAAACGCAATATGTACTGGCACAGTGTGGCGCACAGCTGTTTATAAGTGATATGCCAAGGCTTTCTTTGGGGGCCCATACATTGTCTATTACTTTGTTTGAACATTACACCTTGTATATTTATCAGCTCAAGCTTAATGAACCGATTAATTACTTTGAGGGCACTCAAAAAATCACATTTACTTCCGGTTCTACTGGCGAGCCAAAAGGGGTGTGCTTATCAACACAAAGCCAGATGCAGGTGGCTCAGTCATTATGTGAGCAAATAAATATAAGTAAACCAACTCACTTATGTTTACTGCCACTACCTGTATTGCTTGAAAATATTGCAGGTATTTATGCGCCTTTGTTAAGTGGCGGTTGTGTACATTTAATGCCATTAAACGAATTAGGTTTTGTTGGCTCAGGGTTAAAAAACCCTAACAAACTCATTAGCGCAATCGATAGTGTAAAACCTAACACCCTTATTTTAGTGCCTGAGTTATTAACGTGTTTAATTGCGTTTGCAAAACAAGGTTGGCAGCCGCCAAAGTCATTACAGTTTATTGCAGTTGGCGGAGCGCTCGTGAGTGATACTTTAATTGCCACCGCCAGAGATCTTAATTTACCTGTTTATCAGGGGTATGGATTATCAGAGGCGGCATCCGTTGTAAGTTTAAATACGCCCAAAAATGATGATTTAAAGAGTGCTGGTGAAGTGCTAGGGCACGTTGAAACGAAAGTTGAAAATGGTGAGTTATTTATTAAAGGAGCGTTATTTTTAGGGTATTTAAATCAAGCGCCGCATAACCCAAATACCTGGTACGCCACTGGCGACTTAGTATCTAAGCGTAATAATAAGCTGTACATAAAAGGGCGAGTAAAAAATCTGATCATCACCAGTATGGGGCGTAATGTTAGCGCCGAATGGCCTGAATCATTAATTTTAAGCCAAAGTGCGATACAGCAAGCGGTGGTGTTTGGTGAAAGCCAGCCATTTTTAAGCGCGCTTATTTATGCGGCTCCCAAGTTTAGTGATGAGCAATTAAAAGCACATTTAAAAACAGTAAACCAGCAACTTCCTGACTACGCACAGATTAAAAAGTGGCATCGTTTGGCCCAACCTTTAAGCGAGCAGCAAGGATTATTAACCGCTAATAATCGCCCTAAACGAGCGGCAATTAGCCAGCACTACAGCCCTATTTTTGAACAATTTTACCGACTTGGAGAAGTGATCCATGAGTGATTTTTTTAATACATTAAAAGCACAAACTCAAAACGAGCGTGAGTACTTATTAGCTGCGCCAATTATACAGCGTGTATTTAACGGACAAGCATCACTTGAAGAGTATGCCTCGTTTTTAGCGCAGGCTTATCATCATGTAAAACACACCGTTCCTTTAATGATGTCACTTGGCGCACGTTTGTCTGACGAGCAAGAATGGTTACGAGAAGCTGTAGCTGAATATATTGAAGAAGAAATTGGTCATCAAGAGTGGGTGCTAAACGATATTGCAGCCTGTGGGTTTGATAAAGAAAGTGTGCGCTATAGTCAGCCACAATTCGCCACTGAAATGATGGTGTCGTATGCCTACGATAGTATTGCACGTAAAAATCCGCTTAGCTTTTTTGGCATGGTGCACGTATTAGAGGGGACCTCAATTGCGCTTGCTGATGGAGCCGCATCAAACATAGCAAATGCAGTAGGACTTCCTAAAAAAGCGTTTAGCTATTTAACCTCTCACGGCGCGCTTGATATAGAGCATGTTAAGTTTTTTGAAAACTTAATGAATCAAATTACAGACGAGGCGGATCAGCAGGCTATCTTACATGGCGCAAAATGTTTTTACCGTTTGTACGGCGATATCTTTCGCGCTTTAGACGACGAGCCGTTTTTTAAAGCATCAGCACAAGAGCAACACGCATGAATACCGGCTTATGTGTATTAACTGGTGCGACAGGTGGAATTGGTCAAGCCATTGCCAAAACACTACACGGCCAAGGTTGGCAACTACTCTTGGTGGGGCGAAATAGTGATGCCCTCAATACGCTAAGTAGTCAATGTCCCGGTAGTATAGTTTTTGTGGGGGACTTAACGATTGCCGAAAACATGTTGGCACTCGCCATTAAAGCCAAAAAATTAGGGGGCGCTAAGTTACTCATAAACAATGCAGGCATTAATGTAATGCAAAGCTTAAGTGCATCGAGTAGTGAGCAAATTGATAATCTACTGAGCACTAACTTAGCCGTCCCTATGAAATTATGTCAGCTGTTTTTAGCGCAATTGCATGCGAATAAAGGCTCCATAGTTAATGTTGGGTCGTCATTTGGCAGCATAGGTTACCCGTATCAAACACTTTACTGTGCTAGTAAGTTCGGTTTACGTGGTTTTAGCGAAGCGCTATCACGAGAGCTTTCAGACACACCCGTTAAAGTTAGTTATTTAGCACCAAGAGCAACCGATACAGATATTAATGATGCACAAATACGAGCAATGAATAAGGCGCTTGGTAATCAAATGGACTCCCCGCAGTTGGTAGCTGATGAGTTAGTTGCGTTATTAAACTCAAATAAAACCAGACGATTTATTGGTTTTCCTGAGAAACTTTTTGCACGTATCAATGGCGTTTTTCCACGTATTGTGGATAACGCAATTGCTAAACAGCTCCCTAAAATAAAACAGTTTTTAGGTTAATAGAGGATTTATTATGAAAAAATTTACTTTAGTAGCTTATTTAAGCATTGTTAGTGTGTTTTCATCGCCGGTATTTGCAGACGAACAAAGCGATTTACTCGCTATTCAACAGCAGTGGGCGGTCGCTAATTATGAGCTTAAAGATGATGCACAAATCAAAGCCTTTACTCAACTAAGTGAGCAAAGTGCTCAATTTATTGAAAGCTACCCTGATTCAGCAAATAGCTATACGTGGAACGGCATTGTACTGGCCAGTTTTGCTGGCGCAAAGGGTGGGTTAGGGGCGCTGGGCTATGCTAAAGATGCAAAAGCGTCATTAGAGCAAGCCCTTAAAATAGACGACAGTGCTTTAGGTGGCTCAGCGTATGCCAGCCTAGCAACCTTATACAGTAAAGTACCGGGGTGGCCTATTGGTTTTGGTGATGATGACACCGCCGACAAGTTTTTTAAGCAAGCGCTCGCTTTTAACAAAAAAGGCATTGATACTAACTACTTGTATGGTGAGTTTTTATATGACGAACGTGAATATGAGCAAGCTAAAGCCCATTTGTTAGTTGCGCAAGCAGCAGGTATTCGTGATACTCGTGCTAAAGCTGATAAATATCGTCAACAAGCAATTAGCTCTTTATTAGCTAAAGTAGATAAAAAACTAAAGAGATAACAAAATAAACAATGCATTTATTATTAGTTGAAGATGATCATCTTGTGGCGCAAGGGCTTTGCCGCTCATTGCGCCAAGAAGGCTACAGTGTAGAGCATAGCGCAACGGTTAAGCATGCATTGCAATGCTTAGGCAGTGGTGAAATAGAGTTGGTTATACTTGACCTAGGTTTACCCGATGGTGATGGTTCACAAATTCTAAAGCACATAAAAGCGCAAAAAAAAGTGATTCCGGTGGTTATACTAACTGCACGAAGTAGCATAGATGACAAGGTGCAAGGGCTTGATATGGGCGCTGATGATTATTTAGCTAAGCCATTTGAACCAGCCGAATTATTTGCTCGTTTGCGCGTAGCGAGCCGACGAGTAAATCAAACTCAGTCAAGTTTATTACACTGTGGTGAAGTGACCATGGACACGTCAGCGCATAGTGTCACACTCAGCAATGAGCTGCTTTCTCTGCCACGAAAAGAATACATGCTGCTAAAGGCACTATTGGAAAACCAAGGTCGCGTGCAATCTAAACAGCAGTTAGAAAACAAACTGTACCAATGGGGTGAAGAGGTTGGCTCTAACACCATTGAAGTGCATATTCATCACCTACGAAAAAAATTCCCCAGCGATTTTATTAAAACTCTCCGTGGTATTGGTTATGTCGTGGGAAAGAGATAGTTCACGTGATTAAAACGCCCCTAGATTGCACAAACTTGAATTTACAAAGGTAACCATACTTTATGTCAATTCGTAAGCGTTTAACTCTTATTTTACTATCAATGATGGTGTTAACGTGCTTTTTAGCTTTAGTCAAAGGCTACCAAAAAAGTATGAGCCATGGTGAGCAACTACTTGATAGTGAGCTAAAAGTAGTCGCTGGAGTGTTGATGCAACAGCCTTTATCTATAAACGCCATGGCGCCAAAAATGCAAGAAAGCGCCCAATTACTGTATCAAATTTGGCAAGCTGGTGAGCTCCTTAGTGGCTCTGACGAATTAAATCTTGATTTGAGCCAGTATCAAGCGGGTTTTCAAACGCTTAATATTGCAGGGCAGCGAATGCGGGTATTCGTTTTTGTCACTTCTTTACGCACCGTGGTTGTTGCCGAGCCGATTGCTAAGCGGTTTGAACTAGCCGAGGCGGTGATTTTATCAGCCATGTTGCCTATGCTTTGGGCGGTTCCTTTGCTTGCGCTATTTATTAGCTTTTTTGTTAAATATGCACTGGCACCATTAACCCGTTTATCAAAACAGTTAGCTCTGCGCCAAGCAAATGATTTCACTGCGATCAATTGGCAGGTGACTGATGAAGAGATAAAACCGGTGATCAGCCGCTTAAACGATTTATTTAAACGCGTAGAAACCGCCTATTTACGAGAGCGTTTTTTTGCCTCTGATGCGGCACATGAATTACGTACTCCCCTGAGCAGTTTAAAAATTAATGTGCATAATTTGGCTGCTCAACAAGGCGATAACCAAGAATTACAAGCCATGACTCAAGGTATTAATCGACTGTCCAATATAGTAGAGCAAATGCTAATACTAGGGCGTACTCAGCCAGAGCAGTGGCAAAAACAGTTTAAGGAGCAGTCATTATTAGCGATCACGCAAGAAGGTGTTAGCCAGTTGTATGAAAAAATAGAGGCTAAAAACCACACTATTAGTCTTGAGGGAGATGACTTTATCATTAACGGTGATGAATTTACCTTAGTGACGTTGATTTCAAACCTACTTAGCAATGCCATAAAGTACGCACCAGCCAATGGACAAATAAAAATAACGCTAAAGCAGATGCACAAGCAGCGTATTTGGCAAATAGAAGACAGTGGCCCAGGTATGACGGACGATCAAAAACAACTGATATTTAACCGTTTTTATCGTGTTGGCGGTGACCAACACCCTTCGGGTGAACAAGGTGCGGGTTTAGGCATGGCAATAGTGCAGCATATTATTGCTATTTATCGCGCTGAAATTCACTTAACGGATAGTGATTTGGGTGGCTTAAAAGTACAGGTAGTTTTTGCAGGAGCTAAATGTGATTAAACGACTTATTAGGCCTTACTTATATTGTTGTGTATTTTTATCATTTAACGCCGCCAGTAAAGACTACCTTATTGTACTTAAAGATCATTTGTTTTACCCCGCAGAAATCGTCGTACCGGCCAATAAAAAGGTACGCTTGTTAATCGAAAATCAAGATAGTACGCCTGAAGAGTTCGACAGTTTCGATCTCAATCGAGAGAAAGTACTTTACCCTAAGCGCAAAAGCGTTATTTATATCGGGCCGTTAATCCCTGGGCGTTATGAATTTTTTGGCGAGTTCTCGCCCAATACGGCGCGTGGTGCTGTCATAGTGACTGAAAAGGAGCGCTCTAATGCTAATTACTAGCCTAGTGATGAGTCTAAACCAGTTACTGCCGGTGGCCATTTTACTTATTTTACTCCAAGTTGTAGCCAAGCAAAGTTTAATGAAATTGCTGGGAGGGCTTATTTTAGGGATCGGGCTTTCATTTTTGTTTGTAAAAAGTGCGCCGTTAATGAGCCCCTTGTTTGACTATCAGGGTTTAGAATATGCCCAAATTGGTTTGTGTATTTTAATTTTTATTAGTGCACTGTACTACGCCATTAAACAGGCAACAGCTGCTTTTATGATTGCGATTATCAGCGTAATGACACTTTATTTAAGTCACTACATTATTTACCTGATTGGCTTTTGGCAAAACAACGAAGCGGCACAAAGTTTATTTATTGGCACTTTTTTAGGTTTGGGAATATGCAGCAGCTTTAGCGTGTTGTTGTATTTTTTATTGAGTGCAATCAAACAGCGCTTTGGACTTACCCCTTTATTGGTATTGTTAGCATTAAATAGTGCGGCAAAACTAGTTGTGGCGCTTGATTTGGCGAGCCAAATTGATTTGATAGCAACAACGGTAACCGTATGGGATTTACGTGCCATTTTAACCGAAAACTCAGAGTTTGGGAGAGTATTGCGAGCTCTGATTGGTTATGAGGCTACGCCTAATTTAACCAGTGTTTTAAGCTATGCGTTGAGCAGCGTGTTATTTTTATCTGTTTGTTATTTTATTCCTAAATCAATCACTAAGGAAAAATCATGAAAGCAATAAACCTATTTGCAGCCACTGTATTAATTGGTTTTTGTTTATTAATACCTAAGCTGGCTTATGCTGATGGCATAGTAGTAGATAAAGTTTATCATCCGTATGTGTTGCCGTTTGAGCGCGAGCTAGAATGGCGGCTTGTGTCGCATCAAACTGATAGTGGTAATATTTTAGCGCAGCGCGTTGGCTTAGGCGGCGCAATAAACGACACCATGGCATTGGAAGGCTACATCGTGGGTGAGCGCGATGATAACGGTGACTTTGGCTTGCAAGCGTATGAGTTAGAGCTTAGATGGCAGTTAATAGAGCAGGGCAGGCTATGGGCTGATTGGGGCGCGTTATTTGAATTTGAAAAACAGCATGACGCCGACGCATACGAAGCAACCTCTGGTTTTGTAATTGAAAAAGAGTTTGGTCGTGCAAGCCTCACCATGAATGCTTTTTTAGTATACGAATGGGGGCAAGATATAGAAAACGAATGGGAAAGCGAGTTTAGAGCGCAGTATCGCTACCGATACTTGTCTGCTTTTCAGCCCGCGGTTGAGGTGTATCTTGGTGAAGACTTTGTGGGTATTGGCCCTGGTTTTATAGGCTTGCATCGCTTTGATGGACAAAAACAATTAAAGTGGGAAGCCGGTTTTATTACTGAAATCAGCCAGTCAGAGAAGAATCATAGCTTTAGAATGGCGTTAGAATTTGAATTTTAAGCTGCTTAAACAAGTGCTTAACATTTAAAGTGAGTTACGAAGGTTATTTTATTAATTAAATCACATAAAGGGTTGACTTACCCCTGTAACTCTATATAGTAGGCCGCAGCTAGAAAGAAAGCATGATAATTTATAAATCTCCATTTCGTTGTTGTATAAGTAATACTTGTAGTACCGTCCTGAAGTTTTTAAGTACCATCTCATTTTTTGCTACACCGCCCATTAGGGCACAATTTAATTTTTTATATCAGGAATAATACTATGTCTAACATCGTATCAGGTACAGTTAAGTGGTTCAACGAGTCTAAAGGTTTTGGTTTCATCGAGCAAGAAAACGGTCCAGACGTTTTCGCACATTTCTCAGCAATCAAAAGCGAAGGTTTCAAAACTTTAGCTGAAGGCCAACGTGTAGAGTTCACTCTTTCACAAGGTCAAAAAGGTCCTCAAGCTGATAACATCACAGCTCTATAATTTTACTTTTTAAGTAAAATGAAAAAAAGCGCTTAAGGCGCTTTTTTTGTGCCCAAAATTTAAGAACATCCCACCACCGCTTTAATATTCCCGTCATTTTATTGCTATTTACGTCATCTGCTATTTTAACATTACAAACAGCGTTATAAATTAATAGTCTCTACGAGTTTTCTAGGTTAAAGTTATTACTTAAACCACAGGGGGTGTGTATCTATAAATTTATATTATTAGCTTTTGTGCTGTTATTTAGCCAAAAAATTCAGGCTGCTGAGCCTAAGCTGGTTATTTATACCGAAAGTTTTCCTCCGTATAACTTTCAAAGTAGTGCTGGCCAATTGGCGGGTATTAATCATGACATAGTAAAAGATGCCTGTGTCCGTGCCGCACTAAAGTGCGAGTTTATTATGCTACCCTGGAAGCGCGCTTACCACTTAGTGCAAAATAACCCACAGTCAGCCATTATTTCTTTGGCAAAAACGCAAGAGCGAGAACCTCTTTTTCAATGGGTTGGACCCTTGGTGTCAAATCAAACCTATTTTTATAAATTAAAAATCAGCGAACATATTGTGATGGACGATATCACCCAAGCTAAAAACTATTCGTTAGGTATAGTGCGTGGCGATATTTATGAAATGCTGGTGCGCCGACTTGGGTTTGTAGCTGATAAAAACTTATTGCTATTTAGCGACACTGACTCGTTTATGCGACTGTTTTTTAAAAACCGCATCGATTTAATTATTGGATCTGACTTTACCATTGACCATCAAACTGAACCATTTGGATACTCTAGAGATGATTTAGTGAAGCTCGAACAAATTCATGTAGATGAACTTAAAGGCAACTATATTGGTTTTAATACAGCTGCTTCACCTGTGATCGTAGAACGTTTTAATCAAGCTCTAAAGCAACTTAAAGCAGAGTCTGGCTATGAACCTTACATTAACCGTTATGTAAAAAATTAAAGCTTAGATCGGCCAAGCGCGGAAAAGCTCAAAAAGTTCCCGCTTAATAATGCCTATATTACCTCTTCACAGCCATTCATCCTTGTTAACTTCGCACTCTCAAGCGCCTTTTATAAAGGGCTGACAATTAAATGCTTCTGCAGTTACACAGTTGTTCATATTTTTTAGTAATACCAATTCGCTTAATTAAGTGGTCTATTTTGAGGCTGGAAAAACGAGTTGATAGCTAGGCAAAAAATTCGCTATTTAGTTGTTCTAAATGAGAATTTTTTAACACAGGTAGCGACACGTTTAGCCCCGCAAAATGATTAAGTATTATTGCGGATTGGTATAAGTGCAATGATGGCTAAGGAGTGCGTGGATGAAGGTTAAGCAAAGCATAATTTTGGGGGGCGAGTTGTTGAGGATTTAGAAAGTAGAGGTGCTAAAACGATAAAAGGGCCTTGCGGCCCTTGGTGAAGTATCGTTCAAGTCAGATAGTGCTTTAACCCCTTAAAGCGCTATCCTATTGTTTTGCAACAGATGGATCATCTCTTTAAGTTTCTAAGCTAGCGAGAGGAAAAACCCAGCAATTGCTGCGCTCATAAGGTTAGCCATAGATCCTGCTAACACTGCTCTGAGCCCTAAGCGTGCGATATCCTTTCGCCGACTAGGCGCCATACCGCCTAATCCACCTAGTAAAATGGCTATCGATGATAAGTTAGCAAATCCACACAATGCAAAAGTAACAATTGCTTGCGTGTGAGCACTTAACGTATCGCGATAATTTATAAAGTCTAAGTAAGCAACAAACTCGTTTACTACTATCTTTTGACCAATAAAGCTGCCGGCTATAATTGCTTCATCCCACGGTACACCGAGTAACCATGCAACAGGAGCAAATAAATAGCCTAATATTTCTTGAAGCGTCAATGTTGGGTAATCGAACCACCCACCAACGCCGCCTAATAAACCGTTTAGTAGAGCAATTAACGCCACGAAGGCAAGTAGCATTGCACCTACGTTAAGTGCTAGATGCATGCCGTTAGCTGCGCCTGATGCTGCTGCATCAATTACATTAACTGGTTTATCATCATCACTTAAATCTAAATCTGCTAAGTTATCTTTAGGAGTTTCTGTTTCTGGCACAATCATTTTTGCCATTAAAAAACCACCTGGCGCCGCCATAAAGCTTGCCGCAATAAGATACTTAAGGTCTACACCAATAATTACGTAACCGGCCATTACAGAGCCTGCTACAGTGGCTAAACCACCTACCATTACTGCAAACAATTCAGACTTAGTCATTGTTGCTATAAATGGCTTAACTATTAGCGGTGCTTCAGTTTGGCCCACAAAAATATTGGCCGTTGCTGAAAGCGATTCTGTACGCGAGGTTTTCAAAAGCTTTTGTAAACCACCGCCTAAAATTCTAATTATCCAATCCATAATGCCTAAGTGATATAAAACAGCTACAAGCGCTGAGAAAAACACAATAACCGGCAATACTTGAATTGCGAATATAAAACCAAGCGTATCTTGCGACGCTAGCGGACCAAATAAAAACCCAATACCGTCATTTGCATAACCAATAACCGATGAAACAGCTGCTGACATGCTTGTTAATACATTTTTGCCTGCTTCAAAAAACAGAACAAAACCGCCAATAACGACTTGCATAGCAAACGCTATACCAACGGTTCTTAAACTAATTGCTTTGCGGTTAGTTGAAGCCGCAAAGGCAATGCCTAGTAGCACCATCATGCCTACTAAGCTCATAAATGTTGTCATACAAACGTTTCCCGTTGTTATTCTTGTAAAATGTATTTTATTTTACTTTTTATAATATCAATCGCAACGCGATTCATACCGCCTCGAGTCACAACTAAATCAGCGTTATGCTTTGAAGGCTCAATAAATTGATAAAACATCGGTCTAACAGTTGCTTGATATTGCTCAACAACAGATTGTAATGTTCTGCCTCTTTGTTCCATGTCGCGCTGCATTCGGCGCATTAAACAAATATCTAGCGGTGTATCTATAAACACCTTAATATCAAATTCTTTATTAAGTGCTTTATCGCTCAGTAATAAAATACCTTCTACAATGAGTATTTTAGCCGAAGCCACACGGCGTGTTTTATCGCTGCGTGTATGTTGGGCATAATCATAAGTTGGTACTTCAACTGAGTGGCCATTACGAAGTTGTGTTAAATGCTCAAGCATTAATTCGTGTTCAAATGCATCAGGATGGTCGTAATTCGTTTGCGTACGATGTGCCATCGGCAAATGCGATTGATCCTTGTAATAAGCATCTTCTTCAATAATGGCGATAGCGCCTGGTTCAAGCTCATTCACCAATTCATTGTATATTGTTTGGCTAAATAGAGATTTGCCGGACGCCGATGCGCCTGCAATAGCTATAATAGTTCGTGTCACTAAAGTTCTCACCCACACAGAAGGATATATTGTTGGTAGATCACAATAGCAAAAAAGACACGATTAATCTCTTTTGCTTCGCTTAAGAGTGCAAATTTATAATGTTTAGGTTTTATGAAACAGGACTTATGTCCTGTACGGAAAAATCGAAGAGCGGATAAAGTAACCACCTAGAACAGATGTGAGGTCACAATGGCAAGAGCAATTATCTTAATGGCGGATAGTTTAGGAATTGGCGCAGCACCCGATGCAGATAAATTCGGTGATGTAGGTGCTAATACATTCGCACATTTACTCAAGGCATATTATGACGAAACTGGCAGCAAGCTTTCGCTTCCTAACCTTTCAAAATTAGGGTTAGTAGATGCATGTGAAGCCGCTGGTAAAGAACCCTGTTTAATTGCTGATCGCAATGAGCCACAAGGCGCATGGGGTTATGCAAAAGAGCTTTCAAGCGGAAAAGATACGCCATCGGGACATTGGGAAATGGCTGGCGTGCCGGTGTTATTTGATTGGGGATATTTCCCAAAAACACAACCGAGTTTCCCACAAGAATTTGTAGACGAGTTTATTGCTCGTACAGGTATTCCGGGCATTTTAGGCAATTGCCATGCATCGGGAACCACCATTTTAGAGCAGCTAGGTGAAGAGCACGTAAAAACAGGTAAACCAATCTGTTACACCTCAGCTGACAGTGTGTTTCAAATAGCCGCGCATGAAGAATCATTCGGCCTAGAGAAGCTTTATCAAGTATGCGAAATCGCACGGGCGCTGCTTGATGAAATGAATATAGGACGAGTGATTGCGCGGCCATTTTTGGGTTCAAATAGTCAAGACTTTGCCAGAACCGGTAATCGTCGTGATTATTCAGTATTACCGCCTTCGCCAACATTGCTTGATGTACTTGCAAAAGACGGTGGCGAAGTCATTAGTATTGGTAAAATTTCAGATATTTATGCGCACCAAGGCATTACCCAAAAGCATAAAGCACCAGGGTTAATGAACTTGCTAGAAAAAACCAGTGAAGTGATGGCAACTGCGCAGGATCACAGTTTAATTTTTACCAATTTAGTTGATTTTGATGAAAAGTTTGGCCATCGCAGAAATCCTGTTGGCTATGCTAAAGCGCTAAAAGAGTTTGATGATTACTTACCAACTATTTTAGAGCAATTAAAGCCAGATGATTTATTAATGATCACCGCCGATCATGGCTGTGACCCTACCTTTCCAGGGTCAGAGCACACTCGTGAGTATGTGCCAGTTATTGCTTATCAGCCAGGAATGAACAACACGCCACTGGGTGAGCGCAATAGCTTTGCTGATATCGGTCAAACACTTGCGCAATGGTTTAACCTAAAAGCGTTAGAGTATGGTGATGGCTTTGTCGATAAGCTAAATACAGTTAAGTAATTTAAAAATACGCTACTATATTTTTAAAGTAATAGGGCTTTTAGCCAAACAAAAGGAAAACAATCAATGAGTACTCCGCATATCAGTGCAAACGTAGGTGATTTTGCCGAAACAGTATTAATGCCAGGCGATCCGCTACGCGCACAATATATTGCTGAAAACTTTTTAGATGATGCAGTGCAAGTAACCGGCGTACGTAACATGTACGGCTTTACTGGAACTTACAAAGGTAAGCCAGTGAGCATTATGGGTTCTGGCATGGGCATTCCTTCAATGTCAATTTATGCTCGTGAGCTTATTGTTAGTTTTGGCGTTAAAAATATTATCCGTATTGGTACCTGTGGTGGTATTGGCAGCGATATTAAAATTCGCGATGTAATCTTTGCACAAGGTGCAAGCACAGATTCTAACGTGAACCGTGCCCGCGTTCGTGGTACTGACTTTGCAGCGATTGCTAACTTTGATTTACTTTTAAACGGCGTTAATGCGGCTAAAGATTTAGGCATTGATGCAAAAGTAGGTAACGTATTTACTACCGATACTTTCTATCAAGCAGACGACACTTTCTACAAAGACCTAGACAAACTAGGTGTACTTGCTGTTGATATGGAAACAGCTGGCCTATACGGCGTAGCAGCAGAATATGGCGCAAAAGCAATGGCATTATTTACCGTAAGCGATCACGTGATCACCGGCGAAGCAACACCTGCAGATGAGCGTCAAACCACGTTCAACGAAATGGTTAAAATTGCCCTAGAGTCAATTTAATTAACTAAATAACCTGAACTTTGGTTAAGAGATTTACTATCCAGAGTTCAGGTTAAATATAACAGTTCCTTGGTAACGTATTCACTAAGTTTTGGAGACACGCCCAAAGTGAAGTGAGACTAAACCCCCAAAGCCGCATTTTATGCGGCTTTTTTTATGCCTGAGATTTTGATGCGAGCTTCGAGCTACGGGCTACGAGCTTTATGTTCCTAGGTTTTAGCACTAGCTCGCAGCTCGTCACTCGAAGCCCGTTGTTTTCTCATTTACTCTCATTCACTTCTCTGTGTTTAAACAAGAAATTAGACTTTAGATGTCAGATTAAAATGCGCGAGGTAAACTTCCGCCTACTGATATGGTTACCTTCTAAATTTACTTTAGGCGGGGCTTTATGCCGTGCAAGGTCATTAATTAAAAAATATTTACCACCGAGAACACTGAGTTTACAGAGAAATGCTTAAAAAATACCAATCCACCTCTGTGTAGCGCAAAGCGCCTCGGAACCCTCTGTGGTGAAAAATTGTTTTTAGCAGTAAGTGCCTTTCGTAGTAGCGATTTTATATCGCGTCAGGTCTAGGATATTAAACACAAATGCGCGAGGTAAACTCCCGCCTACTGATATGGTTAACTTCTAAATTTACTGTAGGCGGAGCTTTATGCCGCGCAAGGTCATTGTTCACAAAGAGGGCAAAGAGACGCTGCGCTGAAAGAGTAGATTAAAGATCTCAGGTTTTAGCACTAGCTCGTTGCTCGATACTCGAAACCCGTAGCCCGAAGCCCGTTGTGTTCCCATTTATTTCCCTGTCAGAATTTATAACTTAATGCTAATGTTTAAGTTATAAAGCTTGCCTTTAAAATGAACAATTTTAAAGTTTTAGCTGATAGCTAAAACACGTCTTAAACTCTGGAGTAACTATGTCTAATTGGATTGATGCGACAGTAAAGTCAGTCAAATGGTGGAATGAATCGTTATTTAGCATAACCGTTCACGCTGATGTAGAGCCGTTTAAAGCAGGACAATTTACAAAGCTTTCTATTATGGACGGTGATAAACGTATAGCTCGCGCCTACTCTTATGTTAACGCCCCTCAAAGTCCTGATTTAGAGTTTTACCTCATTAACGTGGTTGATGGTTTACTATCCTCTCATTTAGCCACTCTCAAACCAGGTGACACCGTATTAATAGAGCGCCGAGCAACTGGTTTTTTTACTCTAGATGAAGTGCCAGCAAGTGAGCAATTGTGGATGCTGAGTACAGGCACAGCAATTGGGCCATTTTTATCAATGCTACAGCAGAGCGAAGTATGGCAAAAATATCAACACATAAATTTAGTGCATGGGGTACGGAAAAATAGCGATTTAAGCTATCAGGAGCTTATTGGCAAACTAAAAAGATTATACACTAGTCAACTCAACTATATTCCGGTTGTTAGCCGTGAGGCGCCTTTACAGGGCTTAGCTGGTAGAATTACCACAGTAATTGAAAACAACGCTTTATATGAGCACGTTGGATTATGCGCCACACCAAATAACGCGCAATTTATGTTGTGTGGTAATCCGCAAATGGTTAAAGACACCACAGAATTATTATTGGCTCAAAACTATAAGCGTAATCGCCGAAAAGAGCCGGGGCATATCACTGTTGAGCAGTATTGGTAGTGAGTTATAACGTTATAATAACTATCTCAGAGGCCTAAAATTTGCTATGTTGCGCTTTAATTGCATTTAGTCTTTGTACTTAGGAAATCCATGAAATCTTTATTTATTATTTGTGCCTGTTTATTGGCCGCTTTCACGTTAAATAGTCATGCTATAGAGCAATCAACACAGCTGGACGAGACTAAACAAACACAGCAAAAAAACGCACCGCAGCAACAAGATGCGCTTGATACATTAAGCCAAGAGGCTAATACACCAAAAAAGCCGGTTGTTGAGAAAGTAAAAGCAGATGACTCTCAAGTACTGGGCAGTGAATCAACAAAGCCCGCACAGCAGCCTAATAGTAAAGCTGATAAAGCACAGGCTGTTGCGCAAGCTGAGCAAGCAGTAACACAAGCAAAAGAAGCACTCACAGCAAGGCAACAAGCCAAAGCAAAACAGTCTCGCGAGTCACTGGCTGTTGTTGAGCAATTAGTAAACGCTTACAACGCGCGTAACATTGAAGAATTTATTCGCATGTATGATGAAGATGTTGAGTTTTATATTTTCCCGAATGAGCTATTATTTAAAGGCAAAGAAAAACTAATAGCGCGTTATGGCATTATGTTTAAAAAACTTAAGTGTCTGCGCTCATCACCAATTAAGCGTATTGTGCATGGTGACATTGTAATAGACCATGAGCTATCAGAAACCTGTTCAACGGATGCGAACGTTATAGATAAACGTTCAGAGCTTATTTCAAGTTATCAGATCAAAGATGGTAAAGTGGTTAGAGTTTTATTTTTTAGGTAATTATTAATTATGCAGCTAAGTGACGAGAAAAAAATTCGCGTAATGTATCGAGTAGAGCCAGGCTGTTTAGGCCCTGATGGCGTAGACCACATTGAAGACTTTTGTCGCTTTGCGAACAAGCACATTAAATCGCCTTATTATGCGCAGTTATTATTTTTACCCCGATACGACAAGCAAAAAGATGAGCGCCAATATAGCGTTAAAAACCGCAATTTATCTCAGGTGCAGGCTAAAGCGTACTTAAATCATTTTGAAATTGACATAGAAGACTTTGAAGAGCAGCTCGACGAGCTGCTCTCTAAATCAATAGATTTATACTTTAAACGCTAGGCTTCATTTGAAACAATAGCATTAAAGCTTTCGTTATCATGTAGGCTGGCAAAAGCACTTTCGTGAAGTAGCTCGTTTCGCAAGTTAGGCGAGTACTCAAGCGACATTTTTATATCAGCTAGAGCATCTGCATGCTCATGGGTTAAAGCATACGCACAGGCTCTTTGCCAATAGGCGTAACCATAATCACTGTCTATATCAATAGCTTGATTACAAAGCTCAATAGCTTGCTCAGTCTCATTTAGCTCTAATAATGCATCCGCTTTGTAGGCAATGGCTTCTACATCTTCTGGTTTACGTTTTAAAATCTCATCGAATATTTCAATTTTATTAGCAATATCACTTTCTAGGTTGGCTCGCATCCATAACGAATGAACTTCGTTGGTGATCGATATACGTTCTTGGTTACTGAGTATTTCTTCAGAGCGAACTCGCAGTTTTTCTTCTAAAATTTTCAAGCGGTCTTCGTACTCGTCAGTAATAACACTAACTCGAGTGTTTACTATATCTTCTACTTTATTTTTTACATCACGTAATGAATTCCAGCCCACCAATACTAAAATAGAAGCGGTGGCGGTGATAATAAAAAATACATTGTTAATCGTGTCGGTTGTGTAAGTTAGCGCCCGATCGGCGGTGTCTAACTGAGCATGAGTGACCTGTTTGGTTAAGTCTTCACGCAGTTTTTGTTGATCTTGGCGTACCGACTTCAATTCGTCGAGAATATAACGCTCAAGTAATGGCTTGTACATCGGTTCTTTTAGCTGTGCTAATTCACGTTGCTGTTGCTCATCCAAGGTTGCAGTGTTTTTATCAGCAGCTTGCACTGCAGATGAAGCACCTATAAAAACAATAAATAGTAAAAAATAAAAACGCATTGATATGCCTAGTTAAAAAATTAATTAATCGCTTCGCTAACTTTAACATGCGCACATCATTGGTACTAGGGTGAGTATAGGGAAGCTGGTATTAACTTGGGTGGCAGTAATTATAGGCAAAAAAAACCAGCCCAAGGTGGGCTGGAAAAAACTACATCAACATCTCAGGGAACAATAGGAGATAGGGCCTAGTGTATGTGTCACTACCTGAATTTTTACTTAACTAAATTCAAATAGTTAAAAATAGGGAAGAAATAAAGGTGCATAAATAATTTATACACCTTTTATAACTATAATTTCATGGCGAAGGGGGGTATTCCACTGTGCACTTAAGATAACCTAAGTCACTTTCAAACCCTTCAGCATACATTACGTGGCTATTTTTAATAACGATCATCTAATTTATAAAAAGTTTTAATATTCATTTGCTGGCAGCATCATCATATTTATAAATGATTGTAATCGTTTTAAAGCATCGCCTTGCTCTAGCGTATCAAAGCAGCTACACGTATATTGAATAAGTAGAGACCATACACGTCATTCATTTAATGGCAATAAAATAACAGCGCTCCCAACTGGTGAATACCAAAAGCAGTAAGCATGGGCGTTTTTATTTATACTTAAAAAGGAGCTCAATATGGATAATCCTAAAGCGGGTAAATGCCCGGTTATGCATGGCAGTAATACCACAACTGAAAACACCAATACAGATTGGTGGCCAAACTCACTGAATTTAGACATTCTTCATCAGCACGATAGTAAAACCAGCCCTTACGATAACGACTTTAATTACGCCGACGCTTTTAATTCATTGGATTTAGAGGCGCTTAAAACCGACCTAAAAAATTTAATGACTCAAAGCCAACCGTGGTGGCCAGCCGATTGGGGGCACTATGGTGGCCTGATGATCCGTATGGCGTGGCATGCTGCGGGCTCGTATCGTTTAGCGGATGGCCGAGGCGGTGGCGGTACGGGTAATCAACGTTTTGCTCCACTTAACTCATGGCCTGATAATGCTAACCTCGACAAAGCTCGCCGTTTGCTGTGGCCAATTAAAAAGAAATACGGCAATAAGCTTTCATGGGCTGATCTGATGATTTTAGCCGGTAATATGGCGTATGAATCAATGGGACTTAAAACCTTTGGCTTTGCTGGCGGACGAGAAGATATTTGGCACCCAGAAAAAGACGTTTACTGGGGCGCAGAAAAAGAATGGCTTGCGCCTAGTGATGAGCGTTATACCCAGGTTGATAAACCCGATACCATGGAAAACCCATTAGCAGCAGTACAAATGGGCTTAATTTATGTAAACCCAGAAGGGGTTAATGGCAAGCCCGATCCGCTTAAAACCGCAGATCAAGTACGCGAAACCTTTGCCCGCATGGCCATGAACGACGAAGAAACCGCAGCACTTACCGTTGGTGGCCACACTGTTGGTAAAACTCACGGTAATGGTAAAGAAGAAAACTTAGGCCCAGAGCCAGAAGCTGCCGACGTACATGAGCAAGGCCTTGGTTGGAATAACCATAAAACCCGTGGCATTGGCCGCGATACCATGACCTCAGGTATTGAGGGCGCATGGACAACCTACCCAACTAAATGGGATAACGGCTATTGTAAATTGTTACTCAATTACGAATGGGAGCTAACAAAAAGCCCTGCCGGTGCTCATCAGTGGGAGCCGGTTAATATTAAAGAAGAAGATAAACCCGTTGATGTGGAAGACTCATCAATTCGTTTAAACCCAATAATGACCGATGCCGACATGGCAATGAAGCTCGACCCCGCATATCGTAAAATTATTGAGCGTTTTAATGACGATTTTGAGTACTTTACTGACGTATTTGCTCGCGCATGGTTTAAGTTAACCCACCGTGATTTAGGGCCAAAATCGCGCTATTTAGGTGCCGATGTACCAAGCGAAGATTTAATCTGGCAAGACCCAATTCCAACGGTTGATTACACCTTAAGCGACGCTGAAATAACCGACTTAAAAGCGAAGCTACTCAATTGTGGATTAAGTGAAACCGACTTAATTAATACCGCATGGGACAGCGCACGTACTTATAGAGGCTCCGATCACCGTGGTGGTGCTAATGGCGCCCGTATTCGCCTAGCTCCGCAAAATAACTGGCAAGGTAACGAGCCTGCGCGTTTAGCCAAGGTACTTAGCGCACTTGAAACACTGCAATCGAGTTTAATTAAGCCTGTTAGTATGGCTGATTTAATCGTACTTGGCGGCACCGCTGCAGTAGAGCAAGCTGCTAAAAAGGCCGGAGTTGATGTAACCATACCATTTACCCCAGGGCGTGGCGATGCAACTGATGATATGACCGACGCAGAGTCATTTGAGCCATTAGAGCCAATTCATGATGGCTTTAGAAACTGGTTGAAAAAAGACTACGCTGTATCCGCCGAGGAGCTATTACTGGAGCGCAGCCAATTAATGGGCTTAACCGCGCCAGAAATGAGCGTGTTACTAGCTGGTATGCGCGTACTGGGCACTAACTATGGCAATAGTGAGCATGGCGTATTTACCGACAACGTAGGCGTACTGAGTAACGACTTCTTTGTTAATTTAACCGACATGAACAACCGCTGGGAACCTGCAAGTAAAGGCGAGTACAACATAGTTGACCGTGCAAGCGGTAAAACTAAATACACGGCTACGCGGGTTGATTTAGTGTTTGGTTCAAACTCAATCCTACGTGCATTAGCAGAGTTTTATGCTCAAGACGATAACAAAACCCGTTTTGTACACGACTTTATAAATGCATGGGTAAAAGTAATGAACGCCGATAGGTTTGATATTAAATAAACCTTTTTAATATTTAAAAAGGAGCAGTAATGCTCCTTTTTTTTATTATTTGAAAGTTACGAGCTGCGGGCAACGGGCAACGGGCAACGGGCTGCGAGGCGCGAGGCGCGAGCTAGTGCTAAAATCTGAAACCTTTATCCTTTAACCTACTCTTTCAGCGCAGCGCCTCATAGCCCTCTTTGTGCATAATTCACTAAAAGCTATTTGAACACAGAGAAGCGAATGAGAGTAAATGAGAAGACAACGGGCAACGGGCTGCGAGACGCGGGCAAAATGCAGCGCCTCATAACCTTCAGTGGTAAATAAATCACTTAAAAGTTATTTGCACAAAGAGCAAAGAATGAGTGCAAATGAGCAAAAAAACACAGCCTTTCTTTGCCTGTCTCTTATACACATCTCCGAGCCCACGAGACGCGTAGTAATCTCGTATGCCGTCTTCTGAACCATGGAACCCCGAACCCCGAACCCCGAACCCCGAACTGAACCCCGAACCCTGAACCCCAGAACCCCGAACCCGAACCCCGAACCCCTGAACCCCGACTGAACCCCGAACCGACCCCAGACCCCGAACCGACGAACCCCGAACCCGAACTGAACCCCGAACCCCAGAACCCCGAACCCCGAACCGAACCCCGAACCCGAACCCCGAACCCGAACCCCGACGAACCCCGAACCCCAGACCCCGACCCCGAACCCCGAACCCTGAACCCCGAACCCCGACCCGAACCCCGAACCCCGAACCCCGAACCCCGAACCCCGAACCCCGAACCCCGAACCCCGAACCCCGAAATACAGACACAAAAAAACGGCGCTTAAACAAGCACCGCTTTTAAAATGGTTTAGGCTATTTCTTTAACCTAGCTCTTAAGCTACTTTGTTTTCTTCGCAGCTTGCCAGGTATTCGTCAAACGTACCTTGAAAGTCAATCACTTGCTTGTCTTTAATATCAACAATACGCGTTGCTAGTGACGATACAAACTCACGGTCGTGGCTTACAAAAATAAGCGTGCCTTTAAAATCTTTTAGCGCATTGTTAAGCGCTTCAATGGCTTCCATATCCATGTGGTTTGTTGGTTCATCCATTATTAGTACGTTAACGTCTTGCATCATTAACTTACCGAATAACAGACGGTTTTTCTCACCACCTGAACAGTTACGCGCTTTTTTATTTGAATCGTCTGCGGTAAATAATAAACGCCCTAACATGCCACGAACCATTAAATCGTTGTGTTTAGCAGTGCGCCACTGCGACATCCAATCAAATAAAGTTAAGTCGTTATCAAAGTCTTTGCTGCTGTCTTGTGGGCAGTAACCAAAGGTCGCGTTTTCTGACCATTTAACTTCACCGTGTAAACTTTCAAGCTCGTTAACTAAACAACGTAAAAAGGTGGTTTTACCCACACCGTTTTCGCCGATAACCGCAAGCTTTGCACCCGCTTCAAGCAATAAGTCGCCGCCGGTAAATAACGTTTCACCGTCAAACCCATGGCCAAGTTTGGTTAGCTCAAGCGCTTGGCGATACATTTTTTTGCCTTCGTCAAAGCTCAGTGACGGGCTCATACGGCTTGATGCTTTAACTTCATCAAGCTTAATTTTGTCCATTTTTTTAGCGCGCGAGCTGGCTTGTTTTGCTTTAGAGGCATTAGCACCAAAACGGTTAACAAAGTCTTGCAGCTCGTCTATTTCAGCGCTTTTTTTCGCGTTTTCAGCTAATAACTGTTCGCGTTGCAAGCCCGAGGCTTCAAGGTACTTTTCGTAATTACCTGGGTAAATACGCAGCTCGCCGTAATCAATATCGGCCATGTGCGTACATACCGAGTTTAAAAAGTGACGGTCATGGGAAATAATAATCATGGTACATTTACGTTGGTTAAGCTCATTCGCAAGCCACGTAATAGTATGAATGTCCAAGTTATTGGTTGGCTCATCTAGTAGCAAAATGTCAGGATTAGCAAATAGTGCCTGTGCTAACAGCACACGCAATTTCCAACCAGGGGCTACGTTCGCCATTAAACCATAATGAAATTCTTTATCGATACCTGCATCAAGTAGTATTTCTTCTGCGCGGCTTTCTGCGGTGTAACCGTCCATTTCAGCAAAGATGCTTTCAAGCTCGGCCACTTTCATGCCGTCTTCTTCGCTCATTTCAGGCAACGAGTAGATACGGTCGCGCTCTTGTTTTACTTTCCAAAGCTCAACGTCGCCCATAATTACCGCGTCAACTACGCTGTATTGTTCAAACGCAAACTGATCTTGGCTTAGGTTACCTAATTTTAGCCCTGGCGTAATAGACACATTACCTGCACTAGGCGTAAGCGCACCGCTTAAAATTTTCATAAATGTCGACTTGCCGCAGCCGTTAGCGCCAATTAAACCGTAACGGTTACCGTTACCAAATTTAGCTGAAATGTTTTCAAACAACGGCTCTGCGCCAAACTGCATCGTAATATTTGCGGTGGAGATCAAAAAAAGTAATCCTAGAAAATTAATGGCAGGGTTAAGCTGCAGCAAGGTGCCGCATAAATAAACAAGCGATAGAGTAAATAATAGGCCGCGAATTATACAGATCCACGCCCAAAGATGAAAGGTAAAAGAATAAAGCTTAAAAGCTATAACCGCTGATAAATAGCGTGTATGTTGCTTTTATTTTGCTTAATTAACTCATTTATAGTTTGTAACTCGACTTGGTTAATGGTTTTTTTACTCAACATTAAATGAATCGAACTCTTATTAATGGCCGCCATATTAGGAACAGGCTTAACGCTTGGATGTTGGTTTATAAAATATTGTGCAGCTACTTCGTCTTCTATTGCATAATCAACCCTGTTTTTACTAAGCATAGCAAAGCGTTTGTCGGCTGTGGGCATCATAATAACGTGAGCAGGATGATTTTGTTTAAACTGCGCAAATGCTGCGCCATAATAACTACCGCGACCAATAGCGAGCGTTAAATCTCTATAAAAAATATCGCTTAGGTTATTTATATCAGGAGAGTCGCTATATTTATAAAGGCGCATTATTTCATCGCGATAAGTATCGCTAAAATAGGCATAACTTTGTCTATCAGGGGTTATGCTGGCTGCAAAAACAATATCAATACGGCCTTCTTTTAACTCTTCAAAAGCACGAGCAGAAGTAGGCAGCAACATAAACTTTAAACAAAAAGGTGAGCTGTTAAAAATCGTATTTACCACATCAATCTCAACGCCGGTTAAATTGTTATTAACTGCCACCACATAAGGCGGCCAGTTGCGTTCATTAGTACCCACTTTAAGTGTTTTGGCACAGGCAAATACCTTAAAACTACCAATTATTAGTAATACAACAAAAGCGAGTCTTAGCATTTTATTACTCTAAAGAATGACTACAACTAAGTATACACTAGCTGGCAGATTTATCCCGCTTGTAATAAATAAAGAGCGCGCAGTGCAGGTAGCCCAGTAAAAACAAATGCGGGGACTTAAGGGGTCGACACTAACTTAACGCTTGATAGCTTATAACGGCTTGAATAAGCGTTTATTCAAGCCGTTAGATTGCAGGGTAAATAACAATCATGTTTCATATAACTTTAATATTTTCAAAGATGTAGAGTTAATAGGTAAAAGTGTAAACAATATGAGTTTAGTGCAGTTAAACAATGCTTTTTTGTAATGAAAACATACTACTTAGGGCGTAATATTGCTCTTATCTCTGTATTTATTAATTATGATCCTGTAGATTAGTTATAAATGAATGCCAGATTAATAAATAAACCAAGGAGCGGTGAGTTTAGTGCCTACTACAACACTCAATTACTATAATCAACATGCACAAACTTTTAGCGACTCAACGCTCAATGTTGATATGTCGGCGCTTTACGCTGAGTTTTTACCGCTTATCCCTAAACATGGCCATATTTTAGATGCTGGCTGTGGCAGTGCCCGCGACGCCATGTATTTTAAACAGCAAGGTTTTACTGTTAGCGCGTTTGATGCAAGCGAAAATATTGCAAAGTTAGCCAGTAATTATTTACAACAAACTGTAGAGGTTAAAAACTTTCAGCAGCTTAGTTGTACAAATATGTACGACGGCGTTTGGTGTTGCGCCAGTTTATTGCATGTGCCAAAAGTAGAGTTACCGCAGGTGTTTTTAAAGCTGCAAAATGCCCTAAAACCAAACGGTGTTTTGTATGTGTCGTTTAAATACGGCACGCAAGAGCGCGTGAATAACGGCCGCGAATTTACCGATTTAAATGAAGATGGCCTAACCGCGCTAATTACCCAGCACACCGAGCTTAAAATACTAAAACAATGGCAAACGGTTGACCAACGCCCAGAGCGCGAAAGCGAAGTATGGCTAAATGCCCTAATTAAAGCAGTGCCGGTTTTATGATTGGCGCAATGCAGCAACAACTCGACTTTATTGCCTATATTCAGCGCATGCTGGTTGAGGGAGAGTTCACCGCAACGTATAAATATGCACTATTACATGCTATTGCTGATATCTGCGTAGAACAGCAAAATGAAGATCAGAGTGCGCCAATGGAAATAAAAATCGACACGTTAGTCGATAAATTTATTCAACTTTATTGGAACCACTCAATGCCTTACGCTGCGCACTCTACCGATATTATTACTAATACTGAAGATATGCTGTTAAAGCAAAATAGCCAAGGACAGGCAAAGTTCATCACCGAAATTTACAAACTACAAAATGCAGGTGTGAAAAGTTACAACGCATTCAAAAACTACCAACAATATAACCAAGTAATTAGTTCTCTTAGGCGAACATTTATCGATGGCCCTCTTTGGCGCTTACAGTTACTTTCGGGTAAAGAAGAATGTTTTTTATATCCCCATATACTTTTAGGTAAAGGCAGAGAGCCCAAGCGAATTGTTTTAAATGCTGGTATAGCTCAGTGTTTTAGGCGTTTTTACGATTTGGTTGTGCATCTTAGTGTTACTGAATGGATAGAAAAAGTACAAACTATAAAAGCGAATCAAACACTATTAGGATCGCAAAGCCAGCTACAAGAGTTCTTGTTTGGCAGTAACAGAACTGCGTTAAAAGTGGTAACTCCACTATTGATAGATATTCAAAACGGGCTTTGCTTTTACTGCCAAAAGCCAATGAATCTAAAAAACGAAAAAGAAACTAAAAAAACGCCAGAGATCGATCACTTTATTCCTTTTAAGCGCTATCCAAACGACTTAGCACATAACTTTGTTGCTGCGCATGCTGATTGTAATAACAATAAGCGAGACCACCTCGCAGCTTTTGCTCACCGCGACCGCTGGCTAGAACAAAATCTTGATATTCATAAGGCCGAAATAACTAATAAACTGCAACCTTACTTTTATTGCGATGCTGATAAATCGCTTGCAGTAAGCAATTGGGCGTATCAGGTAGCCGAATCAAGCAGTGCTAAATTATGGCTTGGCAAAAACAGTTTCGAACAAGCAAAACCAACTGCTGAGTTGTTTACGTTTCCAAACGCATCACAACCTGAGTTAAATCAAACTGCTAAGCCCGAAGTTAGCTTAAAATCAATAGATAATGCATTAAAGCTGCCGTATTTCCCCAATATAAAAATAGCCTGTGGGCATTTTAAAACAGGGGATGAAAGCGACATGGAATTGATGGACGCGCCATTTGGCGCGGGGAAGCTCGACCCGCAAGTACATTTTTTAGCACACGCATCGGGTAACTCAATGAATGGCGGTAAACATCCAATACTTGATGGTGATTTATTGCTACTTGAGCTTATAACGTCCGATAGAGCCGGATCGCTACGCGGCCAAATAGTGGCAATAGAGCGAGATGATATAGGCGGGGAAGGGCAGTATTTACTGCGCAAAGTTAATAAATTACCTAATGGGCAATATGAGCTAATTGCTCAAAACCCCGATTACGAAGTAATGATTGCTGATGAAAGCATGCGAACCTTCGCGCGGTTTAAACAAGTGGTTGCAGAGTAGTTTGTAGTCGCGCTTTAGCTTGTAGGCGCAGAGCTTGCTCGCGCGAAAAGCGAAGCTTTTAAATTTTTAGGTCCTGCCGTAGGCGGGAGTTTACCTCGCGCTTTTAAATTGTAGGTCGTACTTTAGAGCGTCAATGTGATTGATAATATTAGGAATTGTGAAGGGATTTAATAACCTCTATTCGAGGTTTTATCGCGTTGGCGATGGCAACCAAAGGGCGGCTGCCGCCGACCGCCCTTTGGAATCCCACGGCGCCCCGAGGATCACACTGTGTCCTCAAATTAAAAATTGATGTGAACGTAATCGCCGTGTATTCGCCGTCCATGGCGAAGTCACGGCTTAACTTGCATCCATGCAAGTGATTACTCATCAATTGATAACTTTCGGGTGTGATCACGGGGAGTTGGAGTGAGTTGGTAGATTGGTGAACATGATTATATATGAGAGTTGTCTACATGCTATACATAGTTCATTTGAATAAATGATTGATGCAATATTTACTACAGAAATTTTCTTTTAATATAAATAATGAGAATGAAAATGACAAAAGAATCTTTACTTAAAGAAATTAAATCTCTAAAAAGTGATTTTGAAGAAAACAGAAAAAAAGCCAAACCTAATCATCTTATAGCGCGAAGGCTTGGAAGCTTTTCCTTATTTCTTTTTATAGCAAGTACCTTAATCGCTATAAACCTTAAATTAACAGGTATTAACTTAAACTTAAAATTCGACCCTTTTAATTACTTATGGCTATTATTAATGCCTTTGATTCTCGTGCTTTACTACTATTTTTTTATACACTTGATGAAAAGTGAGGGCGAAAAAAAACTATTGTTTGGTTTAAGGCTCTTTAATTTCTTTATTTTTGTCTTTTATGTTTTTGCTCTGGTTGTGTTTAAAACGGCTGATATCATTTTATTACTTTCTGGTGGTTTTTTGCTAAGTTATTTTATTTGTTACTTATCAAATAAACAGTATGGATATACTCGCAGCTGGTCTAGAAGTGAAAAGTATTACTTTTTACTTCAATCTCTTGAATGGGAAGTTAGCCAAGTAGATGAAGAAAAAAAATATCTAAAAGATATTAAGCTAGACGAATTGACTTCTAAATTTACTAAAATTATAGAGTTGCAGCTAAATGAACGTCAACGCGACATCATTGGTGATTACTTATCTGCTAATGAATTATTACTTAATTGGACAAAAAAATAAAAAGGGAAATTATGATTGATTCAATAAGAAAAAGAGAAAAAATGCCAATAGTATTAGATTTAAACAAAGTAGATTTTGAAAGAAATATTCAAGAAGGTGAAATATGGCAACAGGATGCAGTATTTGAATTTAATCAGCGATTAGCAAAAACAATAAAACAAGCAAAAAAGCATAAGGATAATGAAGGTAATAACCCTACAATTATTCATGATGCAATATTCATTGGTGGTGCAAGAGGAACAGGAAAAACAGTTTTTTTACAAAATATAAAAGGCTTTTGGAAAAAGTATAAAGATGAAAATGATTTGGATGTGAAAGCACATTTTTGCGACTCTATTGATCCAACCCTTTTAGTAGATCATGATAATTTTGCTAATGTCATAATTGCACATTTATATAATGAAGTGGAAACGTATTTAGAATCAAAACAATGTAATACTGTTAATCAGGATTCATTTTATCAATCCTTAAGAATCGTATCAAAATCACTAGGAAAACAGGAAAATTTAGAAGATGGTTTGAGTGGTTTGGATCGCGTAATCAAATACCGTAGTGGAATACAGTTAGTTAAACATTTTGATAGTTATATTAATGAATGCAGAAAAATATTAGACGTTGATGCAATTGTTCTACCTATAGATGATATTGATATGGCATTAGCCCGTGCATATGATGTTTTAGATATTGTGCGCCGATTATTAGGTTGTCCTAAAATAATTCCTATAATTACAGGTGATCTAGAGTTATATGAACCAATAATAGAAAATCGATTCACAAAAGACGAAGGTGACAAATCAAACGAAATAATTGGAAGTCAAAAAGCTGAACAGTTAACGCAAGAGTATCTAAAAAAAGTAATACCCCACCATAATCGAATCAGCTTAGAACCAATAGATAGACTTTTACCTGGTATGATTATTTATGATTTTGGCGATACAGAAAAGCGTGAACCATTAAGTTATAAAGACTATATGACTAAATTTATTTCTTGCTTATTTGGTCCATTGAATAGTGAAGAAAAAAGCTGTGATTGGCCAAAGCCTGATTCAGCTCGTGAAGTTACCCAATTAGTTCGAGATTTTTCTCCTAGTGAACTAACAAAAGAAAACCGCGCTGAATTATGGCAACGCTATATTGTGTGGGCAAGATTAAAGCAAAATAGTGTAGCTTATTCAAATGCAGTTACAGCACTGCAAATAGAAAACTCCAAGGTAAAAGAAGCTAATGATTATATAACTTTAAATAAATTACATTCATTTAATCCAATATTACAAATGAACGACTTGACACCTAAATGGCAAGGCAAGCTATTTTTTGGAGAACAAGTTTCAGATAAATTGAATGCAGATAATGAACTTGTAAAAAGAATGAGTCAGCATTTTGAAGAGTTCAAAAATAAAAAGGTATATAGGAGCATGCCTATAATTGAACATTTTTACGGAAAGTTTAAATTAACCAGTGAATCAATAACTGACGAAAATATACAAGAAACGACTTCTAAAGGTAAAGAGCAAGATTCGCGAAATGATAAACGTATGCTCCTAGATATTTTTACATATAACAACTACTACGATTTAACTTTAAAAACACAAAGGCAAATATTTTTTAGTCGAGCTTATGAACTATTGGCTATTTCATTACTTAATTTCGATTTCAAACTCGAAGTTGAGAATAAAGATTACTTAGATAAAAGATTACATCATTGGGAATCAATTTTAAAAGACTTATTTAGTAGAACGCCATTTTATACAGTTCCCGCTTTATTTCCGACTAAAGCATTTAATATTGGTCCAGAAGAAGAGCTGACTGATGAAGAGGAAATTAAATTAGTATCAAATATTACAATCAGAGAACTTTCATCTGATATAGCTACATGGGAGGTCAAATACTTATCTAATTTAAAATATTATAAAAATGATTCTTTGATGCCTATTATATATTCGGTTTTTAATAAGTCATTTACCCAGTTACGTTTATTGAAAGATAGAATTCAAAAAAGCGCCTCAAATGATTATAAAAATGAAACCCTGACTGATTTAGCTTTAAGGTTCAAGTACATCGTAATTAATGCATTTGCGACCTTTATGAAGCCAAGCCCTGTTGTATTACAAAATGTAGCTTTCACAAGTAATTTAAATTTAATCCGAAATTTTGGAGAGCACCGTCGTTACTCACCACCTTTAAGAGATAACGTAGGGTATTTTTTCAACTTTACAGATTCCAAAGATAATAAACCATTCAGTGAAATAAAAGATGATTTAGGAGGTGATATTGAACACAAAGCCCTTCTACTACAAGCTATTGCAAATCATCCTATCTTCCAATTACTGGAGAATGAAGAACTTAAAAATGGTGCTTTTCAATTATTAATTAAAAAAAATAATCGTAGTAATGATATAACCGAATCAGACTTGGAAGAAACAAAAATATCAGAGTTAAATATCAAGCCAATTCCATTAGAGGATTTCAAATTCTTACAAGAAAAGTTACTAAAGAAACAAAACCTAGATAGTAGTGATCATAGCTTGATGTTTGGGGTAAGCGAAGAGGATATAGCTGCTTGGGATGAAAATTCTAAAGAGAAGAATAAGCAACTTGTGATCGCTAGGGCTAAACTAATATGTACACTACTCAAAATCAAATATAATGGAAGAATTGAAAAGGTAAAATTCTACATTGACAATTTGAAGAGTATATAAAAATGCTATTACTCGATCTTGAATGGTTGGCACCCGTCACGCGGCTTCGTTCAGATAGATGGCTTGAATTTTATGTACAATGCGGAGATGGCAAGCTCACTTTAAATAGAGAGAGAGCTGCTAATGAAGCTGCTGATTTAGCGTTATTTGATCACCAATTTTACTTAGAAAACATGCACCGACGTGATGATAATAAAGCTATAAATAATATCTGGGGGAGTGGCTATCAGGCAAGCTCAGTATTAAAGCAATTACAGGCAATGCAACAAAAGTTACTCGTTTGGCAAGGTTCAAACTTTACTGTTAATGAAAACAATTTAAAGCATTGGTCTGCTATTTTATCAAAAATAGATCCTGTTTGGCTTATAGCAATAGGTTACAGCGATAAACTAAAACAAAATTTACTACACGTAGATAACGTAAGTGAATTAATAGACGAACAATGCTTTTCTGCATTCCCTAAAGGGTTTAGTCAAAAGAAATATGCAGATAATCATGTACATTTAGGCGGGAACGGTAATTATACTCCAGCTCTAGCTGAAGTATCTTTATTTTTAAAAAGCAAACCTAAATCATTTTATGACAACAGCACATCGACTCCGAAACTACCCGAGTTTACCAAATATTCAAGTGGTGAGCGTAATATTAACGAGTTACCAGTTCTTATAAAGTTGTTGTTCAACGATTTAATAGCAGCACTGAGTAAGGGTAACAGCAAATGTAATAAAGTAGATTGGCAACGTCCTCAGTTTTGGACAATTCCTGATGAAAGTATTGGAGATCTACTAACTACAGACTCTAAAAATAATAACGTAACTAAGCTACTTAATGCTGCCATTAATTGTAATAGACAAGACTCAAATAAGATGTGGTTATTAATAGCTATAGCGTTAGTGCATCATGGGGATGTTGGCGCAAGCTGCGACCTTTGGTTATATAAACTGAGTGCTTACATAACGGGAAATAATATTTTACGCTCTATGATGATTAGTTCTGGTGTGGGTCTAACAAGTTTTATTGAGCACTTCTCTTTTAAACCGAGACAGAGCCATGGTCAAGTCATAGCATATGGTAAACATAGTTATGAAAGTGACTCAGATAAAAATACGTTGCGTGAATTTAAAATATCAGAGCAAACAGTTACAGCAAGGCAGTTAACTAAGTTTGGTTTTGATTTTATAGAAAAGAATCAGTTTAAAAATAAGCAATTTACCTTTCATTTTAGTCGTTCGTTTAAACAAAACTATCATGCCAAAGAAAACCTTCAAATATATGATAAGCGTTATACAACAAAGCGATTAGAACTATTAAAATCGTTACGTAGGCTGCAAAAAGTCTTTACATCTTCAACATTACAAAAATATGAGTATGAAAAGCTAGGTAATTCGAAAGTGCAAAGTTTAAATTTATGCGCGCTGATTCGAGGAATTGATGTTTCAGGTAATGAAAATCATTTTCCAATTGAGGTTTTTGCCCCCTCGATACGAGTGTTAAGAAAGAACGCTTATCGACCAGATAATAAACATTTTGTCCCTCAAAGAAAACTGCATTTAAGTATTCATGCCGGAGAAGATTTCAGCCATTTATTGACTGGTTTAAGAACCATTGATGAAACAATAGAGTTTTGTGATTACGAATCTAGTGACAGAGTAGGCCATGCTCTAGCATTAGGAATTGACGTTAAAAAGTGGGCTTCTCGCCAGCAGCGTTCATACGTCCCTTTGAGTTCACATTTAGATAATTTAGTGTGGGCATATAATCATGCTATTGAGGTTACGAAAAAAGCCCCACGGTTTAATGTAATGTTAGCTGTTTTTGAGAGGAAAATATCAAAGTGGAGTCATAAATTATTTGATGAGGATAGATCTAAATATACCTTGTTTGAAGCTTGGCGTTTAAGACGAAATTGCCCAGAATATTTTGATACAGAGCTAAATAATAGTAGTGAAGAGGCTGCGGCTTGGTTACCTGATTTTAAATCGAAAAGAATTAATATGAATTCAGAGGCTATTAAGTATTGGAAAGAATATACTGATAATGGAATTAAAAAAATAAATGCGGCTGAAAAAATTGTTAGTGTTTATTTTGGAGGCGACCATGCTCCCTTTATAAATGATAAGTATAGTGAGGTTGTCGATGACTTTGAACTTGATTTTTATGAAGCTCTTCAAGATTATTTGATCGAGAAATATAGCAAAAAAGGTGTCGTTATTGAGGCTTGTCCAACATCTAACATTTATATTGGTCGGTTTAAGTGCTATTCAGAGCACCCTGTCTATCGATGGTATCCTGTAGATAGTAGTTTACTTAATACAGGCGAAAAATTTAATCGTTTTGGTATTCGCACCGGACCTATTACTGTTTGTGTGAACACTGATGATGCTGGGCTTATGCCTTCTACAATTGAAAATGAGCATCGTATTTTAAAAGAGATAGCTATAAGTCATTTTAATATCGGTAATGAAATGGCCGAATGTTGGATTGAAAGGTTACGCAAAATTGGTATAGATATTTTTAAATCAAACCATATTGACTGTAGGGATTAGATTCTTGAACTATTTAACTTAATTTAGAACATTAAAAGTTAATATATGGAACTAATAAAAAACAAAATAACAGTAGCATAATCACCCAACCGCTAATTTCCCAGCCCCATGCCACATTTCACTTGGCATGGGGCTGGTTAACTCCCACGTTATATTCATAGGCTGGCTGCCGTTGTGGCTTTGGTATTTAACCTTGCCATAGTTTACAAACCCCATGGTTCGGCCGTTTTCGTCTTTGCCTTGTTCGCGCACAAATAACAGGATGGTTTTGCCCGTTTGTTGGTGTTGTAAGTAACTAAGGCCGCGGCCGTTTTCTGGGCGGGCGCTGTTTTGCGTTTGCCAATGAAACAGGGTGGGGCTGATTGCGAAGTCGTGATACAGCGTGGTGGGTGAGTAGGTTTTTTCGCACTTGTTGAGCGTGACGAAAAGCAGCTCTAAGTTCTGGCTTTTAAATTCTAAAACACCTTCACGGGCGGTCGATTTTTTATCAAACGAGTGCGCCCCAAATGCGGCGAGTATTTGTTGGCGTGTGTAGCGGCTGTGTAATTTTATTGCGTGGTTTGGTAAGCACGTTAAATCGCTTTCTTGCTGGTGAATGCGGTTTATTAAAAGCGCGATCACTTGGGCAAGTTCTTGTTGTAGCTTTTTGTGTTTAAGTGCTTGTAAGCTCTGTTCGAGGGTTTTAAACCCTAAACTTGTGCCTGTGGCATCCCAAAAATTGTAATGCGCCATAAGCGCGTACTGTTGGTTTTGCGACGTTGGCGTAAAACTAAAGTCGTTATTACATAAATCACGTAAAAAGCATAAGTAGCTGAGCGAGTTGCAGCCGAGTAATTGGGTGTTGATTGCGCGATAATACGCGGCGTAAATATCGGCTTGCTCGGCAGGTATTTCATCGCCTTTTAGCCAGTGCCAGCCACCGAGCTTTTTATCTTTTGGTTTGTAAATATCTTCAAGCGTGACTTGTGGGTTTATGCGTAAAAAATTACTTAGCGTTAGCGTGTCATTGGTATGTTGCGAATAGCTATTTATCAGCTGCTGTAAACGGCGTTTAGTGTTTATGGCTTGCTGAATGTTTTTTAGAATTGTTTGTTGTGTACGTTTTTGCAGCTCAATACGGCAACCCAGCGGTAAATGTGGGAAGTTGTTTTCGATCTCGGTTTTAATTGGTTGATTACTTTTACCAATTAATGCGCGGAACTTACTGGCAAAGTCGTATTCTGGTCGGGCGTTGCCTACAAAGTCGAGTACGGTACAGCATTGCTTTTGGCTGTTGTCGGGCAGGCGCAGGCCACGGCCTAATTGTTGTAAAAACAGCGTTAGGCTTTCCGTTGGGCGTAAAAATAACAGAGTATCGACCTCTGGAATATCGACCCCTTCGTTAAAAATATCAACTACACACAGTATTTGTATTTCACCTTGTCGCAGTGCTTGTTGTTTGGCTGCGCGCTCATTTGTGTTTCTGCTGGTCAGCACATCGGTGCTTATGCCTGCTAAGTTAAACTTAGATGCCATAAACTCTGCGTGTTTTTGACTTACGCAAAATGCCAACGCTTTAATGTTGTGAACATTAGTCACTATATCAGTAAGGCTGGATATAATTTTGTTAGCGCGGCTGTTCTCGCCTGTATAAAGGTTACTTAATTCGCTTATATCGTAACGGCCACCACGCCATGTTATTTGGCTTAGGTCGGTGTCATCATCTAATCCAAAGTATTGAAATGGGCATAAGTGGCGTTGGTTTATTGCCTCTGGCAAGCGAATTTCAGCGGCTATTACCCCACAAAAATCATCGAGTATATTGGCGCCGTCTTGGCGCTCTGGTGTTGCGGTTAAGCCAAGTAATATTGTGGGCGTAAAGTGATTTAATATAGCGCGATAGCTTGCAGCGCTTACGTGGTGTACTTCGTCTATAACTATGTAATCGTAGTAATCGCTGGTTAAATTGAGCGATTCAATTTGGCTGTTCAGCGTTTGGATTGATGCAAATAATTGGTTGTAACGCTGTGGCTTGTAGTTACCCACCCACAGCTCACCAAAGTCGTTATTTTTAAACACGCCGCGGTAAGCGCTTTGCGCTTGTTTGAGTATTTCTTCGCGGTGGGCTACAAACAAAAAGTGTGCGTTTGGGTTTTTATCGTAAATGGTTTTAAAGTCGAACGCCGATATTATTGTTTTACCTGTGCCGGTTGCGGCAACCACTAAATTTTTAAAGCGATTATGCACGCTACGTTCAACGCTTAGTTTTTCTAAAATAGCGAGTTGATGGTTTTTTGGTGTTATATCAAAATAAAACTGGCTGCTTGCTTGGCCAACACCGCGTTGCTCATTAAGTGAATTTATGAGCTTTTCTTTACATTCAGCTTTGCCAGTAAATAATTCAAAATCTGGCGATTGCCAATAGGTTTCAAAGGTACTTTTGGTTTTAGCTATGATGTGCGGGATTTCTTGCGCGGTAATTTTTAAGTTCCACTCAAGGCCGCTGGTAAGCGCTGAATGCGATAAATTAGACGAACCAATATAACCGGTATGAAAACCCGTATTACGCATAAACAAATATGACTTTGCATGCAAGCGCTCTTGCTGATTGTTGTAACTAAGTTTTACCTCAGTGTTTGGCAAGTTTGCTAAAAACTCCACCGCTTTAGCATCCGTTGCACCCATGTACGAGGTGGTAATTACTTTGAGTTTATTGCCGCTTTTGGTAAACGCTTCAAGCTCATTTTTAAATATGCGCAGCCCCGTCCATTTTATAAATGAAACAAGCCAGTAAATAGTGTCGGACGATTTAATCTCGCGTTTTAGCTCGGTTTCGAGTGAGATCCCAGCATTTGCACCGCTAAATAATTCGCTTTGTGTAAGCCCCGTTAGCGGAAAAATATCGTGAGAGTAATCTTTAAGATTTGCAGCAATGGGATTTTGGGTATTAAACAGTGCAGTAAGAATACGGCCTTGGCTGTCGATAAGGTTTTCGTTGATTAGTTCATCATCGCGGATATGATCTTTAAGCCACAGCACAAGGCTGTTTGCGAGGTTTATTTGCTCGTGCAAACGCTCGCTTGAATTAGGGATTGCATCAATCGCATGTTCAACAAGTTTACCTAAAAAGCGCGAAAGCCACGTAGCCGCTTCAGCCGATTCTAGTTGGCGTTCGCCCACATAAAATTGGTCACGATTTAAATTTTGCTCAATTACTTGCGTAATTAACTGCTCGTAAATACCAATCTGTTGCATTAAATCGCTCCCTGTTTGCGAGCATTCAGTTTACTAAAAAATGCAATGTAAACAAGCATTAACTCATTATTAAATTAAAGACTGCTGCCAAGAAAATTTCCCCGTGACCACACCCGAAATTGAATTAATGATGAGTAATAGCAGCGCATGGATGCGCGTTAAGCGATGCTTACACACGGACGTGTTTCATCGCGTTTGCGTTCATATTATTAATTTAAATTGAGGAAATAGTGTGATCCTCGGGGCGCCGAGAAATTCCAAAGAGAAGTCGGCGATTACTTCTCTTTGGTTGCCGTCGCCAACGCGACATTTACTCGTTAATAAGATAATTAAGAAAGTCTTCTTTTGAAGAAAATACTTTAAATACTTTTGCTATACGATTTTCAGTTTGTGTTAATAACCAATCATATGCTTCTTTTTTATAGCCTTTTCCATCGAAAACAATAACCACAGTTTTCTCTGGTGCATTACTTAATGACTCATAAAAGAATGGGAATTTTTGGTCGACAGAGCCGCTTTGTACTTGTCTATGAGCTTCTATTCTTAATAAGCCTTTAGTTTTATGATGTATCAAAAAAGTACTGTGGCGTGTACTGCCGTACATATCTTGATAGGCTGCACGCTTAATATATTTCTGCTGTTGAGGTTGAGAGTCTGTACATTCAGTAAAGCCAATAGAGGTTAGATCTTCTTCTAGTTCAGTACAAAACTTACGGTTTGATTCTTGTGGCGAGCCTGTGTGTTCATACTTATTTGGTATTTCATCAAATAATGGTAATTGACCATCCATGTAACTTTCTCCTTTATAGTTGAACAATTAACATACTAAAAAAAGGGTAAAAGTCAAAGCAACACCAGCGTTTATATTTTGCTTTATAGAAAATGTTTGAGGAGCAGTGGAGATCCAAGGAGAGAGCAACGCTTTAACGTAGTAAATAACGCCCCTCGGTTGCCGTCGCCAACGCGACTTCTACTTAAATTTGCAATTAAAAATTCCCGCCACAAACTGCTCCAACAATTGCGCTCAGGCATGATTTAACAATTCGCTTAAACTATCTGTTTCTATTTTAGATTCAATCCTCTATATTCACCCTAGGCGCTCAACGGAACACAGCACTCAATTTAGGGATAAATAATGATTAAATGGATTTTATTGATACTACTTTGTCTATTTACTTCTTTCCCGCAAGCGTACGAGCAATACTCGCAAGAACATTGCGATAGTATTGTAAAAGAACGTGAAACAATACGTTCACGGTTGCGTCAAGGCTATAGGGTGAAAGAAGGTGAGCGGTTAAAAGCACGGTTCAAATCTTTATTTGAAGAACTTGCAAAGCATTGTGATAAACCCAAACAAACCAATCGAACACATCAACGCTCTTCGGCTTACAGCTCAAGTAATAATGCATTATTGCGCACGCAGATGCCTAATATGAAATTGCATAGCGACAGCTATAGCGATCCTGAAAAGCTGGCTGCGTGGTCTGAATTTTATACTTTACCAAAGCGCTGCCGTTCAAAAGGCATGCAATCATCCGATTTCGTATGGTGCAGTGAATATCGTGGTGAACAAAAACGCTTATTTGAAGCCCAATGGAAAAAGCGACGATAAAGATGTTGAGCACAAAATGGCGCGTGCTATTTGTATTTATTGTGCTGTTAATTGTAGCGGCACTTATTGCTAACCACCTAACTGGGCGGGTAATCAACTACCATGATCCTATTGGCAGTGTACGGGCTATTTACGAAGATATAAAAGCCGAAATCGAAATAGTTGAAGAAGCAGATCAAACCCTAATTGAACCCTCTGCAGGCTCGTTTACCACTAAAAAAGTAATACAAAACCATTTACCACAAGCCGATACAACGCGTTGTACCGATGTTTCATTAGGTGAAGTTAAATATAAGCGTAATGGCAATATTTACACTTGGACTGATAGCCATGGTGTGCCCCATTTTAGTGATACTAAGCCAGACTTTGCGGTTGAAACACTTGATACTGACATTGTTGAGCCGCTTGATTACTTTGAATTAACGCTACAGGCCGCTAATTTACCGCCGTCGTTTACAGAAAAATTACGGATAAAACTAAATACTGTATTTAAAGTGTATGGCCAAATTATAGGGGCAGATGGATTAAAAAAGGTAAGGTTAAACCTGACCATATTCGCAACGCGAAGTCGTTACGAACAAGCGATTAAACAGCGCGGAGCAGATCCAAGTAATACAGATGGTATATATTTTCATGCTACTAACTCTGCGTTTATATATTATCGAAACGAGCAAAACGCAATGCGCACAGCAATACACGAAGCGGTGCATGCTATAAACAAAGCAATACTAGGCACAACTCCTCGTTGGCTTAATGAAGGGCTGGCTGAATATTTTGAATATACCAACAACAGCATGCAATTAGTCAGCATTGACCCTCACCTAAGTTGGATAAGTAACAAACACATAGCGCAAAGTGTTTTTACTATTAATTGGTTGATAGGTTTAGATAACAAATGGCAAACAGCGGATGACACTAAACTTTATGCGAGCAGTTGGGCGGCGATATATTTTTTAATGGGCTCGAGCAAAGGCAAGCAGTTTTTAAAAAGCGTTATGTTAGCCGAGCAAAATTCACCTTGCAGTAAACTCACTGCTGAAACACTGGAAAGTATGCTGTATCAGCACTTTCCGCAGCTGTCTAAAGACTATAAAACATGGTTAAACAAACCATTTATGAAACATCGTTTTTAAAAAGATATTAAAAGTTGCGCTTTTCACGTCAGCAAACTGTACGCCCACGGTAAAATTTAAAGGACACTACTAAACAACTTTCCCGTGATCACACCCGAAATTGAATTAATGATGAGTAATAGCAGCATGGCGGAATTTTGTTCCCGACAAATTCCAAGTACCTAAATCCTTTTAGGCAATGCGATAAAAGCTCAGCTTAAGGGATGAATTATTAGCAGTAGAACTTAATTGCAAACTGATTGCCCTTTGGTTGCCGGGTAAAGCAGTGAATATACCTAGTATTGTAGAGTACATATTATATATGTTTATGTCTTTCCTATAAGTTATTGTGTTTTATGTGTATGTTGGCATAATTAGCAAAAAAATTTACAAGGAAAGTAGGTGCAATCAACTACTACAAATACAGAATATACTGCTAGCCCTTCTGCTCTTAACGAGCAAAAAAATAACGCTGTACATACCGATGAAAGCAAATACCAATTTGTTCCACTCACTAAGAATGAATCGTCATTTTTAAATAAAAAAAGAAAAAGCTGGAAGTTTGCAAATCCGAAAGATTTATATACTTTTAGGGACCAACCCGTTGGTATTTTTAATCATTTATTGCACATTGTTATTTTTTTAGTTTGTTTATTTTTGCTTATTTCTATTTATTATTTACCTTTTGATCAAGAGTTTATTAATGGGGTGGGTAGCTACAACACGATAACGCCATTTGAACGATTTTCGAGAACTTTATTAGTTGGCTTAATTTTATTCAATTTAAATTCGTTAAGGGTTAATTTAAAGGCATACCCTATTAAACGCTATTGGTTTGCTATGGCAGCTAATTCGTTACTTAAAGTTGTTATTTTAAATATTTACTACTTACTTTTGATATTTTTGAGTATGGCTTTTGTTGGTGCCTCTAAAGGGGTGGATTTATTTAGTGCGCTCGAAATGCTTGAAGATAGCACTAATTATGAACAGTTTTTAATTTTTGATACGTTTATATCGTTTGGCATTATTTGGCATGCCTTTAAGTTTTGTAGAAAGGAGGTTAAGCAGTGAAATATATTATTGTTTTAGCTCTTATCCTAATTTTATATCCTCAGCCTAGTTATGCCAAAAGTGAGTTGCCTTATGGGTGCGATGAGTATTCCAAAGTAGAAGAAAAGAGTTTTGTTTTATTTAATAAAAAACAATTTATAAAGCTTGGAGAATGCGCAGGAGAGGCGTTGGTGAAAGCTAAAAAAATCTATAATATCGCAGCTGCATGCTCAGAGGTGGTTGAAGATAAAAATAGTTTATTAGGTATATTTAGCTTATCGAAGGTTGAAGCAATTAAAATGGGCGTTTGTTTAGGCGCTATTAAGGCAGTTTATAACCGTTACGATAGAGAACTTGTTTTAGTAAATAGTCGTTACCGTAGTACAAAGCGTTATTATAGTTGTAAAAAAGGCATGGCCGCTGTGAATGAACTCGTTGCAAGCGCAAAAGATGAATATTACAAGCGTTCTGAACTAAGAGACATATTGTGCGATAGAGTGTACTAGTATGGCTGAGACAGTTGACACTGAAATTGAACTTATTCCTCAAATTGCAAAGTTATACATCAAACAAAAAGTTTCTGATACGTTACCGAAAGAGCTTCATGATGCGTTAAATAATATATTTACAAAAGGGCATAAAGAATCAACCGATAAGCATGTTTCAAATAGCCGCATGCTTGAATATAGAAAGGCGATTATTGCTTCAAGCTTACCTAATTATGGTAAGCGTGTTGAGCATAGAGTGATTCGTGGTCGACGAGCCTCTATATATAATGCTTTGTGCCTATACACATTAGTTGGCACGGCAGGCACAAAAAAAATATTTCAAGAATACTATGTTAGCAAATCATCAGTTAATAAGCGTGAATTTAAACTGTTAGACCGATTCGCTAAAAAAGAGCTCAGTGCAGAAATGTTGTTTTTTGGGGTATCTCGATCTTCATTTGATAACATTAAAAATAAATTGATTGATAATAACTTTAATTTATTCACTGAACAGCTGCCGTCTCCTTTTCAAAGCTCAAAAACGGGTATTACTGATTTATCTCCTCTGAATGTTCTTTATGATAGGGATGTTAATTGGCATAGTTTCATAGAAAATTATATAAAAGCGGATAAAAAACTTAAGTCTAAAGAGTGCATAGAGGCTAAGAGCATCCTTCAAAATGTAACTGATAAACGTCTACTTCAGCTTCCATTAGTTAAAGAATTAAGTGATAGCATCGATGCTCAAATCAATGAGAATAAAGATGCATGGGAGTATTTACATAATATTTTAAATTAAGTGTTTGTAGTGCTCCGCACAAGTTCATTATTGAACTCAGTTAACCAACTGGAGTTTAATAATGAAATCAATGAATCGTTTACTTAAAACCCTCCCAAAATGTCAATCTGCTCGTTACGTAGCAGAGGCTAAAGATATATATAGTCATCTTTTACAAAGTCATAATTATAGAGATATTGGCGGCCGAAAACTCACTATTGACCCAAGCCTGATACGTTTTAAATTAGGTGATTACCGTTTGATTTTCGTATTCAAAAATGGAACTTTTCAACCTGTGGCATTTATTGCTCGCAAAAATCTTGAATCCTATTTAAAGCGAAGGTGAATAATGTTGTTCACATAATAATTAAATTTAGGAGGCTGTAATGGCTAAAAAAATAAGCCCTGCTGATAATGAAGCAAACCAAAAAAATGCGAATAAAGGTAACGAGGGTGTGAATCAGCAATATGCCAAAGTGCATGGGAATCGCGGTAAGCAATTGAATAAAAATGGAGGTAATAATTAATGGAACAATTAGTAGAAATTAAACCATCGCCTACTTTTCAGTTAAGTAAAAATATATACGAGCAATTACATTCTGCTGTTTGTGTACTGAACTTTGAAAAACTGAAATGGAAATTGACGCAATCAGCTGAAGCAACTTGGAATGATGAGCTGTGTGATTTTGCTGAACTTGAATACCGCAAATTCTTATCACTTAAAAAGTGGTATCCCAAATTATCACTCGTTCCGAGCAAGTTAGTTGATAAGTTTTGGCACGAGCATATTTTAGATACACAAAGTTACACAAATGATTGTGACGTTTTATTCGGTTTTTACTTACATCACTATCCGTATTTTGGAATCTATGGTGATAAAGATCAATCCAAATTACAAAGCTCATTTGATGCAACGGTAGCAGTATATGAGAAGCATTTTGGTGCTTTTCCTACTGCTGAGCTTTATCCAATGGAGTCAGTACAAATGGCACGTTGCGAAGATCATGCATGTCATGTTCCTTCAACTTGTGCATGCCGTGTCCCTGGTGCTTGTAAGTAACTAACTGTAAGAGCTGCTTACTAGGCAGCTCTTTGCCCTTATTTAAGGATTAAAAATGAGTTTAATATTTGCTGTTTTAGTTGATGGAGAAAATGCGTCTTATAACACTTATTCAGCGGTGCTCGACGAAGTTGAAAAATATGGCACGGTGGCAATTAAGTGGGTCTATGCAGATTGGACATCTGTACAACACAGTAACTGGCAGAACATACTACATAAAACAGCCTCTAGTCCCAAACAACAATTTCATTATGGTAAAGATGCTGCTGACTATGCACTGGTGATGGATGCAATTGAGCTTATAAATAATAACCAACGAATTAATGGAGTCTGTATTGTATCAAGTGACGGTGGCTTTTACAGCTTAGCACAGCGGATAAGAGAGAAAGGATTACACATAATGGCTATAGGTAATGAAAGCACGCCAGGGCGGCTTATTAAAGCTTGCCATAATTTTGTATTTTCAAAAAACTTAATAGACAGAGATGACTCAGAAGCTTTTAAAGACTTAAATACATTATTGATTACGGCTTATAAACGTTGTGTACAAAAGAATGAACCTGTTTATTTAGGTGACTTAGGTAGTGCGCTTAAAATGCTCGATTCATCGTTTGATTTTAGAAGTTACAGTGTTGCTAGCTTAAAGGCGCTTATCAAAGAGAAGCCAAATCTTTTTGAAATTGCAGAAGAAAGCCACGACCGCTGCTTTATTAAACTCGCTAAAGAACAGACCCCTAATGCTAAAGGCGGTATGTTTGGTGAGATCCGTATGTTCGATAAAAATCGAGGGTTTGGATTTATCGCCTCAGACTATGGCGATTTTCATTTCAGTGTAAGTAAGTTATCAGGCGGGATTGACCAATATAAAGTGGGCTCGCAAGTTACTTTTTATTGCTCACAAGCAGGTAATAGTGAAAGATTAAACACTAATAAGTGCAAAAGTGTTGAGCAAGTAAATCTTTATTTTTAAAAGCGGTGCATTTCGCGTCAGCAAGTTGTGCGTCTGCATTGATAAAGGCCGCGGATGTGTTCGTTGCCAGTCGCTTGTTGCTCGAAACCGAAATTGGCGTTTAAAATAATCACAGCTAAAACTGGTTTCTACGATTTCAACTTACCAATTAATACAATGAGGCAATTAAGCATGCTATTTGCCTCATTTTTTGAGGCGAATAATGGCGTGAAAGTAACGTAATTTAAAAGCGGTGTTTTTCGCGTCAACAAGCTTAACGGCTATGGTGGTAAAGGCAGCGGGCTTCGAGTGACGAGCAGCGAGCTTGTGCTAAAACCTAGCTCGTAGCCTGAAACCCGCGTTCCAAACAATAAAGCCCCGCCAGGTCAGTCAGCCAGGGCGTTATTTGTGGGCTGATAAGCGCCATTATCTAACGCATCAAAGTAGGCTTGATAAAGACCGTTTTGCTTAAATTTAAGTAATTGCTGATTAAAAATTTCAAGCCGCTGTTTACTGTATTTGTTATTTTTAGGGAACATCATAAAGCTTTGGTTTATGAGTAAAGCTTTGGGATGATGGTTAATAGAGCTAAATAAGTTAGGTAACTTACTGGCCAAGATGTAATAGCCGACGCTTTTTTCTTCGGCAAAGGCGTCAATTCTGCCCATAGCTAAGCGTTTAAAGTTTTGCTCTGTGGTACTTACTCGCGACATATCAAATAGACCCGCTTGTAGTGCTTTATCAAACTCTTCGCCATAGCTGTAAGCAAGCCCACCACCGAGTAATAAGCCTTTTAAATCGTTTAGGTTTTGCCAATCAAAAGGGCGTTTTTTGTGATAAAAAAATACAAAACGCTCGTTTAATACAGGTTCACTGTAAAAATAATCCTCAGTGCGTTGTTGTTCAAACATCCATACGGCGGTGGCTGCGTATTTATCATTAATGGTGTCGTGGTAAGCACGCGGCCAAGGTAAAAAGGTAAAGTTAACCTTAATATTGGCTTGTGCAAATAAGTCGGTGATCAAATGGGCAATTACACCTTGGTGAGGTAATGATTCACTCATAAAAGGGGGCCATTCGCCGGTACTTATATTTAAAGTAGTGGTGTGTGTGGATTGCTCGTCTTTAGGTTGAATTGCTTCAATTGCGTTACTGTAATCACTCACCAAAGCCATCAGAAAAAAAGATGCGGTAAAAATAAGGTATCTTAATTTAGCTGATAACATCACGTGCATATGTATAGTTTACTCCTTCTGAGCCATTAGGTTGAGAGTGGCGCTGTTTAAAAAGTAGGCTATTGTAGTGAGTGAAACTGAATGCACGCTTAAACTATACCAATCCGCAATAATACTTAATCATTTTACGGGGCTAAATATGTCGCTACCTGCGTTAAAAAATTCTTTTTTATAACAACTAAATAGAAAACTTTTGCCTAGCTATCAACGCGTTTTTCCAGCCTCAAAATAGACCACTTAATTAAGCGAATTGGTACTAGATTTAAAGCCACCTTTTAATAAGTACAGCGTACTCTATTATTCTTTTGTTTGCATGTTTTTTGCACGTTCTTCAGCTTCAATTAGTGCTTGTGATTTAGGGGCGCGTTGTTTTTCTTCTATTTTCGGTTTTTGCGGAGAATTTGGATCCCAACTTTCATCAAGCGATAAGTTAGCAAATGGGTTGCTGCTTTGTGGCGGGATATTAGGCTTAGTGGGTTCAACTGGCGATACTTTTACTTGTTCTGGTTTTATCGCACTTTTTTTAGTGGGTAAGGGGGCGTTGGGATCGAAGGTGCGTATTTCAGGCTCTTTAAAGTCGTGCTCGGTAGATGGCATTAACGGTGAGCGCAGTTGTTTAGGCGAATGTAAGTCTGCCTTTGGCTGTTGAGGCGAAATGGGCTCAGCTGCAATAGGTGCTTCTTTTTTAGTCGCTGGTACAGGCTCGCTAGGCTGATTAACCGGCTTGCGCTGTTTTTTGATTGGTTTGGCTTCAGGGTCAAAGTCTCTTACTTGTGGCTCTGCATGCTCGGTGGCATTTTTTATCCGTTCTAAAGTGGCTTTAGCGGCGGCTTCAAACTCTGCGGTATTCGGTACTTGCTTTACTTTAACGGTGCTTACTTCGCTTGCGTCTAACTCGACACTTTCGGTTGTTGTTTTTGGCTCGTTTTTGCTGGTATCAAGAGTCTTAGATTCATCAATAGCAGTACTACTTTGCTTGTCATCGCACTTAGTAGGAGGAGCAGCTAGTGGCATACTGGTTTCAGCAGACGTGTTATTTTGCTTAACATTGCGCAGGCGCATCAATACAACAACTCCAACTATTACCACCAAGAGTAGCGCCACACTGGGTAATACTAGCGACAACATGTTTGATTCTTTAGGGATTGATGAGGCAACGCCTTTAACTTGCTCAGTGGCATTTACAGTAACCGGCATGGCCGTTTGTAAAGGCTCTACCGTGGTTTTTGTGACAGCTGAAGTTGTGTTGCTTTGGGGGGTTGTATCAATGCTAAATTGATCATTTTTTAGAGCATCAGTTTGTTCTGCTATTGTTTTATTGGTTTGCGGCTCATTAGGCTCGGTAGTTGCTGCTGGTTCAGTTGTGTTCTGAGTGCGCTCTGTACTTTGATTGGGCGCTGTTGCTAGTTGCTGTATAAGCGGTGACTTAGCTTGCTCTTGCCCAATGGGGGTTACAACTGATGAAACAGGCTCATTTACTTGCTGTTTAGTAATTTTAGGTTTGGGTTGTTCAATAATAGGTTGCGCTTTAGGCTTTGCCGTTGATTGAGTACGTGTAGCCGGATTGCTGCAGTTTTTTTTGTAGTCGCGAGCAGCGTTACGGTACTTTCGGCTGGTTTTGTCATTGCTGTATTGCTGCATTTCTTGTTTTATAAGAATGCACATCGCTTCGTTGTAAGCGCCACTGCTAGCACTATAAAACAAAGCAAAACAAAAAAATAAGCAACTCAGTAACGGTTTCATAAAACTCAAAAGCGGTTAAGCATCAATGCCCTAATTTTAAGCGCAAAGTAAAAAATTATCTAGGGCTTAGCAATTTCACGATCTGAGCATGGCTTAGTCAATTACCATTAAGCTGCGGTACTCGTCGTAAGCAAATTGGTCGGTCATGCCGCTTATGTAATCTTGGATGAGTCTACATCTGTAATAAAACTCATAAGCCGCAAAGTGGTCGGGCTCTTCTTGCATGGCATTTATGGCGTGCTGATAGCTACTTAAATGTTTTTTAGAGAGCTTTTTAACTAATCGTGACTCTATTAATAAACGGTTGTCGCCATGTAGTGCGCGTTTAAAGTCGTCGCTAGTTAATTGTAGTAATGGCTTATAGCATTCTAGTAGGCCGTTAATAATACGATAGCCTTGTAGTTCGAGCTTTTCGACCTCTTTATGAGAAAATACATGCTCAAGTGCCACTTGTTTAAGGGCTTGGGTTGCAGCATGTAAGTAACTGCGATCTTCTAATAATGCATGATTAAAATCACCATGATAAATTGGCTCTATATTTTCAATAAAGCGTTTTGCGGCATGATTCACTAATGGATGCAGTAACGATACGCGTAAATAAATAAAAAATTCACTATTAAAATTAAAGGGCTGTGCTTGCGCGCGTTCAATAGCGTAATTAATTGCATCATCTACAAAGCTTTGGTGCTGGGTGTCGTTTAAGGCTAAGTTAATTAGCGCTTTTTGATACTGCTTTTTTAATTGCTCGCACAAATGCTGAGTGCTTATTATGTCTTTTTCTACCGCATCTTCTATGTCAGCCAAGCAATAAGAAATATCGTCTGCGGCTTCCATTATGTAACTGGCAGGGTGGCGGCAATGCGGCTCCATTTTTAGCTCTGTTTGTAGTGCTTCTATAAAGCTTTTTTCGCTGTAGTAGTAGCCTACTTTTTTCATAATGTAGTTTTTATTTTGTGGAATATCCTGCTTCGCTAAGCTGGCAGGGCGGGTATACTTTAAAATTGCTGCACTTTGGCTGTAGGTTAAATTTAGGCTGAGCAATGAGTGAATAATACGTATGCCTTGGGCGTTGCCTTCAAAACTGCAAATATCTTGCGCTAAATGTTTAAAAATAATGCCTATACTGCTATTAGCTGTTTGGCAACGCTCAGGCGTAATACTTGCCAAGTTAGCATTAAACCAATTATTAATGGCGGCCTCGCCAAAGTGACCAAACGGCGGGTTACCAATATCGTGCATTAGGCAGGCCATTTCTACTAGGGTTTCTAGCGGGCGTTCTAAGCCGGATAAACCATATTCTTTTTGCTGTTGGTAATTTAGATTGGCAAAAACACGCTGCACGATAAATCGACCAACTTGTTGTACTTCTAATGAGTGAGTAAGACGTGAGCGCACTGCTGCGTTGCGCTCAAGCGGAAATACTTGGGTTTTTTGTTGCAGGCGACGAATGGCTGCGCTGTTAATAATGCGGCCACGATCGCTCTCAAGCGCCATTTGTAAATTGGCCGTCGTGCGCTGCATACGCGCTGGGGTGATTTTGCTGCTGAAGTCGATCATGGCAATCCTTTTATTTTGCACGTTGGGCTCTTATTAAGTGCACAGTTATATTTTTTAGTGAGCCATCTTTAATCTATCAGCATGTATCATAAAGTAACAACTTGCTTTAGTATTATTTTTTATAAAATTAACATACATCTATAGGTGTTTAAAATGAAGTTGTGGATCACAAAGGCAGTCTATTTTTGCCTTTTATTAGGGATGAGTAATGCGTTTGCAGCCAAAGAGCAAACGGTTGTTATGATCTCAATTGACGGCTTGCGTTGGGATTATATTGAAAAGCACGGTGCACCCAATTTAAAAGCAATGGCTGAGCAAGGGGTTAGAGCACAAAAAATGCAGCCAGTTTACCCTACTAAAACGTTCCCAAATCATATTTCGGTGATTACTGGTTTACTACCCGTTAACCACGGTATTGTTGACAATAAATTTTGTGACAAAGCGCGCAATAATCAATGCTACAGCATGGGTAAAGGCCAAAAAGACAGTACTTGGGTACGTGGTACTCCATTATGGAATTTAGTAAAAATGCATGGGCTTAAATCGGCGGTGTATTTTTGGCCTGAGTTGGATGCGCGCTTTAATGGTATGACGCCAGACTACTATTTTCATTATTCCAAACAAGGTAACTACCAAGACAGAATTGACCAAATTGTACAGTGGTTAAGTTTGCCTAAGGCGCAGCGCCCACGTTTTGTAGCCAGTTACTTTTCGCTGGTTGATAGCATAGGGCATGAGTTTGGCCCAGATGCAGTACAAACACGTGACGCCGTTCATAAGTTAGATGCATTAATGGGGCAATTACGTACTCGCTTGAGCAAATTATCTCAGGATATTAATTTAGTCATTGTTTCTGATCATGGCATGGCAAAGGTTGATCCTGAGCAAAGCATTATTGTCAGCAGTTTACCTAAAGATGATAATTTTATTATTGTGAATACCGGACCTCGTTTACTTATTTATACTAAAAGCGATGCTAAAAATGCGGATATTGATGCATATAAAGCACGTTTACAAAAAGCGGCTAAGGGGCGTTATAGTGTTTTAAGTAGTGAGCAGCTTGAAGGCTACCATTATAATAGCGGGAGTAGAGTGGGCGATATTGTGGTGCAAACCAATGCGCCTGCGGTATTTAGTAACGGTACTAAGGCGCCTTATTTAGGTACACATGGCTATGCTTATAGTGATGATATGGCTGCCTCCTTTATAGCAGCAGGTCCTGCGTTTAAAAAAGGTGTAAGTATTGAGCTGGTGAATAATTTAGATATTTATCCTGTGCTTGCCAAAGTAATGGGGTTAACGCTAATGAGTGAAGTAGATAGCGATGGCAAAACTTTACTTCCTGCAATAAAAGCAGGTAATGATTAATCATCAAAAAAGAGCGCCGAGGCGCTCCGCAAGGGAAACTTAATTGGTGTAAATGGGTAATAATTTACCCATTTATTTAATGCTGATTCTTAGAATAAGCTCATTATTTACAATTGAGATTATTTAAAGTTGGCAATACTGGTTTTGGTATCAGTGACGGTACGAATAGCATATGCTTGGTTAGTCACACCAAATGGAATACCGTTTACGCTCCAATTTGGGTTTGAGAAATAATCGTACTGAGTCGCACTACCAAACACATGTGGGTAAGCCATAATACTGGCAAATTCATTTTGTACGCCGTGGCCCATGCCATCAACGTATACACCGCCACTAGTTGCGCCTTGTTTACGAGAGTGTGTCAGGCCTTGATTATGACCTAGTTCATGTACGAATGTTGTAGCACCACAATCAACAGCTGTAATTGAGTACATACGATCGCTCATTGAGCTGTATAAATTGCCATTTGTGCCTTGACCAACCCAAGCAATACCACATGAAATTAAACCGCTACCCGCACTTTGGCCTGTACCTAGTACGGCTACCATGTCTGCTTTCCAATCATTACGTAAACCATTTACATAGCTGCTATTTGTCACGGCGTCTAGCCAATCTTCCGAAGGGGTTATTGCGTGGCTACCTAAGTTTTGAGAGCCCACTAAACGCAGTGTAATATCAACGCCATTTTGGCTATATACTTGATTACTAAAAGCAATAAGCTGGTTAATCTTAGTATTAATATTGCTGGTAGCGGCAGCTGATTGGTCGGTATATAAAATACCGATATCAATTGTTTCTGCTGATACTGTGCTTGCTGCACATAATGCTGTTGCAATAGCGGCTGTTGATATTATTTTTTTCATAGTCGTATTTCCTTTTTTTGTAATTGCAGTTTTACTGCTGTGTCGTCTTTGTTTAGATTAAAAATTAAATAGAGGGTGACTTTTCATCACTGGGTGCAAACGGATCTCCACCATCAGTATTTTTTGACGAGGGTTCACTTACTTGGTGTTCTATATGTGATTTGTATAAGTCACGCTTTGCTGCAATCCAGCCATATTGTCCTTTGCTTTCAAAAACATAGTTACCACTTGGGGCTGTAAATTGACCATATACTGCATCCTTGCCAACGGTTAATATGGTGGTGTGCATTGCTCCATTAGCACCAATCACTTGGCCAACAATACTTTTATCGCCGTTACTTGCACTGGTAACGTTAGTTATTTCAGCGCTGTAGGTTTCTGCGGTTTGCGGTATAGCGAGATCAAAATTATCCCCTGCTTTAAGGGCTTTAAGTGCTGCTAAATTAAATTCTATATAGGCTTCATTTTGTAAATCGGTAGGCAGTACTTTTGCCGCTTTAAGTATTTCTTTGGCCTTAGTTGAAGGCTTATTTATTGCATCAAACGAGTCTTCAGTGTCGGCTAGTTTTTCTTTTAAGGGTTTGACTGTAACAGGGTCTTTACTCATATCAATTGGCAATGGCTTACGTGTTTGTTTTACAAACTCAGAATCAACAGGGACGATGTCTACGGCAATAGGGGCTACTGCCTCCTTATCGATTTTTTTCTGATTCTCAAGCAGCGTATAAATGGCAAATACAGACAAAGGAATAGCGATAATTAAAACAATGTAACGTTTCATCTGTTTCTCTTTTAGGGTAATTAGTGAAATAATTGTTAAGTTTTATATTAAAAATAGGATGAGATCAAATTTAAATTGTAACCATAAAGTGTTAATGGGGTTTTTTATAACTCATTGTAAGTATTTACTTTGCCTTTTTTTGGTATGTGTTTTTAGCTTAAAAATTACGGCTTTTTACAGCAATAATGCGCTCTGCGGCTTGTTTTTAGGTACGCGTTTATTTTTTTAATGGCAATGATTTTGATAGGCAAAAATTGATCAATAAAAAAATTTATTAACGTGATGTTTTTTCATATTCATTATTCAAAATTGCAATGTAAAAATAGGCAAAGTATGTTGTAACGTTAAAGCATGAAATGAGGGAATTATGGCAGGGACTGATCAATTACTTAGTCGCACTATGGCGGGACTTGTTGCCGTTATTATTGGTTTTTCAAGTTCGATAGCATTGATTTACCAAGTGGTGATCACTTTAGGTGGCACACCTGACCTAGTGGCAAGCTGGATATTAATGCTGGGCTTGGTAATGGGCAGTACCTCTATTGTGTTGTCGTTTTATTATAAAGTGCCGATTTTAATTGCATGGTCGACCACAGGGGCTGCACTACTGATTTCAAGTGCTCAAGGCTATAGCTTACATGAAGCCGTGGGCGCATTTATGCTCTCAGCCTTTTTGGTGCTGGTGTCGGGAGTAACCGGGTGGTTTGAAAAAATTATGAACCGTATTCCTAGTGAACTGGCTTGTGCCATGTTAGCGGGAGTATTAGTGACATTTGGCATTGATGTGTTTAACTTTATGAACGATATGCCATTAGTTATTGGTTTAATGGTGGTGGTGTACTTTATTGGTAAGCGCTTTTTTGCCCGTTTTGCGATGCTAAGTGTGTTGCTAGCGGGTATATTTTTAGCCTGGTATGTGGGTAATATCGATACCAGTACCGTGCATTGGCAAGCCAGTAGTTTTGCATATATAGCGCCAAGCTTTAGTTTGCAGGCATTTGTAAGTATAAGCATTCCTTTATACATAGTAACTATGACCTCACAAAACTTACCCGGTTTCGCTATTTTGAAAGCACATAATTATAAAGCGCCTATATCATCGTCATTAACTGTGACCGGGTTAATAAATTGTATGACGGCTCCCTTTGGCACTTATTCCATAAATTTAGCAGCCATAACAGCGGCTATTTGTATGAGCGAAGAGGCTGATAAAGACCCTGATAAACGTTATTGGGCAAGTATTGCTGGTGGCGTGTTTTATATAATTATGGCGCTATGTGCGGCTATGTTAGTGGCAATTGTGGCAAGCTTGCCACAAGCATTGGTGTTAGCGTTGGCGGGTATTGCTTTGTTTGGCACTATTGCCAATAGTTTACAGCAGTCTTTGCATAGTGCTGAATATACTGAAGCGGCTATCATTACTTTTTTAGTCACTGCCTCAGATTTAACTTTATGGTCGGTAGGCTCTGCCTGCTGGGGAATAATAGCCGGGGCAATCACATTAATAGTGACACGTAAGCGCTAAATTAGGTATTAAGTACGGGTATCGGGTGTCGAGCAACGGGTTTAGCACTGTGTGCGCGAGGTAAACTCCCACCTACCGTCAACCACCGCGCTTGGCTAGTGTCTGCCTGAAACCTGAAACCTGAAACCTGAAACCTGAAACCTGAAACCTCGAACCTTTGCTTTAAAGCATTGGCTTTAATACATCGAACATGGCGTCTATATGATCGTCACGATCGTTTAGAGCTGCAATGTATCGGTATTTCTCGCCGCCAGCTTCTTCAAAAATTTCGCGGTTTTCACCTTCTAATTCTTCAAGTGTTTCTAGGCAGTCGGCGCTAAATGCAGGGCTTATAATTGCGATATCTTTAATTCCTTCGCCAGGTAAGCTCTCAAGAGTTGCATCTGTATATGGTTTTAACCATTCAGCTTTACCAAAGCGACTTTGAAAAGTAGTGATCACTTTATCTTTGTCTAGCCCTAGTTTTTCAACCACTAATCGTGTTGTTTGTTGACATAGGCAATGATAAGGGTCGCCATTATCTAAAAACTGTTTAGGCATACCGTGGTATGAAAACACCATTTTTTGTGGCATTCCATGTTTTTCTAAATCTTCACTAATACTATTAGCGAGTGACTCAAGGTACGCTGTATTTTTGTGATACCCGTTTACAAAGTGCAGCTCTGGTACCCAGCGCCATTTTTTTAATACATTGGCAACTGCGTCGAACGTAGAGCCTGTAGTTGGGCTTGAATACTGCGGATAAAGTGGCAGCACAATAATACGGGTTAAACCTTTGTCTCTAAGCTCTTCAAGGCCCGCTTCGATTGATGGGTTACCATAGCGCATCGCCATAACCACTTCGGTGTTGGTATAGCCATGCTGTTTTAATAAGGCATTTAATTTAAGGCTTTGCTGGCGCGTAATATGAGTTAGCGGCGAGCCATTTTCGGTCCATATACTCTTATATAACTTAGCTGAGCGTTTTGGACGAATGCGTAAGATAATGCCATGGAGAATTATCATCCACACAATGCGTGGAATTTCTACAATGCGTGGATCAGATAAAAACTCACGCAAGTAAACACGTAATGCGCTTGCTGTGGGGGCATCTGGGCTGCCTAAGTTGGTCAGTAATATTCCCGTTTTTTGGTTAAAACGCCCGTCGTGGGGATTATCGGTAACGGCAGAAAATCGCGACACGTTGTGCTCCTTCAAGCAAAGTTATTAATTTATTTAAGCCCATTGTAACGAATAAAAGAGCAATTTAGATCAATCATTTAGCCGTTTTAACCATAATTCTAAACGGAGTCGGCTTTTTGGCTTCAAGTTGTTGTAGCTTAACAATCGATTTTGAATTGAAAACATGCTCTTTGGGTAAAAGCATAATGCCTGTATGGCTGTGTAGTGAGTTTGCCAGTGTCATATTTTCTTCAAGCTCTTGAGCGCAAATTATTTTAATTGAGCCAATAGAACTATCAGAGGTAATTAATTTAGTATGGCTTGCTTCAAGTGCATCGACAATACGCGGGTGATATAAGCTACCACTATTGGCCTTAATATTACCGAGCGCCGCCTCATGGCGTTGTTTTGTTGTAAGTAATGGATCGCTTTGCTCATAATGCTCCCAGTAATCGCGAGCTACGCTGAGCACCATAGCACCAATTGGAATATCGTTTTTAGCAAGTCCTTTGGGGATACCTTGGCCGTTGTATCGCTCGAACTGGTGATAAATTGCATCAGAAACATCGCTCAAGTGAGTCGCTGGCATGAGCATTAATTGTGAAATACTCGGGTGGGTGTAAAACGTTTTGCGCTGTACTTCATTAAGTTCGTTAATAGGTTTGTTGTAAAGCTCAGGATCCATTGCAAGTAAACCAATTTGAGCTAAATATCCTGCAATAGGCGCAAGCGTGATACTTCTTTGCGATACATTAAGGTAACGCGCTATTTGCGTGCATGTGCCGGCAATGTTCTCTGCTCTTTTACCATCGAGATACGGATTTGCATTAATAAAATTATAAAGCAGTTCAACAGTCGATTGATGCTCTCTTTTTTCACTTTCATTAGCGACTTCTAGTTTTTTTAATACACTTCTAATTTGATTTGTTCGTTTATCGACCAGCTGCTCTAAATTAGTATTGAGCTCTTTTAGTTGCTGGTTCTGAGATTTTACATGCTGTTGTAAAATTTCATTTTGCTTTTTTAGTCTAAATTTTTCTACGCCTGACTGGATTACACTTACTAAGTGATCATTTTGCCAAGGTTTTTGCACATAAGCATGAATACCCCCTTCGTTAACCGCACTGATTGTTGACTCTAAATCGGAAAAGCCAGTTAACAAAATGCGTTGGCTATCGGGGGCGAGCTTTCTGGCTTTGGCTAAAAACTCTGCCCCGCTCATGTGTGGCATGCGCATGTCGCTTATTACGACGTCAAACTCTTTACTTTGCATTTTTTCAAGTGCATCTTGGCCATTGGTTGAAACACTCACATCAAATTTATATTGACGAAGTAAGCGTACTAAAGATTTGAGTACATTAGCTTCATCGTCCAAGCATAAGATGCTCGGAGGCTGTTGATTTAGCTGTTCTAATTGGGCAATGTCTGTCATTTATCTTCTTACCACCAACATAATTATAAGTTTAATTTAGTCTAAGCTTTGGCTGTAAACAACTGATAATGTATTAAAAATTCACTCTTTAGCGATTTTTTTTGCATTTAAAATACTCAATGCATCGTCAGTTAATATTGGTTTTTTAGGTAAGGTAATATTAAAAATAGTGCCTTGATTTATCTTACTTTTAACACTAATTAGGCCACTGTGTTGTTCTATTATTGCTTTACTTATAGCAAGCCCTAACCCTGTGCCTTGGCCAATTGGTTTTGTAGTAAAAAAAGGGTCAAAAATTTTATTTAATTTGTCCTCCTTAATTCCACTACCATTATCGGCAATCGTTATATAGGCATTTTTTTTATCGGCTTTAGTAGTAATAGTGATCACCCCAACTTTGTCGCAAATAGCTTGAGCGGCGTTAAAAAATAAATTTAAAAACACTTGGGAGAGTTGGGTCGAACGACCAGTGATGATGATTGGTTCTGTATTGTAGTGCTTTTCGACCTTGGCACTGTATTTAATTTCGCTCCAGGCAACACGTAATGTATTATCAATAAGCTCAGTTATATTTATATCGCCAATTTTAGTTTGATCTGGATGAGCAAATTGCCTTAACCCTTGAACAATCTCTTTAACACGATCAGCCCCTTCAGTCATTTCAGCAATGATATCGCTTGAGTCTGATTGTAATCCATCAAATTGAAAATGTTGTAACAAATCTGCTAATGTTTGCTGCGTTATGACACTCTCTGTTTTAAGAGCGTTAATGAAATGGCTAAATTGCTCAAGGTTGTATGCCAAATTTTGAATGTTACTAACTATGTAACTTAAAGGATTATTTATTTCGTGCGCAACGCCTGCTGCCATTTGCCCTAACGAAGCCATTTTTTCAGAGTTAATTAACACTTGCTCGATGTTATTTTGTTTTTCCTCCATTTCTTTTTGTTTAACAAGTAAGTTTCGTTTTTCAAATTGTGAAATCGTATTACCTGCAAAACTGACAAAGCGCTGCATTAAAGTAATATCGTGCTGATTAAACGCGCCAATTTTTTCAGAAAAAATATAGAGCTGGTAGCTCTCTGTACTTGTATTTACTGGAGTGGTGAGCATGGCATATTGCGAATGCCAAAAAGGGTCGGTTACTTGCCAATTAGGGAGTTGATGTAAGTTAAATATATTTTTAATATTTCTATCGGGTCTATTAAGTACTTCCAGCTGGGTAATTATTGCATCGCTATTCGGATGCGACGCTGTAATTAACGTAGCCATTACATCTTTTGGATTTATTTTAATTAAAATAGCCGCAGAAAAGGCAATGGCCTGATGCAAAATATCAAAAAACTCAGTGAGTAAGGTTTCTGTGTTGTCGTTTTTTAAGATTATATCTAGACCATTTAAAATCAAGCTATTAAAGGCACGGTTTTCTTCAAGTGCTAAATTATGAACTTGTAATAAGTGTAGCTTTTCTAACAGTATTTCATTGTTACTCATATTGGGTCACCAAAAATTTCGCATGAGATCATTAAGTTACCATGTTTACTGGTCGCATCGCTGAATGTCCCGAGCTCCCCGAAAGTAAAGCCTATAATAAACGGAATAGTGGGAAGTTGTGTTTCAATAGATTGCTTTACTTCGTGCATTGCCTCTTTAATTGATAGCATACAACCACCGCAAAAAATAATAACACCACCGGTAATATTTTTTATAGCATGGAGTTCTGCCAATTTAGTTAATGAGGTGACAACCATATCAGCTCGCTTTATTAATTGCTCTGGGCTTCCTGAGGCAAGGTAAACCGTATCGCCAACATGTAGGTTAGAAAATAATTCTAACGATCCATTTTTTGCTATAGCTGGATGACTTAACAATAATCGTGGGATTTCATCATCTGAAGCAAAAGCTCTTGATAGCGGGGTCATTGCTGATTGGGCAAGTATATTTCCCGCTTTTAACTGTCCAAACCCTAGGTTTTTACGCCATTGATTATAAACATCAAAAGCGGGCTGATTATCGATTGTTTTTAATAAACGTCCTTCAATATTGGTAACTATGCCCTGCTGGTTGGTTATATCGTAGCCTGAACTATAAAAGCCGAATGTTTCTACAGACGGATATAACACCGCAATGATAAAACCTTGTTGGTATACATTTTTAGTATCGCTGAAACACCACTTTGCCGAAATGTCGTTATCAGCGCAACTTCCTCCAAAAACAGGTATACGCTGCCCAATAGCATCTTGGATTCCTTGTAGCACTAGTTCTTCGTTCCCTGGGACTTGAAAGCACCAGACCATTTTTGGGGCGAGTCCTGTTTGGCCTGCATTAGCAATAGCTCGGAGTACAGTGTTAGCTGCATTTTCTCTTAGGTTATTAGTTGTATTGCAACTGGCAATTCCATAATGACCCGTTGAGTCTTTGATAGAGAATAAACTAATACTTTGCTCATTTAACGATAAATTTTTTTCGGTTGATGAGCCAAGACAGGAGGAGATGATTAAGCAATTTTGAGTGTTTTTTATCACGTTGGGCTGGCTATTATAAAGATATTTAATGGTATCGGTTGTAGCAAACCCGAGCAGTAAATCGGGACTGTTGTTTGTAAACTGACTTACAGGTTTGATAAATTTATCTATATCGCTGCCGTGAGTGTGAAAAGTTTCAATGGCGAACATAGATGCCCCTTGGTAATAATAGCCACAACGCTGGATGTTTTTAACTAAAAATAATCACTTAGAATTTATTCTAGACTATTATTATATAAAGTGAACTGGATGGCTTATTTTTAAAAAGTATCATTTTTGTTTAAGTTGTATCTAGTGATTGCAATCACTTATTAATGATAGAAACCTTAAACCAATATAGGTGATCTGAAAAGGTATCAGTTAGATAGACAGTTACAGCTAAGTGGCATTATTGCGTATGTAGTTAGATACAACATACTTGTGCTGATGTGAACATTTTTGGTTGCTTAGCAAAGGGTACTTAGAAGAACAATCAAGTTAGCAAGAGTACAACCCCATTTTGAGGTGTAGATAGTGGCTTTGCGAATTTTATTAGTAGACGATGAACTCAATGTATTGAAATCTTTAAAGCGAGTACTTGCTCGTTCTGGTTATGATGTGCTGACGGCATCCTCTGGTTTTGAGGCACTTGAAATATTAGCGGCTAATCAAATTGAGATAATCATTACTGATTTTAGAATGCCAGAAATGAACGGCGCTGATTTATTACGCCAAGTTAAAAGTCGCTGGCCTGATAGTGTAAACCTAGTACTGAGTGGGTATGCTGATTTTAAGTCTGTGGTTGAGTTACTGAATCAGGGGTTAGTATTTCGTTTTTTAGAAAAGCCATGGGTCGATAGTGAGTTACTTGAGAACATCAGCGAAGCGAAAGTTAAATATGAACAGCGCCGAGCAAAAAGAGTAAGAGATCAATTATTAATGGGCAGTATGTCTGGCTTAATAGAAATAGACAATAACGGTATTATAAATCGTTTTAATGCACCTGCAGCTGAAATTATTCCAGATATTCATTTATATGAAAATAAACACCTCGCTTATTTAGATACAGCTCAAAACAAATCAGTAAGTCAGTCATTTGTTGATAAGAAAAGCAGTACACTTTTTATTAATTATGCACACGCCTCTGATCTAGCTAAAAACGAAGAAGTTATGATAGAGCGTTGTTTAAATGATGATTATTTTCAACTCTTAAAATTATCGAGCAACTCAAATAGCATGAGTAACATTTTTCAACTTACTAGAACACAGTCGGTGGTAACCAACGAGTCTGAATTTTATCACCATTTAACGCTGTGTGAAGCGAATAAAAAATGTTATGCCTTAGTTTATATAGGTATTGCCCAGTTTCAATTAATTAATGATTTGCTAGGTGCAGAAGATGGCAACCACCTTATAAAATTGGTTTTGAAAGTGTTAAAAAGCGTATCGGAGAAATCTGTCAAAGTTTTTCATAAGAGCGCCGATCGATTTGTATTATTTGTTCCGGAAATTAAATCTGATAGTGAAGTTTTAAGTGATTTAAATAAAGCGATTGAGCAGTTAAATAAAATTCTACCCAGAAAATATATTGACGCTCATGTGCAGCTATATGGTGTGTATGGTTTGTTTCCTGAGGATAATTTAGAAGGAAAAGAACTCGTAAATCAGATGCAGTTGACGTTGAATTATCAATTAGGTGAGCAGCAGCGTATTTTTTCCCGGTTTGATCCTCAGCTAGTAGCCGACTATAGAAAGAATTTTGAGTTAAGCCGTTTATTACTAATCGCGGTAAATAAAGATGAACTGTCACTACGTTTTCAGCCAAAAGTTAACATTGAAACAGGACAAGTACACAGTGCTGAGGCGCTCATTCGCTGGTATGAGCCAAGTAAATATGGTTGGGTTCCTCCTGCTCATTTTATTCCGATTGCTGAATGTGATGGCCAGATAATACCAATAGGGCGTTGGGTTATTTCTCAAAGCTGTAAAACGCTAAAATATTGGGGTGATAACAATATAGGTGTGAACGTGTTGGCTATTAACTTATCTGCTAGGCAATTAAAAGATGATCCCGGTTTGATTGACTATGTGCTGGAATGTTTAAGCTGCAATGGTTTAGAGTCATCACAGTTGGTTTTTGAGTTAACAGAAACCTATTTGATAGAAGATTTTTCTGCTTGCGAACAACAATTAAAAAGGTTAAAAAAGTTAGGGGTTAAGCTATTGATTGATGATTTTGGCGTGGGTTATTCATCACTTGGTTACCTTTCTAAACTGCCAGTAGATGGGGTTAAACTGGATAAAGCGCTTATTACTGATATTGAATCGTCTTTAGCGATGCAAAGTATGATTCGTAATATTACGCGTATGTCTCATGATCTCAGCCTTATAGTGATAGCTGAGGGAGTAGAAACTGCCTTTGAATGCGAAGTAATTAAAAAATTAGGCTGTGACTACATACAAGGTTATTACTATTCGCAGCCTTTAGAATCAGATGATTTTTGTAATTATTTAAACCATGCAAACACTCAAGGTGCTAAATGAAAGCGATTAAAGTAATCATTTTAGATGACGATGCTTTTTTATTAAAAGTATTGCAAAGAACTATTCATCGAGTATTCCCAGAGGTTGATATCATAACGACTGCGGATATTGATGAGTTTTGGCAACTTTTAAGTGCCATAAAAGACGTTGATTTAGTATTGAGTGATTATTTAATGCCGCAAATGAATGGGCTGGATATTTTAGAGCAATGCTCTTCAAAGAACCCCTATCCGGTTAGAGCATTACTTACCGGTGATATGAGGTTGAGTACTATGATACAACAACCTAATATTGTTCATGCTTATCTTGCTAAACCGTTTAATGAGGCAGACATAGCTGCACTTTTTAATAATGTGGCGGCGTTAAAGTCATTGCCTTTTGCTTATAATGTGCGTAGACAGTTAGGGGCTATGATCAGTTTTCCTGTTTATCCTCTTATTTTAAAAGAGCTCAGAGACTTAGTACAAAGCGATGAATTTGATTTACATGATATTGCCCATGTTGTTTCTCAAGAGCCAATAATAACGGCTAAATTGTTACAACTTGCAAACTCCGCTTATCTTGGTTTTGTAAGGCCAACATCGTCAATAGATGAGGCTGTTTCGAGGCTCGGTACCACGATATTAATGGCTATCACCACCTCTTTATTGGTTGCTAAAAACTTTGAATCGTCTATTCCTGTTGATGTGCATGAAAAGCAATTGAATATAGCGGCGAATTACGCTAGTTGTGTTAAGGATTTTGCAAAGCTGGCTGGTTTTAACTTGCATGATCAAGAATTGTTATTTTCAGTGGCGTTATTGAGTTTTGTCGGCAAGATCATTTTATTATCTCAAGCTCAAAGCGATGTGTCAGATGAGCATGCGCAAACCATCAGCGATGGATACGTAAGTGCCAATTTTATTTCTGCCTACGTTTTAAAGTTATGGGGATACGACACAAAAATATGTAACTTATTAATGAGTTGCCACGATTTAGATGGCACTGATGATAATGAGTTAACTCTGTTTAATCACATGTTGTATATAGTTTGGCAAATTATTTTTGACGAGCAACCCCCCATGCAATTACGTGCATACTGTGACTCAAAAGGCGTAGACCCTTTACTTTGCCATGTTATTAGTGAATTTGATTGGCATAGTTATACATCTTAAATAGGCCCTATATAAAATAACGTATAATAAACGGGCTGTTCTACACAACCACCTATTTATAATCTCTTCTGAGTTCCCTTTCTTATTTTTTATTATCTACTTTAGTCTAATAAAAACCGTATAAAACGTTATTGTAAGTACGTTTTACGCTCAGTGCGGTATGAAAAACATACAACGTTGATGTTTTTAATAATTATAAAGAAAATCCTTATGGTTAACATTGCATTAACTTCTGTGGGTGAGATATTAAATTGCTAATTTGGGCGTATTTTGAGCTTTTAAAGGTGTTATTTTCCTTTTTTTAAAGTTATTTGCATTCTTATGCCAATTTTGTCAAATTTTTTGTTTCTTTTTGTTTGTGTATGTTGCTAGGATGTTGGCAAGGGGATACATGCATATACCCTACACACATTATAAGAATACACAAAACAGGGTCATCATTATGTCAACATATCGTTTAAACACCTTGGCTGTAGCAGTTGCTTTTGCCTTTAGTGCGCCAAGTATGGTTAATGCACAAGAAGCGCCAACTAAAGCTGAAAAAAATATCGAACAAATATCTGTTTTAGGATCGCGAGTTTCAAACCGTACAGCCACTGAGTCATCATCACCTATTGATTTAATTGACGCAGATGATTTAAACAAAGGCGGCTTTACCGAACTTGGGCAAAGCTTACAGGCAACGGCGCCGTCATTTAACTTTTCGCGAACACAGGTTTCTGATGGCTCTGATTTATTTCGCCCTGCTACATTACGCGGCTTACAACCAGACCAAACGCTGGTTTTAGTAAACGGTAAACGCCGCCATAATCAATCTATTTTTGGTTTAACAAGCACTGTGGGCGGTGGCTCTGCCGGCACTGATATGAATGCGATTCCACTAATTGCTTTAAAAGGTGTTGAAGTGTTACGTGATGGTGCGGCGGCTCAGTATGGCTCTGATGCAATTGCAGGGGTTATCAACTTATCACTTAATGATTCAACAGATTTAACCACCGGTTACGTACAATATGGCGAAACGGCAGAAGGTGATGGAGAAACAATTTCAGCCGGTTTAAACCGTGGTTTTGAATTAGGTAATGAGGGCGGTTTTATAAATTTATCGCTTGAGTACCGTGATGCAGATAAAACTAACCGCGCAGAGCGAGATACGGGTGGGTCACTTAATGTTGCACCAGGTACTTTATCTGACGAAGTACGTTGGGGACAAGGTAATGCAGAGAGTGAATTCACTTCGGTATTTTACAATATGGCCCTGCCAATGGGTGAAGGAGAGCTTTACTCATTTGGTGGTTACTCTGAGCGCACGGCACTAGGCAACGGCTTTTACCGTAACTTTAATGAAGCGTCTAAAAACGTAACGCAAGTTTACAGCGATGGTTTTTTACCGCAAATCGACAATGAAGCACAAGATATTTCGGTAGCAGTTGGTTTTAAAGGTGAAATTAACTCTGATTGGACCTACGATGTTTCTGCTGTTTACGGTGAAAATCAATACGATTTTACCTCACGAAATACTTTAAATGCGTCATACGCGGCGGAGTATTTATTTAATAATCCGGGTGCAAGCGATGCCGATATAGCCGCGAATGCTGGCCCAACAGAGGGTTATTCGGGTGGCTTTAGATTTGATCAAACAACGTTTAATGCAGATATAAACGGAATTGTTGATATTGGTCGCAGTGAGCCTGTTTATGTTTCAATTGGCGCTGAATACCGTAAAGAAAACTATGAAATTGTACCAGGTGAGGTGGCATCATACGCATGTGGAGCAGCCAACACGGATACCTCATACCCATCGGTGAACGATCCGAGTCAATTTGCACAATGTGGTTTTCAAGCTTATAACGGTCTTCGTCCTGAAGCTTCAAACAAAAGCGATCGTGATAGTTACGCAGTATATGTAGATGCAGAAACCATGTTAAGCGATGCATGGAATGTGAGCGGTGCTCTTCGCTATGAAGATTTTTCGAATGCGGGTGACGACATCATAGGTAAAGTAGCAACACGTTATGAATTTAATGATGACTTTGCAGTACGTGGTGCGTTATCAACGGGCTTTAGAGCGCCATCATTACAGCAAAGTGGTTACACTGCGTTTACCACTAACTTAGGGTCTGACGGCACGTTAAGTCAGTCGTTTACTGCGACAACGGGCTCTGCATTTCCTGCTGCTTTAGGCGTTGATACATTAAAGCTTGAAACATCAACTAACTACAGTGCCGGTTTTGTTTACGATGTGACCAGTGATTTATCGTTAACGGTGGATTTTTACCGTGTAGAAATTGAAGACCGTATTACATTAGGCAGCTTGTTATCGGCTGATGATGTGGCGTTTAGTCCTGAGGCGGTTGCTGCTCTGCAAGCAACGGGTGCGGTGCAGGCGAATTACTTTTCAAACTCAGTGAATTCAACCACTCAAGGTGTGGACATTATTGCGTCATACCGCACTGATTTATATGACGGTAATTTTTCTGCTACGTTTGCGGGTAATTTAAACGAAACTCAAATTGATAGTGTGAATGCAGCTCCCGGCATTCCAAAAAGTGTAGCACTTGATGACATTCAAAGTAGCTTTTTAACCGACGGACAACCGGGTGAACGTGCGACGCTTACCTTTGATTATGAGCGTGATGCCTACAGCGCAATGATCCGCTTTAATTACTTTGGCGAAACTGATGTGAAGTACTTTGGTAATGACCATATTGAGCTTGCAACAGATGGCTCGTTTAAAGCGACGAGTACCGTAGAGACTGCAGTACTCGTAGATTTAAACGTAAGCTATGAAATTAATGAGATGTTTTCGTTATCGGTTGGAGCAGACAACGTATTTGATGAAACACCGGATGAATTAGGTGATGATGAAGTACTAAATGCGATCTCAAATGGGGCATTTAAATACCCGCTACGTGCAGTACCATACGGTTTTGATGGCCGTAGTTACTATGCAAAACTAAGCTTTAGTTTTTAATTTTTAATTTTTAGGTTAAGTTAAACCAGCAAAGGCGCCGTTTTAAACGGCGCTTTTTTTATGCTTAAAAAACATTGAAAAAGACATTAAAAATGGTTGCATGCTTGAAAATTAAGCATACAATCGCCATCAATATCAGTGTGGGATATGTATCCCTCTCATTTTACTAATAGGAAAAAACAAATGGCTAAAAAAGGCAAAGCAAAAGCGGTTAATAAATCCGCAGTAGACACCGGTCGAGGAGTGATAAAGCACAACGCATTGGCGGCACTGGTAACCTCTAAAGTATTTAAACCGCAAGTGGTTAAAGCTAAAAAAGGTAAAGGTTCGTTTAAACGTAACAACAAACATGCAGGACAAGAGTCCTATTTAATCGCGGCTTAATTAGCACCGATCAAATAGGGCTTTTGACTTACCGGAATAAGGCTGGCTTCGAGCGACGGGTTTCGAGTCACGAGCAGCGAACACAACCTAGCACCTTTAGCCTTCTCTTTCCGCGCAGCGTCTCATGACCTCTTTGTGAATTAATCACTTAAAACATGTTTGCACAAAGAGAAGTGAATGAGGAGTAAATGAGAAGGCAACGGGCTTCGAGTGACGAGTAGCGAGCTTGTGCAAACAGTCTAGCACCTAGTCATATCAGCCCTTAAATCTATTCTTTCAGCGCAGCGCCTCCCGCAGCTCGAAGCTCGAAGCTCGAAGCTCGAAGCTCGAAGCTCGAAGCTCGAAGCTCGAAGCTCGAAGCCGTACCCTCGTTATCCATGTATTATCGATTTAGAATCTTTCAGGTAAGAAGCATGGTTGCTAACTGTTTGCGAAGGGTTCTCACCAAATAATTGTGTGTAGTCTTTGGTAAATTGCCCTGCATGCCAAAACCCCCAATTGGCAGCAACCACAGAAATGGGTTTATCTTGCTTTGCTAATTTTAGCTCTCTTCTAACATTATTTAATCGAGTTAAACGTAAAAACCGCAGTGGGTTTATCCCTAAAATACTCTCAAAACTATATTGTAAGGTACGCCTGCTCACAAAGGTGAGTTCGCATAATTGAGTAATTGTTACCGTGTTTTGTGGATGCGCTTTTATATAATCTTTAACTTTATCAACGACCGCTTTGCGGTGTTTATAACTGGGAGCGATGCGTTGACACGGAGTCTGTTCGTTTAGTAAATGTAATACCAACATATTAAGCATATCTTGCTGTAAATCGGCATTTAGGCCAAAAGCGTTGTTGCTAACCATACTGTTTATTATACTCCGGGCACTTTTTAGCATGGCGTTGCATGTTGTCAGTCGCTCAGTATCTGAAGACGTTATATTTTTTAAGTGCATCCCTTGTATCTGAGCCATATGTTCTAACGATTGCATGTCTATTACTAAACCATAAATATTAAACTGCTCAGGTGTAATAAGCTCAAAGTTACTCTCACTAGTGCGACACATAAATTGATTACTTGCCACATTTAAGCCATTAATTTTGCTCTGCTGCGACTGCTTTGGGATCCCAAGCCAAATAGATCGTGGCGCTATTGCGCATTGTTGGTGAAGAGCACGCTCTGTGTATTCTTCAAATGCATGAATATTAGAATAATCCACGCTTTCTATACACCCAAAAAATCGCCCATCACTGAGCTGATCATATTTTTGCTGCCACTGCGTTAGATTATGCGCTTGCTCATCTATATCTTGGGTATGCACCATGCTCTTTTGTGGTGCGCTAGCTAAATCTTGCTGCGTCATAATGGAGTTACTCTTTGCTTTTTTATTTTTATTAAGATTAAGTTACCACCTGTAACTATAGTTAACTATATGAAATAAAGCTAAAAATGAAGATTTGCCAAAATTCGATAGTGTCTTGGTATGAATTAAGCTCTCTTGAAACTAAACAAAATTGATTTATAGCTTATAGGTCAGCAAAACCTGTACCAAGGTTTGAACTAGTTGTTATGTGGAGTAGATCATGGGGCAAAGGCACCGATATACACTGGGCACGCAGGTGTATAATTTTAAAAATTTGGCGCAAGTAATGGCAAAAGCCACTCCTCATCGCTCAGGTGACAGGTTAGCGGGTGTTATTGCACAATCAGCGCAAGAGCGAGCGGTTGCTCAAATGACCTTAGCGGATATTCCGTTGAAGGCATTTTTAAATGAGGCACTGATTGCTTATGAAGACGATGAAATAACTCGCTTAATTATGGACGATCACGATGCTAATGCATTTATGGCGATTGCTCATTTAACCGTGGGAGATTTTCGTAATTGGTTGTTAAGTGACTTTGCAACTCCCTCGGTACTTGCAAGTGTAAGACAGGGGATCACTCCGGAAATGGCTGCGGCTGTTAGCAAAATAATGCGTAATCAGGATCTTATCCTTATTGCTAAAAAATGCCATGTAACCAGTGCATTTAGAAACACCATTGGTTTACCTGGGCATTTATCCACGCGTTTACAACCTAATCACCCAACAGATGATATTAACGGCATTGCCGCCTGTATTTTAGATGGGTTGCTGTACGGTAATGGTGATGCGGTGATAGGTATAAACCCCGCAACCGACAACGTGGCGCAGGCTATTAAATTGATGACATTGATGGATGAGGTGATTCAAAAATATGAAATTCCTACCCAAAGCTGTGTGCTTACCCATGTCACTAATACGATTGAATGCATAGAAGCGGGGGCGCCAGTTGATTTAGTGTTTCAGTCTATTGGTGGAACAGAAGCCACCAATTCGAGTTTTGGTTTTAGTTTAAATACTTTAGCTGAGGCACAAGATGCCGCGCTGAGTCTAAAGCGTGGCACGGTAGGCAATAATGTGATGTATTTTGAAACAGGGCAAGGCAGCTCGCTTTCGGCTAATGCTCATCACGGGCTAGATCAGCAAACCTGCGAAACTCGCGCGTATGCCGTTGCACGAAAATTTAATCCGCTATTAGTTAATACGGTGGTGGGATTTATAGGCCCGGAGTATTTATTTGATGGCAAAGAAATTACCCGCGCGGGGCTTGAGGATCATTTTTGTGCCAAATTACTGGGTATTCCGATGGGATGTGACGTGTGTTACACCAATCATGCCGAGGCTGACCAAAATGATATGGATAATTTACTTACGCTGCTTGGTGTAGCTGGGTGCTCGTTTGTGATGGGGATTCCGGGCTCCGATGACATTATGCTCAATTACCAAACTACCTCATTTCATGATGCGTTATACGTGCGCCGAGTTCTAGGCTCTCGTCCCGCGCCAGAATTTGAAAAGTGGCTTACTAACATGAACATTATGAAAAACAGTAGCGATGTTACTTTATCGCACAGTCTTCCCGCGGCATTTGCTAAGCCGTTAGATGCACTGGCGGGAGGCCGTTCATGACTGCAGATTTTAAATCAAATGACCTTGCTAATATTGATCATAAAAATAATGGCAATGTGGTACACAACCCATGGCGTGACTTACGCCAGTTTACTGATGCCCGCATAGGACTTGGTCGAGCGGGTATTAGTTTACCAACCTCTGAAATGCTGGCGTTTCAACTGTCGCATGCGCAAGCGCGCGATGCAGTCAATTTTCCACTTGATATCAATGGAATGAAAGCAAAGTTAGCGACTGTTAATGCAGCTAATGCGCGTGTATTGCATTTACATAGCCAAGCGGTTGATAGAGTTACTTATTTACAACGACCAGATTTAGGTCGAAAGCTAAATGAGCATAGTCGTCAATTATTACTTGATTTTGTTGCTGAGCAACAGCAAAGCACCCAAGAAAAGTATGACTTAGCCATTGTGGTCGTTGATGGTTTGTCATCGTTGGCGGTTCAAAAAAATGCAGCTCCTTTTATAACTGAATTACTTTCACAGTTGAGCGTTAATAAGCCTCTTACTCTTGCTCCAATCACCTTAGTTGAACAAGGGCGAGTAGCCATTGGTGATGATATTGGTGAGTTATTGAATGCCCAAATTGTGATGGTGCTCATTGGTGAACGCCCGGGGCTTAGCTCACCAGATAGCTTGGGGCTTTATTTAACCTGGGAGCCTAAAACAGGGCTTAACGATTCGCTGCGTAATTGTATATCTAATATTCGTCCTGCTGGTTTGACCTATATTGATGCGGCAAGTCGGGCAGCCTACTTATTAAATGAAGCTAAAACATTAAAACTAACAGGAGTGAACTTAAAAGATCGGACACAGGATGATGTGATTGAGCATCAACAATCGAGCCGTCATTTTTTAAATGCGGAATAACGGTAATTAACAATAAAAATGAAATATCGATAAAGAGGATGTTATGTCTACTAATAATTCAGAATACTTAGCAAAAAGGCAGCTCAAAGGTGGCACTGCAGGTTGGTTATTGCTGGCAGGGTTAGGGGTATCGTATGTGATTTCAGGTGACTTTGCTGGGTGGAACTTTGGTATTGCAGAAGCTGGCTGGGGCGGCTTCGCGATAGCGGCAGTGCTAATGGCGATTATGTATTTAACTTTGGTGTTATCGCTGGCTGAAATGTCGGCTGCTATTCCTGCTGCTGGAGGGGGTTATAGTTTTGCTCGTCAAGCAATGGGGCCAACGGGTGGTTATTTAACCGGTCTTGCGGTATTAATTGAATATGCGTTAGCACCGGCCGCCATTGTGATATTTATTGGCTCTGCAGTGGAGGCGTTAACGGGGTTCAATGGCCCATGGGTTTATGCACTATTTTATTTGGTGTTTGTAGGTATTCATTTAGCTGGAGTAGGTGAAGCGCTAAAAGTAATGATGGTAATAAGCGGTTTAGCGGTACTGGCTATTGTTGCAACGGCAGTGGTTTTAATTACAAATTTTGATGCTACCAATTTATTTGATGTTGCAGTAACAGATGCCGCAGGTGCGAATGAATTTTTACCTTTGGGTTGGTATGGGGTATGGGCAGCTTTACCTTTTGCTATGTGGTTATTTTTAGCGGTTGAAGGCGTGCCATTGGCGGCTGAAGAGGCAAAAGATCCGGCTAAAGATGTACCTAAAGGCATTATTGGCGCCATGGTATTTTTATTGTTTACCGCGTTATTAGTGGTTGTGTTAGTACCCGGCGCAGCAGGTGCAACAGCAATGGGCGCTAGCGCAGTTCCGCTGGTGGATGCGTTAAATGCGACGGGCAATAGCGATTTAGCAACCGTGGTTAATATACTGGGATTAGCGGGGCTGGTGGCTTCATTTTTCTCTATTATTTATGGCTATAGTCGATTGGTGTTCGCGTTATCGCGTGCGGGGTATTTACCGCGTTCGTTATCAATTACCACAGCGCGTAAAGTGCCAGCACGAGCGCTTATTGTTCCTGCTGTATTTGGTTTTTTAGCTTCACTAAGTGGTGAGGGCGATTTAATGTTAGCTATGGCGGTAGTGGGGGCAACGGTATCGTATGCGTTAATGGCGTTCAGTCATATAATGTTGCGCTTAAAACAACCTGATTTACCTCGACCTTATAAAACGCCTGGCGGCATTGTCACTTCAAGCATAGCATTGTGTTTATCCTTGATTGCTTTGACTGGCGTGTACGCCTTTGACCCCCGTGCTTTTTTATACACTATGGTGCTGTTTATAGTCGGTGCGGCGTATTACTTTGGCTTTAGCTCTAAACATTTAGTGGCCAAAAGTGCAGATGAGGAGTTTGCTATGCTCGCTGATGCTGAGGCCGGTTTAAATACAGCGATAAGTGAGGGGTAATTTTCATTTACTAAAATAACTCATGTGGCTTTAACCTTCGAAGAGTTTGTAATGGCGCGATAAGTTTTAACTTACCGCGCTTTTTATTGTAAATAAACTCAGTAATACAGAAGGTATATTCAAAAAGTAGGCCGTTTTTAATTCACTTCTGCGCTGACCCTTTGTTACAGCGCAGAAGTGAATTATATGGTTAACCTAAGCTAAAGAGGGCGTGCGGTAGAGTCTCTAACGACGAGCTCAGGAGTGTATAGTTTTATAATATCGCGGTCATTGCCATTACGAATTTGGGCTATTAATAAGCTAGCCGCATCTTCAGCAATTTTATTATTTGGCTGATGAGCCGTGGTGAGTTTTGGCCATGTTTGACGCGAGAATGGGCTATCCTCAAACCCTGTTATAGAAAGCTCGCTGGGTATATCAATGTTCATTAATCTGGCTGCAAATAACGCACCGGCGGCTATTTCATCATTACATGAGACGATAGCGGTTGGCCTATTTGTTTGGCTAATGAGTGTTTTAGCGCCCTCAACCCCCGACTCAAATGAATATTCGCCATCAATAATTAAGCTTGGATCTATAGGAATGTCGTATTGGGTTAGCGCCGCTTTGTAACCTTCCAAGCGCTCTTTGGTCGAGTTATGCTCGCTGCCACCGGCTAAAAAGCCAATGCGCGTGTGGCCGTTATTAATTAGATGCTCAGTAATTGACTTTGAGGCGAGATTATCGTCAATCATAATACAGGGTGTTAATGAATCAGGCGCGTTGTGCCCTGATAAAATACGCACAACTTTTAGGTCTAGTTGAGTTAGCTTTTCAACAAACTCAGGCATTTCAGAAAAGGGCGGGGTGAGTAAGATTCCCGCGATACGAGTGCGTTTGATCATATTAGTAATTTCATCAAAAATATGCGCTTCTTTGGCATCACATGGGTGAATAAGTAGTTCAAACCCCTGCTTTTTGCACGCATCTAAAATACCATTTTGCATGTCGATAATGTAGTACGCATTAGGATTGTCGTAAATGTAAGCTATGCTGTAAGCTTTTGTTCCTGCAAGACTTCTTGCTGCTAAGTTTGGCTGGAAGTTCAACTTTTCGACCGACGCCATGACTTTTTCACGGGTGTTGTCACGGACCGAGGTTTCGTTATTTATTACTCTTGATACCGTTTTTATTGATACTCCGGCATCTTTTGCCACGTCGTTTATTGTTGTTCTCATCGGCTTAATAGACCTTTACATATCATTTTGGGTACTATACTAATTTATCTTTATCGGTTAACGACTACAGCAAAAGCGGTTAACAGTACTCGGTTTTTATTATTTGACGACTAAATTATAAAGACATCATTGAATTTTAACAGTTAATTTATACGCCTTTCTTGAGAGAATGGTAGATAAAGTTTCAGGTAATGATTTAGTAATATTTAAATCTCATTTAAATACAGTGATTTAAAATAAAAAAAGACGTATGCATGTAAATTTTTTGTATCTTTTTTGCCCCCTATGTAGCTATAAAAGAAAAAAAAGGATACATTAACAGTCAAATGACAGCGTTGTCATAAATTAAAGCGCAATGTTAATTATTATTTAGAACCTACGTAGTGGATTGTTTGGCTAAGGTAGCAATTACTAGATATGAATAGTGATTAATTTAAAGCATAAAATATTTTTTAGCTGATGGTACATTATAAACTAACCGCACTAAGAATAAATGCATTGAAAAATCGGCTTAATTTTTAGCATTTGAAAGAGATGCTTGAGTGACTAAGTTAATAATAAAGGGAGAGTAGCGAATGAAGATTCAATCATTACTGACAGCATGCTGCTTAGCACTAGGTTTAAGTGCATGTCAGGGCAATGTTGAAGGACAAAATACGGCATCGGTTCAGCTAAGGCCTGCAAACGATAGTGCGGTGGAGTTACTTGCTAACACATTACAAATAAAATATCAGCAAGTTGATAACCGCCCATCAGCACAGTGCGATCCAGATATTGAAAACGGTCACTGTTTTAAAGCGAATTTACATTTAACTGCCAACTCGGCAATTAACCTTAACCAATGGAAAATTTACTTTAGTCAAATTACGCCTATACAAAAGTCGATTAGCGATGAATTTACTATTAAACACGTTAATGGCGATATTCATGTCATTGAGCTTAAAGATGGGTTTACTGGCTTTAAAGCCGGTGAGACTAAAACGATTACTTTTTATGCGCATTTTTGGTCATTATCGCAAAGCGACGCTATTCCTAACTATATCGTGGTGAATAATAACGACACCGCTAAAGTGATTGAAAGTACAAAGCCTAAAATTGATACAGAGACTGGCTTAGAGCTATTACCTCATGTAGAACCTTATACCGATTACACTCGTCAGTTTAAACGTACTGCGGGCGACAAAACACAGTGGCTTACTGCTGAGCGCTTGTTTGAGCGTAATGAAAAGTATGACTTTTCAGCTTACTTAACCTCGCAAAATCAAGCAAGTTATGTCATTGCTAAGCAAATTATACCCACCCCACGCGTTAGCGAGTTTAGTCAAACTCAAACGCTTGATATTAGCCAAGGGCTTAATATTAATTATGCAGAAGTTAATAAATCAAGTGTATTGGCTGCAATCGAGCGGCTTGAACTACTAGGTATTAATTTAAGCGATGATGCAGCGGCAATTAAGGTCACACTTAATTCCACTGTTAAAAAAGATCAGCTTAATGGTAGTTATAAATTAGCAATTAAAGCCGATGAGGTTGTAATCGATGCAGTTGACGAAACGGGTGTTTTTTATGCTCTGCAAAGTTTAGCGAGCTTATATCAGGTTAACAGTAATATATTACCTGTGGGAGAAGTTATTGATGCACCGCATTATCAGTTTAGAGGGGTATTGGTTGATGTAGCGCGAAACTTTCGTGATAAAGGCTTTATTTTAAAGTTACTTGATCAAATGGCTGCTTATAAACTTAACAAGCTACATTTACACTTAGGTGATGATGAAGGCTGGCGTTTAGAAATTCCATCACTGCCTGAACTTACAGATATAGGTGCAAAGCGTTGTTTTGATCAAAGCGAGCAGCAATGTTTAATGCCACAGCTAGGCGCAGGGCTTGATACTTCAAGTGCAGCAAACGGCTATTATTCGGTAGCTGATTACCAAGAAATACTTAAAGCGGCCAGTGCGCGTCACATTCAGGTGATCCCATCGCTTGATATGCCAGGACATTCTCGCGCTGCGATTAAATCCATGCAAGCGCGTTATAATAAATATATACAACAAGGCGATAAACAAAAAGCCGAACAGTTTTTACTTTATGACCCGCTTGATACAACGCTCTATTCGTCGGTACAGCACTACAACGACAATACCATTAATGTGTGTTTAGACTCATCTTATGCGTTTATCCGTGAAGTAATGGAACAAGTAAAAAGTATTCATAGTGAGGCACAGCATCCGCTAACTCGTTATCACATAGGTGCCGATGAAACCGCCGGAGCATGGGTCGATTCACCTGCTTGTGCTGATTTTATTAAACAAAATAAGTTAGAAATTACCGAAGCAGGTCAGCTGGGCAGTTATTTTATTGAACGTATCGCGAATATGTTGGCTGATATGAATATTGAAACCGCAGCATGGAGCGATGGCTTATCGCATACTAACCCAGAGAATATGCCAGAGGTTGTGCAAGGTAATATTTGGGATTTATTAATGTGGAATGGCCATCAGCGTGCACATGAATTTGCCAATAGAAATTGGCAAGCAGTGCTTTCGTCGCCAGATGTGCTGTATTTTGACTTTCCGTATGAGGCAGACCCACAAGAGCATGGTTATTACTGGGCTTCAAGGCACATAAATACTGAGAAAATATTTCAGTTTATGCCAGATAATTTGCCTATTCATGCTGAGTTTTGGCTTGATAGAGAAGATAAGCCTTATGTAGCTGATGACACATTACAGCATGATGAGCAAGGCAAGGTCGTATCCGCGCCTTTAGCTAAAGATAAACGTTTTGTGGGTATTCAGGGTCAATTATGGAGCGAAAATACGCGTACCAATAATATGGCTGAATATAAGCTATTCCCACGATTATTATCGCTGGCACAGCGCGCTTGGCATAAAGCAGATTGGGCGGTACCGTATGATCACAATGGCTTTGTTTACAGCCAACAAACAAATCGCTTTAGCCCTGAATTAAAACAGCAGCGCGATCAGCAATGGCAAACTTTTGCTGCTACCATGGGGCTAAAAGAATTTGCCAAATTAGAACGTGCTGATGTGCATTATCGTCTTGCAAATGCAGGTGCTAAAATTGAGAATAGTATGTTGTACGCCAATATTGCTTACCCTGGTTTAGTGATTGAATACAAACAAGGTGATGAGCAATGGCAAACCTACACACAACCTGTCAAAGTAACACAAGATGTATGGGTTCGATCTAAGACTCCATCAGCTAGTCGTGTAAGCAGAAAGCTTAAAGTAACGCACCGTTAAGGTGCGTTTTCCGTTAAACTATTGACGATTGAAGAAGTTATTTATTTGTAAATAAAAATAATGACAACGCTGTCATTTGTGCTAGTATAAGATTCATACAGTATGACAGTCCGGCTTTATTTTAGTGTTTTGCAAAACGGTCGAACAACTTAAGAGGCAAAAATGATCACCAACAATATTAAAAACAATCAACTCTTTGTGGGGATCGATGGCGGCGGCACTAAATGTAAAGCAATTATCGTCAATAGCTGTAATAACATAGTCGGCACCGGTGTGGCAGGTCCAGGTAACCCGTTACATGGTTTTAATCAAGCAACTCATTCTATTGAGCAATCAGCGCGTTTAGCATTACAAGATGCAGGGCTTAAAGATACGCCTTTATCTGAGCTTATTGCAGGGGTTGGCCTAGCAGGGGTTAACTTACCAAGTTTGCATAATCAAATGACACAATGGCAACACCCATTTAAAACCATGCACTTAACTACTGATTTACTTATTGCTTGTATGGGCGCTCATCAGGGCGAGGATGGCGCAGTGATGATTGCTGGCACTGGCTCGTGTGGATTTTCATACGTTAATGGCCAATCGTTTATGATTGGTGGTCATGGCTTTCCACATGGTGATAAAGGCAGTGGTGCATGGATTGGCTTTACTGCTTGTCAGTATGTGCTGCTTAGCCTAGATAAATTAATTCCAAGTGGTGCGCTTACTAACTTGTTAATGAAGTATTTAGAAGTCAGCGATGCAATGCAACTTGTTGAAGTGATTGCCAATAAGCCTGCAGCCTTTTTTGCGCAACTTGCAGGTTGTGTTTTTCAATCAGCACAGGCGAACGATGCCACAGCAATTGCCATTTTAAAAGAAGGTGGCGCTTATTTAAGCGACATTGCACGACAATTATTAGATAAAAACCCACCAAGGCTTTCGTTTATTGGTGGCTTATCAACCGTGATGACAACATGGTTAGACCCAGACATACAAGCTATTTTATCAGCCCCATTATCGTCACCAGAAATGGGGTCTGTACTTTACGCTAAACAACAGCACGTTAATTACAGCAGCCAGGAGTTATGATGTTTAACACACTAATGGAAAAAGAAGCGGCGCAAACGCCAAATGTTATTGAAAAGCAAATTATTGCCAACCAACCTTTAGTGGAAAAAATTGGTCATAAGCTTCGCGATATGGCCCCTAAGGTGGTTATGATGATTGGTCGCGGTTCATCAGATCATGCTGGCGTTTTTGGTAAGTATTTAATTGAAATTGAAGCGGGTGTACCGGTCAGTTCAGCAGCGCCATCAGTGGCGAGTGTATATGGTAAAACATTAAAGCTTGAAGGCGCTGTTGTGATTGTAATTTCTCAATCAGGACGCAGCCCAGACATTCTTGCCCAGGCAAAAATGGCGAAAGAGGCGGGCGCTTATTGTATTGCGCTGGTTAACGATGAAGCGTCACCTCTACAAGACATAGTCGATGATTTTGTTCCTCTTAAAGCCGGCGATGAAATTTCGGTGGCGGCAACAAAAAGCTATTTGGCAACGTTATCAGCCCTAGTACATATTGTTGCTAATTGGACTCAAAATGAGTCATTATTACAAGGGCTTGACGAGTTACCTAGCGCGCTTAATGCCATTATAGATTCGCCAACTCAGCTACAACCTACTGAGTTTGCAAATATTAAGAATATGGTGGTATTGGCACGTGGTTTAGGGTTTTCTATCTCAAAAGAAATGGCACTTAAGCTTAAAGAGGTCTGTGCTATTCATGCCGAGTCATTTAGTAGTGCGGAGTTTTTACATGGTCCGGTGACCTTAGTTGAGCAAGGGTTAGTGATTTTAGATTGTTCGGTTGATGATGAAACCAAAGAGTCACATCAGCAGCAAATTGCTGAGGTCAAAAAACGCGGTGCAGAAGTGATTAGCCTTAACCAACAAGGTATTAAAGTACATCCGCGATTGGCGCCATTTTTAGTATTACAGCGTTTTTATCTTGATGTGGCAAAAGTGGCATTAAGCCGTGGTTTTAATCCTGATGAGCCAAAGGGGCTTAAAAAAGTAACAAGGACATTATAAATGTCAGTTAAACGAATTCATGTAGCAGAGCTTTTTGATGGCGAGCACTTTGTTAACGACAAAGTGCTAAGCGTTGATGCGGGTATTATTACGGCAATAGATGATAACGTACAGCAGGCAGACGAGCACCTAACGGGTTTAGTCGCACCTGGCTTTATTGACCTACAAGTTAATGGCGGTGGCGGTGAGTTGTTTAACCGTACTAGCAGTGTTGCAGGGGTTAAAAAAATACTGCTAGCACATGCCAAATACGGTACAACTGCTATGCTGCCAACGTTAATTACCGACACTGTAGAAGTAATGCGCCAAGCAGCCGATGTAATTGCTCAGGCGATAGCCCAACAAACGCCAGGTATTATTGGTATTCACTTTGAAGGGCCGCATTTGTCAGTGGCAAAAAAGGGGGCTCACAGCGCTGATTTTATTCGTCCTATTTCTGAACAAGAGTGGCAGGTGTTATCTCGTCAAGATTTAGGTAAAGTCGTAGTCACCTTAGCGCCTGAAAATGTACTACCAAGCGATATTACCAAAATGTGCGATTTAGGGATTCAGGTTTGTTTAGGTCATACCAACGCAAGCTTTGAACAGGCTCAACAGGGCGTTGATGCTGGGGCAACCGGATTTACGCATTTGTATAATGCTATGTCACCACTACAAGGGCGTGAGCCGGGAGTGGTTGGCTGTGCATTATTAAATGATGATACTTATTGTGGCTTAATTGTTGATGGCCATCATGTTGATTACGCAGCATGCCAACTGGCATTAAAAGCAAAACCAATGGGGCGCGTATTTTTAGTTACTGATGCGATGCCACCAGTGGGAACAGATGATACTCAGTTTGCTTTTTTTGACCGAACTGTCACCTTAGAGAATGGTAAACTCACCTCTACAACAGGTGAGTTGGCCGGCTCTGCGCTTGATATGGCAAACGCTGTTAGAAACACTGTAACTCATTTAAAGCAGCCATTAGCGCAAGCGCTTAAAATGGCGAGTTTATATCCTGCTCAGTATTTAAAGTTGCCTGCCACACACGGGCGATTAATATTGGGTAGTCCAGCAGATTTTGTACAATTAAACACACAACAACAAGTCATTAGCACGTGGATTGGCGGCGCTCAGGTTTGTTAACAACATAATAAATATAAATAAAGGAAAATAACATGACAACCAATGTTATGGATACGTCCAAAAATAGTAGCGTGGTTCCCATGGCCATTGTAGCGGTATTATTTTTTATACTGGGCTTTGCTACTTGGCTTAATGGCTCGTTAATGCCTTACTTAAGTCAAATTTTACAATTAACCCCATTTCAAGGGTCGTTAATTTTATTTTCCTTTTATATTGCGGTCACATTTACCGCGCTGCCCTCGGCAGTACTGATCAAAAAGGTCGGCTACAAAAACGGTATGGCATTGGGGATGGGCTGTATGATGCTAGCAGGCTTAATGTTTATTCCTGCTGCTATGTCGCAGTTTTTTCCTTTATTTTTACTAGCGCAGTTGGTAATGGGCGCAGGGCAAACCTTATTACAAACCGCGGTTAACCCATATGTAGTTCGTTTAGGGCCAGAAGAATCGGCGGCTGTACGTATTAGTATTATGGGGATTTTAAATAAAGGCGCGGGAGTTATCTCACCGATGGTATTTACCGCCTTAATTTTAAGTAACTTTACCGGTACGGTAGGCACAGAGCTAAGCCAACAGCAAGTTGATGATATGGCAAATGGTCTTATTTTACCTTACTTAGGCATGGCCTTATTTATTGGTGTATTAGCTTTTGCGGTTAAAAAGTCTCCGCTGCCTGAGCTTATCAATGATGAAGTAGAAGCAATAAACGACAAAGGTGAAATTCGTGAAACACTCTCTCATCCAAACTTGGTGTTAGGTGCAATTGCTATCTTTTTGTATGTTGCGGTAGAGGTTATTGCTGGCGATACCATAGGTACTTTTGCACTATCGCTGGGTATTGAAAACTATGGGGTAATGACTTCATACACTATGATGTTTATGGTGTTTGGTTATATTTTAGGTATTTTACTTATCCCTAAATTTATCTCTCAACAAGCGGCCTTAACAGCATCGGCTGTATTGGGTATTGTGATCACCCTGTGCATTTTGTTTATTGATGCGCAGTCTTTTGTTATTGCCAATGCCATACTGGTACCTTTAGGAGGCGCTAATTTACCAGATGCTTTACTGCTAATTGCCTTTTTAGGCTTAGCAAACGCCATTGTTTGGCCGGCGGTTTTCCCACTTGCGTTATCGGGTTTAGGTAAACTAACCAGCACAGGCTCAGCACTGTTAGTAATGGGTATAGCGGGCGGTGCATTTGGTCCGGTGTTATGGGGCTTACTGAGCGGCTTTACCTCGCTACAAACTGGCTACTCTGTATTGTTACCTTGTTACTTATTTATATTATTTTATGCCGTGAAAGGGCATAAAATGAAAAAGCAATAACATCCACCAGCTATCCCTAGCTCAGTGCACTTTGCAGTATAAAGTGCACTGATTATTAGGGCACTTTATCAGCTTAAGCGTGTTACCTTGAGCTTTATTCTGCCAGCATTCGCCCCATAAAAACGACTTAAATCATTAGCAAATGGACAAAATTCTCCTGATTTTTTAATGGTTATTTCAACGCCTTCGGCAATTTCAAATGCATGGTCATCGCTTTGGCCAATTGTTCCTATTAAGCTAAACCACTGCGCCGTGGCTAAACGCCTAAATGGCTCAAGTAATGCCATAGGGATTTCTTTAACGCCGAGTTGCACATTATCGCGATGCCAGCCAGAAGGAGGGCACTTTACACCATCGTCATACCAAAATTGGTTCGGGTAAGGAGTAAAGCGATAGGTTGCATCTTGGGCAAGCATTAAGCCGGTAGCGTTGTAGGCTTCACTAGCGTACACCATCACATCTTTGCTTTGATTAACACTCAGTAAGCTCATATTTTGATTGGCGAGCATTATATGAGCACTTAGCCCCATAAAGTTTAGTGTACTGTCATCGCTGTAAATCATTTTATAATGTATATTTTTTAACGATTCAGGGCGATAGCTGGTTAGTTTATTAATTCGCTGTGCAACACTGTGATGTATTAATGGAGCGTTGTGGCTAATTTCATCGTTAATTAATACACAGCACTGCCTATCAACCAGCTTGAAAAATGGGTTTAACCAAAAGTAATTTTGCTGATGACTTAGCGCCAGTGGATCGGGAATAACAGTCACATCGTCTTGGGCAACCAAGTTACTCTCAGGTAAAAGGTTTTCATAGTCTATGTCATGACTGGTTAATAACGAAACCGATAGCGGCTGAGCAATGAGCCACTCAAGCGCATAACGCAGGCAAATATCGGCAAGCCCATCGCGATAGTAGCCTCCTCCTACATCGGAGTGGGCTCCTGCAAACCACAGCTCGGTAATGTTTGCTTGTTGATTCATTAATGTGGGCTCAAAGGCCCGTCGTTTCTCATCAAGCGCAACACAATGCAGGGCCCCAGCTACATTATTGGCAATAGTATGGTTTTCAAAAACCACATGCTCTGCGCCACGGGTCGCTTTATTTATCTTTGACAGGCCAATTGAGGCCACGGTGTCAAAAACACACAAATATACTTGCTCATTTATTAATGGCTCTAGGCATTTAGCAAAACGCCTTGCTAATGCAGCGCCTCTGCTAAAACCGGTAAGTAGAACAGTATCGCCACTTTGATAATGCTGCTTAAAATCTGTGATAGCCTGAGTCAAAATGCTGGCCACATCTTCAGAACGTGGGGCAAGTGTTTGATTTAAAATTCGTTTTAAACGACTTCCTTTGGTGCCTATGCCTTGGTAATAAAAGCTTAGTTGCTGTGAAAATGGGGTAGTGGGTGAATCATCAAGTTTACCGCCGAGCAATAAGTGTAGTTTTAGAATATTAGAAATACTGGCGTCTTCTTTAAAATGCTCTGTACTAAACTGGTCTGCGTCGCGGGGTTCACTGCCGGTACCATCAAAATTAAAAATAAGCGTTTTAAAGGTCATTACTAAATTCCGTGAGTGGTTTATGTAAATTTATATGGGAATTGTGAAAAATTAAAGACGGCGGTAATAAATATTTGTTTAATCTTATTTATTACCGCGGCTGATGTAGCTATTTAACCTGAAATCTAGTTAAGAGATTTACTAACATATTTAATCAAAATGATATTTATGTTTATTATCCGGAGTTCAGGTTATTTAGTGTAGTTTCATTTTTGGGCGAACAACACGCAGCACCTTTTCGCTGATCCACAAAGCAAAGGTTTTGGCACTGCCGTGGATAGCGCGCTGATGCATTCTATATAGTGAAATATACATAAAGCGGGCAATTTTACCTTCAATAAAAAAGCTACTACTGGTTAGGTTACCCATCAAGCTGCCCACCGTACTGTAGCGCGATAAATTTACCAGTGAGCCATGGTCATTATATTCAAACTTTTTCAGGGGCTGCTCACGTAGTGTAGCAATTAGATTTTTTTCAACGCATTGCGCCATTTGATGAGCCGATTGTGCGCGTGGCGGCACTTGCGTCCCATCGTCTTGGGTAAACGCGCAGCAATCACCAAGCACATAGATTTGAGGGTCTAGGCTACTTTGTAAGTAATCATTCACTTTTATTTGATTGCTACGTGTCAGCTCAAATATGTCTAGCTCTTTAATGAAGTCAGGGGCTTTTACTCCTGCTGCCCATACCATAATATCCGCATTTATTTGCTCGTCATTATTAGTGATAAAGCCATGCTCGGTTGCTTGTTTAACTTGGGTGTTTTCTCGTACGGTAACCCCTAATCTTAATAATTCACGTTTGGCTGAGCTAGCAATTCGCTCAGACAGGGCAGGTAAAATTCTGGGACCCGCTTCAATCAAATGTATGTGCAAGCGTTTCGCCGACATATTGGTTAAACCGTATATTTTGAGTAAATCAGAAACATGATACAACTCAGCTGAGAGCTCAACGCCAGTTGCCCCACCGCCAACAATAGCAATGTTTAATGAATGCAATGGGTCGTCGTCTTGATGAAGGCGAGTAAAGTTATCTAGTAAGGCGTGTTGAAAACGCTCGGCTTGTTGGTTTGAATCAAGGTAAAAGCAATGGTCTTTAATACCCGGGGTGTTGAAGTCGTTACTGACACTGCCAATGGCAATAACTAAATGATCATAGTGAACGGTTCGTTTAGGTAATATTTGATGCCCTAACTCGTCATATAGAGGGCTTAAGGTAATGGTTTTATTATTGTTATCGAGGTTACAAAAGGTACCAAGTTGGAAGTTATAGTGGTGCTTGGCCGCATGCGCTGAGTATACAACGCCATCTAAATCGGCATCAATAGAGCCGGTTGCTACTTCATGCAATAACGGTTTCCATATATGAGTGCGGTTTTTATCAATGAGTAATATATTTGCGTGTTGTTTCTTTCCTAATTTGTGCCCTAATTGAGTTGCTAGCTCCAGCCCACCAGCGCCACCGCCTATGATGACAATTTTTGGTATGGTTTTGTCCATGACTATGCCCTTAAAAATAATATACCGAAGCAATTTCTGTACGTTGATTTTTAAAATGGCTTGGGTATCAAAAAATTATTTTGGCAAAGCATGCATTTATAGGACTATAGTGTGCGCCTAATTGAAGGATATGTCAGCAATAAATCCAATGATATGCTGTATACTGATATGCAAATATTTCATCTACTGCGCATTTACAGTATTTATGGGCACCGACATAAAAAGGACGCTTTTATGAGTACCTCGCTAGTTCAGTCTCTTGAGCAACATTTTGGTTTTAATCAGTTTAGAGCAGGGCAACAACAAACCATAGAGCAATTGCTAAATGGCCAATCATCACTGGCTATATTTCCAACTGGATCGGGTAAATCCTTGTGCTATCAACTTACTGCGTTACATTTACCGCATTTAACCTTGGTGGTATCGCCATTATTAGCGTTGATGAAAGATCAAATAAGTTTTTTAAACAGTAAAGGCATTTATGCCGCAAGTCTTGATTCAAGCCAAGATCAAATGCAAAGCAGTACGGTAATGAACGACGTGCGCAGTGGTAAAATTAAAGTGTTAATGGTGTCAGTTGAGCGCTTTAAAAACGAGCGCTTTAGAGAGTTTATTAGCCAAGTGGCACTTTCTATGTTGGTAGTAGACGAAGCGCATTGTATTTCAGAGTGGGGTCATAACTTTAGACCCGATTATTTAAAACTACCTCGTTACCGTGAAGAGCTAAATATTCCGTTAGTGCTACTATTAACCGCCACCGCTACTAAAAAAGTTAAACGCGATATGGCAGAGCGATTTGCTATTGATCCAAAATGCATTGTGCAAACGGGGTTTTATCGCGCTAATTTAGATTTAAATGTGCTGAGTGTTAAAACGGCTGATAAAAATACTGAGCTTACTGAAATTGTCCGTACGCAAACCGGCCCCGGTATTGTGTATGTCACGCTGCAGCAAAGTGCTGAACAAGTGGCCAATATGTTAAGCGCACAGGGCCTGCAGGCGGTGGCGTATCATGCAGGGCTTGAAGACAACCTGCGCGGACAAATTCAAGATGATTTTATGGCGGGAAAAATAAATGTAGTGGTCGCCACTATTGCCTTTGGCATGGGGGTTGATAAATCAGACATTCGTTTTGTAATTCACTACGATTTACCTAAATCAATTGAAAACTACAGCCAAGAAATTGGCCGTGCAGGACGTGATGGCAACCCATCGAATTGTTATACGCTGGCTAATCTAGATGGCTTAAATACAGTAGAAAACTTTGTGTACGGCGATACCCCAGAGCTCAGCGGTATTGAATATGTTATTAACGATATTCGCCAAGCTCAACAGCAATGGGAAATGCAAGAATATAGTCTTTCTAGCGAAAGTAATATTCGCCAGCTTGCCCTTAAAACCTTGCTGGTACAATTGGAAATACAAGGTGCAATAACCCCGCAATATGCGTATTACGCCGATTTTAAGTATAAATTTTTAGTTGATAAAAATGAGTTGCTTAATCAGTTTGATCAGCAGCGCCAAGCTTTTTTATCGCAAATATTTAGCCATACCGACTTTAAAAAAATATGGGGCACACTTAACTTTGACTCCCTAACGCAAGCCGCACAGGTTGACCGTAAACGTGTTGTAGCCGCGCTTGATTATTTAGCAGAAAAAAACCTTATCACCCTTGAAACTAAGCGTATTACTCAAGTGTACAAAGTGCATAGCGAGGTGATTAATAACCCTGCACTTGCCCAGCAGTTACATGATTACTTTACCGATAAAGAGCAAGCTGAAATAAAACGGATTGCTGCTTTGGTGCGCTTTTTTGAGCTGCAATCTTGTTTAAGCTATAACTTAGCCCGTTACTTTGATGATGCGAATGCGCCCGAGCAATGTGGGCATTGTAGTGTGTGCCGTGGACATGCGGTCAAGCTTGAATATTCAATCACTCCTGCAAAAATTGATACAGTACTTATATATCAAAAGGTGGATGAGTTTTTGGCACATATGGCAACGAAAGGGGTGCATAATGTTGGCATTGAAACCCAATGTCGATTTTTAGCGGGAATGAGTGTGCCGCTATTTGCACGCAATAAAGTACGCCAATTAAGTGGTTTCGCATTGTGTGAGCAACAGCGCTACAGCGAAATTAAAGCAATATTGCTATCAAGGTCGGCGCCTAATTAATATGAAAAACCAGTCTAAAAATAAAAAAGTGTTAATTTTTTGTTTCTTTTCTTCGCTTTACTATACTCAAATTGGCTATGACGGCCATTATAATAATGAGGTGATCAATGAAACTGCAAAAAATTATACTATTGGGGGTATTTGTATCAGCAAGTAGTTATGCTGAAATTAATATTTCAGGTTTCGCGAGTATTAATGCGGGTAAAGTGCTAAGCGGCACCGGTGTCCCGCAATATGGCGTTGAACCAACCTTTCTTGCGGACTACCCAAATGTAAGTGCCTACACTGAAGATTTATCCTTTTCGCCAGAGTCTTTGATTGGATTACAGGTATCAGGCGATTTAGGTGAAGGCCTTTCTGTCACTGGTCAGCTAGTTGCCAGAGGAGTTAACGACTTTGAGGCAAATTTTGAATGGGCCTATATTTCTTACGATATTAACGATAATTGGACTATTCAAGCCGGTAAGAAGCGTTTACCACTATTTTATTATTCAGACTTCTTCGATGTAGGTTATGCATATGTGTGGATGCGGGCCCCTGCTGACAACTATACATGGCAAGTATTTAACTACGAGGGGGTTAATTTACTTTACTCAGGCTCTGTAGGTGACTGGGGAGTATCTGCAAATGTTTATACCGGTAAAGAAGATGATGACGATAACAAACTGTTATCAGACTTCTTCTTTCAAGAGCCGACAAGAGAAATTTGGGAAGATATGCTAGGCGGCGTACTACTACTTAATCGTGACTGGCTCGAACTAAGAGTGACCCACATGCAATATACCAACAAGCGTTTTCGCGCGGGTGAACCCGTTTTGTGGGACGGTAAAGACAGCAGAGATGGTAAATTTTATGGCTTAGCTGCAAATCTTGATTTTGGTGATTTTTTTGTTTTAAGTGAACTTAACCGCTTAGACCTAGATGGTAATCTTGATACTTATATGATCAGTGCGGGCTATCGTTTTGACTCAATTACCCCCTATGTCATGTTTTCAGACTTTGAACAAGAAGGTGAGGGCGATACAGAGCAGCATAATACATTTGCTGTTGGTGTGAGGTGGGACTTTCATCCGTCAGCGGCATTTAAAGTGCAATACGATAGGGTTAAAGATGATTCGTTTGATTTAGCTGTGGCTGGTGATAGTAAAGCAATCACCCTTGGTGTTGATGTTGTATTTTAAGGAGAAGTAAGATGAAAAAATTAATATTTTGTGTAATATTCTTGTTTACTAACTTCGCCTATGCAGATTTTGCTATTATTGTGCATCCCTCAAATGAAAGTAGTTTTGATGAGTCTGTTATTAGTCGAATTTATACAGGAAAAGAAAAGTCATTTAGTAATGGTAATAAGATCATTCCAATATCTCAAGAATCAAGCAGTGCTGCAACCGAGCAATTTAATAGTAAATTGCTCAACAAAACTTCTAACCAGTTAAAAGCGTATTGGTCAAAACTGATTTTTACAGGAAAAGGCACACCGCCTAAAGAGTTAGAAAATGACAGTGAAGTGATCAAAATGGTCTCAGCTAACCCTAACACCATTGGCTTTGTTTCTTCATCGGCTGTATCGGATAACGTTAAAGTGGTTTTCACTTTTTAATCCGTAACTAATAAGCGTGCTGATTAACCAGCACGCTTTTTTAGTAATTGGTTAATTACATATGACGATGTTTATAAAATCTGACAGTTATTTTACTGTCACCATTGCTCCGCTCGTGTATCCTGTAGGTTGTATATCATTTCTCATAAGTCTGTATGTCAAACTCAATCATTGCTGTTGAAAATATCGATACAACCGCCGTTACTTGTGCTAACTGCCAAGCGTGTTGTTGCCAATTAGAAGTGCGCATAGTAATCGACACCGGTGTGCCTTTTCAGTACATTGATTACGACAAGTGGGGCAGTGAAGTAATGAAACGCGGCGATGATGGTTGGTGCCAAGCACTCGACCGCAATACGCTAATGTGTACTATTTACGAAAATCGCCCACTTACTTGCCGTGAGTTTGAAATGGCCTCGAACGAGTGTATTACAGAGCGCGAAATAGCCGGTATTTAAAAATACGGACTAACTAATAAACCCGCGTTTGTGTTTTTAACCAATAGAGAGTTGTGCGCTTGGGTATCTTAGTTTTTTACTTCGTGGACTTGCTAAAAAGTAGGCGAGAGTGAGCGGGCCTATTCTGCCCATAAACATTAAAAACATAATGATAAACTCCCCCAGCGGTGATAACGATGACGTTAAACCGCGTGAAAGTCCTACCGTACCCAGTGCCGATACCGCTTCAAAAGCAATATCTAAAAAAGGTGCATCTTCAACGACCAGTAATGTAAAAATAGCCAACCAAGTGACTCCCGCTGAAATAACGGTTAAGGCTAATGCTTTATACACTGAATCTTTGTCTATTTCTCGGCGTAGCACGGTGACGCCCTTGTCACGCCTTAAGTAGCTATAGGTTGCTAATATTAAAACGATAAACGTAACGACCTTTATGCCACTTGCAGTACTCAAAGACCCGCCACCAATAAACATAAGCATCATAGTTAAAGCGGTACTGGCATTTTTTAATTCTTCAATAGCAATGGTATTAAACCCCGCAGTACGAGGAGTAACGGCTTGAAACCAAGCTGCTAGCCATTTCCCTATTTCAGATAACGGCTGCAGTGTTTTTGGGTTATCGTATTCAATTGCGTAAATAAGCAACAATGCAATAACGTTAATAATAACAGTGCTGATCAGCATTAATTTACTGTAGGGACTGAGCTTAGCCCAACGCTTTGACTTATATAAATCTGTTAATACGGTAAAGCCAAGGCCACCAATAATAAACAAACAGGTAATTGTTAAATTTACAACGGGGTCTTCTACATACTGCATTAAGCTGTTAGGACTTAATGCAAACCCTGCATTGTTAAAAGCGCTAATAGTATAAAAAAGTGCATGAAAAAAGCTTTTTTGTAAGCCCATTTCGGGTAGCCAATACAGCGTTAAAATAATAATGCCTACAGATTCAACGATTAGCGCAAACAGCAAAACAGACTTAGCGGTATTTACCAAAGTAGATGTATCTGTTTGATTAAATGCAGCTTTAGTCACTGTTTTTTGAATAAAGCCAACTTTATTACCCAGTGCCATTAAAGTTACAACCGCAAAGGTCATTAAACCTAGACCGCCTAGTTGAATTAATAGCGCAATAACGCCTTGTCCAAAAGGAGTAAACACTGAACCGGTATCGACGACAACCAGTCCAGTTACAGTCACCGCAGAGGTTGCTGTAAACGCACTTTGTATCCATGAAATAGGCTCATAGGTTGCAAAAGGCAGTTTTAACGCCAATGCCCCAAGCGTTATTAATATTAAAAAACTGCAACATAAAATAAGCGGTGGAGCCGCATTGAGTTTTTTATGCCCACTGACTTTTCGCTCAATAGGCGTTTTGAGGGGATGCCATAAAACCATAGTTATAAAAGCCTTGGTGCAAGATAGTTTAGTTCGACTCGATTACCTGATAACAGTAAAGTGTCGTAGGTAAGTAACTCAAAGTCGTCATCAAGTTTGACAAACGTTTGCTTTGCGCGCTTGACCAATAATGGGTTTACAGTGCCTTTTATTTCTTTAAGTAAATGCCCTAGTTTTGTTTTATGTAAGTGCGCTTTTATACTTACTTCAACAACGTATAAGCCATTGCCTAAGGAAATATAGTCGTTTACTACAGGGTAATTAAGCGCTTGTGCAACGCGCACGCCCATTTCTTCTTCAGGATGAATAATGCGTGTTACACCTAGCTTAGAAATAATTGTGTGATGGGCTTTGGTGCTCGCTTTAACCCATATTTGCTTACCAGCTAGGTTTTTTAATGCAAGGGTGCACAGAATGCTCGATTGCATGTCTTCTCCAATCGCCACTAAAACGGCCTGACTGCTCGCTAAATCAAGCTCTTTAAGTGCGGCTTCATCAGTGGAGTCGCAAACAACGGTTTCAGATAAATGCTCAACATATTTTTCAGCTAGTTTAGGGTTACTATCAACCCCAGTGACTGTATGCCCTAAATGAATTAACTCAAGGCTTGCTGCAATGCCAAATCGACCCAATCCGATCACTGTAAAATGTGCCATGTTGATACCTAAATTAAAGTTAAAAGAGAGAAGTGGTAAAGTTCATTTGGTCAATAAACAGTTAATATATAGGCTGTAAGCATCATTATTTTTATCCAACCCAACATACGTATTACTCCTTCTGCTGAAGTTAGAATATGAGTTATTAAAGTAACAATGTAGGTAGGCGTTAAAAGCTTTATAAAGATTTAACGAATCAGATAAAAAACTTTATAAAAACTTTATAGAGGCAATATCGAAAAGGCAGTAATCTAGGTGCTCAAATGTTAGAGGAATAATTAATGAATCAGGCAGAGGCTAAACCACGTTGGTATAACGCATTGTTTTTGGCAGTAATAATGCCATTAATTGTGGTTATTGCCATTTACCCTGTACGTAATTGGTTTACTACCACTGATATCGTGATGCTTCAGTTATTGTGGGTGACTTGGGTTGCTGTGCGCAGTAATCGTCGTCTTGCCATACTGACCACCTTAGTGAGTGTGGCGTGTACAGATTGGTTTTTTGTTGCCCCAAATTTTACTTTTCATATTGAAAACATAGAATATTTAGTAACCTTTATGGTTATGCTGATTGTTGGTTTTGTGATCAGCCAATTGGCAGGGGAGCTCAGTACTAAAGTTAGGGATGTGCAATTACATGCAAGTAATAGTCGCACCTTGTACGAACTGGCCAAAGACTTAAACAGCTTAGATACGCTGGATGAACAAAAAAAGTACTTTGTGCAGCGGATCAGCAAGCATTTAAACGCATTTTGTACATTTATACCTGCAGCATCGCAGGGCAATAGTGAGTTTATATTGCTTAGTGAAGTTAACCCTAGCTGGGGCGGGTTTAATTTTACTAAACGGTTAACGCAAGGGCAAAAATCCTTTGCGGACACCGCTATTTCGCTTCTTTATCAGGTACATGAAAAAACGTTATTACGCCAACAGTCGGCTGCTATTTCGGTGCAAGCGGAATTAGAGCGCGCTAAAAATGCACTTTTACGCAGTTTGTCTCACGATTTACGCACACCACTGGCGACTATTATGGGCGCATCGAGCATGCTTGCAGATGATGAGATTACCCTCAGTGACAGCGTGATAAAAGAGCAAGCGAGTAATATTTATGAGCAAAGTAAAATACTAAATGAGCACTTTGATAAAGTAATGGAGTTAAGCCGAGTTAATAAAATGGGTGAAAATCTAAGTTGGCAAACAATAAACTTACAAGCACTACTTAGTGAAGCTAAAGCTAGAAGACAGCAGCAACTCACTGATTTTATCATAAATACCAATATAGACGCTCAGACAACATGCAAAGGGGATGTGACTTTGTTAGAAATTGCGCTGGCTAATATGCTCGAAAATGCATGGCGTTATGGTGATAAAAAGGTGAGCGTTGAATTTACGCAAAGTACTAATCAGCAAAAGGTAGTTTATCAGTTACTTCTAACTAATAACTTGGTAATTAAAGGGCAAACAAGTAGCGATGAAGGCGTTGGGTTAGGCAGCATTATTTGTGATGTGGTTGCTAAATTTCACCAGGGCACATTTACATTAACAATTAATAACGAAACAAATATGGCGCACGCAAAGTTAATCTGGGAAAAAAGTAATGACTAAAATCTTGATATTAGAAGATTCTCCCCCTCTACAAAGCTTTTTAAAAACCTTGTTGCAAGCCAGTGGTTACGAGCTAAGTATTTGTGATAAAGGGTTAGATGGTTTTGCACGTTTAAGTGAGCAAAGTTACGATCTTGTATTGTTAGACTTAGGCCTGCTAGACATGGATGGTCAAGACTGGTTAATTGAGTTTCGACAATGGAGTGCCTTACCTGTTTTAGTGCTATCAGCTCGAGATGGCGAAGTTGAAAAGGTCACTGCGCTTGATAATGGGGCAAATGACTATATTACCAAACCGTTTAGCGCCAATGAGTTGCTAGCCCGGATTCGGGTTTTATTACGTACCCAGAGCCAGCCGAGTGTGGCATTTACCTGCGGGAATATAAAAATAGATCCACAAAAGCACAGAGTAACCTCTTCTGGAAATGAGATAAAACTCACTAAAAAAGAGTACGCAATATTATTATTACTGTTTCAAAATAAAAATACAGTACTCACCCATAATGCAATCTTAAGCCATATTTGGGGAGCGCAGTACATAGACCGTCCTGAATACGTACGAGTCCATGTGGCACAGCTCAGACAAAAATTAGAGGCTAACCCCGCTAGTCCAAAATATATCTTAACTGAACCAGCTGTGGGTTATCGATTGGCCGATTAAAAATAAAAGTTTTGCAGAGTGTTTTTGTCTTTAAACCATACCCTATTTAACAATCTTATCTACTAGGCAGCTGGTATTTTAATACCCTTCTTTCACATTTATTTCTACACAATTCATTTGCCTAGAAAGTTTTTATAGTCTAATTTTTAAGCTTACTACTTCAAATCCTCAGGACATTGGCTTGCTTGTTTAAGCCTAAAATTATGCGACTAACACTCATACATTCTTTGCAAGGAAAAATGCTGCTTTATTTGGCATTTCCCGTAATGCTTATTATTACTGGTATTTTGAGTTACTGGTATTCAACCAGCCTTAATCAGGCTGTTATGCAAGCAAAGCTTAACTTGAGTCAGACCGCCGATACTATTGCTGCAAAAGTAAATGAAGAGACGCAATTGGCAGTACGCACTACCGAAATTATGGCCTTAGCACAGCAAAATGGGTTGTTTGGTGATAGAGAGGCAAGTATTAATTTTGTTCGTGCAGTGCTTAAAATGAATCCTTCATTCGTGGGGGCTTCTTTTGGTTATGAGCCTAATGCCGATAATCAAGATCAAGCCTATGTGAATGCTTCGCCATTAAAAGAGGGCGTTTATGTAGACCAAACCGGTCGTTTTTTACCTTATTGGCATCGTGATTTTAGTGACTCTGAACGCTTGTTACTTGAGCCCTTGGTGGACATGGAATCTAGTCTTTATTATGAGGGAGTACGTCAACAGTTTTTACGTGATGGCAATACCGAAACGATGATCACTGAGCCCTATGTTTACGAGGGAAGAATGCTAGTTGAACAAAGTTCGCCCATTATCATTAATGATAAATTTGTCGGTATGGCAAGCGTAGATAGAGCACTTGCTGACATCACTGAGTTTTTACAAACCATAAAGCAGCAATTAAAAATTGATGTTTTGCTACTCAGTCAACGCGACAACGTGATTGCAACGACATTGAATTACTCAGGATTAAAAACGAAAGCAATTTTAGATACTAATTATGCAAGTATAGCCAAGCAGCTAAAGTCACAGGGACAAGAAAGAGAGGTACTATCTGCTAACGATCCTTTTGATTCTGGGGTTTTCTATTTTGATAAGGCCAAGGTTGCCACTGGTAATTGGACAGTGATAGTGCGCCGCTCTGAATTGGATATTATTGGGCCTATTCAAGCGCAATTTAAACCATTATTGGCAGCCGCTTTTGCAAGTGTATTACTGATTTTTTTACTCTTTTGGTATTTTATTAACAGAACAACTAAGCGTATTAATATTGCGATTAAATCTGTTGAACAGCTAGCTAATGGAGATTTATCCATTCATGCTCAAAAATATATGGCTCAAAAAGATGAGCTTGGCACTATGTTTAGAAGTTTTGAGCGTTTAATTAAAGCCAGTAAAGATATTGATCAGGTTTGCTCAGCTATAGCCAGTGGCGACTTTTCTCAAACTGTATCTAAGCGCGGCCCTCATGACCGTCTAAGTGATTCTATTAATTTAATGTCGAGTAAACGCTATGAGGCAGAACAAGCTTTACTTGAACAAACCATAAAGCTTCGCCGTACTCAACAAGAGCTTGTTGAAGCAGAAAAAATGTCATCACTTGGCAGTTTAGTTAGTGGCGTCGCACATGAAGTGAATACGCCATTAGGTGTTTGTGTAACTGCGACGTCGCATTTGAGACAAATACTAATTGAAACTAAAAACAAAGTTGCTTCTGGCTCCTTGAGTAAAACGCAGTTTAGCGAATTTATTACTGAAGTTGATTTAAGTTGTGACATTTTACTGAAAAATATGCAACGCGCCGCTGGTTTAATCAGCAGCTTTAAACGTGTTGCGGTTGATCAAACCACAGAAGAGCTCCGTAGCTTATATATTAGCCAATATTTTAATGAAGTGCTCAGAAGCCTGTATCACACAGTAAAAACGACAGAGATTGATATTAAGGTTACAGCAACCGAGCTTGAACCAGAGGTCTACTCTGATCCGGGGGCTTTAGCGCAAATTTTTACAAACTTAGTCATGAATTCTATTGTCCACGGCTATGGTAATGGCAATCGAAAAGGGCTAATCACGGTTCATATAGAATACTCAGAATATGTTCAAATTCATTATCAAGATGATGGATGCGGCTTGACTGAAGAAGCTCGAAAAAGAGTGTTTGATCCCTTTTACACCACAAATAGAGCGGGTGGCGGTAGCGGTTTAGGCATGAATATTGTGTATAACCTTGTTGTACACCGCTTGAAAGGGCAAATATTTGTAAAGAAAAAACAAACACCAGGTGTTTATTTTTTCATTCAATTTCCCTTAACGCTATCAACTCAATAATTAGCAGGGTGTGTTTATGGATTGGTTACAAGATGATGACGTTTTAAAGCAGGCTTTGGATATTGAAAACGTTGAACCATGGAAAATTTTAGTGGTGGATGACGATGATTCGGTGCACCAAGTAACTCAACTTGCAATGAAGCGCTTTGAATTTGAGCAACGCCCTATCGAGCTGCACAGTGTTTATAGTGCAGCTCAAGCAAAAGAAAAACTACAAAGCTCAGAACGCTATGCTTTAATTTTGCTCGATGTTGTTATGGAGACAGAGCATGCAGGCTTAGAGCTTGCTCGTTACATACGCCAAGACTTACAAAATGTGTACAGCCGAATTATTTTAAGAACCGGACAGCCAGGGGTTGCGCCAGAGCGCAGTGTTATCCGCGATTATGATATTGATGGCTATAAAGCAAAGAGCCAACTGCAAAGCCATGACCTTGAATTAATTTTTTATACTTCTTTGCGAGCGTATCGCGATATTTGCATGTTACAAACCCACCGCCATAATTTAAAGCGACTAATAAAAGCAATTTCTACTATTACCCAAATTGGTGATTTAGTTGAGTTTACCTCTGTTGTTATGGAAGAGCTTAAGTTAGTGCTGAATATGAGCGAGGCAAATCTCTATATTGATGCGCCTAAAGTATTTGGCATTTGCCAGCTAGATCAAAGACTACAAATGATCGAAGGAGAGCTTTCTGGCATACATTTATTCACGGGCAACGGAATTGACAGTATTCCACAAAAACATCAAGAGTATTTTTTAAGAGCAAAGCAAACTAAGCAGAATTTTATAGCAGATGATCATTATGTTTATTTTCATCACTCCCAAAAAGGGCTCGATTCTATTTTAGCATTCCAATCATTACAACCGGTTAAAAAAGAAGCTCAGCAACTAGTCGATTTATTTTTAGGTAATGTGGTTTTAACATTTGAAAGCCTATTATTAGCCAATTCAGTTGAAGAAACACAACAGCTTGCTATATCGTTAATGGGTGGGGCGATGGAGTCACGCTCTAAAGAGACAGGTTCCCACGTGATCAGGGTAGGTTTATATGCCAAATTGTTAGCTGAGTTACATGATCAAAATAGAGCATATTGCGATAGAATTAGTTTAGCAGCGCAGTTGCACGATGTAGGAAAGGTTGGCGTTCCAGACTTGATTTTAAACAAACCTGCTAAATTAGACCCTGATGAATGGGAAATTATGAAACAGCACACCACCAAAGGCTGGGAAATACTCAAAGGTACGGGAAATCCTGTCATTGATATGGCGGCTAATATTGCGATTGATCATCACGAACGATGGGATGGAGCGGGTTATCCGCACGCTAAAAAACAGAAAGATATAAGTTTAGAGGGCCGAATTACTGCGATTGCAGATGTGTTTGATGCGTTATGTTGTCGTCGTTGTTATAAAGAGCCTTGGAGCATGGATGAAGCAAAAGCTGAGATAATTAAAGGCGCAGGTAATCATTTCGATCCGACGTTGGTTGAATTATTTGAATTGAATTTTAATGCGTTTAAACAAATTTATTTAGACAGGCCTGAGTAACGAGATTGTAGCTCTGATTGCGTTAGCCACAATCAAAGCGAACATAAAATTAGTCGTATTTAGCTTCAAGCTCGTTGGCAGTATGAAACTTTTCGTGAGATTGTAATTGCTCATCGTATTTAACTAGGTTTTTAAAGTGCCCTAGTTGGCCAGCGTTTTTAACGATTTCAACAATAAACGACATCATAAAATCGGCACCAGTGAGAGTATCGCCCACTAAATAACGTTTGCCTTCAAGGCGGCTGTTAAAATAGCTAATTACTTTAGCGGTTTCAGTATCGGCATAGCCCTCTAAAAATTGCGTTTTAGCACCATCTTTCTGGACAAACATTTTTAGCAATAATGGTAAAATTGCAGAGCTTTCTGCAAAGTGAAGCCATTGTTGGTAGTCTACAAATTCTGCAGTACCTGTGACTGGTGCAAACTTACCTTTGCCATATTTAGTTATCAGGTAATCTGTGATAGCACCAGACTCGGCGATCACTAAGCCATCATCTTCTATAACTGGCGATTTACCCAGCGGATGCACACTTTTAAGCTCATCAGGGGCTAAAAAAGTTTCAGTATTGCGCTGATAAGCAACAATTTCGTAATCAACCTCAAGCTCTTCTAATAACCAAATAATACGTTTAGAACGAGACTTGTTTAAGTGGTGTAGTTTAATCATTTTCTTCCTTATTGAGCTGTGTTGAATTACAACATAGCCTGAATGTTATTATAGTGGGCTGTTAATCTTTACTACGGTTTTACCAAAGTTCTTCCCGCTGATCATGTCGTTAAATGCGCTGATGGTTTTTTCAAAACCATCTACAAGATATTCGCGGTACTGAACTTTTCCGTCTTGCAGCCACTTTTGCATGTCTTGTGCAAATTCGTCATAACGATCGCCATAGTCATCAAAAATGATAAAGCCCTGCATTTTAATACGCTTAGTTAACAATTGTCCCATTAGCATACCTAATCTATCAGGACCTTCAGGCAAGCTGGTGGCATTATATTGCGATACCAAACCACAGATAGGCACGCGTGCTGAGGTATTAAGCAAAGGTAATACGGCATCAAACACTTTTCCGCCCACATTTTCATAATAAACATCAATGCCTTGCTCACATGCTTTTTCTAACTGCTCGGCAAAATCTTCGGCTTTATGATCTATACATGCATCAAAACCAAGAGTTTCAACAGCATGAGCGCATTTTTCGCTGCCTCCGGCAACGCCTACTACTTTACAGCCTTTAATTTTAGCTATTTGACCAACCGTTGCGCCTACTGGGCCTGTAGCTGCTGCAACAACAACGGTTTCACCCGCTTTAGGTGCGCCAATATCTAGTAAGCCCATGTAGGCGGTAAAGCCAGGCATACCCATAATACCAAGTGCATAAGACGGATTAGTTGGCTCTTTACCTAATGACATTAAGCCCTCGCCATTTGAGATAGCGTAAGTTTGCCAGCCTGTATATGCTAATACCCATTCGCCTTCGCTAAACTTATCATTTTTAGATGATTCGACTTGGCAAACCGTTGCACCAACCATTACATCGCCAATTTCTACAGGGTCGGCATACGATTTAGCATCGCTCATGCGACCACGCATGTAGGGGTCCAGTGATAAATAAATAGTACGCAGCAATACTTCACCATCTTTTAATGATGGTAACTCTACGTTTTTAAGTTCAAAATTTTCATTAGTAGGAGCACCATATGGACGTGATGCTAAAGTAAATTGACGACTGGTTGTGGACATAAAAACCTCCAAATAAAGTGAAAAACCACCTACTACCGAATGTTTAAGCTTTAAAACTATACATTGCTCAACAATAATGCGCGGATAGGTAGAAAAGATTTGTACCTTGATACACGAGCTTTGGGCGAAAGGTGGTTAATTCAACCGTCGAAAGAATTTAATTAGAACAATTACTCTGTTTTAGCACACTAAATAGATGGCTATCAAAATAGTGACCATTTTTATAAATTGCTTTCTTTAAAATAGCTTCGTTATTAAAGCCATTTTTAAGCAACGCGCTCATTGAGCCAACATTACCTGCAAATACAGCCGCATGAATACGGTTTAAGTTAGTACTTTCAAACACTTCTTTAGTAATTAACTCTATGGCTTGGGTAATAATACCTTGCCCCCAATACTGCTGACTAAGCCAATAACCTATTTCGCCACTGCGGCTATACTCAAATTCACCAGGAATAACACCAATACAACCAACACACAGGCCATCAACTTCAATGGCTTTAATGATGCCAAATTTTGCTCCCTCATTTACCCACCAGTTTGCATCTGCTTGGGTATAAGGAAATGGAATTTTAGAGGACAAATAGCGAGCTACTTGTTGATCGTTCAAAATGGTGACTATTTGGCAGGTATCGTGTTGTTTAAATGCTCGTAAAGTGATCATGCTACAAATGAGTTTGTTATTATCAGGCAATAACTTAGCAAGCTTTAAACGCTTAAACAATGAAAAACAATTCATTAAAATTAAAGTGTATACAGGTATAACTTTGCTTAAAACTCTTTTAAAATGTAAAAAACACCCAGACAGAGTCTCTATGCATCCTCATATCGAAGCCCTTTATAATAGCGCTAAAAAGCCCAGTCGTTTAATTATTGGTTTAATGAGTGGCACCTCTTTAGATGGTTTAGATGTGGCGCTATGTAAAATAACCGGTGCGGGTTTACATACACAAATAGAGGTTAAAAATTTTACTACGGTTGAATACAGCGACGAGTATAAAACTAAAATAAAGCAGGTATTTGCCAAGCGCGAATGCGATTTAGAAGTGCTGACTTTGTTACACCCTTGGGTGGGAAAACTCCATGGTGCTATGGTTAATCAGTGTTTAATTGCATGGGGTATTGACCCTGCGAGTATTGATGCCATAGCAAGCCACGGGCAAACTATTTATCACTGTCCGCAGTCGCAGCATAACCATCATGACTTTAAACATGGCACCTTGCAAATAGGTGATAGTGACCAAATAGCAGTTACTACAAGCATTACCACTGTTGGCGATTTTAGGCAAAAGCACATAGCCGCAGGGGGCGAAGGCGCACCTTTAGCGGTATATGGCGATTATTTATTTTTTGCCAGCCCTGATGAAAACCGCATTTTATTAAACATGGGTGGCATTGCAAACTTAACGTTTTTACCTAAAAACGGTGATACTAGTAGCGTGTTTAGTAGCGACATAGGCCCAGGTAACACCATTATGGATGCCTACGTACAGTCTTATTTTAAAGGGCTGCATTATGATGAGGGCGCAAAGCTTGCCAAAGCAGGCAAGGTGAATGCAAAACTGCTAAAAGCGCTCAGCGATAATGCGTTTTTTAAATTATCACTGCCAAAAACAACAGGGCCTGAGGTGTTTAATTTAGCCTTATTACGCGCAGCCCAAGCCCAAACCGCAACCCAAGATTTAAGCCATGAAGATGTGTTGGCGACATTAAATGCGCTTTCTGCGACTACGATTGCTAGGGCGTTAAATGACTGTGCTGAAGGGGTTCAAAACTGTGTGGTATATGCCAGTGGTGGAGGAATTCATAATCCATTATTGATGGAGCAATTACTAATACACTGCCCAAATATTAAGGCGTTTAAGAATACTGATGATTTAGGTGTTCACCCCGATGCCAAAGAGGCGGTGCTGTTTGCTATTTTGGCAAACGAATGTTTAGCAGGGCAGCGACAAAGTGCAAAAAATAAAAGGGGTGGAATTTTAGATATTACTATGGGTAAAGTGAGCTTTGCTGATTAACTAATTAAAGCTTAATGGAAAAGTTTATAACAAGAGCTAAAAAAGTGAGATTAAAGCTGTTCCCACACTGGCAAGGTACTGACGAACGCGATGAGGCTTTGGCGGCGTAATCGTATTTATTGGTACAGTATATCCATTACCAAATTGGTTAATGTGCATATCAAACTGCAAGCTATTTTTTAACGTACCGTGTTTACCATGCAAAATCATTTGCATTACAAAACCACGACGGTGCGCTATTTCACTTAACCTAAGCGTGACTCGTCCTTGCTCTAAATCAAGTTGGCTGAGCTTTTTTTCTGTGTAGTACTGAGCTTCACGTGCGTTTGGCAACGTTGCGCTAAGTGAAATAATATCACCTTCATGGGCAGCCTCAGGCAAAACGCATTGCAAAGCAATTTGATGCTGGCTATTGGCCTGCTGTGACAGCGTTTCAAATTCCATGCTGTGGCTCAGTGCCGCAGAGATAGGATCTTCAAATGACGGTAGTGCAAAGGTTAATTGCACCATGGATTCACTCATGGGGGCTTATAAAACTATATTGACTAATAATGCAGCTATTATCGCTGATGATTGTTGCATAATTATGACTAAGCTAAAGCGCTTAATACAAATGCTAGTTTTAATTGTAATTTTGAACTAAAGGTATTGTTTTAAATCAGTATTATATTTACGGAATAAATTATAATAGCCGCTCAATAACCACTGCGATAAACGTATATACAATTTAAGAATGGATTAACGTCTTACCTCAGCGATAAAAAACAATACTCTTACTGAATTTTTTGTTAATTGCGCCAGTTTTTTATTGTTAAATAATGGGTGCTTTTTTGTGTTTGTTTCAATTTTGCAACAAAATAGCTTGAAAAAAAACCAAGCTAGCCATAAAGTGCAGTTAAGGGCCCAAATACATAACACACTACCAAAAGGGTTGTGAGAAATTAGATGGCACTAATAAAAAATAATTTATGGAAACTCTTTTGTTTTTTGCTATTAGGCGGTCTAGTCCTATTAAGCGTTTTGTTGGCTTATGAATGGCGAAATATCGAAAAAGAATACCGCACAAGCTCCCAAAATCGTGTGGAGTTTTCTGCGCAAGCACTTAAAAGCACCCTCAGAAATAAAGAGCTTATGCTGGATCTAATTGGCAGAGATATTGTTACTAATAATAGCTCATCTACAAATACATCTCTCATAAAGAACCTTAATAATATTTTGTTAGAAAACCTCGTTTCAACTGGTTTTGGATTATTTAATACGCATGGTCAAATACTCTATTTCAGTTCAAACTTAGATGCTTCTACCATAGTTAACCTTAAAGAAAATGAAAGAACACGTGACAACTTTGCTCGTACTTTAAAGTCTAATAAAATGATATTAGGCAAAACGTACTATAATGAAACACTTCAAGAGTGGATAATTCCGATCCGAAAGTCGCTAAGAAACGAAAACGCAGAAGTTATTGCAGTGATGACGTCTGGAATGGCTATTTCAAATGGTGACAAATATTTAAATATTTTAAGCAGCACTCAAGATGATTATTTATTAATTATTAGAGAGTTAGATGGCTACATTCAATATAGCTCAAACAAAAGCGCTGATATTGCTAGTTATACACGTACACAAGCTAAGCAATTTTTTGGCCTTCTAGATGCTGAGTTAGTAAAACAGCTGGGTAAAACAAAGCAAGCACTTAAATCTTCTGAAGAAGTATTTAGCCTTATTATTGATATTCAAGGCAAACCTTATATCACATCTGCAAAATTTGATAATCGCTATCAGTTATGGACACTTTCAAACAGAGCGATGCAGCCAATAAAAAGTGTATTTTATTGGAAGGTCTGTTGGTATTCTTTCATTTATTTACTGATTTGTACGCTCTTATATTTTGGTTTTAGGTTTATTGCTCGTGCTGAGCAAAAACGGATTGATGAACTGTTTTACCTTTCTCGTAATGATGATTTAACTAAGTTACCTAATCGAAAAGCACTGCGTGATAGCTTTGAAGCAAAAAAAGGGACATCGTTTAGCTTGGCAATTATAAACATTACCAATTTACGCTCGATGAATAATCGCTTTGGTATGGAGTATGGCGATAAGGCAATTAAAGCCTATGCCGCAATGTTGCAAGCGACATTCGCAGCTCCATATTTGGTTTTTAGAAACAGTGGCAATGAGTTTTGCATTATTACGCCGCATTTATCGGATGAGCAAAATAGGCACACTTTTGAACAAATATTAGCATCCTCTATTGAACAATATGAAACCAAAAATACCGAACGTCCTTTAAATATGAGTGTTGGTGTGGCCAACTACCCAGAGCATGGCATAACCAAAAGTAAACTAGTGCGCAGCGCACATTTGGCTAATCAATGGGCGAAAGATACAGGACAGTGGTTGTGCCATTACCATGCAGGTATAAAACAAGCTTATTTACGCCGTTTAAAAGTAGAAGAGCGGTTAAATGTAGCGCTAAGTGAGCAATCATTCTCTATGGCCTATCAGTGCCAAGTAAATGAGCAGGGTAAAATTCATGCTATGGAAGCACTAATTCGTTGGCATGATAGCGAGTTGGGTATGGTTTCACCTGCTGAGTTTATTGCTATTGCGGAGCAAAGTGATTTAATTTTTAAAATCGGTGACTTTGTTTTAGCGCGCTCTATTAGTGAATTTGCAACGATGCAACAACATAGCGATACGCCTCTTGAACTAGCAATTAACATTTCTGTGATGCAATTTCAAAGCAGTGCTTTTATTCCTAAATTATTGCAAAGTATAGAGGCGCACAATGTTGCTCCGCACAGTATCATTTTAGAAATTACAGAGTCACTGTTTATGGATAACCTTGAGCATGTGATTGAAACTATACTGAGCTTAAAATCGCGTGGAATACGTTTCTCGATGGATGATTTTGGTACAGGCTATTCATCACTAAGTTTATTAAGACGCCTGCCCATAGATGAACTTAAAATAGATAAAAGCTTTGTAGATGATATTTTAATAGATCCTAAGTCTATCAGCATGGTGCAAAGTATTATTGCCATTGCCTTCAGCCATAACATAAGTGTTATCGCTGAAGGCGTGGAAGAGCAGGCACAATTTGATATGTTAGTGGATATTGGCTGTAAACGTTTTCAGGGGTATTACTTTTACAAACCTGTGAACGCGACCTCTGTAATTGAATACCTGCAAGCTAACTAGTAGCCGCGCGACTAAGGCGATCATTCACTGCAGCCCACTCACTGCTTATTGGCGGCTTTTCGATATAAATAGTTAATGGGGTCGTCTCATCAATAAGATGCAGTGCTTTATACATATTTTTAGCGTATTCAATAGGGCAACTACTGAGCTTAGTAATACGCTCTGATGGAATGTCGCCCGCTAATAATTGCTGTTGCAATTGAGTAGAATAGATTAAATAGTGACTTTTACTCTGAGAGTTTTCACTCAAAATTTTAGCGAAATCTTCAGTATTAGCCAACATGGCTGGTGCATGAGGCTGATAATGCGCTTTTACATTACCCGGTACCACTTCGTTATGTGAATGTGGCGTGCTGACATGCAGTCCAGTTTTTTGCAAAATATCAGATGCTGAAATTGGTCCTGGGCGTAATATGCGTAACTGCTCTGAGCTGGCATCGACAATGGTCGATTCAATACCTACATTACATTCACCTCCTTGTAATACCGCACTAATTCGACCATTCAAATCGCGCATAACATGAGCTGCGTTGATTGGGCTCAACTGCTTGTATCGATTAGCAGAGGGAGCTGCAAGACCAGTATTTAATTGTTTTAGTACCGCTAAAAACTCAGGATGCGCAGGCACGCGAAGTCCAATGGTGGGCAAGCCGCCTGTTACCGGACTGTTTAAATCATCTTTAGCATTTAAAATTAGGGTGAGTGGGCCGGGCCAAAATGCATCAGCAAGCGTGATGGCCGCCTTATTTACATTTTTTGCCCAGTGGTGCACATGCGACTGATTGGGAATATGCACAATGAGCGGGTGATTTGTTGGACGTCCTTTCGCGGTAAATATTTTCGCTACAGCATCACTATTAGTCGCATCTGCGGCTAAGCCATAAACGGTTTCTGTGGGTAAGGCAACGCATTCGCCGGCTTTTAATAGTGCTACGGCTTGGTTAATACGCTCTTCAGTATTTAATAATTGAGTCGGTTGTATTGATGTCATAATAACTCTTAAGGATTACAAAACTGGCAATATGTTGCATCGGCAACGTGTTTTTCATTCGCTTCAATATGGTTATAGCCGCAGCTATCACACAAAGAGGTTGTTGATTTTACTTGTTGTGTGGGCATGTTACACAGTTCACAGGGTAAGCCTTTAGTGAGTTGTTTGGCAACAAAGTTAGCACACTGGCATTGTGGACATTTTGATGCCAACCGCCTTGCTAAGTCCTCGGCAGCGAGGCGAATAATAGCTTGGCGTTGCCCACTATACATAGCTCTTAAATCAGGCGTGATTATGCCGGCTTTGGGCACTTTTTCTTTAAATAAAGCAACCAAGCCTTCAAAGCTTAGCCCTTTAAAAAGTGTTTGAGTGTCATCAAGTATCCAGTGCTGCTCTTTAAAGCGCTGGCATGCGACCGTGATTGATTCAACATTAGTCTCGCTGTTAATGGTTAAGCTGCTGGGTGAAAATGGCCCGCCTGCATGTCCATAAATAGCGATGTCTGTGTGTTTATCGTAAAAACAAATTACTTCTTCATCCCAGTTCATTAACCCAGGGTATGGGCCACCTCCAAAGCTGCCTTCACTACCAAGCCCACATTGCTCGCCAGTGAGTTCACACGCTTGTTGAGCTTTTATTAGTGCTGCTGTTTGGGCACTGCAATCACGCTGCACTTCATTAGTAAACATCCCAAGCGTATCGGTATCAAATAGACTGGTTGTTACCACATTATAGCCAAGTGGCTTCAATGCGGGAGCGATCAAAGGTGCCTTTTTATGTTTAGTGGCAATGACAGCGTTTAACATTGATCATGCTCGCTCTGTGGAGGGGGCAACTGTAGTGAAGTACCCGTTTTCAAAGCGCTCTAAGGTGTTGTCATCGCCCCAACGAATGAGTGTTAGCCAATGGTTATCAATTAGTTCCTTCACCATCGTATGCTTGTTATAAATTGCTGCGATTGCTGATTGTGGCGCAGCAATATATACATTGAGGCGAATAGGTTCGTGCATCCATTTATCGCCATTGTGTAGCGATTGTATGGCCAAGCCTATGCGCAGGTCGCCGCCATTACCTTCAAATAAGCCTATGTTACCGCCCACCGCATTATGAAGTATTTTATTACCACTGCCGTATTTGTGATTGTCGTTAACCGAGGCATTATATTGGCTATTGATCCAATGGGTGACTATCATAGGCGCAGTCATAATAAGCTCTAATATTGCAAAGTCGTTATCGCTTTCCCAATCATAATCGTGTAAAAAACAGCGCCCCTGTAAGTTAATACTTCGCGTCCATGAGCGCGGCGCGACAATAAAGGCGGCATTATTTGCAAGTCCCCATTCAGGCCGCACCTGCGACCAATCGCGGGCGCGTTGATGATAAGCGTGATTAATTTCATCCGCTGATTTATCAATCAGCTTTGGCTCTATATTAACTAAGCGTTCGCGCTGAGCTGTTTGTGTTGCCACACTGAGCCATTTTTTTAGATTATCATCCAGTTGAGCATCATAGGTGGTGATCACATCTGTGGTTGTATTATGAATGGCTGCAATAAACTGGGTGTTTTCTGACAGTGTGAGTCCCCGAGTTTTAAGCGCTTGACGTACTTGAATATCGTTAAGTAGGCTTGCGAGCACTCGCACATTCACTTCACCACTTTGCCCGCCACAGGCGCCGCAATCTAGGCCAGCACTGTGTAAGTTATTGGTTGTATGGCTAGCATGACCCACTAACATCACCTGTGGTGCCAACGCTTTTATACCTAAAGTAGTAAGCACTTTTTGGGCTAAATCGGTTTTGTCTTTTAGGGTCAGTTGCTGCTGGTTTTGTGTTAATTGCCAGTCAGTTGGGGTGCACTTTTTAGCATCGCCTTTAGATAAAAAGGTATTTTTTATTAGTTTAAATGCGTATAGCCAACCTGATGACTCAACCATAGAAAACGATGAAGGGGCCGATTTTGACCAGCTTTGCCATGTGGCACTATTTTGGCGTGATGCTTCAAGTGTCGCGTCTTTGTGAGTTTGCGTGGCATGTATAGCCGGTTTAAGTAGCCCAGGGAGCTGTGGGCGAGTAATAGCACTGCCATTTTCTTGATATTCCAGAGGTAAACCAAAAAAACCAGCAAAGCCAAAAGTTTCAATATGTTGACTTTGAGACTCTAGCGCACGGCGAATCACTTCCGAGCGAACATCAATACAAAACACCGCTTGTAATTGAGCGTTTTTCACGGGGGCTTTAGTCGCGGTTTGCAGCGCATCATTAAGTGGATATTGAAAACTTAGTTCTAGCGCTTTTGCCCACACCCATAATGGTTTTTGTGCTAGTTTATGTGCATGTAAGCGCTCAACGACAAGCGCTTTTTCTTGTTGCCACTGACTTTGTAGTTGTTTAAATGTAGCACTATCGTGATTGGCTAGGTACTGCCAAATCACTAAGTCCCATGCCATGCGCATGGCCAGAAGTTGCTTCATCTCATTTGTTGGCGTGTCGTAAAGCTGACCTTGAAATCGCAGATACGCAAGCCAAGATGCCCAACCGTTAATATCTAAAAGCAATGAGTGAGCGTATAACTCTAACGAATCATTATCTATGTTAAGCGTTTTAAGGGTCAGTGCAATCAGTTCATCTGCGGATGTGGGTAATCGCTTAAAATAGCCATTTAAATGCCGTTCATCCATAACAATGCTAATGCCTTTATCCGCTTGAATAACAGTTAGCCAATGGCGATATAATTCAGATGGGGCTTGAGTATCATTACGATGCAGCATGGGACCGAGTTGTTGATAATGCGCAGCACAAAACTGACTTAACTGATGAGTAATTTCATCATGCCAAGCCATTTTATGCTTATTACGTTGCTGGTCGAGTAAATCAGCAATGTTGTGCCAGTCTACTAATGGCACATCAATCTTAAGCGCTTGTAATAGTTGCTCTTTATTAAAGTCACTATTAAGTAGCGTTGCGGCATCGGCTAAGTGTTTGTCGGTAATCATGCTGGTGTTATATTTTTGCAGATAAAAATCTTTAGGCATTAGCATGTTGGCATTACATAAGGTATCCAGTCGTGCGCTTACATCTTCAATTGGCATATGGCGCATTTCCCAAAATGGGTTAACTGCAATCATCTGATCTAACGGCCAGTTTGGTGCTATGTAACCGCATACTTTATCAAGTAGGCTCTTTTGACTGTCGCTTAGCGAGAGTGCTCTATTATCTGAAGGCGTTAGAGTGCTCATTTTGATTCCTCAATAGTGATCCCAACGGCATGATTTTTTAAATCAGTGTGGCCATTATTAGGCAAATTTATCGGCCATATTTTTAGTGTTAATCGTGTAAACCACTCATCTAAATACAAGCCTGCAAATAATAAAGTAGACAGTGATTTAACCTGAGGGCGCCAAGATTGATAGCGCAAACAGTAGCTTGCTATCATTAGGGTTAAAATAAGGGCTATTACCCAACTGTCGGCCAGGCTAAATGCAGGTTCGCGCCACTGCTCAAGGGGAAGTGCAAACGCAAAGATATTTTTAGCCGCTACATAGCTAAAGACCACTAATAGTGCAATTAACAGTTTTTTACTGCGTGTTTTAGCCGTAGCTGTACCATGCTGATTTGCAAGCAAAATGGTTAACGCTGATGCTAAAAGCAACCAAATACTTACCGCTCCCTGATAAGAGCTGATAAACCATGCTGCACCAACGATTATTATTGAAATAAGCGCACCGGCTAACCAGTCAAAGCATACTGGTGATTGTTTTGGCATATGGCGACGGATCAGATCTTCATTTACGCCGTTACCTGAGTTTAAAAATGCGAAAGCTTTATAAGTTGAGTGGGTAACAAGGTGAAGTAAAGCCAGCTCAAATAACCCCAGCGCACACTCTACCAGCATTAACCCCATTTGCGCACTGGTAGACCAGGCAAGCCGAACTTTAACGCTTATTCGAGTGGTCATTATTAATGCGCTGATCACCGTAGTTAAACCTGCAACAATTAAAATTAACCATTGGGCTGCGCTAGCTTGAATAAACAAAGGAGCAAATAAAATTAATAAAAAGCCACCTAAATTAATGACTCCCGCATGTAATAACGCGCTCACCGGTGTCGGTACTTCAACCACTTTAATTAGCCAACCGTGTATTGGAAGTTGAGCACATTTTATTAAGGCTGCACAGGCAATTAAAAAAGCGGCAACTTGCTCTGCAAAAGACAGTGGTTGTGTGGTGGTGTGATAAAAGGCGGTTATATCACTTATGTACAGGCTATTGTGAGTGAACCACAAAATACCAAATGCAATTAGTAATAAGGATTCGGCAACACGTGCCACAATAAATTTTTTATGGGCGGCAAGCACCGCTCGTGGGCGCTCAGGGTAAAACATTAAAAGTTTATGCAGTGCTAAACTTATCGCCACCCAACCTAGCCAAAATAGCGCTAAGTGGTTGCTCATAACCACAACTAATACGGCTGTGATGGTTAGTAATAGCCATCGCCAAAAGTAGTTTACGCGTGGCTCACCTTGCATATAGTGCCTACAAAAGCGAATCAATATCAGCGTGATAAATAATATAAGCCCCAGCATAATAATTCGGGTCATGGTCAGCGATAAGAAACTGAGTAAATCAAAAGCATAAATTTGATGAAGCGTAATAGCTGTTATAAATGCAAGGCTATTAAACATCATTACTTTAAACAGTACATGACCATTTGAAGCGCGCGATCGTTGGCCAATTAACCAGGCTGCTATAAATGTGCTTAAAGGCATTATTAGCATTAACAACGAAATAATATACTCACTCATTAAGTGCTCCTTATTTAGTGAGCAAAGTATGGCAAACTAGATAACTAAATAAAAATAGATATAATGTATGTAAACGTTCTATAAAAGAGAACAATAATGAGCCGTTTAAATTATCATCATTTATATTATTTTTGGTCGGTTGCTCGCATTGGTAACTTAACCCAAGCGGCGAAAGAGCTGCATTTGTCGCAGTCAGCGCTCTCTACGCAAATAAAACAATTAGAACACACCATTAATATTGAGTTATTTGAACGTAAAGGCCGCACACTCGCATTAACCGATATGGGAAAGCGGGTGCAAATGTACGCCAACGATATATTCACCAAAGGGGAAGAACTGTCTTCTTTTATTCATAAAGGGGTGATTTCGCAAACCCAGCATTTATCAATCGGAGTGCTCAATACGCTCTCTCGTAACTTTATCGAAGAGTTTATTAATCCCTTAATGAGCAATGACGAAGTACGCTTTTCGCTGACTGCAGGGCGTATGGATGGGCTGTTAAATGGCTTGGCAGAACACGAACTGGATTTAGTTTTAACTAATAAACCCATCGGGCTTGAGCACTACGATCAGCTTTGGCAAAGTCAGTTGGTATCTCGTCAGCCATTAGCTATAGTGGGTCCAGCTGATAAAAAAATACGTGGCCAATTTCCAACAGGTTACACGGATGCACAGTGGGTGTTACCCGCTAAAACTTCTGCTATTAGAGACTCATTTAATGCTTTGTGTGCTCGTTGGCAGTATCAGCCAAAAATAAAAGCAGAGGCTGATGATATGGCTATGCTGCGATTACTTGCCCGTGATAGTGGTGCGTTATCGGTATTGCCATCAGTTGTAGTAAAGGATGAAATAGAACAAGGCCTACTAGTTGAATATCAGCGTTTACCCGATGCGTTTGAGCACTTCTATGCCATTACCGCGCAGCGCAAGTTTGTACCAGACATATTAAAGTCGCTGCTTGCCAAAACCTGCTAATTACTTTTAAAGTATGTTTTTTGCGTAAATACTTTATTTTTAAATAATAAAAAAATAATTAAAGCTTTTAATTCGTTGGCCGATACCGTATTTATATTGTACTGCAGATTAAGGATAATCATGGTTAATAAACTACAAGGCAATTATGCTAACTTAAATGCGTTGCTTGCCCAATCGGTCAATAATTCAAACCAAACCAGTATGCCCACAGGTTTGCAATCGCGTGCTCACTTAGCGCCAAGTTCGGCAACAATCACTGATGAAATGCTTAGTCAGTTTAGTGACCAACAAGTCGATGAAATACTTAATCAGCAATTATCCTCGTTACTCACGATTTCCAGCGCACCCAGTGGCTCAAATTATAAGCTCTCTAGTGAAGAGGTTGCACTACGTACGGTAATAAGCTCTCAGCAAGAGGGCTTATTAAAAAACGAACGTAGCGATCAGTTAATTGAGCGCTTAAATTCTTCGGTAAAAAATATCCAAGGTGCTTATGCCAACACTAGCGATATTTTATCAAACTTGGGGCAACTGGGATTTAATCAAAAAACATTTTTAGCATCTAGCCAACAGCGTGTTGAGCGCTCACTTAATCCTTTCATGGAAAGCTTTAATCGCGAGCGATTTGAAGACGATGATAACTATGGGTTTGAGCTTTCGGTAAAAACCAAAGAAGGTGATGTTATCAATATCGCCTTTCATTCTGCGCAAGGTTATGATGAGGAAACAGGCGAAACCACTGACGAATTTAGCATAAGTTATGAAGTAGATGGCGACTTATCTGAGACTGAACACCAAGCATTAACGCAAGTACTTTCTGGTGTTGGTGAAATGGCGGATGAATTTTTTAAGGCTAAACAAAGCGCTTACAGCCGTTACGTACCCGCAAACCAAGCTGATTTAGATTTAAGCTTTCTAAGCAATTTTGATAACAAAGAACTTTCGGGTTTTGATTTGTACTTTTCAACGTCAGAGGGAAATACTGGTGATGCTGATGGAGCGCTCCTTGGAATAGATAATGAGCTTAATTTAAGTTATACCCTTGATGAGGATTCTGAGCAGCAAATACTGGAGTTTGAATCGGTAAACGGACAAAACAATATTGATTTTTCGCTTGATATGTCAACCATTGGCGCTCAAGACAAAAGCCAAATGCAACAATACATAAAAGCGCTCGATAAAAGCTTAGAAGATAGCCAGCTCAATAGCTCTGAGAAAAGTACACGTTCGGCGTTTGGCCAAAAAAGTGATGAAGTAATGAAACAAGGGTTGGCTGTATTTAAAAGTGCGTTTAGTAGTATGTCATCAGCCGCTGAGCGCTACAGTGAAATTGAGTCGGTTGCTACAAAGCAGTTTACTAATGGACGCGAGCTTGTCGCTAATTTAGTTGACAACATGATCACCAAAGATCCACGCTACCAAGGACTAGGAAGTAGTAATAAAAATTCCTTAGGCGATGGTATTTCTAAGTTAGCTGATTTTGATGCAAAATTCTCTTTTGCAATGGATCAGGGGGATTACATAGCAACAAGCACCACAAAGCTGAGTCAAAATACAGAACACAAAAAATCAGCAGGGTTAACTGGGGTTACTCAAGATAAAACGGCGAGCACGCGTTTTAATTATGAAGAAGGTAACCGCTCTGACATCCCTCCTGATTATTATGATAAACAAGAAAATTACACTATTGGTACCGCTGTAAAAAATAACGAATTGGTTGCCCTTGATCAGGCTCATGAGGTGGATGTAGATAAAAAAGTTTATCAGTTTAATCCCGAAATATCTCAATACAAGCTAAAAAAAGAATTGAAAGAAACCACCACCAGTGAGAGTAATATTCGTCTTATTAATGATATTTGGCTCGAGAAAAATGAAGATAGTCATAGTATGGATGAAAGAAAACGACTCAGTGGTGTGGGGGCGTCGAACGAGTTTAAAACAACGTCGAGTTATTCACATACGCAATTAGTAACGTTAATCGGTGACTTAGATAAATTAGAACAAAACAAAGAAGCCAAACGTGAGTACTTAGCCGTTTTATCACAAGTGGATGATTTTATGGATAAAAGCAAGTAACTTTTATTTACTTAAGCTCGATTGTGGGTATAGTAACTAAAACACTATTTAAGTATAAGATATGTTTAAACAATTAATTTTACTTTTAATGTTGAGTTTACCACTGGCAGTGAATGCAACGCTCAAACCACACTCGGACGCTATGACTGCTAAGCGTTTATTAAGCGAGCACGATAAATTTGCTAAGCAATACCAAACATTTTCGCCCACACCGCAAGACGTTGTATTGATGCAAAAATTAGCAGGTAAAGAGGTGCTAGTGCTTTTAGGTACGTGGTGTCATGACAGTGCCCGTGAAGTCCCCCGATTAATAAAGTTACTCGATGAGTCTAAGGTTAAACTTTCGAAAATAACCTTTGTTACAGTCGGTTATGACAAACGTGATGAGGCAGGTATTGCCCTGGCGCATGACTTACAATATACCCCCACTTTTATTATTAAGCATAACGGGGTTGAAGTTAACCGCGTAGTAGAAAAACCCAGCGGCACTCTCGCCCAAGATTTAACCTTGGGCTTATAACGAGAGTCAGCTAGCCAGTATTATGTTTGAGGTTATGTTATTACACTGGCCAATCAGCGGCGTCTAAGTCATCTAATTGTGTATCGCAGTGCTCATTTCCTTGCCACTTAGCAATGTATTCACCGTGCGGATCATATTGCTGGGTTTGTTTTTGCAAATTAAAGTGACGTCCGCCGCGCGGATCGACCCCAACTCCAGCAATATATTGCCAATTACCCCAATTCGACGCCACATCGTAATCGATTAACTGTTGCTCAAAGTAAGCCGCACCATAGCGCCAGTCTAGTTGTAGTTCGTTTACTAAACAACTAGCAACGATTTGTCTTGAGCGATTGCTAATAAAGCCTGTTGCATTTAGCTCTTTCATAATGGCATTAACTAACGGGTAAGGTGTACTGCCTTGGCACCATTTAGCAAAACGATTCGGGCTAAACGTGGTAAGTGGCGAGCTTTGTTTCTTACCTTTAAAGGTAAATAACTGATGCTTAACATTAATTGCATGCCACTTGAAATACTCACGCCAGAGCAATTCAAACTTGATCCAGTAAGTTGACTCGTTCGCTCCATACTGCGCTTCATAAGCATCTACTGCACAAAAAATTTGCTTGGCACTAATACAGCCAAAAGCCAGCCAGCTACTAAATTTTGTAGAGTTATCAAAGCCATCCAGCTCATTACGAGTGATTTTATAGCTACTCGGTAGTGGGGATGAAAAATAGTTGAGGCAGTGCTCAAGCGCAGCCTGATGCCCACCAAGTAATTGTGTATTCCCTGTTGCTGGCTTTTCTATCGGTTGTTTTGCGCAAAGTATAATAGGTGGAGGCAATCTTGCTGCTGAAAATGTATGTGTGGTTAAACTAATTTCTGCCGCTTCGATCTTTTTTCTAAAAGGTGTAAAGCCGGTTGGTAAATTAGCTAGTTCAAAGGGCAGTTGCTGTTGTTGATATAAAGTATCTTGCATCACAGATTTAAATACCACAGTCGTGCATTTTGACTTAAGAGCACTAATTTGGCGCTGTTCATATACACCTATTTGCTGGCTATATACAACTTCGTCAATGCTAAGCTCATTAATACGCTGTGTTAATACCTTTACCGGATCGCCTTCTAAAATATGTAAAGTTTGGCCAAGCTCTAAAACAAACTCCTGAAGCTGATAAAGGCTTTGCATTAAAAAGCGTTGTTTGTGGACACCATAGGGTTTTTGTTGATAGTTATTGCTTTTAAACCAAGCAGGGTTAATCACAAAGACCAGGTCCAACTTACATTGTTGTTGTGATAAATCATTGAGTATGGGGTTGTCGTCAATGCGCAAATCATTTTGCAGCCAATACAGAATACGTTTTTTCATACTTATGCTCTGGTTTTTAAAATCATTTATTTTACGAAGCAAAAGCGAGCAGGGATTAGTTTTGAGGTGTTTAATAGAGCTTTAAAAAGAGGCGATAACAATACCGCCTCTTACTCGTTTCCGTTGTATCTTAGATAGCTAATTTTTGCTGTGCTATCCAGTCGTTAATTACATCTTCAAGTACCGCCATAGGAAGTGAACCTTGACCAATAACGGTGTCGTGAAAGCTGCGTATATCAAATTGTGCGCCTAGTTCTTTTTCGGCTTTTGCACGCAGTTCGCGTATTTTAATTTCGCCCATTTTGTATGAAAGCGCTTGGCCTGGCCATGAAATATAGCGGTCTATTTGATCTTCCACGGCGCTTTGTGGCAAGGCGGTATGATCAGCCAAATAATCAATCGCCTTTTGGCGGCTCCAGCCAAAGGCATGAATGCCGGTATCAACCACTAAGCGCACTGCGCGCCACATTTCGTAGCCTAAACGACCAAAGTCACTGTATGGACTTTGGTAAAAGCCCGCTTCTTTACCTAAACGCTCTGTATAAAGTGCCCAGCCCTCGCCAAATGCTGAGTGACTCAGTGTGCGTCTAAATTCAGGAACGTCTAACTCCATTGCAATGGCGTTTTGTAAATGATGCCCAGGAATAGCTTCGTGCAGGCTAAGTGCTTCTAAATTATATAAAGGCTGCAATTTAGGTGTTGAGGCTAAAAAGTAAGTGCCAGGTGAGCGGTTATCTGGCGGTGGCATATAAAACGCACCACGACTCGCTGAGCCTTTTATAGTAAAGGTGTTACGCGGTAAATGGCCAAAGTAAGTGGGGAGTTTGCCATACATTTTTTGCGTTATAAAAGCGGTTTTTTCTAATAAATCTTGGGCGTCTTTTGCGTAAAATTGCTCATCGGTTGCTAAAAATTTTAAAAAGTCGCTGTAGCTGCCTTCAAAACCAACGTTATCAATAATGGCTTGCATTTGTGCTTTAATGCGCGCCACTTCTTTTAGACCAAGTTCATGAATTTGTTTAGGTGTAGCGTTAGTGGTGGTGTAGTAATTAACCGTGTACTTGTAATAATCAAGGCCACCTTTAATACTTGCAATACCCGGCTGCGATCTACAGTGCGGCATATATTCGTTTTCAAAAAAGTCGTAAAAGTGCTCGTAAGCAGGCACAACTTTTGAGGCAATTATTGTTTTAGCTTTATTTTGGTAAGTTTCTTTTTGCGCTGCGTTAAATGTATTAGGGATGCGGGTAAATGGCTCATATAAGGCGCTATTCTCAGGTTGTTTAACTATATGAGCGTTAATGCTTTGGCCATAATTTTTAAACGTTTCGCAGTAATGTGTAAAACCGGTTTGAATGCCTTGTTTCATTAAATTAATGTTTTGCTGATTAAAACGAGGGTAGTCACTAAGGCTAACTAAAAATGCATCGTAATCCTCGGCAGTTAAAAAGGCCATGTTAGCTGGCGCTTCTGCAAAGTAAGTATGCCAGCCACTTAAAAAATTAACCGGAAAATACTTATCTTGATAAAGGTAGCTTTGCTGCTCTGTTTCTCGCTCATATTTAAATAAGCGGTAGTTCATTAGCTGCTCGCTATTGAGTGTTTTTGGGTCAATGCTGGCTAAGCTTTTTAATACGCTGTTGTTATAAGCTTGGCGCTTAGCAATGGCTTGCTCACTCCAATTTGGCAATGTGCCGTTTGGTTTCCAACCGTCTGGATCGGTTCTAAAAAATATTTTTTCTGCTTTGGCGTTTTGCCAATGGTTATCAATAATGGTTGTTAAGTCGCTGTTACTGTCGGCTAAGCTTGGCAGCGAGGTGGCTGCTAAGGCAATAGCTAAGATTGTTTTTTTTAGCATGTTGAATTTCACTTTTTAAAATTTTAATTATTACTTATGCGCGCTGATCTTATGATAATAACAAGTTCACTCAATTAATGCGTTGGTTTTTAACAACAGCCTAGCTTATTGTTTTACTGGTGTTTAAAATGAAAAAAGCAAAACATACTTTAGTAGCCATGTTTAATATCGCAATTTCGCTAATCGAACAGGTGAATAGCCAACACCCATATATTTATTGAGCATTTCATGCTTAGCCTTGCAGGTTCAAAACCTGATTATGATGAAGAAAAATGGATTGGGATTATTCGCCACACGTGACAAAAAATGTCAGATAATACACATGAGTTTGTATTGGCAGGTCATACTACATTGCTACCACCATTAATTGGCCTGATACACAAAGCATTAGAATAACTATTTAACTTTACGTATTAAAATAAAAAGGATTTTGAAAATGTTGTGCCCTCGCACGAATACACCATTGGAGTCTATATTAGTTGACGGTATCACTGTTTATACATCGTCGTTAGGAGGCGTTTTTTTCGATAACAGCCAAATTTTTAAATTTAGCTCGCCAGAGTTAAAACATGGTCAGGTTTTACTTAAGTATTTAAGTATTTAAGTAATTATGCCGAAGGTGAGAGTGAAGTCGCAATGCGAGTGAATTGCCCTAAATGCCCAAGCATAGTGATGATGCGCAGGTATTTTTCACCGCTAAAAGCAGTTGAAATAGATGAATGCCCAAGCTGTGCGGGAATATGGCTTGATAGTGGCGAATTAAGCAAAATACATGAAAACCATTTAACACCCAAAGAACGAAAACTGCTAGCCCACGAAATGGCCACCAATCATGGGTTTATAACTATTAAAACGCCAAAATCGAAATATTATCCTAAAGCGCCTAAAAACCTTCAAGGCACCACAGTTGAACGGCTGGTGCAATTGGCAGTACTCAACTTTGAGTAATAAATTAGTCTCGTTCGCTACGTTAATTTTTAATTCGCAAGTGTTGCCAATTAAAGTATGACTTGCAAGAACAAATTTTAAAACCAAGGAAGGCTGAATATGAAGGATTATAAGCGTAAAACCGCACTGCAATTTTACTGTGTGCTACTGGCGTGTGTTTTGACAACAAGTTGCACTACGGTATTCGATAAAGCGCATGGTTATCGTGGGCCCATTGTTGTGACGATTGAAACAGAAGATGGCTCAGTGCCAGAGTATCCTTTTTTGATAGAGTCCGTGTATACAGAGTCATGTGGTCATAGTAGTTGTGGCATAGACTCAGGTTATAGATACTTTAAAACTGCCTATGCTAATAAGCCAATTACCTTCCCACGGGATCGTGTGGATTTATTACAACCCAATGCCTATGCAACAATTCTTTTTAAGGTTACCCATCCTAATTATCATTACAATGTATTTACGCGAGGCTTTGCGCCCACCGATGCTGATGATCCCATACATATCACGTTTACCGTTAAGCCGTTTGCTGAACAAATGAATAAAGTAGCTGGGTGGGCCGAGCAAGGCAAAGTGATGATGCAGAACGCGGCACCAGATAGTAATGAGCATTTCAATGGAAAAATGCAGCTTTGGCAAGAGCGCTTTAATTTAGGAAAGACGATTAAAAGGCACATTACGGTGATCAAAACTATGTACTTACCCCATTTTTCAAAACGTATGCAACAACGGGTGATTGAAAAGTATCAACCGATTTTTCGAGCCTGGTACTACGGCGTACCTGAAACGGATTGTTGGGATATGGTTGACTGTAGAAAGCAAATTTTAAAACCAAGGAAGGCTGAGTATGAAGGACTATAAGCGTAAAACTGCACTGCAATTTTACTGTGTGCTACTGGCGTGTGTTTTGACAACAAGTTGCACTACGGTATTCGATAAAGCGCATGGTTATCGTGGGCCCATTGTTGTGACGATTGAAACAGAGGATGGCTCAGTGCCAGAATTCCCTTTTTTGATAAAGTCGGCCTATTCAGAGTCGTGTGGTCATAGTAGTTGTGGTATTGACTTTGGTTATAAATATTTTAAAACGGCCTATGCTAATGAGCCAATTACCTTCCCACGGGAGCGTTTGGATTTATTACAGCCCAACGCCTATGCATCGATTGAGTTTACTGTTACTCATCCTAATTATCACCACCGCGGATTTCCGCGAGGCTTTGCGCCCACCGATGCTGATGACCCTATTCATGTCACGTTTACCGTTAAGCCGTTTACTGAACAAATGGAAAAAGTAGCTGGCTGGGCGACTGGCCCTAAGCAAGACATGCAAAACTTTACACCTGATAGCAGGGAATATAAAAAAGCAGACATTCGGTATCGCCAAGCGCGTTTTAATTTAGGAGATATGATTAAAAGGCACATTACGGTGATCAAAACTTTTTACTTACCTCATTTCTCACAAAGTATGCAGCAACGGGTGATTGAAAAGTATCAACCGATTTTTAGAGCCTGGTATTACGGCGTACCTGAAACGGATTGTTGGAGTATGGTTAAATGTAGAAAGCAAATTTTAAAACCAAGGGAAGCTGAATATGAAGGATTATAAGCGTACTTGTCTGTAATAATACTTAATTAATTTACTGGATAAAATCAGATGCTAACCGCATTAAGAGTTTTTATCTGCGACGGTATGGATGCAGGAGCAAATGCCGAGAAAAATTAAATAACCTGAACTGTGGATAATAAACCTATCTCAACCAAAGTTCAGCTTAAATAAGAAAATCGTGCCATGTTATCGAGATGGTTTTATTACCTCAAAATAGCTCACGTAATTAAGCGAATTAGCGTAATTAACATGACTTAATTTTGAATCATAAAAAAATGGCGTACTATAAAGTACGCCATTTTATGAAACTGACTCAATTAAAGCTGTTATGATTTATTGCGGTTTTCTTTACTAAACGCGCGAATTTTACGTTTTTGCGACAGGGTTACTTTATTAGTACGCCCTGCAAATGGGTTATCGCCTTCTCTAAATTCAATTTTGATTGGCGTACCCATAATTTTAAGTGCTTTACGGTAGTAGTTCATTAAGTAGCGTTTGTAGCTATCAGGTAGGTCATGTACTTGGTTACCATGAATAACAATACGTGGCGGGTTGTAGCCCCCAGCATGCGCATACTTAAGCTTAACACGACGTCCACGAACAAGTGGCGGCTGGTGGTCGGCCTGTGCCATGTCCATAATACGACGTAGCATAGCAGTACTAATTCGCTTAGTTGCCGACTCATATGCTTCGTCAACTGATTCAAATAAATGGCCAACACCGGTACCATGCAGAGCAGAGATAAAGTGTAGGCGGGCAAAATCAATAAAGCCTAAACGACGATCAAGCTCAGTCTTAATACGGTCTTTAACGTAGTTATCTAGGCCATCCCACTTGTTCACGGCAATAACCAATGAGCGTCCTGAGTTAAGGGCAAAACCTAACAGGCTTAAGTCTTGATCAGAGATACCATCGCGGGCATCAACCACTAGTAACACGACGTTACAATCTTCGATTGCTTGTAATGTTTTAATGACTGAGAATTTCTCAACCACGTCACTTACTTTTTTACGTTTACGCACACCGGCGGTATCGATAAGAATATATTCTTTGTCGTTACGGGTCATCGGAATGTAAATTGAGTCACGGGTTGTACCTGGCATATCGTATACAATAACCCGGTCTTCACCTAGTATGCGGTTAGTAAGGGTTGACTTACCAACATTTGGACGACCAATAATTGCCAGCTTTACCGGCTTATCGGCAAACGCTTGGTGATCGGTGTCATCTTCTTCACCTTCTTGATATAAGTCGATAAGTTCTTCATCGTCATCGGCTACATCTTCATCAAGAGCAGCAAGTTCAGCAATAACAGGCTGAAGAGTTTGCTCAAGCAGTAAAGTAATACCACGGCCATGTGCGGCAGCGATATGATGAACTTCACCAAGTGAAAGTTGATAAAACTCAGCACAGTTTGAGTCGGCATCAATGCCGTCTGTTTTATTGGCAACAACAAAACATTTCTTCTCTTGCTTACGTAAGTGATTAGCAATAGCTTGATCAGCCACTGTCATACCTACGCGAGCATCAACTAAAAATAAAACAATATCCGCTTCTTCAATGGCTAGTAATGACTGATCAGCCATTTCGGTTTCGATACCTTCTTCTGAGCCATCAATACCGCCCGTATCTACCACGATAAATTCAAAGCCATCGTAATTTGCTTGGCCATATTTTCTATCACGCGTTAAGCCAGGAAAGTCGGCAACGAGTGCATCACGAGTACGTGTTAAACGGTTAAATAATGTGGATTTGCCCACATTGGGTCGCCCTACAAGAGCGATCACGGGAAGCATAAACTACCTCTTTAAAAAACAACAAAAGGCTTCGCAGTGCGAAGCCTTACAAAAAATAATTAACTATTAGTGCCTTACACTAATAGTAGACAGTTAGTTCGGTATTTTTACCGCGCTAACTTCACCATCGCGGGTGTATAAAATCAATTTATCGTCAGCGACAACAGGCTCAACAAAAAAACCTGATCTGTCAAAGTCTTCACGAGATACTAGCTCGCCAGTGTCTTTATTTAACCAATGCAAATTGCCTTCTTGGTCACCTAACGCTAAATAATTACCGGCAACCGCTGGGCCTGTTAAGTACCAGCCACGTAGAGCGGGTTGGCTCCAACGTTCAATGCCCGAATCTTTATCAAGTGCATAAACAACGCCGTTACTATCAACAACGTAAATTGTTTGCAAATCCATGCTAATTTCACGGTAGCTGCTGTATTCACGTTTCCATACAACATTACCTGAACGAATATCTACTGCTGATAAGTTACCATTGTAAGCAATAGCATAAGCAAATGGACCGCTAATGATTGGCTGCGTGTCTACATCAACTAAACGTTCAAACTCTGATGCGCCTTTTGGCACTGCAATTTCTGCACTCCATGCCGAGTAGCCACTCTCAGAAATTAAAACACTTAACTTACCAGTTTCTAAGCCTAGTAACACACCACCGTTAGCCACAGTAGGTGAGCTTTGACCGCGTAAAGTTAGCGGTGGCACTTCTTGCTCAAAGCTCCAGCGTTCTTCACCAGTATCTGGGTGAAGCGCAAGTAACTTACCTGAGGCTAAATTGACAAAGATTAAGCCATCGCCTGCAGCGGGTTTAGAGAGTGATTCGCCAGGTACTTTTTTACGCCAAACTTCTTTACCAGTCTCACGGTCAAGTGCAATTACATAACCATGTTCAGAGCCTAAATAGATTTTACCATAAGCTTGTAATATTCCGCCTGATAATTTTGCACTATCGTTATCGCTCCAAGGCCAAAACGATAAATCTTGGCGAACGTCGGTTTCCCATTGGGTATCGCCATTGGCAAGTGATAAGGCTTCTACTTGGCCTTCACGGCTAGCAACATACACTGTCTCTTTATAAACAGCAGGTGATAGGCGTGAAAAGTAATGCTCTACACCGTTACCAATAGATTCTTGCCATACCACATCAGTTTCAAACTGATTGGCTATTTCTGGAAGCACCAGTTCTTCTTCGTCATCACTTGAAGAACACCCCATTAGGGTTGCCATACATAGGGCAAGCGTTGCTGTTGTTATTTTTCTCATGCCTAAAACCTTATGCCGCTGGGCTAGTTACTGCTAGGTCATCTAACTTAATTTGTAAAAGAGGATTACTCGTTAATCCGCCGGCATCAACAGCAGCTTGGTAGGCTACGCGTGCTTGTTCTTTATTGCCTTGCTGAGTGTAAATGTCACCTTTTAATTCAGCCACATTTGCGTTAAATGCTTCAGGAAGAGGAGCATTTAACGTACTTAATGCATCATCGTATTGCTGCTGAGCAATTTGCACACGCGCTAAACGTGTTGTTGCAATGGCTTTAAGCTCTGCGTTATCAACGTTAGTTACGATCCAGCTTAACTTTTCATTTGCTACATCTAAGTTTTGGGCATCTACTGCTTCTTTTGCAGCAACAAATGCCGCTAGAGTTGCGTACTGAGTGTCTTTGTTTTCAGTGATAAATGCATCAGCAGATGCTAATACGCTGTCGCTTTCAACAAGCTTAGTGTATGCATCAGATGCTTGCTCTGCAGTCGTTATTTGATTTTGGTTGTATGCTTTCCAGCCATATAAACCACCTAAACCAACAATAACGCCTAACGCTAGTGAAAGGCCGTTTTCACGAAAAAAGCGTTTAATTGCTTCTGCTTGTTGTTCTTCTGTTGAATAAATTTCCATGCTTACCTCTGTTAAAGCGCTTCACTACTTACGCTTTATATAATTTAGCTATTAATTAGTTCTGCAAGTAACGTTTTAGCTTGTTCTAGTTCTAGTGTGACTTGTTCCTTACGCTCACGTAAGTATTTAATAGTCACAACGCCTTGCTCTAATTCATCTTCACCGATAATAATTGCGACGAGCGCATCGCTTTTATCAGCACGTTTGAGTTGTTTTTTAAAGTTACCAGCGCCAGCGTGCACCATAACCCGTAATCCAGGTACATCACGACGTAAGGTAGATGCAATTATAGGCGCTTGAATACTGGCTTTGTCGCCCATAGCTGCTAAATATACATCAGCACTACGGCGTATGTCACCTACACATTCAAGTGCTTGAAGTAGTAAAACCAAGCGCTCTAAACCCATCGCGAAACCTACCGCAGGGGTTGATTTACCGCCTAATTGCTCTACTAAGCCATCATAACGACCACCAGCACATACAGTACCTTGTGCACCTAAGCTGTCGGTTACCCATTCAAATACAGTGCGGTTGTAATAATCTAAGCCACGTACCAGCTTTTCATTAACCGTGTATTTGACGCCTGCGGCATCTAATCGTTCACATAAATTTTCAAAATGTTCTTTTGATTCAGCATCTAAATGTTCAGATAGCTTTGGTGCATCGACTAAGATTGCCTGAATATCTGGATTTTTAGTATCCAAAACGCGCAGTGGGTTAGAGTACATACGACGCTTAGAATCTTCATCTAGTACATCGGTATGTTGTTCTAAAAAGGCGATTAAGGCATCGCGGTACTCTGCACGTGCTTCGTTTGAACCTAATGAATTAAGTTCTAAACGCACATGGTCAGTAATGCCAAATGCTTCCCAAAGTTGCGCCGTGAGTAAAATAACTTCGGCGTCAATATCGGCGCTGGCAATACCAAAAGTCTCTAAACCAAACTGATGAAATTGACGGTAGCGACCTTTTTGTGGGCGTTCATGGCGAAACATAGGGCCCATGTACCAAAGGCGTTGTTCTTGATTGTATAACAGGCCATTTTCGTTACCTGCACGGACACACACTGCAGTCCCTTCTGGGCGCAGAGTTAAATTGTCGCCGTTACGATCGGCAAAGGTGTACATTTCTTTTTCTACTATATCGGTTACTTCACCAATAGAGCGTTTAAATAGGTCGGTTGATTCTACAATTGGAAAACGAATTTCTTGATAACCAAACGATGATACGGTCTCGCGTAAAATGTGTTCTACTTTCTGCCAAACTTGCGTATCGCCTGGCAGGCAATCGTTCATACCGCGAACTGCCTGAATTTGTTTTGCCACTGATAAATCCTAAATCTGTTTATGTGCAGCTCTGGGCTGCAACCACGTAAAACTAAAAAATCGACCCTGCATTATAACCCTAACTATAAGGTAATTGCGAGCGCAGCGGGGCGTACGTAATTTATACTACGTTGTGAATGCTGCGACTAAAAAAGGTCATTTGAATACATAGTGTTGTAACAACACATCACTCTACGATTTTTATGTCAATTGGAGTTTGCTGTTGCTTCTGTTCAATGAAATCGCGTACATAGCCTTCAAGTTGATCAACAATATTATTGTTATCAATACGGGCTTTTTGGCGTTCGCCATTAATGTATAAACCTGAGCGACGGTTTGCGCCGGCAAGGCCAATATCACTCACTAATGCTTCGCCTGGTCCGTTAACCACACAGCCAATGACTGACACTGAAACTGGCTCAATAATATCTTCTAAGCGCTCTTCAAGTTGATTCATGGTGCTTACTACATCAAACTCTTGGCGCGAACAGCTAGGGCAAGCAATAAAATTAATGCCGCGAGAGCGAATACGCAATGATTTTAATATATCAAAGCCTACTTTTATTTCTTGAACTGGGTCTGCCGCTAGTGATACACGCAGCGTGTCACCAATACCTTCAGCTAATAACATGCCTAAACCGACGGCCGATTTAACTGAGCCAGAGCGCATGCCGCCTGCTTCAGTAATGCCTAAATGCAGTGGCTGGTCGATTTCTTTTGCAAGTAGACGATACGCGCCAACCGCTAAAAATACGTCTGATGCTTTCACTGAAATTTTAAATTGGTCAAAGTCTAAGCGACGTAATATATCTACATGACGCATAGCAGATTCAAGTAGAGCTTCAGGTGTTGGCTCGCCGTATTTTTCTTGTAGGTCGCGCTCAAGTGAGCCGCCATTTACGCCAATACGAATTGGAATGTTATGCTCACGGGCCGAATCAACAACGGCTCTAATACGTTCTTCACTGCCAATGTTTCCTGGGTTAATACGTAAACAATCAACACCATACTTTGCTACTTTTAATGCAATGCGGTAGTCAAAGTGAATATCAGCAACCAGCGGTATCGATACCTGCTCTTTAATGCTTTTAAATGCTTCAGCTGCATCCATGGTAGGAACAGATACACGTACTATGTCAGCACCGGCATCTTGAATCGCTTGAATTTGAGCTACAGTGGCATCAATGTCCATTGTGTCTGTGTTGGTCATTGACTGCACAGCAATTGGTGCACCATCACCAATTGGAACATTACCCACATTAATGCGGGTGGATTTTCTGCGTTTGATAGGAGATTCTGAAAACATAGCGACTACTCTGCTAAGGGTAATTTAAATTTAGCTAAACGGTTTTTAGGAAAAGCCGAAATATCAACTGGCTCACCATTTAGGGTAATACGAACAACATCGTGCTTGCCTAGTACCACTGAAAAAGGCGCTACACCAGTTAAGGTCATTTCGTAGCCTGCTTTTTTTACACCAAATGCAATTTTCTCATCGTTGGCATCGTGGATTTCAACCCAGCTTTCGTCATTAAACATCATAATAATGGTGCTTAAATCACTGCTTGTTGGTTCACTTTGGCTTTGTGCATCGTTAAGGGGCGCAGCCTGAATTGTTTGTTGTTCATTGATTACGGCTGGGTTTGCTTGTGGTGCAGGCTCAATATCATTCGATTGTGCTTCATCGACAGCTTCATTGGCCTCATCAGCGAGTCGTTTTGTATTTTCTTGTTGCACAGTGATGAATGAGTTACTCGCTTTTATAGTATTAGTTTGTTCATCAATAGGCGTTGCATTTTGCCACCACCATACGGCTGATGAGCCAATAACAATGGCTAAAATTAAGTAACTTACCGTCATTAGTCGACTGTCATGCGCTTCTTTTTCTGTACGCCTTGAAAAGCTTTGCATATCTACAGGCTTATCTGAAGCACTAAAGGCAGGCAGCATCGCTAAAATAGCGCTGCTATCTATGTTTAGTGTGCGGCAATAATTTTTTATGTAGCCTTTAACAAATGTTTTTGCGCCTAGTAAATGATATTCATCGTTTTCAATATGCTGAACTTGTAATTCAGTTAACTTTAATAACGAGGCAATATTAGCAAGGCTAATGTTTGCATTTTCTCTATGTGTTTTTAGTATTTGACCTACAGAGGGTTCATCGCTCTGCGGTTGTGTATTATCTTCATTCATAATGTGTATCAGTTTGGATCCACTAGTAAAAGTTTAAATTTTGGCTTAACAACCAGAGTAAGACTTCGTTTTTATTTTTTAGTATTCGTTAATTCTTGTTGCTAAGGCGCACTATAAAAAGGCACTACATTTAATATTTTAAAAACTATACCGTGTTTTGATAAAGTTTATGTGTTTTTAAGTCCTTTAATACACCTTATTTGTAGCAGTTTAGCATTGTATCACACTGAAATGCTAAATTGCTTTCCCCTAAAACAAGCATTTGCACATCACCCTTTGTGCTTTATTTTAGTTTACAGTTAAAAGGAGTGTAATTATCTAGCGTATTTTTTTTATTTGCTCATCTGACGCTTTGTTATTTAAAGCCGGTACTGGGCTTTTTTTACGAATAATTTTTATTTTCGGCTCAGCAATAATTTGGTTGTTATTACTACTTTCTTGTAATTCATCTAGCTGGGCTTGGCGATATTTTTCACGTAGTACTTCAAATTCTGTTCGTCTTAACTGATTATCGCGAATGGCGTTAGCTTGCATACTACTTGGGTAGGTTTGTAGTAAGGTTGTCGCAATTTTTTCTGCTTCTTCAATTTTCCCCATTCGTTGTTTAACCAAATAGCCAAGCAACAAAGCGCGAGAAGAAACTTGCGCGGTATCGTCATAACGTTTTATTAAGTTACTGGCTTTGTACAAGTCGCTTTTTGCATAATATAGAGCCGCTAAACTTATTAATGTAGATGCGCGTTGTGAGCTATGGTTTAGTGCTTGTTGAAAATAGCTCTCGGCGTTTGTGAAATCGTTAAATTCAATAGCGCACAGGGCCAAATTTTCATAGCTTTGCGCTACACGAATATAACTGGGTATTTCAATCGCTTTTAAAAACTGATCGGTGGCGCGATCATACTCATTAATACTGCACAAAAACGTGCCGTAGTTGTTTAAGGTGTTAGGGTCGTTTGGCTTGATAGCCAGTGCTTTTTGATAGGCTTTGTCGGCTAATCCGTTCTCGCCAACTTGTTGGTAATAGTATGCTAAAGAGTAGTGTACTTCGGGTAAGTTTGGAGCGTACTCGTTGGCACGTTCTAGGTTATATTTAGCTTGAGAGTTATTGCCTGTATTTAAATACTGTAATGCCAATGCTATGCGCGTGCGAGCTGCACCATCGTTATTAATTTTATTCTCGAGGACTGGTTTATCGCTGCCGTTGTAACTATTTTCGGTAACACAACCGCTTATAAACAGTGTTGATAGTGCTAACGTAAGTAAAGATCGCATTACTTTGTCTCTTTATTTATATCCATAACCTCTATCTTACCTCAAAGCCTTTGTGTTGCATCATTTATTTAAAAATAAACGATATATCACAAAGGCTCTTGATTACTCAAAAATTAGGCTTGATGAATATTCACTGCAATTGCATTGTCATCACGCATTTTCTTTTTCGCCATACGCTTCGTACGGTCTACAACATCGCCAGCTAACTGGCCGCAGGCAGCGTCAATGTCATCTCCTCGGGTACGACGAACAATACAGGTAATACCCGCAGCTTGTAATACTTTAGAGAAACGATCAATTCGACTGTTGCTTGAACGAGTATATTCATTACCTGGGAATGGATTAAATGGAATAAGGTTAACCTTAGAGGGTGTTCCTTTTAACGTTTTAACCAGTTCATGAGCTTGATCAGTACTATCGTTAACGCCGTTAAGCATTACATATTCAATAGTCACATCTTTGTTGGCTTTTGAACCGTCAATGTAACGACGACACGCAGCTAAAAACTCTTCAATTGGGTATTTTTTATTGATCGGTACTAAAATGTCACGCAGGGCGTTATCTGGCGCATGCAGTGAAATTGCCAGTGCTACGTCTATTTTTTCTTTCAATAAATCAAGGGCAGGTACCACACCTGAGGTGCTTAATGTAACGCGGCGTTTAGATAAACCAAAGCCCCAGTCGTCCATCATTAATTCCATTGCAGGTACCACGTTTTTAACGTTAAGTAACGGCTCGCCCATACCCATCATCACTACGTTAGTGACAGGACGTTTTTCGCTGTTGCCATCTAGGCCAATATCTTTGGCTACTCGCCATACTTGGCCGATAATTTCAGACACTTTTAAGTTACGGTTAAAGCCTTGTTGAGCCGTTGAGCAAAAAGTACATTCTAGTGCACAGCCCACTTGAGAAGATACACACAAGGTGGCGCGATCTTTTTCTGGGATCCAAACTGCTTCAACTTCTTGACCGCCTTCTAACACGAGTGCGTATTTGATGGTACCGTCGCTGGCTTGTTGGCGAACTGATATTTCTGGTGCAACAATTTCGCATTCATTTTTAAGCTTTTCTTTTAGCTTTTTGTTTACGTTACTCATTTCGTCGAAATTATCTACGCCAAAATGATAAATCCATTTCATCACCTGATCGCCACGGAATGGCTTTTCACCGAATGATACAAATAGCTCTCGCATTGCATCTCGGTTTAAATCTAATAAGTTAATCTTTTTTTGCTCGGTCATGTAACAACCTCAATCGGTGGCGGTGATGGTAAAAATTTACAAGGACGAATTGTACACAATTCATCCACTATAATCATTAAGTAAAACATCATAAATAAACGGCTAATACTTTACGTAATGACTAAAAAAGGGCTCGAAAGCCCTTTTCATACTTTGCATCACAGGGTTAGCTGTGAACTCGAATTAACGAGTACGTGGGCAAAGTTCTTCGTCAGCGAAGAAGTACGCGATTTCGCGAGCAGCAGATTCAACAGCGTCAGAACCGTGAACCGCATTTTCGTCGATGCTATCAGCGTAGTCTGCACGTAAAGTGCCAGCTAGTGCTTCAGCAGGGTTAGTAGCACCCATGATTTCACGGTTTTTAAGAACAGCGTTTTCGCCTTCAAGAACGGTAACCATTACTGGGCCAGAAGTCATGAAAGATACTAAAGCGCCAAAGAAAGGACGTTCGCTGTGTTCAGCGTAGAAACCTTCAGCTTTCTCTTGTGAAAGGTGAACCATTTTAGCTGCAACGATTTTAAGACCCGCAGTTTCGAAACGGTTGTAGATTGCGCCGATGTGGTTTTTAGCAACTGCATCAGGTTTTACGATTGAAAAAGTACGCTCTAAAGCCATCTTTGTGCTCCAATAATTTAAATAAAAGGTTGAATATTAACGGGCGCGAATTATACGCGTTTTAGTTAAAAAAACCTAATTTATTCTACTTTTCCAACTTTTTAAATTTGCTAGCTTGTATTTATGAACTAAAAACAATGTTTTTACATTTATTATATGTTCATAAACTTGAACTATACTTTTTTATCTAAATGGTGTGACTTTTGTTAAATATACACTTTTATATGGATCCAAATGCAGGTCGAGTACATGCAAAAATTAAGGTAAATATATGTTTTTTAACCAATCTTTAAAAAATCAAATTGCTGATTTACAAAGTAAGCTTTCTGTAGGAGAGCAGGTTAAGCAAAGTTTAGATAGTGAGATGTTGGTATTGGAGCTTGATAAGCAAGGTGCAATATTAAGACAAAATAAAAACTTTGAACGGGAATTTAATTACTCAAATAGCCAAATACTCAATAAAAAGATTTTAGATTTTATTCCAGAAAACGCTAGAAATAACGCTGATTTTCATGCCTTTAAAAAAGCGTTAAGTAAAGCCGAACATTTTGCTGGCGCTATTCAAGTATCCCACCAAAACGGACAACGAGATTGGTTACGCTGTATTTTACACCCGATAAAAAATGAGCAAGGTCAGCTTGAGTATTTAACCCTGCATTGCACTGTGCTTACACAAATAATTGAAAGCTCGAGAGAAAACGAAGATTTAATCAAAGCATTGCATCGTTCAACAGCGGTTATTGAGTTCGATACTCAGGGTATGGTTCTGCGTGTTAATGACAACTTCTTAAAAAGTATGGGTTATTCAAAGCAAGAAGTTTCAGGTAAGCACCATGGAATGTTTTGTACCGAACAAGAGGCCAGCAGTAAAGAGTACCAAGCCTTTTGGCAGCGCCTGCGAAATGGCGAGTTCATTGCCGGCAGATTTAAACGTATTGATAAGCATGGTAATGAAGTGTGGTTAGAAGCGTCGTATAATCCGATTTTTAATGAAGCAAATGAGCTTTATAAAGTAGTTAAATTTGCTACTGTGATCACAGACCAAGTAGAAAAAGAACTGGCCACAGAACAAGCGGCGAATATTGCGCATGGCACTTCAATTGAAACTGATAATAACGCGGATAAGGGCGCAGAAGTGGTACAAAAAACCGCACAGGTTATGAACGAGCTGTCGGTGCAAATGGAGCAAACAGCCCAAGAAATTTCAGCGTTAGATAAACAATCGCAACTGATAGCGAGCATAGTGCAAAGCATTAGCAGTATTGCTGACCAAACCAACTTACTAGCACTTAATGCAGCTATTGAGGCTGCAAGAGCTGGTGAGCAGGGTCGCGGTTTCGCTGTAGTCGCTGATGAAGTCCGTTTGCTTGCCTCAAGAACCAGTAAAGCTACCGAAGAAATTGTGGATGTTGTACAGCAAAATCAAAACTTAACTCAAGCCACTGTTGCTGTTATAGAGCAAGGTAGAAATAAAGCGCAACAAGGACTCGAACTCTCCAAAGAATCTGGTGTTGTAATGAGTGACATTAAAAAAGGCGCACAACAAGTTGTTGATGCCGTTAGCCAATTTTCTAATCAATTAAGTAGTAAAAAATAACTTAAATTTGCTTCTCTTCATTTTTAACACAGAAGAGAAATTTTGATGATCTCGATCAAAGTTTCTCTTTTGACCACTCATTATACTTGCGCGCTTTATTTCCCTTAACTATTCATGCAACCGGCTTGAACTCGGTTCGATGTATGGAGCGCACATGTCAGCAGTTACTTCTTCAACCCCGTTTATTCCTGAACTACTTTGCCCAGCAGGTAGCTTAAAAAACATGCGTTATGCCTTTGCCTATGGGGCAGACGCTGTTTATGCCGGCCAACCTCGTTACAGTTTAAGGGTTCGCAATAATGAATTTGATTTAGATACTTTACAAATAGGTATTAACGAAGCTCATGCGCTAAATAAAAAGTTTTATGTAGTGTCTAATATTGCCCCACACAATGCGAAAGTGAAATCGTATTTACGTGATATAGAGCCAGTAATTGCTATGAAGCCGGATGCATTGATCATGTCCGATCCTGGCTTAATTATGTTAGTGCGTGAAAAATGGCCTGATATGCCCATTCACCTTTCAGTACAAGCTAATGCAGTAAACTATGCCAGTGTATTGTTTTGGGCAAAACAGGGTATTGAGCGGGTAATTTTATCTCGCGAGTTATCGCTTGAAGAAATAAGTGAAATTCGCTCTTTATGCCCAGAAACAGAGCTAGAAGTATTTGTTCATGGTGCTCTGTGTATGGCCTATTCAGGGCGCTGTTTACTCTCAGGCTATATTAATAAACGCGATCCTAACCAAGGTACATGCACTAATGCGTGTCGTTGGGAATACGATGTTAAACCTGGCACTGAGAACGAAACCGGTGAAATGGTACATAAAATCGATCCTAAAACGGTTATACCTACGTTAGGTGAAGGCGCGCCAAGCAACGATGTTTTTATGCTAGAAGAGCAAGGTCGCCCCGGTGAATATATGCCCGCATTTGAAGACGAGCATGGTACTTATATCATGAACTCAAAAGACTTACGCGCCGTGCAATACGTAGAGCAGCTAACAAAAATGGGGGTGCATAGCTTAAAAATAGAAGGGCGTACTAAGTCATTTTATTATGTTGCGCGTACCGCTCAGGTGTATCGTAAAGCGATTGACGATGCCGTCGCAGGTAAACCATTCGATGCTGATTTATTCAAAACTCTTGAGAACCTAGCGCACCGTGGTTACACCGAAGGATTTTTAAAGCGCCACGCCCACCAAGATTATCAAAATTACGAATACGGCCATTCAGTTTCTACCAAGCAGCAATTTGTAGGTGAGGTACTAGGGCGAAATGCTAATGGTTTGGTTGAAATAGATGTAAAAAATAAGTTTTGTGTTGGCCATTCATTAGAGCTAATGACGCCGAAAGGCAATATTAGTTTTACCCTAGAAAGTATGGAAAATAAAAAAGGCGAAAGCATCACCGATGCCAAAGGTTCAGGCCACATTGTAAAAATTCCACTGCCTGACACTATCGATTTAGAGCACGCGATACTGATGCGAAATTTGGATGAAAACCAAGATACCCGCAATCCTTTCAAACAAGCTGTTTCATAATAGAGAGTTTAATCATGGCTTTACTCATAAACAGCAAGTGCATTAACTGTGACATGTGCGATCCAGAGTGCCCAAATGAAGCCATTTATATGGGCGCTAAAATTTACCAAATAGACCCTGAAAAATGCACCGAATGTGTGGGTCATTACGACAAGCCAACGTGCGTCAGTGTATGCCCCATTGACTGCATAAAGCCCGACCCTAATCATCGGGAAAGTATAGACGAACTGGCTGAAAAGTATGTGAGATTAATGGGTTAGTTGCTTTAAAAAGATTATCTATCTGTTTTTATTAGAAAGCCAAGTGTATTGCGACTAATTAGTTGTTGCTAATTGTTACCATAGTTTCCAGTATGTCAATAATTAAAGAAAGATTTGGAGTGCACTTGAGCGGAACTAAAAATATAAAGAACTTTTTTGGTATCCTAAATTATTTTCAGCTAATCATCGGAGCCTAAATAATTTAATAGCAAAAGAGTAAAAGTCTCAAATTTACAATGTTATAAAGTATTATAAGTTTATTGAATGTAAGAGATTGCTTTATGAATACGTTATACATTACTGGGGCTGGTGTGAGTGCTGCTAGTGGTATTCCTACTTTTCGTGGTGAAGATGGCTTTTGGACCATTGGTAGTAAAAATTATACGCCTATGGAAATGGCCACTCGTGCCATGTATGAAAATAACCCGAGTGAGTTTTTAGCTTGGTATTATCATCGTTTTGCAACTTATCGTCATCATGGTCCTAATGAAGTACATCATTGGCTTAGTGATAAAAACTTAATTACCCAAAATATTGATGGGCTTGATGGTAAGGCGGGTAATAAAAATTTTATTGCGATTCATGGACGGCTTGATCAAATGACGCTGTTTCATCATCAGGGCGATGACGTTACACCACAAACAACTCCTTGGGATAATGTTGATGAGAGCAACTTACATCGCTCTTTACTGGAGCTATTCAATATTGAAAATAACCAGCCTAAGCTTAATCATTCTCTAAAGCCCTTTGTGCTGTTATTTGATGAATATTACACCGTGCTATACCGTATTACTGAGGCGCAGCAGCGAATGATGAATGCCGATAAAATGGTATTTATGGGTACCTCTTTTAGTGTAAACATTACCCAAATGGCACTAGAGATTGCACGTAATTATGCTATTCCAATTGAAATTGTTGACCCTGAACCTACTCATGTACTGCACTCAAATGTAAGTTATAAAAAAATGACTGCATTGGAGTACATACAGCAACAAGGTTAACTAGGTAACTAGGTTATATATTGCTGCTGGTATACATAATTTATTATGCGTTATTAATAATCAGTACAGCTTACATTATGTTATTGTTGGCATTTAATTCACGCTGGTACTCGTTATTTTAGGTACTTAAATACATTATAAGAAGTCGGTAGCAATGTTAAGTATTTCTCTTGGGCCTTTGGTTATTTCCATTTCTCAGTTAATTATTTTTTTAGGTTTAGGCATTTTTTGGGGGCTTACCTATTTATTGACGCGCCAACATCCATTACAAAAAGCAATTTTAGATACGGTTTTTAAAGCAATTGTGGTGGGCTTTTTAGTCTCGCGTTTAGCGTTTGTGTTTACTATGTGGGATGCTTATCAAGGTAATTGGTGGCAGCTTTTTAATATTAGCGACGGTGGCTTTATTGGTTATTATGGCTGGCTAAGCGGTATAGTTATTTTAGCGTTTTATGCGCGTGGTAAAAAAGCGGTAATGAAAAACTACGCTATTGCTGGGTTTGTAGGTTTTTGTTCAATGATTATTCCTAACTTTGCATTGTCTATTTATCAAACGGGTGTGCAATTACCGCAATCGGTTGTGCATAATATGCAAGGGCAGCAAGTTAATTTACAAAACTTTAAAGGTAAGCCTGTGGTTATTAATTTTTGGGCGTCGTGGTGTCCGCCGTGTCGAAAAGAAATGCCAGTGCTACAAGCTGCTCAAAAAAATAACTCAAATATTACGGTGGCGTTTGTCAATCAAGGTGAAGACTTACACACGGTAAAAGCGTTCCTTAATGAACAGCAACTCGACCTTAATCATGTGTTTTTTGACCAAAGCAGTAATGTGAGTCGCGAATCCGGTGCTGCAGGCTTACCAACCACCTTGTTTTATAATAGCCAAGGAGAGTTAGTTACCAGCCATATAGGTGAGCTTTCTCATGCGAGTTTAGGCTATTATATTCAGGCGATTAGCGCTAAAAAATAACGGCGTATTGCTGTTTAATCGCGTCATTCCTTTTTATGCCCTTTTATAAGCAGCTAAATAGCCATTTTGCGGCTTAACTACCTACTTTTATTAGAGTAGGTTACTTATTGAGACAGCATTCATTTATTCGTCAGTTTGCATTAACAAGCTATTAAGCTTGGTTATGTAAAATACAGCTACTTTTTTCGTACCATCTTTCCTTGGTACGCTCACCTTTAAGTATTAACTGTATTTTAAATGGAACTGTTAAAACTATGACCGCTCATCGGATAACTCAAACCTCTGCTCACTCACTTCCACGTTTTGTTAAATCAACGCTGTGTATCTCTATTTTATCTGTGTTTAATCACGCATATGCGGATGAAGCTGAAGATAAAGCATTAAAAAGTAAAGATATGGAAGTAATAGAGGTGCGTGGTATTCGTTCCAGTATGGCGGCTAATTTAGATATAAAACGTTTGTCTAGCTCTGTGGTTGATGCGATTACAGCTGAAGACATTGGTAAGTTTCCTGATAAGAACGTCGCCGACTCATTACAACGTGTACCCGGAGTGGTTATTGACCGTGACGGAGGCGAGGGCTCATCAGTTAGTATTAGGGGGTTATCATCTGAACTCACCTTTTCTCAGTTAAATGGTAATTTTATTGCGTCATCACCAGGAGAGCCATCTCGTTCGTTTGATTATGCATTACTCCCCTCAGCCATGATTGAAAGTGTGGAAGTGTATAAATCGCCAGAGGCACGTTTAGATGAAGGTGGAGTGGGCGGCACGGTATTAATGCATAGTCGTAAACCGCTAAGTATGGATGCAAACTCAGGGGTGATTAATATTGAAAGCACTTATGCCGATGTAACTGAAGAATCAGAGCCCCAAGTAACCGCACTTTATTCTTGGAAGAACGATGCTGATACTTTTGGTGTGTTGTTTGGTTATACCTCACAAACACGCACTAACCGCTCTCTTTCGGGTGGCACCGATGCAAATGTGTGGCGCTTTGCCGGCGATAACCCGGTTGATGTTAATGGCGCACCGATTGAAAATAATAATCAGTGGGGTTCAGTAAGCGATTCTCAAGGCAATAATTATGACAATGTCTGGTTTCCTCAAGTGGTTCGAGGTTCAATTGTAAACGAATTACGTGAGCGAGAAGGGATACAATTTAGCACGCAGTGGCGCCCAACTAGCCGAGTAGAAATTGGTTTTAACTATTTTGGATTTTCACTTGATAAAAATAGAACTGAATCGGTGATTGATATACCTGAGTGGTCTTTAAATCCTGACTTTTTAACCGATGTAAGTTTGGATGAGTCGGGCACGATAGTTAATGGAATGCAATTTGATGCAGCTGCAAGTGGCATAGAAAATGATATGCAATTGCCGTGGATGCGAGGCAGCTATGTGCGTGAAGAGTCAACCTCTGACACTTTTGATCTCAACTTAACCTACGAAGGTGATTACTTCAAAGCCCGTTTTGTGGCGGGTAATACACGTTCTGAAGGTGGCCCGAAAGAGAGTTGGGAAGCAGCTTATAAAAGTTCTAACGCGGGTGAAAATGAAAACCGCATAGAAAATGCCGCTAAAACAGCGGGTTGGAAAATTAATGAGAACGATATTAGTTTAAATATAGATCCAAATACGTTAGCTAACTTACTCAATGGTGTGGGTGGTGGGCGCGATCCGGGTTCGTCAAATTCAAGTTTTGTGCGTAGTGAACTTGAAGAAGATTACTACCAAGCTGATTTTGATATTTATACCGATTGGGGCATTTTAAGAACAATTAAAACAGGGGTTAAGTATCGAGAAGCTTCGCTTCACCGCGAAACCGGTAATACCTTCTTTTTAGATCCTAATTTTGATATTGCCGCAGCAGAAGCCAGTGAGGGTGGGATCACACGCTTTGATAGTTACCAGTGGAATAACGGTATGCCACTAGCACAAGATGTGTTTATCAACGAAGGTAATATTGCGGGTGGTTTTAATATAAATCAAATGCCCGGCATTGATTGGGATAAATACCGCGATATTGTGACCAGTAATTATGTGCCGTATACGCGTAAAGAGGATAATTTCATTTATGATATTGAAGAGCAAATAGCGGCATTTTATCTACAAGGTGATTTTGAATTTGATAGCGTGCGCGGTAATTTAGGGGTACGTGTTGTTCGCACGAAAACCATGACATCATCAACCGATCTGTACACATATTTGCTGGATCATACTGACGATGAAAGCGGGGAGGCGGTAACCGGAGACGATAGATTTGTTGAAGATTATCAACTCATTACTCAAGAGAATACCGATACCCAAATTTTACCTAGCTTTAATATTGCATGGGATGCCAGCGAAGATATTGTTGTGCGCGGCGCTATTGCAAAAGTAATGTCTCGCCCTGATTATGCCGATTTAGGTGCGCAACAACGCATTACGTTTGTCTCAGATGAGTGGGCCGACGACAGAGCTGAATTTAATGAAATTCCGGGTTTTAGTGGCAGTGGCGGTAATAAAAACTTAAAACCGTTCGAGTCGGTGCAAGCTGATTTATCTATTGAATATTATTACAGCGAAGGCTCTGCTGTTGGTTTAGCACTGTTTCATAAAACGGTTGATAATTTTGTTGTTCCCTTAGTTATTGATGTACAGCAAGATTTTGCTGGTAAAGAGGGCATAGTTGATTCGGGAAATATTACTGTATTGCCATATAGCACCGTAGGCAATGGCACTGATGCTGTATCTAAAGGGGCTGAAGTATTTATACAGCATGCCTTTGATAGTGGTTTTGGTTTTTACGCAAACTACACTTTTAACAAAACCAATAAGGCAGATGTAGAAGTAGATGGTAAAGAGTTTGGTAAATCGCCGTTAATTGGCAGTGCTAAGTACCAGTACAATACCTCGATATATTATGAGGGAGATGCTTTTAATATTCGTGCTTCTTATAACAAACGCGGAGAAACCGTGTTGGGTTTAAATAGTGGTTTAAACGTGTATCAAGACCCATACGAGCAAGTTGATGTAAATGCATCAATTACTTTATTAGAGGACTTGAGCCTGACAGCCGCTGTGATTAATTTAACTAAATCTGAGTCGGTAAAGCGCCTAGGTAACGATACAGAGTCTCGGTTATTAAACTCAAGCTATTCGGGAAGACGTTATTATGCGGGCATAAACTACCGTTTTTAAGAGTAGATTAGGGTAAACATGCCCTGTTGTTGCGGTTTTAGCTTTTTCTTGTAAGTTATTACTTTATAATGAGCATTATAAAAATTATTTAATTAATATTAACAGGATTGAAATGAGTGATTTAACGGCAATAGCTAACTTATCTATTTTATTAGTTGAGCCTTCTGAAGTGCAGCAAAAGCTAATAAAAAAATCACTGGCTCAGTGTGGGGTGACACAAATTGAAACGGCCACCACTCAAGAAAATGCGCTGGCTGCTTTATCAAGCTACTCCCCTGATTTAGTGATCAGTAGTATGTATTTTAGTGACGGTACTGCAGACTCTTTATTACAGGCTATACGCAGTAACAGCAACACTGAGCAACAGGCGTTTATGCTAGTGTCGAGCGAGCGTAATAAGCGCCATTTAGAGCAACTTAGGCAATCGGGCGTATTAGCTATTCTACCTAAACCGTTTAATGCCGACGAAATTACCCGTGCGCTTAAAGCGACTCTGGATATTATTAGCGAGCAAGAGGTGGAGCTAGAGCACTTTGATGTCACTTTACTTCGCGTATTGGTGGTTGATGACAGTCGTTTTGCGCGAAAACATATAATACGTGTATTAGCGGGAATGGGTATTCCTGAACCTGTAGAGGCAGAAGACGGTAAACAAGCGATTGAAATGCTTAATAATCAATCTTTTGATTTAATTGTTACAGATTACAATATGCCAGAAATGGATGGTAAAGAATTAACTGAAACCGTTCGAAAGTCGAATACGTACTCACATATTCCAGTTCTGATGGTGAGCTCAGAGGCCAACGATACTCATTTGGCTAATATTGCTCAAGCCGGTGTGGATGCCATTTGTGATAAACCATTTGAACCTGCAACTGTACGCGATCTACTTTTTAAAATTATGAGCTAACTCGCAGCTGTAAAAGCACTTTTTAACTAAAGTGCTTTTAAGTCGCTTTGCAGTAACGCGATGAAAAATTGAGCAGTTTGGCGCCCGGCAAGGGCTTACTTAAATAAAATCCCTGAGCAATATCGCAGTTTAGCTCGTTAAGTAAATCTAGCTGTTCTTTGGTTTCTACCCCCTCCGCAACAACCTTTATTTCTAGGCTGTGTGACATAGCTATGGCTGCTTTTACCAAATTACAGTCTGCTTTATTATCTGTTATCCCAGTGATAAAGCTTCGGTCAATTTTTAGCACATCAAAGGGGTACTCTCTTAAGTAACTTAATGATGAATACCCTGTGCCAAAGTCGTCCATTGACAGTTTTATGCCCAGTTCATCAATTTGTAATAAGGCGTCACGAATTGAGGTTTGACTATTCATCAGTACTCCTTCAGTAATTTCCAGCTCTAAGCATGCATTGCTAATACTGTTTTTATGCAGAGTACGCTTAATTATATTTACTAATTCTGGGTCTCTGAATTGCCGCGGTGATAAATTAATCGCCATGGTATAGTTTTGCTTATTAATTGATTGCCATTCATTTAAAAAGCGAAGGGCTTGTTGCAGTACAAATACACCAATAGGCGCAATCAAGCCTGTTTGCTCTGCAATGGGAATAAACTCATCAGGGGTAATTTCCCCTAACACAATATTATGCCAACGTAGCAAAGCTTCAGCGCCAACGATGGTGTTTGTTTTTACGTCTATTTGCGGTTGGTAATAAAGCTCAAATTCGTTTCGCTCCAGTGCTCCATGCATTTGCTCTTCTATTTCAAAGCGCCGGCGCATTGCAACATTCATTTGCGGGGTGAAAAAAGAGGAGGTATTGCGGCCCATCGCTTTTGCTTGATACATAGCGGTGTCGGCATTACGTAACAATACCGAAGAACATGTGCCATCTTTAGGGGAAATAGCAATACCAATACTTAATGTTAATATTAAGTCTCTGCCTACCAATTTAAAGGGCTTTCTAAATGCTTGAAGCAATCGCTCAGCAATCGCTAAAGCGTCGTTTTCATCGTTTAAACTAGATATTAAAACAATAAATTCATCTCCGCCTAATCGACCAACAGTGTCATTTTGCTTTAGTGTTTGCTGTAATCTATGTGCGGCTTCGATTAATAATTTATCTCCGATTTCGTGACCCAAAGAGTCATTTACCTTTTTAAAATCATCAAGGTCCAAGAAAAATACCGCGGCTTTTTCATGATTTTTTTGTACTTCTATTAATATTTGTGACAAACGATCTAAAGATAAAAAGCGATTAGGCAAATCGGTTAAGCTATCAAAATGAGCCTGATGGCGGATCAATTCTGCTGAGCGGTGTGGTTCGCTAATATCACGGATAATCACCATGATTTGATTTTTTCTGGGCAGTAAGCGCAACCTTGCCTCATAATAAATTACGCCTTCAGGCATGCTTAATTCGTATTCAAATCTAACAATATTGTCTTGTGCTATTGTTTTTTCAATATGAATCTGAAACTTTTTCGCTACCTTTTTGGGCAGTACATCAATCATTTTTTTACCAATAAACTGCTGGGGTGGAATATAAAGATCGTTGTTATTGCCTGCGTGATAGTCTGTAATAGTGCCATCTTGTTCTAGTACAAAAAATAAGTCGGGAATGGCTTCAAAGATAGTCTTCAACATATTGGCATTAAATGTGGCTTCTGCTTGTGCCTTGTGGACTTCTGAAAGGTCAATATCGATACAATACATTTGTTTGGTATTATATTGATTAGTAAACATAACATGGCTTGAAAATACAGCCACATCATTACCCTTTTTATGTTTAAGGGTTAGTTCTGAGGCGGGAATTTCAATATCATGCTTAATCCAATTACTATGCGCTTCAATAACGGGCTCTCGCATTGGTGCGGGTATAATTAAATCTTCGAGTTTTTTGCCAATGGCTTCTTGGTGTGAATACCCATAAAGCAATTCACTGCCTTTATTCCAATAAATTACACGTCGTTGCTCATCATAACCTTGTACTGATACAGAATCGACTGCATCGAATAGTTGGTGCAACGGATCATTAGTAACATATTGATGGGCAGACATATTATTAGCTTTATGAGGAGCCATTAAATGGGTTCCGATTATTGAATTACTTTACTTATATAATAGACATAAAGTTGAGATTTAGCATGGTAAGGGAGGTTTCAATACGTGACTTTTCATCGATTTAGTTGACAGCGATTCTAAAAAAGCAAAATTAAGCACTTTTAGAGAAAAGGCCAATAAGTATTGGCCTTTTGGATTAACTTGTTAGTTGGTGGGCATTAAATAGATTTCGCGTACGCTATTACGCTGATTAGCTTCAATAGCAAATAATACCGCATCGGCCACATCTTGTGGGTCGAGCTTATCGGGTTTTGCTTCATCAAAAAAAGGCGTATTTACCATGCCTGGGGCAATAGTGGTACAGCGACCATGCCATGGTTTCATTTCCTCTGCGAGGTTTTGACCAAAGCCATGAGCAAACCATTTAGTGGCACCATATATAGAGCCATCAATGGGTCTTCTTCCAGCTGCAGAGCTTGTTAAAATAAAATGCCCCTGGTTTTCACGTAAATGAGGCAAAGTGAGTTTTGCGGTCCACAACAACGCTTTAATGTTAAGGTCAACCATGGCTGACCACTCTTGAGGATCGCCGTTTTCTGTGCCAGCTGATGAAACACCCATGCCTGCGTTAGCAAATGCCGCGTCTAATCGGCCAAATTTTTCAACGCCTTTACTCACCACATTTTCAAGTTCATTAAATTCAGTGGCATCGGCTGAAACGCTAAATGCGTTTTCATGGCCTAACTCGTCAACTAGTTTATTAAGTTTATCTTCACTGCGCGCAGTTAATATCACTTTGTGGCCATTATTAACTAATGTTTTAGCGGTCGCCTCGCCAATGCCGCTTGATGCGCCGGTAATTAAAATGACTTTATGTGTTGTCATGGTTTGTCTCCTTATATGGAATACTGCCAAGCTTGAGTACAAAGACCCATTCTAATAAGTGTTTTAGGACTAATTAAATGATAATGATACTGATACTGTTTTAGCGTGCTGCCAAGAGTAATTGATACCCTGACAAAGAGAGTTATATGTATGTAAATAGTCAGGATAATTATAAGGTTAAAAACTTAACCTCAATTGAATTTAGAGAGATTAGCGTTAAGAGCTTGAACGTATTATCAAGCCCTTAAAGTAGCAAAGCAATTAAGCTTCTAGTTGAAATGGGTATACTGATCCTAAACTAAGCAACTGGGTTAACTCATCAAGCGCTTGATAACTTTCGGTTAGTAAAGCTGGATCGGCAAAGTCGTTAGCGCCGAGTTTATCGCGGTAATGGCGAGTAGCCCAGTCACATAATTGGGTATATTTTTCGTCATTTAAAATAACATCAGGGTTTACTGCTGCTAATTCATGACTATTAAGCGCCACGCGTAAACGTAAACAAGCGGGCCCACCACCATTTTGCATACTTTGGCGCAAATCAAAAAACTGCACTTGATTTATGGGATTATCGGCAACAATTAGCTCTTCAATATACGCTTTTACAGCAGGGTTGCGCTGGCATTCTTGTGGGGCAACGAGCAGCATTGCATCGTCATTCATGCTAACCAGTTGGCTATTAAATAAATAACTACTAACAGCATCTTGAATACTCACTTTACTGGTTGGCACTTCAATAATATACAGCTGTTTGTTACCTACGTAGGCTTCGCGGATATCGTCTAGTGCTTGCGTTTGATTTAAAAACGCCTGCTGGTGGCAAAGTAAAACATTGGCGTTACCTACAGCAATTACATCATTATGGAACACCCCTTGGTCAATCACATCAGGGTTTTGTTGCAATAATATTTGACTGGTATCTTTTATATTATGCAATCGACAAATAGCCTCAGACGCCTCCAATGTTTGCCTTGCTGGGAATTTAGCTGGCTTAACAAGTTGACTGTTAAAGGCACTTGCACCAAATACAAATAACTCTAAACCTGTTTCACCGTGACTGTCGCATAAACGAGTATGGTTTGCTGCACCTTCATCACCAAAAAAACCTTGCTCAGGTAAGTGTGTATGATGTGCAAAGTATTGTTCGTTACTAAACATTGCTTTAAGCAAACGTGTCGTCGTATTTGGCTCTAATGAACGATGAAATTTATTATTAAGATTTGCCGCAGTAAAGTGTACTTTGCCATCGTTAGTATCAGGGGAGGGAGATACTGTAGCAGCATTAGCTGTCCACATGGCAGAGGCTGAGTAACAGGCGCGTAACAAAATAGGGTCGGCTTTAAAAGCTCTATTAATGACTTGCGCATCGTTGCCAGTAAATCCTAAACGGCGTAATACATTTAAATCAGGGCGAGCATGAGGAGCAAACACCCCTTGGGTTAAGCCTTTATCGTGCATGGCTTTCATTTTAGCCAGGCCCTGCAATACAGCTTCTTGCGGATTTGAAAAACTCGCCGCGTTATTTAACGAAGCAACATTACCATACGACAAACCTGCGTAGTTGTGAGTAGGGCCGACTAAGCCGTCAAAATTAACTTCTAAAGCATGCATATACGTTCCACTAGCCAATTAAATAGTCTTTTACAATACAACGCTATGGGGTAGCTTGCAAAGTCTGTTTAAAAATAGTTCAACGAGAGTACATTCGTTCTTTTTCACTGGTGGTATGCGTATTTGTAGGCTCATTTACTTGCCACACTGTGATATCTAAGCGCCATAAAAAATAAAGAGTGTTGTATAAATTAGACATAAGTTTTTCCTTGGTGTTGCTAACGTCATTAAGGGGTTAGGAAGAAGTATGCCAACTGTTAATTGAATGTTTTATGAATAATAATCAATAAGTTAATTTTTTATAACTAAACTATAAAAAAGCTTAAGCACCACATTGGATAAATTTACGCTAGGTTTGCACTAACTTGGGACTGTCTTTAGCATCGACACTTTCATCTTCAGTCTGGGTGCTTAAGTCGCTAACGATTAAATCGAGTAACTGCATTAATTGCTGTGCTTGGTTAGTGTCGATACTGTCAAATTTACAGAAAATTGTTTTTGGAATATCAGCAGCTTTAAGTTTTAAAGATTGGCCGGTGTGAGTCAATTGCACCAAACGCTTACGCTTATCGTGTTCGTCCTTTATAACGTTAAGCAATGACTTGCTGGTCATCTTTTTTAATATTTGAGTAAGCGCGCCACCATCAATTGCGGTTTTATCTATTAACTCAGCGATGGTTACTTCATCTTGTTCCCACAGCGCCATCATAACAACATACTGAGGATAGGTAAGGTTAAGCTCTGCTAGAGGCTCCCGATAGGCACGGGCTATGCTGTTAGACGCCATATATAAACGATGGCATAACTGATTTTTTAATTTTAACTGTTCAAACGACATCGCATTACCCTTCATTTCAAGATAGCTTATTTTAATTTGCATGCAAAGTAATTGCAATCAGAATTTAATTGCCTTATTATTTTGCGTGCAAAGTAATTAATTTGAAAATTTTAAATTTTAGGAGTTCACTATGAATGTATTACAAAATGTAGCTTATACAGCAAAAGCAACGGCAACAGGCGGACGTGAAGGCGTTGCTAAATCAGATGACGGTCGTTTAGATGTTAACTTATCAACGCCTAAAGGGTTAGGTGGTGACGATGGGCAGGGCACTAATCCAGAGCAATTATTTGCAGCAGGTTATGCAGCGTGTTTTATTGGCGCACTTAAATTTGTAGCCGGTAGCGAAAAAGTTGCTTTACCAAGCGATACTTACATTAACTCAGAGGTATCTATTGGTGCCATTGATGGCGGTTTTGGCATTGCGGTAAAACTGGCCGTGTCATTAGGTGGTATGGATAAAACAGCCGCCCAAGAGCTGGTAAATAAAGCGCATCAAGTATGTCCATATTCAAATGCAACACGCGGCAATATTGAGGTAGAACTTTCAGTTATTTAATCTATCCCTTTATATGGTTTATAAAAACACGTCATGAGTGATCATCGCGTGTTTTTTTATTTGCTACTATACCTCTAAAACTCAACATGAATTAAAAAAATAGATAATTCCACTTTACAACAGTGGGTGCTGTACTCGATTTACTTAAAATTGAATTTAGTAAAATAACGACGTTACCAGCGGTGCTAAAACACATCCACACTTATTGTAATTTGGCTCAAGGCATAGAAGTTTAATAACTGTAGTGAAAGTGTTGCAGGAAAAGGCTGCTATTGAATGCGACTCAATGCTTAACATTCTGCTAATACCCAAATGACTGAAAATTTAACCCTGAAAGGTCAACAGACCCTAGTCATGAAATTTACCATTGCTATCATGAGTGGATAAGCGGTGTTATGGCTCGCTCAGGAATAGCTTGTTGACCCATACACAAAAACCCCTAAAGTAACAAGAAAGTCGGCCGATAGATTAGTTGTTATCGGAGAGTTTGCTGATTTTTTGCCACATTGGCAATCAATACCTCTTTAGATAGCTATCTTAATTGATAAATCTGTAAAAGTGATACGGTAACATTTTATATTATATAGCTGATGCAACTGGCCGACTGGTTGGAACAGTATTCTCATGATTAGTGTATAAACTATATGGATTAAAGCCTTGCCTGTGGATAGGTGTTTGCTTGTTGTTGTGCTAATAACCCAGCGGCGAAATGAGCAAAGTTAAATGGTAGTTGGTTATGAGGTTACGTTATTCAGGCTAATTTAAAACATTTAATAAAATGTTATTTAAATTGGTCTAAACTAAAAAATAAATAAGTAAAGCAAGGTAGTTATAAATGCGGGAAATAGCGTTAGCAAAAAAGTTATTGTGGATAAGCGTCGGAAGTATACTTTTAACGGTGGTACTATTTTCAGGCATACTGTGGTCTAAACTCTCATCGAGTAATGCGAATACTTCTGCTGAGGCCGAAACTTTAATTGTAAATGAGGTGGATGGTCGATTAACAGCAAATGCAGCCGCCTATGGTGAGAAAATCGCTGCCTTTATTAATGAAGCTTACCGAATACCCTTTTCGCTTGGTAGCATTTTAGAAGATGCCGACAAAGCCTCAATAGAACGTGACTCAGTTGTTTCTTTAAATCGCTCGTTATTAGAAAGTAACGATGTTATTTCTTCTATATATTCTCAGTTTGAACAAAACGGCTTTGATGGTAAAGATAGCGAATTTACTCAAGGCTATGATCACTCTGTTGCCGGTGCTGGAACATTAGAAATTTATTTCACTAAAAACAGTAATGGCTTGGTTGAACAACAGGTCGTTGAAGACGCGGCAGAAAAATACGCGGATAAAATAAATGAATTTGGTTTACGTGAGGCAGAGTGGTACTTGTGTGCTAAAGACAAGTTAAAACCATGCATTATGGAACCCTACTTATATGAGATAACACCGGGTTACTCAGAAATGATGACTTCACTTGTTGTACCCGTTATTAAATCAGGCAAGTTTGTTGGTGTAACTGGGGCTGATATTACCTTACCTGTATTTCAAAAGTTAACAGAAGAGCTTTCAAATGCGCTTTACAATGGCAAAGCAAAAGTAACGTTACTTAGCCATTTGGGCTTAATTGTTGGTACCAGTCATTATAAAGAAAAATTAGGCCGTCCACTGAAAGAAGCTGTTAGCGCTAAAAGTTATGAAAGTTACAAAGCACTAAAAGGCACTAAAGGAATTAACAAGCAAGCCGCAGAAATAATGGTGTCTTACCCAATTGAAATTAAGCTTGCTGATGTGAAATGGATGCTGCTAATTGAAGTACCCGCGGAACTTGCTTTTGAGGGGCCAATTCAATTAACTGCAGGCATGTCTGAGGCAGCAAAAGAGCTGGGTGTGATTATTTTGATCACAGGTACTGTGATTGCGGTATTGGCATTTATAGTAATGAAGCTCGTTGTAGGTAGTGTTGTAGCGCCACTGCAGCAAATTCAGGAACGCGTTGACAACTTAGCAAGCTCTGAAGGCGATTTAACTCAAACTCTGCATGTAGATACTCACGCTGAATTGATTGCACTAGCTGGAGGGTTTAATAAGTTTTTATCAAAACTTCGTGAATTGATCAGTGAGCTAAAAGCGGTCTCAGATCAAACCAAACACCAAGGTGAGGTTACTTCGAACATTGCGGTAGAAACCAAGCACAATGTGCAAGCACAGTTTAAAGAAATTGAAAGTGTGGTTACTGCAATGAACGAAATGAGCGCGACAGCACTTGAAGTGGCAAAAGCTTCAGAGCAATCGGCGCAACAAGCAGATGAAATTAATACCCTAGTGGTAAGTAGCGAATCGAGCTTATCATCAGCTATGACGCAAGTTAAAACCATGTCAGAGGAAATTAAAGAAGCTAATCAGGCGGTAGAGAAAGTAGCATCGCGTAGTAATGATATTACCCAAATACTTGATGTGATCCGAACTATCTCTGAACAAACTAACTTACTAGCGCTAAACGCAGCTATTGAGGCTGCGCGAGCAGGGGAGCACGGACGTGGTTTTGCCGTTGTTGCTGATGAGGTTAGAGCTTTAGCATCTAAAACGCGTTCATCAACCGATGACATTAGTAGTTTAATCGACAGCTTACTTTCAGAAGTGGGTAATGCATCAACTGTTATTGAAAAAGGTGTAGTACGCGCTGAAACTGCAGTAGATGAAACCTCAACGGCTTTTGATGCACTGCACAGTGTGGTTGTGAAAGTAGATGAAATAACCAATCAAATTACCCATATTGCAACGGCTGCAGAAGAACAAAGCCTAGTCACCGAAGAAATAAATCGCAACTTGACAATAATTTCTGATGCCGCCTCACAGCTTTCAGATTTATCTGCTCAGGCAGGCGACAGCAGTGAAGAGCTGAATAAACTGGTTGCGCAGCAAGACTCTGAACTTAATAAATTAAAAACCTAGACGTCGAACTTTGTTTTTAAATTAAAAAGGCAGCTAATTTAGATTAGCTGCCTTTTTATTTTCGGCTAAAGACTTTTCATGAGTGAAAACATGTTTTCGATCATTGGTTTGGCTAAATGCTCTACGTTTGGTCGATTAAAATAATTACGTAAGCCAGTAAATTGTATTTGGAAAAAACGAGCATAATCTATAGCGGCAATATTTCCGCTTAGCCCTTTATCAGCTATAGCGAGTGTAAATAGTTCAGTAAGGTAATGTTCAAAGTCTATCATTAGCTCTACACTGATTTGGTAAAGATAACTGTCTTTCTCAATGAACTCATTATTAGCTTTTACTAACATGCAGATAGCACTTGGAGTATTACTTTTTGAGGAGATAACAACATACTCTACAAAATCTTGAAGTGCGTCAAGAATACTGCTGCATGATACTAAACGCTCATTTATTAAGCTTTGCATTTGCTTGGCATAGTTTTTTATCGCTTCACAATATAAACCTTCCTTAGAGCCAAATGCCGCATAAATGCTGCCAGGACGCATGTTAATTGCATCTTGTAAATCGCGAGTGGATGTAGCATGAAAGCCCTTCTCCCAGAATAATTGACTAGCGGCACGAACAACTTGCTCGCGTTCAAATTTAACTTTATTGGCCATAATAGTTTCTATTAAATTGAGCGACTGTTCAATTTTAACTTGAGCAGTCGCTCAAAATCAAATAGTATGTGTTTCGAAGTTAGTTAATTACATTAATTTATTGGAGCAGAACATGGCAGAATTTACGTTATATACTCAAGACAACGCACCTGAAGAATCAAAATCGCTTATGGCTGATTCAGTAGCAGCATTTGGTATGGTGCCAAACCTTCATGCAGTAATGGCAGAAGCACCTACGCTTCTTAAAGGCTACCAAGTACTGCACGACTTATTTCAAAAAACATCGTTTAACGCAGAAGAGCTAACAGTGGTATGGCAGTCAATTAATGTTGAGCACGAATGCCATTACTGTGTACCAGCACACAGCGCAATTGCCGCTTCAATGAAAGTTGATCAAGGTATTGTTGATGCATTGGTTAATGAAACGCCACTTGCAGATGCAAAACTTGAAGTACTTCGTGAAACAACGCTTGCAATGACACGCAATCGCGGCGTAATTAGCAATGAGCAAATTGAGAAATTTTTTGCAGTAGGTTACGGTAAACAGCAACTGCTAGAAATAATTGTTGGTTTATCGCAAAAAGTAATGAGCAATTACACTAATCACCTAGCTGATACACCCGTTGACGAACCATTTAAAAAATTCGCAAAATAATAGCGGTTTTATAAATAACAAAGGCAGCCTAGGCTGCCTTTTGAGTTTTAGGACCAAAGTTACTTAAATTTAACGGTTTTTGTACTGCGAGTATAAATACGCTGTTCCGGTTTAGTCCATTCTCCTTTTTTTAAATAAGAGGTAGAAACAACAAACTGTTGATCTTTAAATTCACTGGTTGATTTAACTTTAGTGATCCCTTCTTTGCTACCAGTAACATCTTCGTAAGCCACAAATTGCGTTGAGCTCAGCACTTTCATGACGCCTTTAGTATAAAAACCAGCTGTTGTGAAGTAATAGAAAACCAGTGACTGTTTTTTACGATCATAGAAAATCATTGACTCCCCTCCATACTCACCCTCATTAATCGAGTGTGAAGTACGAATGGCTTTACCATTAAGTGCGCGCTGCCAATTACTGACATCTTGAATGCTTGGCTGACCTGTTTCGGTATTGAAATCCGCTTGCCATGTGCCTAAGTAAGGCGTAAATATCGCAAGTTCTGGCGCTAGTAAGTCTGCTTCATTATTTGCTTGAATACTAAATATAGATAGTGATAACAGCAGCATCGCGGCCTTTAAATATGTCATAATTTAACCTAAGTGTTTTTTAATTATTTTCATTATAGGCGATTATTTTTGATAAAAAGTACCTTAATTATATTTTCGAGTATGTTTATAGCTGCAATATGGCTTGCTTATTTAAATCATAAAATTGAGATGTTTATACCGATCTATATTTCATTACTCAGTGGTATTACTTTTTTATATTATGCCTGGGATAAACGAAAAGCAGTGCAGTCGAATCGTAAACAAGTAAGTCGTATACCTGAGCGACATTTACATCTCTGTGCTCTATTAGGAGGGTGGCCAGGCGCACTTATCGCGCAGCAAGCTTTACGGCATAAGTCAAAAAAGCGCGTATTTATAGTGGTATTGTGGTTGTGTATAGCGGTGAATTTAAGCTTGGGCGGTTATATCTGGTATGTTTATTATTAATGCTAAAATGCCTTTATTTAAAAAGGCATTTTACTGCATTAAACAGTCTATTGCGCAGATTGACTTGATTGTTTTTCATCGAGCTCTATGGTTAAGATAGTTTTTTTATCAACCGTTATCCAGTTTCTATAAGTAATATAACCTGCCTTACTTACTTCAATATCATATTTACCTGCATCTAGTTCAATAGCATCTTGATACACAGGCACTATATTCATTATACGAACTCTAGAGTCGGCTGGGTTAGTGATAACCGTAAGTGATATTGGTGCATTTTCTTCGCTCATTTGAGGAGTTGGCTCAATAACAACATCTTCAGTTTTGTTTGTTTTAGATGTTGCTGAACAGCCAGTGAGTATGAGTGCTGCAGCTAGCAAGCTTAAATTTTTCATAGGTACTCCATAAATTATAAAAAGTCTAAATATGTAAAATCTTGGCGGAGTGTATGATGATATGAATGCACTCGTCGTCCTTGACTTTGTTGTCTGTATTTTGATTTTAGTCTAATAGCTATGCAATCGTTATTCAATCACTGCTGTGTTATTTTTGAACAATAAATAAACGCATTTTTTAGAGCATTTTGTCTAACGACTGAGTAATCGCTTCACTTTTTTCAACTAAACGTTCAGCGGCTTTATACATTCTTTTTTTCATTAAATCGTTTGCTGTACTGATGTAACGTCTCGACAATTCTTTTCTCAACGAAATTAAAAGTGAGAAGTCATCCGGTAATGCTGTTGATTCAGATTTAATAAATTCTTCGAATTCCATTAAAGCTTTATGATCTTCTATTGTTTCTAACTGAGCAGAGAATCGTTGAAACTTAGGACCATAAAACACCACGGCATCGGCACGAGGAAAGTCTGCCTGTTCGCCTAAATTAATCTTTTGCTGATACGCAGTTAATGCATTAATAGCAGATTCTCGCTGCATTAAATTTGCTAGTAACTCATCCGCTTTTTTGTTGTTTGTAAAAACGATTTTACCCACGTTTAAGAGAACTTTTTGGGTGATCACATCGTCACTTTCTATCGCGGTATTTAACGCAACTGTAAAATTATCAAAGTGAAGATCTGTAGGCTGATAACGGTAAGTTTTATCAACTTCTTTTAAGTCAAAAATCAAGTGGGCAATACTATTTGGCTGCTCCTCGTTATAACGCGACTGTTCGAGTAATAAATCGATTCTGGCTGTAATATCAAAAATAATTGATTGGCGTTCCCTAAGCACACTTTCTAATTGCATTGATAGTTTTTCTGAGTCAGGGTAATAATTTAATGCATCAGAGTAAACGGCTATAATTTTATCGAAATCTTTAAATTTACGACCAGCGATATTATTAAACTGATTAGCTTCATCGTTAAAGCTCTCTAATATGCTTTGCTGGTTTGATCTTAGTAACCCTTGTTTAAGCACTTCATATTGTGGCGGGATTTGTTCAAGTTTGTTTAAAATTGTTGGCCCCTGCCAAGACATCCACGCTTCTACTTGTTGATTAATTGCTTTGGCATTATCGAGTTGTGCCTGTAATTGTTTAGTATTATCTGAGTTTGAGTAATAGTTTTGCGTAATCAAAGCAATAATGGCTATACTCGCTGCTGTAGCAAAAATAGCAGGGTTTAAGTTTGTTGTAAGACTTTTTAAAATGGGCTCTAATGATTCAAGCCTTTGATTCGCATTTAAAACTAATGCTTTATTTAAATTGTTCCACAAAAGAATAGGGCAGTTACTTGGTTTTTTCACTGTTGTGTTTTTAGGAACTTTATCTGCAGCAATACGGTTAAATGGGTGTTTACTGCTGAGAAGTTCATAAGCAATGCATGCAAAAGAAAATACATCGTCTTTTACTGATGCTTCACTACCCTTTAATTGTTCAGGACTTGCATATGTTGGGGTGTAGCCGCCAATTGTTGCCAGTTCACTGTCATTTTTTACAGCGTATTGATCGTCTAAGCTTTTGTGTTTGGCAATACCAAAGTCAAGTACTTTAAGGTTACCGTTAGAATCAAAAATAATATTTGAAGGCTTGAGGTCATTATGAATGACGCCACGCGAGTGGGCATATACAAGAGCGTCAGTTAATTGCTTTAAAATAATTTTTGCTTTTTTAAACGCTAAGCCAGAGGGTTTGTTTCGTTTAATAATTTGTTCTAGTGTTTCCCCTTCAATTAACTCCATAGTGACATAATATAGATCGCCGTCAGAGTCTGCTGAGTACACTTTGACAATACTTGGGTGGGAAAGCTGTTGCGTTTTTGCTGTTTCATCTTTTAGTAGTGAGATAGCTTCTTCAGAGCTTGAGAATTCTTCTTGAAGTACTTTAATTGCTACCGATGCTTCTGAGCGATTACCGTTTTCTAAAAAAGTATCGCGCGCCCGATAGATATAACACATCCCGCCTTGGCCAATCAGCTCTTCAATTAAATAGCGGCCAGATATTTTTTTGCCAAGTAGATTTTGCTTGCGAATGTTTGACGTTTTTTTTGCGTTTGAGTCTAGGGAAGCAATCTGAGTTTTATCGTTGTGATCATTAGTACTGCTCATAAAAAATCCTTTTATTGTGTTAAGTTAAATAATTACAAAGGTAAATATTCTCTGCTTATCTATCAATTTTCCCTCTGATATGAGCATGTATTTTACAAAAATATACAATTATAGCAATGCCTGAATGACATATTATTGTTGGTAAATTTCCCTTACTGTAAATTGAAAAAGTCGGTTTAAAGCTAGAAGGAGTCTCTAAGAAGGCTATTTTCGGTCTAGTTATAAAGCATTACGGTAAAATATTTCATCGCTGTATAATTTGTTTATCAAACGTCTTGTTTTAGAGACAAAATCAATAGCGCAATATTTTCTTGTGTTAATTTCAATGTTGACAATAGTTTCGCTTCTACTTTATCCTGTTCACAATAATGATATAAGGGACTGACTTATCAAATGGAACTGATACTAAACATCACTAGTTATCACAGACTTTCACCTGAAATAGAAGCCACTAAAACTGTAACAGATTCATTAACTTTTGGTCGCTCTGAAGCGTGCGATTGGCACTTACCTGATCCCGAAAAAATAATCTCAAGTAAACACGGCATAATAGAAAAAGAAGGTGACTCTTTTTACGTATACGATAATTCAACCAATGGATTATTTATTAATTTTGCTGTAGCGCCGCTCGGTCAAGGCAACAAACAACGTTTGTCAGACAGTGACGTGTTAACCATTGGCGATTTTCAAGTCAGTGTGGTGCTAACATCAGCTCAACAAGTCGATGTGAGTAATTCTGCTCCAAGTCATTTTCAATCAGTAGATGCTTTCGCTGCGCAAAATTCTCAACCGGCTGAGCAGTCTATACCTTCATTCGATGACTCGATTATGAATGAGTCGATGCCTGAGATATCAGTGACTGCGCAGCAACAAACTGATAATCATATTCCGGAAGACTGGGATGAATTAACGCGCCTTATGAATACCGATGATTTTGACATTGGCAATAATGTTAGCAATTCATCAGCACCTGTTGATACCCCTGCGCCTATTCAAGAACCCCCCCGTTCAAGTAGCCACGCTAATGAGCATAAGCCTGAGATACAGTCTGCACCAGTAAAAAACGTGGTTCAAAGTGACAAGGCGTTATCAGATGCGTTTTTAAAAGGGTTGGGGATTAAAGATGAACTTAAAAATTCGTTAGATAATGAAAAGCTGTGGTTTGAAATGGGCCAAGGGCTTAATTTATTGCTCACTGAGCTTATGGAATCTTTACGTCAACGCGCTATTGTAAAAAACAAATTAAGATTGAATCATACGATGTTTCAGGCTGAGCAAAACAATCCATTAAAATTTTCTGCCAACATTGATGACGTTATTCAGAACTTGTTCATAAAAAATAGTGCAAGCTTTCTGTCTTCGAATGAATCTATTAAAGAAAGCTTTATAGACACACGTAAGCATGAGCATGCATTACTCGCTGGTGCAGATGGCGTGTTAAAAGGGATGTTGTCGCAGGTTTCTCCCATGCAAATTAATCAACAGGCAAACGATAATTCTAACGTGTTAAAAATTATCCCTGGTCAAATAGAGTCTAAATGCTGGAAATTATATCAAAGTTTATATGATGATATTTCTCAGGAAGTGAACACTAAAGGCGCCATGGCAATGTCAGATGATTTCTTAAAGGCATACAACGATCGAATCAAAGAAACGCACTAGAAAGGAAAGTAAATAATGTACAAAGTTAAGCTCTACTTATTGAGTTTTAGTTTACTATTTTTGGTAATGGGATGTTCTACGATGAATAAAATCGTACCCCCTTCTACCGATCTGATCATTAATGTATCTAAAAATGTTAATCCAGATACATCAGAACGTCCTTCTCCAGTGGTAATGAAAATTTTTGAGCTCAGCTCAAGAACTATTTTTGACACGCAGGACTTTTTTAGCTTGTACGACACACCAGAAAAGATCCTCGGACCTGACTTATTAAAAAAAGATGAATTAGAACTTCAGCCTGATTCTGTGCAGCAATATAAAATGAGCCTTAATCGTAATACTCGTTACGTTGGGGTTGTTGTTGCTTATAGAAATATAGACCAAGCAAGGTGGAGAGCGGTTATAGAAGTTGACCCTACCGGCTATGACGATATCAATGTTAATGTAGAAGCAATTGCGACATACATGAGAGAGCAATAAAAAAGGATTTTTAAAATGGGTGATAACACTCGTGTTGCTTGGACTGAAGGGATGTTTTTAAGACCTCAGCACTTTCAACAAGCAGACAAATATATTTCCAATGTTATCAAGCAAGTTTGCAGTGGCAACCTTGCTGATCCATGGGGGATAATTGATATAAGTATTGATAATGAATTACTTAACAGCGGGCAGTTTGCCGTGGACGCATTATCAGCAATCACTCCAGACTTATTACCAATAGATATGCCTCAATCAACGTCGCTACCTGAACCGTTGGTGGTTAATAAAGATGTTTTTGATGAAGTTGTTTATCTTGCCATCCCTGCGCTAAAAAATAGCGGGATTAATATATCTTCAGCCGACGATAATACAGTGACTCGTTATAAACTCAATGACCTGTCAGTGAGTGATGATTTATTAGGAGCGCAATCTCAAGAAATTATTCAAGTTGCGAAAGTGTATAGCAAATTGATGCTGTCGTCTGATGATCACTCAGGCTATATTGTATTACCTTTAGCTAGAATTATAGATGTGAGTAGTGAAGGCCAAATAAAGTTAGATGCAAAGTATATTCCTCCATCTTTAAAAGTAGGGCAATGTAAACCCTTATCAGGGCTAGTCAGAGAAATAGGCTCAATGATAAAGCAACGCGCTGAAAGCATCGCCGCAAGGCTCAGCCAGGGCTATGCAGGAAGTTCTTCAGTTGCAGATTTTATCATGCTACAAACATTAAATAAGTATGATGCGATATTTAATAACTTACTTAGTGTCAATAGTTTACACCCTAATGTATTTTACAGTCGTTTAATTGAGCTTGCGGGCGAGTTATCAACCTTCAGCACTGCTAATAAGAGAGTGCCTAAATTACCCAATTATGACCATACTAATTTAGGGCAGGTATTTAATGAAGTGGTTAACTTTTTATATCAGTCGTTGAGTCACGTTATTGAGCAAACAGCAACTGAAATTAAACTTGAGCAAAGTAAATTTGGTATTTCTTTTGGTGCGTTAAAAGATAAGTCTATTCTTAATTCAGCCCAATTTGTATTAGCAATTAAAGCAAGTGTGCCTCATGAAGAATTAAGAAAAATTCTACCTTCACAAATTAAAATTGGCAGTGTAGAAACTATTCGAGATCTGGTAAATAACCAAATTCCAGGTATTACGATTAGTAATTTACCAACAGCACCAAGACAAATTCCTTATCATGCTGGTTTTCATTATTTTGAATTAAATAGGCATGGTGAACATTGGGATAAATTGCGTTCCAGTGGGGGAATTGCCATTCACCTCTCAGGAAACTACCCTGAGCTACAATTAAGCCTTTGGGCGATAAGAACTTAACTTTTTAAAAGGAAGAGTTTCAATGGACGAAACCATTATCAAACCTCGCCCAGGTCGATTAGGGCGAAATACGCCAAGTAGCAACCCTGCACAAAATGATGCTGATAAAACAGTGATGTCGGTCGAGCCGCCTTCTGCAAAATTATTAGGTAGTAACAAAGTATCGATATTTAAAAACCCTTTGTTAGAAGCGGCAACCGATTGTTTTTCGCTTGTAATTTCAATCAATCAATCGCTTGAAATGAGTAACCTTGCAGCGCTTAAACATCGTTGTGTTGAGGCTATCAAACGATTTGAAGTAGAAGTTCGCAATCAGCACTTATCAAAAGAGGTGATCAATAATTCGCGTTATTGTTTGTGCGCCATTCTTGATGAGTCTGTATTGAACTCAAAATGGAGTTCAATGGAGTGGGCGGATGAAAGCCTACTTTCTACCTTTCATAAAGAAACCTTTGGCGGTGAATATTTTTACACGCTACTTGATTCAGGCTTAGCTCAACCAGAGAGAAATCAACAATTTTTAGAGTTGCAATATCACTGCTTGAATTTAGGATTTAAAGGTAAATATCGCCTAGGTGCCGGTGGTGATACAAAAATCGAAGAATATCGTTCACAACTTTATCATTTATTAAACCAACTTAATGGGCCAATTAACAATAAGCTGTCTCCAAACTGGAAGCAAAGAGTAGCAGCGGGTGTTGAACTGAGAAATCAAGTTCCACTTTGGGTCATATTTTCGGTATTGGGGCTCATATTATTGATGATCTATTTATCAATAAATATGAAGCTGAATAACGATGTTGTAGAGATTAATGAAAAGCTAGCAGGTATTCACCCTTTAGCAGTTAACCAAACTGTTGATAAAAAAGATCAGCAATTACGCGTACTTGAACAGTTGTTGCAAACAGAGATTAAAATGGGGATTGTCGCCGTTGCTAAAACCTCCGATGGGATCCGCATTACAATTAATAGTGAAAACTTGTTTAAGCAAGGAGACGCACAACTTCTCCCTTCATTCCAGCCTATTTTAGAAAAGTTAGCGTTAAGCCTAGAAGGAACTAAAGGGCGAGTCCTCATAACAGGTCATACAGATGACTTACCAATTAGTACTGATAAGTACCCTTCTAATTGGCATCTATCTTTAGCTAGAGCAACACAAGTTGCTAATTTAATGGCTAAAAGTACCAATTTGAGCGGTCGTCTATGGCCAGAAGGAAAGGGCGCAGCAGAGCCTATCGCCAGCAATTCAGATTCAGCTTCTCGGTCGTTAAACCGCAGAATTGAAATCGATCTATTATTTTAATGAGGCTGTAATGAGTTTCTCACAAAAATTTAAAAAAATAACCTACGCACTAACGTCTCGAACCGCTATTTTAATTATCGGTTTTTTAGCCTTATCATTATTAATTTGGTTTGGTGGTCCCCTAATTGCGATTGCAGATTATGTACCGCTTGCCGGTGTTGCAGCAAGACTACTAACTATTTTATTGATACTACTTGTTTTTTCTGTGACTAAAATTTATCGCCTTATGCAGCAAAGCAAACGTGATGAAAAAATGGCAGATGAGTTAATAGATAACAACGATGCAAATAGTAGTGAAGTTAACGAAGAAATAACCACCTTAAAAACCAGAATGAATGAAGCCATAGATTTACTCAAAGACGTAAAACTATTTAAAGGTAAAAATATATACCAATTACCTTGGTATATCATGATTGGTCCACCTGGCGCAGGTAAAACAACGGTTATTCATAATTCAGGCCTAGATTACCCATTAAAGGATAAGCTTGGGGTTGATTTAGTGCATGGTGTTGGTGGTACGCGCAATTGTGATTGGTGGTTTACCAATAAAGCGGTATTAATCGACACCGCCGGTCGTTACACAACGCAAAGTAGCCACGCTAAACACGACTCTAGAGCATGGGAAGGCTTTCTCGGGTTACTAAGAAAACATCGCCCATTACGCCCTATAAATGGGGTAATGATCAGTATGGGTATTTCTGAACTTATGAGTCAGACCAAAACTGAGCGAAACCTTCATGCACGAGCTATAAAACAACGCCTTCAAGAACTACAAAACCAGCTTGGTATGACATTTCCTGTCTATGTTATTTTTTCTAAAGTAGATTTAATTGAAGGATTCAGGGAGTTCTTTGGCGAACTTACTGAGGAAGAATGTGAACAAGTTTGGGGGATCACCTTTGAGCTTGATTTAGATAAAGATACTCAAGTCGATGCATTTAACAAAGAATTCCATGCTTTAATCTCTAAACTTACAGAGATGTTGAACCGTCGACTGATCAACGAGCGTAATGAAGCTATTCGAGCTAAAATCTTTGAATTCCCCAGACAGCTACGTGTACTACAAGGGGTAGCTGATGACTTCTTAAAAGAGATTTTTACTCCTAACGCTTATGAAGAGTTACCTATGTTCAGAGGAGTGTATTTAACCAGCGCCACTCAAGAGGGAACCCCTTCAAGCTTTTTAAATGATGCTAGCGCAGGTAAAACCGATTATATAAACCAATCTAAAAGTTTTTTTATTAAAAACGTTTTAGAGAGCGTTATTTTTCCTGAGCAAAACTTAGCAAGCACTAACAAACACCATGACAAACAAAATAAGTGGCTTCGAGTTGCTAGTGTGTCACTTGCATGTGTTGCTTTGTTCGGCTTTTCAATTTCTTGGTATTTTAGCTTTGCATGGAATAGCAACTTAATTGATGCCACAGATGAAGCAATTGCCACGTACCAAGAATTAGACGCATCATCTTTTGATAGAAATAATCTACTGGTACTAAATGACCGATTAAATGCATTGAGAAACTTGCCAGCAACCAATGCTCAGTTAATTGATCCTGAAGATGCATCTTCAGTTGGCTTTAATAAGCTTACTGAAATTAAAGAATCTTCTACTAATGCTTATAAACGTTCCTTACAAACCTATTTAGAGCCCTTTATTGCGAACACGTTAATAAAGGAAATGGAGGCTCATCCAGAACATCTGAGTTATTTATATGAAACGCTCAGATGCTACTTAATGTTATTTAAACCTGAATATTTTGAGAGTGAAGATATTTACGTTTGGTTTAGTGCATATTTAGATAGAAATTTGCCTGGTGATTTGAACATGCAGACGCGTAATGAGCTGATGAATCATATTGCTGCGTTGTTAAAAGAGGGCGTAACACAAACTGAAATAGATAATCAGGCGGTTCGAGTAGCTCGTGCAGAACTTACGAAACTACCGATTGCAGAAAGAGCATACCAACGACTTCAAGCTGATTTTCTTGATAGCAGTATTCCGCCTTTTAGATTAACCGATATTATTAGCTTTGAAAGTGCGCAAAAGTTTACATTTCGTAACAATGGTGATCTAACGCGCAGTATTCCAGGGTTATACACTTTTAACGGTTTCCATGGAATTTTTAATATTGAAAAAGGAAAAATGCTTGGCAACTTAATGGCCAGTAGCTGGGTGTATGGCCAAGAAGCCTCAGGCACGTATGATATTTCTAAAGCAGAGATAGAAAAGAAGCTAGAGCAACGTTATTTTCAAGATTATATTTATTATTGGCAGTCGTTTTTAGATGACTTGAGTCTTAATCAGTACAGCTCACCTGCTGAGGGTGTGAACATTACTGATGTATTAGCAGGCTCAGAAGCGCCAATAAAAAATATCATCAATGCAGTTAAAAAGAATGTTCAATTAACTAAGCTACCTATCTCTGAAAACCAAAAGGTCGCAGGAGATATTGCCGCTAATGCAGCTAAGGTTGCGATGCAAACTAAAGCAAATCGAATCAAACGCTTTTTACCTGACGAGGCGCCTAAGTTTGAGGTAGAGCTACCGGGCTATCAAGTCGAAGAGGCGTTTGAAGACATTATCGATATAGACATTCAGCAGCTTGATAATATTCAGAAAAACTTAAGAGAGTTGAATATTTATCTAACTAAACTTGATCGAGGCGACCAGCTTAAATACTCAATTAAAGATCAAATAAGTGGTAAGAGTAAACCGAGTTTTATTCGCCAATTAGAGTACCAAAGTAGTGATTTGCCATATCCGTTCAATAGTTGGTTACTTGATATAAGTAGAGATACTAGCAACATCACCAAAAATAGTGCCAACAGACATTTAAATGAAATTTGGAAAAGCAAAGTGTTGCGCGAGTATAACGCGGCAATTGTGGGGCGTTACCCATTTGCTCCGCAGGCTGAAAAAGAGGTCAGCATTAAAGACTTTACTCGCTTCTTTGGCCCTAATGGCACCATAGATAACTTTTTTAATAGCTATGTAGCTCCGAGTGTGGATATGAGCTCTAGCCCGTGGAAATTTGAAAAAGATATTGGTATTAGCAATAACACCTTAAAAATGTTTGAGCATGCTTTCAAAATTCAAACCGCATTTTTTGAACGTGGTAGTGATACCCCTCGAATTGAGTTTGGCTTACGTACTTTTAATTTAGATAAAACGGTATCTAGTTTAATGATTGAAATTGATGGCCAGTCAATGATTTACCGTCATGGTCCACTCAAAGTTACAAACTTTGTATGGCCTGGCGCTAGTGGTCAAAGTAAAACTCGCGTTGTGTTTACACCGCCAAACGGTGGGCGTTCAATTAATACAACTTATCAAGGTGAGTGGTCACTTTATCGAATGCTAGATGAGCTCAGCGAAAAGCGTAGCAAAACACGTCAAGATCTAGAGTTACATTTCTCCTTGATGGGTAACAATGCAAAAGTAGAATTACTGCCTAGCTCAATCAGGCATCCGTTTTGGAACAGCAGTGTAGAGAAGTTTTCATGTCCGACCCGATTGTAGATATTGGTTATCTTGGCAAGGTGCCTTGTTTAGGCGACTTTGTTCAAGATAATGTAACTAAAGAGTTTTCAGAGCATTGGGAGCAATGGCTGCAAGCTGCCATTGCTGTGAGTAAAGAGCAACTTGGTGATGTTTGGCAAGAAAGCTACCTTACTGGCCCTGTTTGGCACTTTGCATTAAGCCCAAACATTGTTGGTGATACTGGCATTATGGGTACGTTATTGCCCAGTATGGATGCAGTAGGAAGGCACTATCCACTCACTGTTACTCGTGCAACTCATATTGCTCCGGTTGATGTGCTTCATTCTGGTGTTTTTTCATTAGAATACGAAGATGCTGTTCTTAAAGTACTTGATGGCTCTGTGGATCTGTTTTCCTGGCGAAAAGAACTGGCTAGTACACTAAGTGACGTTGCTGCAAATAAAAAGCAAGTAAGTTATGCCAATTCAAAAGATAAAAACAAACAAGCAATCGCTCTAGAGTTCTCAGGCACTGAGTTAAGCGACCATATTTTACAAGATGCCATGCATGCGATTTTACATAAAAAGTATGGTGATTACAGTGTTTGGTGGACTCATGGTTCTTGCAATATTAAGCCTATGGTACTGATCACGTCAGCTTTGCCGCCGGTTAATCAAGTAGCCGCTATGCTAGATGGACGTTGGAAGCATTGGGAATGGAATTACACACAGGTAAAAAATAGTGATTAGTAATTTAAGTACAAGTTATGCCATTACTCATAGAGGTGCAGTGAGGCAGCTTAATGAAGATGCGCACGTGGAAATTAACAGCCATAACTTATGGGTCGTAGCTGACGGTATGGGCGGGCATGAAGCGGGTGAAGTTGCTAGTCAATTAGTGGTTGATGTGATTAGAACTACTGTTGAAAAGCTCAGGCTAGAGGACTTGACCGTAAGTCATATTGTTAGCGCTATAGAAGATGCAAATAAGCAACTAAATCAATATAGCGCGCAATACTTAAGCAATAAAACAGCAGGCAGTACGGTAACAGCTTTGTTTGTTAAGAATGAGCGCTATTACATATTATGGGCTGGTGACAGCAGAGCTTATTTATTACGCAATGGTAAACTAACTCAAGTTTCTCGAGATCATAGTCAAGTTAATGACTTAATCGACGAGGGAATGATTTCTGTTGAAGAAGCTAAAAACCACCCATTATCTAACGTTATTACTCGTGCTGTGGGCGTAATGGATGAAGTGAAGGTAGATGTAATTGAGGGTGAGATAAACAAGGGCGATATCTTTTTATTATGTTCAGATGGTCTTACAGGTGAATTATCAGATGAGGATATATGTTTGTCATTAGAGCCAAGTAGCATAATTGATTCAGGAATGGCTTTAATGCACTCCTCGTTAGTTAGAGGTGCTAAAGATAACGTAACTTGTATATTAGTAAAATATGATGATGTAGATGCCAATCAATCGATACAATCTTGTAATTTACAAGATGAGGCAACGATTCCATTGTTCACTAAGTAGCTGATTAAGCCTGTTTTAGTATATTTAAGAAAAAAAGTTGTAAATATATCAGGAACAAAAAACTGTTATTTCAATTATTTACAAAATAACATTAGCCAGCTTATCGGCACAATGGTGCTGAAGCTTGTAATTTAATTTAAAGAATGTAATATTATCTCCGCTCTAAGCTTTAGAGAATATGGATAATATTTAGGACAATGGAATGTTTTTATTTGAAGAGTATATTTCCCCTATTTCAGATACTGAGTTTGCAGGTATTGATCCGCGATCAGATGTCTCTCCAACGTCTACTTACTACGCCTTAAAAGATTTAAGAAACCAACTTCGTGCGGCTGAAAGAAATGCGCTAGTCGATGAAGAAGGAATTGCTTCGCTTTCTCGAGATTGGATTCCGCTACTTGAGCAATGTAGTGAGGCAATTAAAACCGAAAGTAAAGATATAGAATACCTAGCTTGGCTAATTGAAGGCTTGTGCCGCGTTCATGGCTTTAAAGGCATTGCGTTTGGTTTTAGTGTTGCTAAGCACCTTTTGGAACATCATTTTGAGTCACTTTATCCAACACTTGATGACGGTGATGAAATTTCAGACAAAGTGTCTGCATTAGTTGGCTTAAATGGCAGTGCTGGTGAAGGTACGTTAATTATTCCAATTAAAAGTATATACATGACAGACAGTGTCAGTATGGATCCTTTTTCTTTTTGGGAATATCAGCAAGGTTATGACATTTCACGTTTAAGTGATGAAAAACGCGAAAAGAAGATAACCCAAGGTGCCGTTGATTTTGAACAGCTTGAAAAAAGTGCAGCCGAAACCAGTACCGAGTTTTTTGTATCTTTAAAAAATGATATTGAAGATGCGATAGAAAAATTTGCCGCTTTGAGTGAGGTTATGGATAAGGTGACGGGTGAGCCACAACCTACATCTAATATTAAACAAGCATTAGAAGTGAGCTTAGCTGCGGTAAATCATGTTGCAGCAGATAAACTTGAAGCAGCACAAATTGCATTAGATAAGGCAAATGCTGAGCCTGAAGAGGAAGTGGTTGAGGATGAGATAGAAGCAGACTCAGCGCAACCTAAAAAGCGTGTCAGTGATGAGATTGATTCGAGAGAAAACGCAATAAAAAAACTTCAAGAAATTGCGACATTTTTCAGAAAGACTGAACCTCATTCACCAATGTCTTACACGATAGAACAAGTTATTCGATGGAGCGAATTATCGCTACCTGAGTTATTAAATGAGTTAATTACAGATAGTGATGCTAGGACTGGATACTTTAAGTTGTCTGGCATTAAGATCAGCGAAACTGAAACATAGTAAAAGGAGTTCTCAATGAGTATCCATGATAAGTTAAAACGAGTTCGTAAACCAAGAGTACATATCACTTATGATGTGGAAACTGAGGGCGCGGCAGTAAAAAAAGAATTACCCTTTGTAGTAGGTGTAATGGGTGATTTTTCTGGTGATAACACAGAAGCACTTAAACCACTAAAAGATAGACGTTTTATTCAAATTGATCGTGATAACTTTAATGATGTTTTAAAACGTATGAGTCCTTCTCTGCGTTTAAAAGTAGACAATACATTAACGGATGATGGTTCTCAGTTTGAAGTTAACTTGAACTTTAAGTCGATTGACGATTTCGAGCCTGCTGCGGTTGTAAATCAAGTAGAGCCTTTACGCAAATTGATGGAAACGCGCAACAAGCTGCGTGACTTGATGACCAAGATTGACCGCTCAGAAGAGCTTGAAAATGTACTCGAAGAAGTATTAAGTAATACAGCAAGCTTAGACTCGATGGCTAAAGAACTTAACTTAGAGGAGACTGATAAATGAGCACTGAACAATTAGCAACAGAATCAGAATCGGTATCAGAAGTAAGTTCTTCACTATTAGAGCAAGCAATTGGCGCGACTAAACAAACAGAGTCGAGCCGTGCTGAAGAATTACTAAAAACATTAACAGAAGAAGCGTTAAAAGGCACAGTTCAATGGAATAAAAACATGACTGTGACGTTTAATGAAGCTATTCAGTTAATCGATCAAAAAATTTCAAAACAGCTAAGTGTGGTAATGCACTCGGATGAGTTTCAAAAGCTTGAAGGCTCATGGCGCGGTCTGCATCACTTAGTGATGAACTCTGAAACAAGTTCTACATTAAAAATTCGTGTTTTAAACATGAAGAAAAAAGAGCTTCATAAAGATTTAAGTAAAGCCGTTGAGTTTGATCAAAGCCAAACCTTCAAGAAAATTTACGAGTCTGAATTTGGTACCCCAGGTGGTGAACCATATGGCACTATCGTAGGTGACTTTGAATTTACTAATCACCCTGAAGATGTTGAAACATTGAGCTTAATGTCTAATGTGGCTGCAGCTGGATTCTGTCCATTTATTGCTGCCTCTTCACCGTCTTTATTCGGTTTTGATAATTGGGAAGAGCTTACTAAGCCACGCGATTTAGAAAAAGTATTTGAATCATTAGAATACACTAAATGGCGCTCATTTAGAGACAGCGATGATTCACGCTTTGTATCACTTACTATGCCGCGTTTCCTTTCGCGTTTACCTTATGGTGCTGCTTCTAAACCTGTTGAAGAGTTCAACTACGAAGAGTTTGAAGTTGAGCCAAAAGACGGTCGTTCAGTGAGCACTGATAATGGTGATTACTGTTGGAGTAATGCAGCATACGCTATGGCAACTAACATGACCGCTGCGTTTTCTCAATACGGTTTCTGTACTGCTATTCGTGGTGCAGAGGGTGGCGGTAAAGTGGAAGGCTTACCGACTCACATATTCACTAGTGATGATGGTGATCCAGATCTTAAGTGTCCAACAGAAATTGGCATTACAGATCGTCGTGAGGCAGAGTTAAGTCAGTTAGGCTTCTTACCTCTATGTCACTATAAAAATACTGATTATGCTGTTTTCTTTGGCGGTCAAAGCTGTCAAAAACCAAAAATTTACTCAACGCCTGATGCCACGGCTAACGCTGCTATTTCAGCTCGTTTACCATACTTAATGGCAACTTCTCGCTTTGCGCATTACTTAAAAGTAATGGCACGTGACAAGATTGGTAGCTTTATGGAAGCTGAAGACGTTGAATCATGGTTAAACCGTTGGATCCTGTCATATGTAAATGCGACAGAGGGCGGTGGTCAAGACATCAGAGCACGTTACCCTCTTGCAGATGCAAAAGTATCTGTAAAAGAGATCCCAGGTCAACCTGGTGCCTACAACGCTGTTGCTTGGTTGAAACCTTGGTTACAAATGGAAGAACTAACGTCTTCTTTACGTCTTGTAGCTAAAATCCCAGAGATCGGTTAATAATACCGCTCTCTCGCATTAAGGATGATGCAATAGAATGAATCACGAAGAGTTTTCATTTATAAATCAAGACTTCACTTTTCAACAAAAGTCACAGTCTCGAATTAGTGATAATGACGCTTTGCTCGATAGGTTTTTAAATGAAAAAAACCTAGATAAAGCGTTATTGTTATGGCTTGAAGGCTCTTCTGATTCTCCCCTTTCTTGGAATAAGGAGTCTTTGAGTCCTTATTTACAACGTGTAATTATTGAACTCGATCAACTTATTTCATCGCAACTCAACCACATAATTCATGCAGATAGCTTTCAACGCTTAGAAGCTAGCTGGCGTAATCTATGGTGGTTATTGTTACAAACAGAGCAACAAGACAAAGAAAAAAAAGTAAAAGTTAAATTGCTCAATTGTGATTGGTCAACGCTCTCAAAAGACGTGAACAAAGCGATTGATTTTGATCAAAGTATGTTTTTTCAGTTACTTTATCAAAACGAGTTTGACAGTGCCGGAGGCGAGCCTTTTGGTATTGTAATTGGTGATTACGAAATCAGTAATGGTTGCTCAGCAGGCACTATTTACAATGATATTGATACTATAAAAGAGGTATCAAGAACGGCAGCGGCTGCATTTTCTCCTTTTATATGTTCGGCTTCGGCTAATTTATTTGGTGCTGATAGCTTTTCTGATTTAGGTTATTACTCTGATTTATTTAACCAGTTTGAACAACCTGAATATATAAAATGGCAAAGTTTTAGAAAAATGGAAGAAGCGCGCTTTATGGGTTTTACGTTGCCTCATGTGTTAGTTAGGCCGCCTTATGTTAATGATGGCAAACGCCATCAAGATTTTTACTTCAAAGAACAAATAAAAAATCCAGAAACAGATATGTTATGGGGCAGTGCAGCGTATCAGTTTGTATCAACAATAATTAGAGCTTACTGCGACAGCGGTTGGTTTGGTCACATTCGTGGTATAGAGCCAGGCAAAGTTTCTAAGGGATTAGTAACAGGGCTTGCTCGTGATAGCTTTGCAAACGATACCTATCAAAAAGAGGCAAAGCCGCCACTTGATTTATTAGTAACCAGTAAGTTTGAAAAGCAATTTTCTGAGCTCGGTTTTATCCCAGCTTCTTCGGTTACAAATACGGAGCATATTGTTTTTTACAGTAATGCATCGGTTCAAAAAACAAAAAATTACGACTCAAGTGCTGCCAATATCAATGCGCGCCTATCGTCTATGTTGCAATACATTTTGTGTGTATCGCGCTTTGCGCACTATTTAAAATTATTAGCCCGCGATCGTGTCGGGTCTTACAGCACAGCACAGGCCTGTGAAAGAGACTTACAAGCGTGGATAAATAACTACACAACTGCGTCAGACTCCGCGTCTGAGCATATCAGAAGCAAATATCCACTGAGTAATGCAAAAATAAAAGTAAGTGAAAATAAAGCAAACCCGGGGCATTACTTTTCGGTTTTGCAGTTACAGCCCCACTTTCAGTTAGACCAAATGGTCTCGAGTATTAAGTTAATAACAGAGCTCAGTCCTCATCATAAAATAAAGGAATAATCATGAAAAAAATACACAGTTTAATTCGCGAGGGAAAACTTGCTGATGCTTTATTATGTTGCGCTACCGAGTTGCAAGATGAGCCTTTAAATTTTGACATTAGAAGTATTTATTCTGAATTACTTTGCATTAATGGCGAGCTTGAAAAAGCAGACAAACAACTCGACTTTATGGTGCAAAAGAACCCAGAGTTTGCTGTAGGTGCAGTTAACCTTAGACATTTAATTCGTGCCCAGCAATCGCGCGTGGATTTTTATCAAGGTAAGGGTATTCCTAAACTTTTTCATGAAGCCAATGAGCTAGATACCTTGTTTTTAAAAATGCATGTTGCTTTGCTTGAAGGTGAAACATCTGAAGCAGCCAGTCTTGCTCAACAAATGGAAGCGCTTCGTTTGGAGAGTGTTGAAGACGAGCAATCAGCAATTCGAGATTTAGATGATAGCTTAAGTCCTTATTTAGAAGTGCTAGGTACAAATGGCGAGTTTTACCTTGCAAACTTTAATGAAATTGAAACATTAAAAGTAGAACCTGTAACGTCATTATTAGAGGGTATTTGGTTACGCGTTGAAATTACTATTAAAGACGGCCCATCGGGTACCGCTCACTTGCCACTAGTTTACGCAAACTCAAATACAGATCTAGAAAAGCTAGGCCAAGTATCTGATTGGGAAGAACTTCAAGACGAATTTATTATAGGTAAAGGAATGAAAATGTTGTTTGTCAACGATGAAGCCATCACTGTTCCAAACCTGAAAATAAATGTCTTAGAAACAGCTGAGTAAGCATAGTCAATAATTATGATAGAGCATAAGCAGCAGCTTCAAGCATCCATTTTAGATAGGCTCATTGACGATGAGCCAGACTTTCAGGATGCCCCATCTCGTACTGAGGGGATCAGCATTAGTGAGCTGAGAAAAAATGTGCGCAGAGACATAGAAGCGCTGCTAAATGCGCGAATTCAATGGCACACGTGGCCAGCACAATATGCAGAGTTAGCAACATCCTGCTTATCGTATGGTTTACCTGACTTTTCGAGTATGTCGGTGAGCTCTCACGAAGGGCGGGCACTGCTATGTGAAACCGTTAGAAATACAATTTTGAAATTTGAGCCTCGGTTCATTGAAGTTGAGGTATTTACTGACGATGAAGTACCCGTAAATAGAGTATTAAACTTGCGAATAAACGCTTTACTATATGCAGATCCAGAGCCAGAGTTTATTAGCTTTGACTCTGAAGTTGAGCCTGTGAACTTAGGGATGAAGATTATAGAGGCTTCTTTATGAACGATGAATTATTAAAATATTACAATCGTGAATTGGCGTTTGTTCGTCATATGGGTAAAGACTTCTCTGAAAAATACCCTAAAGTTGCAGGGCGATTAAAGCTAAGCGATGATCATATTGAAGACCCTCATGTATCTAGATTAATTGAATCGTTCGCATTTTTAACGGCTAATATTAGGCAAAAGTTAGATGATAGCTTTCCTGAGCTTACTGATGCTTTATTAGGGCAAATGTTACCTGACTATCAAGCGCCTATTCCTTCAATGTCGGTGGTTAAATTAGAGGCTGAAAACCTCTCAACCACGGGAGTAGTCATTCCAAGAGCGAGTGAAGTTGAAACAAATGTTGAGTCAATGAAGCAATGTAAGTTTCAAACCTGTTATGAAACTTACTTATGGCCTGTTGAAATTACCAGTGCTCAATTTGATAACAGTCCTTTTGTGGCACCAAAACCACGTTGGCATGAGAAAGCAAAGTCAATTTTCAAACTTGAGCTAACCGGTGAATACCCGGGTGTATCACTGGCTGAAACTGGGCTGGAAAAATTACGATTATTTATAAATGGCCAATGGCATCATACGCTTAAAGTGTATGAATTATTGTTTAAGCACGCTATTGGCATTGCTTTTGATAATGGTGATGAGGGAATAAAGTACCTTTCTAAAACTCAACTTAAAGCGGTTGGCTTTGATGCAAATGAAGCGGTTGTACCGTATTCGCAGCGATCAAGTGCCGGCTATCGCTTACTCGTCGAAAATTTTACCTTTCCTGAAAAGTTTCGTTTTTTTGAACTTGAAAATATTCACTCATCGTTGCCTAAAAATTCTAATAAATGCACAGTGTATATTTATCTTGATGCTGAATCTTCAGAGCTTGAAAAGCAAGTAGACAAAGACATGTTCTTGATGGGGTGTACGCCCATAATTAATATGTTTGAACAAGAATTAGAACCTATTCGCCCTGAGCTGAGCGAATACGAATACCAGTTAACGCCGCGTTATATGGACTCTGAGATTTCAGAAGTAATTGGTATTTCAGAAGTAATTGCCTTTGACCATAAGGGAAATAAACAAATAGTTTGTCCGTTTTATGGACAAACCCATCCACGATACCAAGGCCATGATGATTTGTTTTGGCATATCCGCAGAGAAACTGCCTCATGGGCAGGGGGTTATGTTGAGTCAGGCACCGAATCGTTTCTATCATTGGTAGATGCACGATTTGAAAATAGCGCTATGGATTATGCTGAAGGGAACACGGTCCTAACCGTACGTGCTAATTGCAGTAATCGAAACCTCCCTGCAAGCATGCCTTTTGGAGACGATGAGCTAGGCTTATTGATGCCAGAGCGCGGCGATGTAATTAAAAAAATTAGATGTTTAATTCCATTTACTCATGCAGTTAGACCGATATTAGCCGATGCAACTCGTTGGCAATTAGTTAATCATTTAACGCTCGACGCGTTTAGTGGAGATGATGCATGTAATAAGCTTAAAGAAGTGCTACGCCTTTATGACTTTAGAGCATCTCCGCAAACAAAAGGCCTTATTGATAATATTTACCGTGTGGTTGTAGAACCCGCAACGGCTCGTGTTGTGCAAAAAGGGCGAGTAAGCTTTGCAACGGGAAGTGAAATTGAAATTACCTTCGCCAATGATGACTTTTCAGGTAGTGGCATGTTTTTCTTTGCCTCTATCCTCGATCATTTCTTTGCGCAATTTGCAGCAATTAATAGCTTTACTCGCGTTAGTTTAAGGCTAAAAGAACAAGAGCAAGTGTATTACCAGTGGCCTGCGCGAGTTGGGGAAAGCCCGTTAATATGATCCAACATATTATTTCTCAAGCGTCACAAGTTGACTTTTATAAAGCAGTTTTCATTATTGAAAACCAGCTGAAAAAGCATGGCTTGGAGTATCGCTATGTAGGGTATGACAGTAGTCCAAAGCAAGAGTTAATTAAGTTTACCGCAACTCAAAAATTTGGTTACCCAGGTAACGCTATCACAAAATTAGAACAAGCAAGCTTTGAAGATGGCTTACATAAAGTCAACATGCAGATCTCTTTTATGGGATTAACGGGTTGTTCGGGGGCTTTGCCTCAATTTTATAGCGAACTGGTGATGCAGCGTCTTCGCTATAAAGATACAACCATGCGCGACTTTTACGACATGTTTAATCACCGTTTGGTGTCTTTATATTATCGAGCGTGGAAAAAATATAAACCGTCTTTAAATCATATAAATAAAGATAAAAACAAAGACCCATACACACAAATATTAGGGCTTTTAAGCGGCGGTTATGATGAACATCAGTTGCACTTTTCAGGCCTTTATAGCCGAAAAATTCGCAATGCTTTTGATTTAAAAAGTGTACTGAGCTCATATCTTGGCTGTGATGTTGTCATTAAACAAATGATAGGTAAGTGGCACGATTTGAAGCCACAAGAGCAAACATGTTTAGCAAGTGAACGCCTTTATGAGGGACAACATGCCCGCTTAGGTGTTGATACGGTAATTGGTAAAAAGATATGGGATATTTCTTCTAATATCGAGATCCATATCAGTACCCGCGATTTTGATAAAGCAAAATCCTTGTTACCTAAAGGCAAGTTATTTGAATTAGCTAAAAAAATTGTCAAAGACTATGCCGGCAATGCTATTTCATTTCGACTTGTTATTGAGTCAGATTTTCAACAACTTGATGCGGTGCAGCTGTCAAAAAGTGAATGCCAACTAGGCGCAAATAGCTTTTTAATGGCGAGTAAAGACACCCCTAAATTTAACCCTACTAAGTTATCGTTTAAAGGATAATTAAAATTAAAAGGAACAGTGTATGTCAACGATGACATTAAACAAATTAGTTGAGAAACTAAGCCCAGATTGTAGAAAGAGCTTAGAAGCAGCGGTCGCAATTTGTAATAGCCGCAGCCATTTTACGGTTGAATTAGAGCATTGGCTGTTAGCTATGATTGAGCAGCAACTAGACGATGTTAGACTCATATTCGGTGCTTTCGATATTGATATTGATCAGGTAAAGCAAGATTTAAATCAATCATTAGAGTCATTTAAAACGGGCAGTGATTCGTCGCCTAGTCTGTCGGTACATGTTACTACTTTACTTAGACAATCATGGTTAAGCACCAGTATAGAATTTACTGATGAGCAAATTCGAAGTGCTTACGTTATTTATACGCTTACAAAAGACGATACCTTGTCTAGTTTAGTAACGCGTTGTAGCAAGCTTTTCAATAATATAGAACCTGGACAACTACTACATGCATGGCCTGAAATTGTTGCCCAATCGCAAGAACGTAATACCACCACTGCAAGTGCTACAACACCTGCAAATGGTTCATCTAAAACACCAAGCTTAGATCAATTTACCGTCGATTTAACCGCTCAAGCAAAAGCGGGAAAAATAGACCCAATTTTAGGTCGTGATTTCGAAATACGTCAGATGGTAGATATTTTAACTAGACGTCGTCAAAACAATCCAATATTAACGGGTGAAGCGGGTGTAGGTAAAACCGCTGTGGTTGAAGGACTTGCCCTAAGAATCGCTCAAAAAGATGTACCTGCAGTATTACAAAACGTTAAGTTGCACAGTCTAGATTTGGCTTTGCTGCAAGCGGGGGCGGGCATGAAAGGTGAATTTGAAAATCGTTTAAAGTCGCTAATTAATGAAGTGAAAAACGCTGTTGATCCTGTGATTCTTTTCATAGATGAAGCTCACACTATGATTGGTAGTGGCGGACAAGCAGGTCAAAATGATGCTGCTAACTTACTTAAGCCTGCTCTAGCAAGAGGGGAGTTACGCACTATTGCAGCAACAACGTGGGCTGAATATAAAAAGTTTTTTGAAAAAGATGCTGCACTAACACGTCGCTTCCAAGTGGTTAAAGTTGAAGAGCCAACACCAGAAAAAGCGGTTGCTATGCTACGTGGTTTAGTTCCTGTGATGGAAAAACATCATAAAGTGTTTATTTCAGAGCAAGCACTTGAAAGTGCAGTGCATCTATCGCACAGATACATTACTGCCAGACAACTACCCGATAAAGCCGTTGCATTGTTAGATACGGCATGTGCTCGTGTTGCTATGAGTCAAGCATCGACACCTAATGCGATTGAGCAGTTAATTAACAGGCTTAGTGAAATTGAAGCGCAAGTTTTAATGTTAAATCGTGAGCAAAAAACCGGTTTAGATCACAGCGAACAATTATCAGCACTTAAATCTGAACTAGTTGAGATTGAACAGCAACTGGAACCATTAAATGAGCAGTTCAATGTTGAGAAGGATATAGTTGCCGAGTTAAACCAAGCGCTAGAATCGATTAACACCAACGATGCAGACTCTTCTGCTGAAGTACTTGAGCAGTTAAAAGAAAGCAAGCTTAAGCTAGCCTCGTACGAACATAATATGGTGCATTGGCAAGTTGATGAAGAATTGATTGCACAGGTTATTTCTGATTGGACTGGTATTCCTGTTGGTAAAATGCATGAAGATGAAATTCATGGCATTTTAAATTTAGCTGAGCAAATGAAACAACGCGTAGTTGGCCAAGATCATGCGCTTGAACTTATGGCTAAAGTGGTACAAACCTCCCGTGCTCAGCTAGCAGACGAAAGTCGCCCTAATGGTATATTTATGCTGGCAGGCCCAAGCGGTGTTGGTAAAACAGAGACCGCACTTTCACTTGCACAAGAAGTATATGGCAGTGAAGATAACGTAACAGTTATTAACATGTCTGAGTTTAAAGAAGAGCATAAAGTGTCATTACTACTTGGCTCACCTCCGGGTTATGTTGGTTATGGCGAAGGTGGTATTTTAACCGAAGCAGTAAGAAGAAAACCATACAGTGTGGTGCTACTTGATGAAATGGAAAAAGCCCATCCAGGCGTGCAAGATATTTTCTATCAAGTATTCGATAAAGGCACCATAAAAGATGGTGAAGGCCGAGACATCGACTTTAAAAACACCATCATTATTATGACCTCAAATGTGGGTACTGATACCACAATGAGCTTATTTGAAGATGAAGAAAGTAAGCCGAGTATTAAAGGTTTATTAAAAGCATTACAAGATGATTTATTAGGCGCATTTAAACCCGCATTTTTAGGGCGCATTAATGTTATTCCTTACATTCCGTTAAGTGATGAAATTCTGACCCAAATTGCAGCGCTGCAAATTAGCAAAATAACTAAGCGTGTTAAAAAGCATTATGATGCGCAATTAACTTATAACGATGACGTGATTGAGCACATTATTGCTAATTGTCAAAATGCTGGTTCGGGTGCAAGAAATATTCACACCATATTACAGAATAAAGTACTACCACTATTGTCTGAAATTTTGCTTTCGAGCATGGTTGATGGTGAAAAAGTGACATCTATTTCATTGTTAATTAAGGATAATGAGTTTGATGTTGAGCTAAATAAAGTTAATTTAAAATAACCTGTTTTTATGGTTGTTTCTTTAGTTTTAGAGCATTATAATTCGTGTGTCTTATATAGAAACATGGAATTTTTGAGACATTGTCTTCATCTAGGGAAAGGAATTCTGAAGACCTTTTCATTGCTGTTTTAGAGATAATGATTTCAAGGAATTTTGGGTAACCAAAGTAAACGAATCCACATAATGGATAATATTGTTTAATAAAAAGGAGCATTATCAAATGCAAGCAAATACATATTTAAAATACGGTTCAATCAAAGGCGAAACTACTGCCGAGTCTTTCAAAGATTTAATTACAGTTTTATCTTTAGATTGGAACGTTAGCCGTGAGATTAGTGCAGCGACTGGTACAGCAATGGACCGTGAATCTAGCTCTACTCGTCTAGGCGATGTGACTATTACTAAACTTCAAGATAAAGCATCTCCGGATCTTTTCAAAGAAGCAACTATTGGTAAAGGTCTACCTGCTATTTTCCATATCACTAAACAAGGTGATAAAGTTGAAGAAATCATGAAAATCGAACTTACAGATGCCATGATCTCTAGCTACTCAGTATCAGTTCAAAACGACCGTCCAATTGAAACAATCACTATCAGCTACACTGAAATGATGATGACTGTTACACCTACTGACGATCAAAACAACATCACTGCACCACTAGTATATGGTTACAGCGGTGTTAAAGGTCAACAAATGTAATATTTGTTACCCGATTGTAGCTCTGGGCTTATGCTCAGAGCTTTTTTTGATCTTCAGGATGGGAAAAGCAAGGAATGCAAAAAGCAACACAAGATAAAAACGTAATTCAAATTAGTACCCCTGTTGGTAAAGACGCCCTTTATTTAACACGCTTCGTTGCACAAGAAGCCATGTCAGATTTATTTGTTATGTCGGCCAATATGTACACCATAGGCCAACAAATCGCACATGAAGATCTGGTTGGCAAACCGGTATCGATAAAGGTAAAAAATGCCGAAGGTGGGGGAGAGCGTTATTATCACGGTATTGTGAGTCAGCTTGTTTCTAACGGCAGTCGTACTGCGGACGTTGATGAACAAAAAAATTACATTGATTATCAAGCTACCATTGTGCCTTTTGCCGCTTCTATGCGTAATCGCAAGAATAGCCGCATTTTCCAAAAGAAAACAATAAAAGATATATTTGCTGATTTGTTTGGCCAACACAATGTGGCTTTTTCAGACAAAACCAGTAAAACCTACCCCAAATACGAATACTGTGTGCAATATCAAGAGTCAGATTTTGACTTTATCCAACGCTTATTACAAAGCGAAGGTATTTTTTACTTCTTTGAGCATACAAAAAGCAACCATACATTAGTTTTGGCAGATGATATCACTGCCTATGAAACGTGTGGTGAGGCAAAAGTTGTTCATTCAACTGGCCATTTAAGCGAATCTCATGTTTCGCGTTGGCAAGGCGGATTAAGCTTAGCGCCAGGCAGCTTTAAGCGTTTAGGCTACGATTTTAAACAGCCGTCGCGTTACCCTGATGCAGAGCAAGCAAATGCCGAGTTACCTACGCAATCGGTATCAGAAATTTTTGAATATACAGCAGAAGCAGAGTGTCATCCTCGCGCGGCTAATTTGGCATCTGTACAATTAGAGTCGCTACAAAGAGATATGAAGCTCTCAAGCGGGCGTAGTGACTGCCGCTCATTTTCTGTTGGTAAACTGTTTAGTTTCAAAAAACATGAAGACCCACGCCTTGAAGGTAAAACCTTTGCTATTACCTCGATGATGACTTCGATTGTAGTACCAAACCAATCAGGCGCTTTACAATCATCAAGTGATGAAGTGTATTCTAACCACTTTGAATGTGTGCCAAAAGACATTCCATACAGAGCGCAAGTGAGCAAAAAGAAACCGGTTATTAATGGCGTACAAACAGCCATAGTAACGGGTGATAGCGCCGATGAAATTATGATTGACCAATATGGCCGCGTAAAGGTGCAATTTGATTGGGATCGTGAAGGTAAAAAAGATTCTAAAAGTTCATGTTGGATCCGAGTTGCACAAAACTGGGCCGGCAAAAAGTGGGGCGCATTTTTCTTCCCTCGCGTAGGACAAGAAGTTTTGGTTGATTTTATTAATGGCGACCCAGATCAACCTATTATAAGCGGTGCTGTTTATAACGCAGACTTAATGCCTCCGTACGCATTACCCGGCGAAAAAACGCAAAGTGGTATTAAAACTCGCTCAACTAAAGAAGGTGGAGCAGATAATTTCAATGAGCTGCGCTTTGAGGATAAAAAAGGCAGCGAGCTTGTGTATATGCAAGCCGAAAAAGATAAACAGCTTTACGTTAAAAACGATCAAAACGAAAAAATAGATAATGATCGTAATGTTGAAATTCTTAATAACGACAATCTTAACGTTACAAAAAACCGTATTGCGGAAATGGGTGAAAACGACACCTTAAAAGTAGGTAAAACACTTAATATTGAAGCGGGTGACGAAATAGTGATAAAAACAGGCTCTGCGCAAATTAAAATGAGCAGTAGTGGCAATATCACTATTGAAGGTACAAACATTGATATTAAAGGCAGTAATGTAAAAGTAGATGGCAGTGCCATTACCTTATCTGCTGGTGTAATTAAGTTAAATTAATGATGGAAATAGTCAATAACTTTCAATCAGGATTCAGAAACGGCATTGCAAATAACGGGCACGTTGTTTACTGCCGCTATGGTTTACCGCATTTAGTGTGTTTACCAATAAATAGGCCAGATGATCCATTATTAAGCCCTGCTTTAAGTCATTTAAAAGCTATGAATGGCTATTATGCACAGCAGTTTTTTATTCATTTAAGTGATTCACTTAATAGTGAAAATGTAATTTCAAATTTATATCAATATGCAACTCAAAGCACAGTGGCACTTGCTGATCACAGTAAAGATGAGCTAATTGAAGAAATTTCGCTATTAGTGACGACTAACAAGCTACTAGTTATTCCACTGTATGAATAGTATTTCATAAACCAGCAAAGATACGACAAGGAGTCAAAATGGGTAAACCCGCTGCTACAATTGGTCATATGCATGTATGCCCTAAAGTGACCGCTAAAGTGCCACATGTGGGTGGACCTATAGTTGCCGGCTCTGGCAATGTGTTAATAGGCGGCATGCCCGCGGCGCGCAAAGGCGACATGATAGTGTGTATTGGCCCGCCAGATAGCGTAAAAACAGGCTCGGGGAGCGTTAAAATTAATGGTAAACCCGCCGCCAGAATGGGCGATGATAGTGGCCACGGCGGAAAAATCGTTGTTGGCAACCCAACTGTTTTAATTGGTGGCTAACTTTGCTAGCGACCTATTTAAGTGATCATCAAGCACAATTACTACAAATTAGTAACGCTCAATTGTGCCCGTTTACGTGTGTAGGTCATGTTCGTTATTTAAGAAAAACCCTATTAGAAAGCTGCTGGGTAAACGCAAAAAACAATAATCAAAAAAATAATTTTGAATTGCCCACCACTGAGCAACTAGTCGAAATAATAACTAACACTAAAAACGATGAATTAGTTGCCCAAGCATGTATTGAAGTTATGGCTAACTTGCCACAAAATAAAAATATTATATTTATAAATGAATTGCTTAATCAGCCTACGCTGAGTGCTTTTTTTAAAATCATTATAAATAAAGTGGTTATTCAACAGCATAGCTTTAACTTAATTCGGCTATTAAATTTAAACACCCTGTTTTTTGCTTACAGTGCTGATGATGAAATTCCCCCGCAAACCCTGGTCACTATAAATCAAATTACCAGTCTTGCGCAGCACCACGATATAAAGATATTAACGGCTATTTTTGATGCATTAAGTGAGCAAGCCCATCTATCACCCTTAATGTCGTTATTTTTGTTGTCATTAAATTTTGAGCAAGTAAACAGCTTAAGCAATCATGCCAGTAATACCTTATCGGTTGATCAAACATTGCATATTTTATTACAAAGCGGTTTTGTAAAACTGATTGTTTTAGCTAATTCTTTGCTACCACAGGTAGAGCAACCCGCGTTAATTATTGCGCTAATAAGGCGCATGTTAGGTGATAAACTCGATCAGCTAGTTGAGTACGATATTCAACGACTTGCTTGGCAAGGCGATGAAAGCGCGTTAATAAATTTTCAGCAGCAGTTAAAACATAACTGGCCTAAATATGAAACCGCCATGTCGAGTTTACGATTGATTGCAGGACACCCTCTTGATGAAGTGCCTAATGCCATTTATTTATCAGCCATGGATAGCTATAGCCAAGGGGTGTTTAACTTATATCGCTATTATCAACACCTCGCTGCCAATAAAGCTCAGGACGAGGTGGCATCATGAGTGCATTTTCAATAGAGATGGTATGCTTTTCTGCCCCAAATATTAGCAGCGTAGATGCATTATTATTTGACGATAACAGTGCTGTTTTTAATGAACTGCAATGGCAGTCTTGGGATGCCTGTGTTTACGATTGCATAATTAAATCTAAAGAATTAATAGCAGAAGTCACAGACAGCACATTGCCGATGATTTGGTTACTACCAGCGTTATCATTTCAAGATGAGCTAAAACAGTTATTAACTCAGAGCTTACAACAGCTATACCCCGATCATAGTAATGAGCTTATTTTTCATGGTGCAACAGCCGCGCACTCTGCTATAGCTTTGGCCGGTGAAAAAAAATGGCAAAAATTCAATGTAATTGCTTTAGATGCAACCTTTAAAGCAAATAAACAGCAGCAGTTTGCTTATCAAGGTGTAGGTGGTGCGTTGGCTGTAGTTGAAATGGTGCCTTGTGGGTGGTCGCAGGTAAGCCATGAAATTGCAGCATCTATTGATTTTAGCAAACATAATCAGCTGGCAGGTATGCTTACGCGATTAGCTGAACAAACAGAGAATAAGATAGATCTAATTTTTGCACCAGGAAATGGGGTAGATGATGATAGTTGGCTAAACAATTTACAGCTACTTACTAGCTTAATTGATGAGCACACTTATTACGAACTACCCAATTATAAATTAGGGAAAATAGGCGCACTAGAAGGGTTGGTTAATTTGTACCAATTAACCACAAGCCCTGCAATTGTTGAGCATTTTAGTCATGCATTAATGCTTTCACAGGAGCAAGCTAAGCATCAAGGTGCAGCATCATACTTATGGATAAGTGAGGAAGTACACAGCTAATGCAAAGTAATACCGTTGTTTTACAGGGAATAAGTTACCCAATTTGCCTCGTCGTAGGTAAAGGTTCTGCGCCGTCGGGCTTTGTTGCTGTAGCAGCTAACACGCCGGAAAGTGCCAAAAATCAAATTGCGCAAGTAGGTAGTGCGCTTACTAGCGACGCAGCTAAACGTTTAGACGTTATTAACTTGCTTAACCTTGCAGGAGTAAGCTGTTCGCGCGGTGCGTCAGCCCGTGAAACCGCGAGTGTATTAACCCAAGCTTTGGTTGCAGATAAAATTAGTTGTTATCACCAAAAAGCTAAGTCGGCTATTCAAGTAAGCGATAACACCAATAGCGGCGCAGCAGGTAAAAAGCCAAATAGTAAGAGCAGTTCAACAGCCTCAGGTAAAAGTGCCTCTCAAGCGCCGGCTAAAAACAGTGGTGGTGCAAGTAATAATACCCCAAGTGAAGAACCAATCACCAAACAAGAGTGTCGCTCTGATCCAGTTTCTATGCTCTCAGGTGAAGAAATCTTGCCGCTTATTGATTTCACCTTAGCAGGCAGCAAACAATTAATTTGGCGACGCCTATACCGTTCATCGCATGCGGATGTATGTAGTGTAATGGGTAATGGTTGGCGACATGACTTTATGGTGCAGTTAACTGAGCACTATTTACCGCCACCTAAAGTAGGCCCAAAACAAAAGGGCACCTACTGGTTAGAATACCAAGATGAGCATGGCGCTAAACACCGCTTTGAAAAAGTAAAACCGGGGCAATCGAGCTATCAGTTAAGCAGTAATTTGGCGTTGCATTACCAAACTAATGGTAAGCAAGTATTGGTAACCCCAGATGATCAACACCTTACGTTTAAAGCCGGCGAGAACTCATGGTTGCTCGAAAAAGTTATTAATGAAAAAGGCCAAAGTATTGGTTTTTATTACGATGCGAAAGAGCGCTTGCATCGCGTTGAGGTAAATAAAGCGCGTGGCTGTATTTTAAAATATAACCCGCAAGGGTTGCTGGCAAACATTTCGGCTTACCGTACAGGTGATAATAACAAGCCAGTATTACTTACGCCGTTACTTGCGCAATATGATTATGATGAAAACAAAAACCTCGTTCGCGCGACCAATCAGCAGGGTGAAACAGAGCATTATGGCTATAACGCCGCTAACTTATTAACTAAGCGTACCCGTGCTAGTGGTTTTAGCCATCATTTTGAATGGGACAGTTACTCATCAAGTGCTAAATGTATAAAACAATGGGGCGATAACAACACCTATACGTATCAGTTTGAATATAATTTAGACGCTGGTGAAACAACCTGTATAGACTCGCGTGGGCATAAAGAACACTTTGTACATAACGCGCAAGGTAAGTTAGTTAAGCATACCGACCCTAATGGTAATGTGTGGCAATACGGCTATAACGCACAAGGTCAAAAAATAACGGAAATAAAGCCAGATAGCAGTGAAATAAAATACAGCTATACCCCTTATGGTCAGTTAGAATCAATAACCCAGCCAGATGGCAGTGTCACTAAATTTGCTTACAACCAATTGGGTCAGCGTGTATTAACCACCTTGCCTGATGGCCAAACCATTACCCGTAAATACAGCGTGGCGGGTTTGCTGCAAAGTGAAACCTTTGGCGACGGTCGTACCGTACTTTACAGCTATGACAAATTTGGCCAGCTAACCCAACACATAAATAAAGATGGTCAAGTCACTAAATTTGTATGGAACGAGCAAGGCGAGCTTTTAGCCAAGCACCATAACGATGAGCTTATTCGTTATAGCTACGACAGTTTAGGCCGTGTAAATGCCACCATTAATAACGCAGGTTTGTTGACTCAATATAAATACAATGAGCACGGCCAGCTTGCGCAAACTATTGCCTTTGACGAAAAAGACCCTGAAAACAAACAGCATCAACACTTTAGTTACGATGATGCAGGGCGGTTAATTAGCTCGCAAAACAGTAAGGGTGATACCACCGAGCAACATTTTGAAGGGCTAAGCCAGCCACATTGTGTTATTCAGCCCGATGGCAGTGCACTGCATTTAACTTACGATAAAGAGCGCAACCTAACCGCTATTGAGCGCAGCGACGGCCATGTATACCGCATAAGCTATGACGCTAACGAAAACCCAACGCAAGTAACTGGGTTTGACGGTACGCTACAGCAATATAAATACGATGCTTGCAACCGCTTAACCTCGGTTACACAAAGTGATAAACGCCATGTAAAAATAGAGCGTGATAAATTAGGCCGCGTGATTGCGCAGCATGCAAGTTTAGCAACCGATACTCACATCGTTAATAATGCCAATTACTACAACTATAACCTGCAAGGTAAAATTACCCGTGCGCATAATGCACAATCAACCTTAAAGCAGCAGTTTGATAAAGGCGGGCGGTTACTGCATGCTGAGCAAGTACATAATCAGCAACAAGCGCATACCTTAAAATACAGTTACGACGACTACGGCAGAAGGCAATCCCTTACTTTGCCAGATTCAAGTACGCTTAAATATAGCTACAATAAATTTGGTCAATTGAGTGGCATTCACTTACAGCAAGCCAATAGCACGGCTGTTGAACTTGCAGCGCTTAGCTTCGATAGCCAAGGCAATATTCAAACGCAAAAGTTTGGTAATGACATAACCCTTATCCAACAATTTGACGTATTTAACCGCTTAACTCAGCAGCAGTTAACCCATCCTGCGCAAGCACTATTTGATACCTGTAAGTACAATTACGACAGCATCAATCAGTTGATTGCGCGTAAAGAGGAAGGTGTTAGCAGCCACAATATTAATTTTGAGTACAACAGCCTTGGCCAGTTAATTCAGCAAAATCTAGCCTGTAGTGAAAACACAAAAACCACCCAATACCAGTGGGATAGCTTTGGTAACCCAGTTAGCCAGTCAACGGTTCAAAATAACGATTTAACAGAGCAACAAACGACTCAGCACAATGATAATAGCGATGCTAATGACGCCAGCAATACGGTTGAAAGTAATCAGTCAGAAAGCACACGTAATGTAATTAATAGTGAGTATAGTGACTCAAAGTCAGCAACGGTTGCTAGTGAGCTAAGCGAAGACGATGGGGTTATTACAGGCATCACTGATGCAGACCGTTTAACCCACTTTGGCGATAGCGACTTTCATTATGATGAGTTTGGTAACCAAATACGCGAAACCGGTAAAGGCATAAAAACCCGCCGTGAATATAACGCATTTAATCAGCTAAGTTGTTTTAATAACAACGGTACGCTTACTCAATACGACTACGACCCACTCGGGCGTCGTATCGCCAAGCACACCGAGCAGGGCAAAATTGACTACATTTGGGATAACGACCAGCTAATTGGCGAATACCAACAGGGTGAATATACCTGGTATATCAACCTACCAAATCAATTTCACCCAATAGCATTGATTAAAAAAGGCGAGGTGTACTACTACCACCTAGACCAACTGAATACTCCACGTTTTGTAACCAACAACAAAGCAGAAGTCGTGTGGGAAAACCAAGCCGATGTGTATGGTTACGTAGAGTCAGAGGTAAGCACTACAAATAGCTTTACTCAGCCAATTCGTTTTCAAGGGCAATATTTAGACGAAGAGAGCGGCTTACATTACAATCGCTACCGCTACTACAGCCCGAAACAACAGCGATTTATAAACCAAGATCCCATAGGGTTAGTGGGTGGCATCAATCATTACCAATATGCGCCTAATCCGGTTAATTGGGTGGACCCGTTTGGGTTGTTGTGTAAAGAGGGTGAAGAAAAGCTTGATAGAATGCTTTCTACTTTAGTTTCTTCAGATGGTATTGATAAAGCCACAAAAAATAAAATTCTAGAAATTGCGATTGCAAGTGCAGTTATTAACGATCCACAAAAATCGACTCTTAAATATACACCAGAGGGTGCAAAATATAGAAAAGAGTATGAATATGATATTGCAGGCCTTGATGAAGAGAATGGATTAATTAAACTCAATAAAGTGAGTAAGTCAGGTGAAGTTAGTACAGAGGTTATAAGTACAGCTCAATTTGCTGAACAGCATGTTATTAACAGCGAGCGCGTAAAGCTTAACCCTGATTCAAAACCAACTAAATATCACAAACGAACAGTAGGGGAAGTTGAGATAGCTAGGAAGGCCTTTCCACCAAAGAGGAAAGAATACATATCAAACTACGCTTCAGCAGCTTTGAGTGATGAAAACCATGAGGCTCATAGTCACTTTGACGAAGATGACTTAATTGATATGCAGATGACTGGTAAGGTTCCAGAAGGTTACAATGTGCATCATAAAGAACCTATATTTAGATGTGAAATAGACAAAGACCCTAATGAATCTGATAATTTACAATTATTACCAGATTATTATCATACGGATGAAAATAAAACCTTACATTGGTACGAAGAGGGTGAGTCACCCTATGACATCAATGGAAATGGTCCAAATTTATCAAGTGTTAAAAAAGGTAAGAAAAATGTTTGAAAAACTTGAAACTATAATGTCTCAAGCTGCAAGTAAGCAAAATTTTACTCAAAGAGGAAGTGTGGGTAATGAAGAGATAAAAAAGTTAGAAACTATACAAAGTATTACTCTACCCGATGATTATAAATACTTTCTCTCAAGTTATGGGTACTGCTTTTGGTTCGGTGAAGTTATTTGTGGTTTAGTTGGAGAAAATAAAAGGTATGAAAAGTTATGCAGTGCTGTAAGAAAAACTACTTACTACCATGATCTCTATAACAATAACCCAAAATACCAGTCTGTAACGAGCGATGGAATCGTTATAGGTACTTATGATGGTGGCGGCTATTATTTTTTATTTTCCCATGAGTCTGAGCGTGCTGGTGAAGTAGGTCTATTTTTAACTGAAACGTATGGCCAAGAAGTGTCTAAGTTTAAGAGCTTTACAGATTACCTATCTTTTCTTGTAACTGGCGCCCCTGATCCAGAACCTGTTGATGTGGATTACGATAGAATAATGGACATAATCGAAGATTAATTTGGGCTTCAATTATAAAAGTAGGGGGTTAAAACCACTATGTTTGGTTTAATAAAAAAATACAGTGTGCACATGTGCTCTGAAGTTAAAGGGATTATTACTTTAAACGGTAATCCCGTTGAAGGTGTTTTAATAAATCGCACCCTGGAATTTGCACATAAAGTTGAAAAAGAAGATCAGGTAATAACAGCTCCTGATGGTTCATTTTATTTACCTGAAGTCGTTATTGAATCAAAAATACCCGGAGATATGTTCTCGCATGAGGTTACTTATCAAACTATTACGGCTGTATATGCTGATAAAAAATACAAACTTTGGGGTTCAAAGCTAAGCGGAATAAGTGAGCCTAGTGAATACAAACAAAAGCTGAGCAGTTTAAATGCTGATTTAGATTCTACAGAAGTAAACTTTGTTTTTCCTAATCATGAAAATCCAAATTTGGAGTTTGATGGTTCAAGTATTTGTAGATGGGAACATGATTTTGAAATTTATGAGATAGAAGATAGCGAAGATTACTTTAAAGATTTTTAAATAGAAAAGGAATTTACATGAATATTTTATCGCCAAGTGTAGCGGCACAATTAGCTGAATTTGCATATGACAGTATTGCAGCAGTATCAAATAGCTCATCAACCATAGAGCCGAGTAGAATAATAAGTAAGCACTTTGTGTTTGATTCAAAAAAATCTGCTTTTACAGGAATTTCAGGTACTGTGGCTGAACACGTGCTAAATCATGCAACGGGTTTTGGCTTTTTTGGAATTGGTTCTAAAGAAGGCGCTCATAAAGGTGAAGTTGTACTAACTTTTCGTGGTACAGCAGGTATTGCTGATACTTTGACGGATTTACATTGTGGTTTAACTGTTGGGCCAAATTATAAAGCAGTTCATGCTGGGTTTAACCGTACTTTTGAGTCTATCAAGCCTCAGTTAAAAGCTATATTGAGTAAGGTAGGTGGTCGCCCCGTTCATTGTGTTGGCCATAGCCTTGGTGGGGCATTAGCAACGCTAGCAGCAAATTGGATTAAAGCGCAATATAAAGTGCCTGTAAAATTATACACTTTTGGTTCTCCAAGAGTTGGTCATAATCCTTTTGCTATTCAAAGTGAAACCAGCCTAAATGGAATTTATAGGGCAGTACACCGAAGTGACCCTGTACCTATGGTTCCTGTTTGGCCATTTGTTCATGCAGGGAATGAGTACAGAATAAGCACATGCGTATCACTTACGGGGGCTGCACATAAAATGGCGGGAAATGCGCCTGGGTATATCAATACTGCATCACGTTATCCTGATTATAAGAGCATGGAAAAGGGCTCTTTATCTAACTTAACGATGACACGTCTAAAATACAACAATCGCCACCATGCTTCTTTTAATGCTCATTGGGCTGAAAAAATAACGAGCGCTTTACTAACGTTACTAAGAGAAAGTGGAAAAATCACCAGTATTCTTGCTCAAGGTGTGGTTGCTGGAACGCTAACTATTTATGATGCTTTAGCTCGTAGCCTCGTTGAAATATCTAAAATGTCATCTAAATATGCTGAAGATTGTCAGGGGTTATTAGGGCATATACTTAACTTTGTTGGGAAGCCTGGTGTGATAGCTGTTGATTATACATACGCGCAAGCTAAGCGAATTTTGTATTGGATGTTAGAAAAACTAAATCAGGTAGTGATAGCAGCTGTAAAAGTATCTCCTTACATGGGTATTGGATACTAAAATTGTTTTAAAGGCTCAGATAACTTCTGAGCCACTTAAATAATAAATAAGATTAGCTATAAAGAATTGAAAGGAACCTATTTCAATTGGTTGAAATTTAAAAACCTCTAATTATTGTTTCTACTCACATCTAAAGTAGCTGTAATCACATAAATAAAAAACAAGGATAGGTAATGAATAAAATAAACACGGATGTAAATTACAGAACAATGGCCGGTAATGCGCGTTTAGTTATTATTGCCGAGTCGAGCCATAACCCAGTATCTTACAAATATGAGGCTATAAAGGCCTTAAAACAGCTTAAGGCGGCTGGCTTCACTCATTTTGCAATGGAAATGCTACCTACAAGAATAAAGGACAAAATAGATTTTTATCAGCGGACTGGTAAGGGATTTGACGTAATCAAACAGCATTTCAAATCAAAATGGAATTGGACTAATGCTTCAAGCACAGGATATGGGGAGTTAGTAAAAGCGGCTAATTCTCTAGGGATGAAAATTGTTCCTTTAGATATGCCTATTGAAATGATGGATGAGATTGACGGGCGTTGTAATTGGGAGCAAGCAGACACCGGTTCATGTACTGACTCTCATATCGAACGAAACCATATGTGGGCAGATATTTTAAATAAAAATTTAAAGTTAGAAGAAGGCTCCCGAATTGTTGCATTTATGCATAGGTACCATGCGTTTCATGCTGGCAATAAGCATATTGGAATTGACTCTATTATGTTAAATTCAAAAGTTAGTCGTATTAGTATCATAGAGTACATCGGTGGATCTACCTGTATTGACAATGGTGTTTGTAAGGGGGAGGGTGATGTCGATAAACCATTAAGGGAAACTTATTTTTATAGGAAAGGAACGTATATACCTTCGTCTTTACCTTCTTACACAGTTCATATTCCTGAAAAAGCCATTTTAAGGAAATGATAATATGGCTAAAATTTTATTAATATTGATTCTTATAGCGCCTTCCATTAATGCAGCAGGGCCTCGATGGGATAATTCAATAGATATAAACGCTCCTGATTTAACTGTATCAGCTGCCGCAGAGCAGTGCCATAAAAGCTTAATTAACGCGCCTGAGTATCTCGAAGAGTGGTGTGAAAAAGCTTATGAAATGGGATACTGGAAGGCACTGGTTACACTAAGCCTTCATAACGGAGATGGAACTCGATTATTAAAGGAGGCCAAAAAGCGGGTTGCGGCAAAAGAGCCAAAAGCTTATTCAACTTTAGCTTGGTTATATGGCAGTGGTATGTTTGTGGAGCAAGATATTAATTATGCTATTTCCCTTTACAAAGAATTTTTAGCATTAGATGCAGAATTGCCAAATTCGTTAGTTGCGGCTGCGCACTTTAAGTTAGCAAACTTATATGAATCGCAGCAGAATTGGCTTGCAGTAAATGAGCATGCACAATATGTTATTGACCACAGCCCTTTAGCTTATGATAAAGAACGAGCTGTTGATTTGTTAGAGTTAGCTAAAAAAGAAATTTTGATTAAGAATAAATCATTGAATGAATAGACTAGACACCCATTCTAATTTTGCAGTTTAGTAAACAAAGTACTACCACTTTATATAGCGTTTCGTTCGGCGTGCATTTTGTATAGTGATGAGCATTCTACAGGTCAACCCTCAATTTTCGCAGAGGCTGAGTTGAAGATAAGTTGCTTAAGCTCGAAAGGTGTTTTGTATTGATGTATGTGTTTACGCAGTTTTGAGTAACCACACTCAACACGCAGAGATAACTATAAGATTAAAGTTGTAATGAAATATGTAAGTCGATGCGCTTATCTAAGCGAGCTAATATAGAGGGAATGATTTGTTTTTTAGTGATAAGCAAAAAAATAAAGTGGAATTTTATGCACTTGTATATGTAATCTCGTTTTTATTGCCATTTCCTGCTTCGCTATATTCTGTTGCATTATCTCAATTAGGTGGTGTAGCACTTTGGCTGATTGGCTCAATAACATATATGATTGTTTACCTGCGAGTCGTGTCAGAATTACCAAAAGAGGATAGGTATTTTGTTACATGGGGTCAAGCAAGCTATTTTCCTCAACTGCTTTTTAAAGTAGCCCCTGTATTAATATTTATACTTTTATGCTTGTGTTGGGAAGTTTTTAGTGTTTAAAAACGAAGAGGTGTTTTTATTATTTCCCCCATGGAAGCTTTTACGTAGGTTCTTATTAGTAACGGTTATCTTACTTATAGGAACTGTTTATTCAGGCATGACATTGTTAACACAGTACTTTGATACAAGTCCTGAGTGGCTGTTGGGCATTTTGTTTTCCGTTGGAATTATGTTTTGCCTTTTAAACTTTAAAGTTAGTCAAGGCTCTTTTCTATGTGCAAAGTTATTGAAATACTATGCTCTATTTTTAGCTTTGATTTGCTTACCATCATTTATAATTTTAGAGGGAAATGGTTATCATATAGCTACAGTTACTAATATAGCCTTTATGCTGCTGTCTTTTTATTTGATTAAAGGAAATAAATACCAAGGCTTAATTAAATATCAATATAACTTTTTTAAGGATATAAAAGACGCTCGGGCCGCTGTTGAAAAAGAGATAGCTAAAGGAAATAAGAGAAAGAAAAAGTAAGTCTGCATAGCTTTGCTTATTGAATTAAAATACAAAGGAACATAGATAAAAGTAGGGCGATGAGTATGTTAGCCGCGCAATGAAATTATGGCGTGGAGTTAGGAATGTTATTCAAAAAGTGAAGTGTGTAACTTCACTGCAAAAGCGCTTTTATTTGCAATAAGCTATGAATATGCAGTTGCTCCTTACAGCTCTGAGAATAATGACGCTATTGAGTTTTATAAATGGTGTTTTGAAAATTTAAATAAAGAACAAGGATAGGTAATGAATAAAATAAACATGGATGTAAATTACAGAACAATGGCCGGTAATGCGCGTTTAGTTATGCTAGGCGAATCAAGCCACAATCCCGCAATCTACAAATATGAAGCTATAAAAGCACTTAGGCAACTTAAAACAGCTGGTTTTACCCATTTTGCAATTGAAATGTTACCTCGTTCTATGCAAGAAAAAATAGAGTTTTATCAACGAACAGGTAAAGGGTTTAATGTAATTCAGCAATATTTTAATGATAATTGGGCTTGGGGTTATTTAGTTCCTAAAGCATATGGCGAACTGGTTAAAGCCGCTCGGGAAGTAGGCTTAAAAATAATTGCACTTGATTTGACTTTGGATGAGATGGAGTCTATTGATAAATCGTGTGATTATGATAATTCATTAGCAGGTAATTGTTTTAATAGTCACACCATTAGAAATATGGTTTGGGCTCAAAATATAAGTAATATTTTAAATCAAACTAATCAAAATCGCGTTGTTGCTTTTATGCATCGTTGGCATGCTGTTAGATCAACTAAATATCAAGAAGGTCTTGATACACTTGTGAAAATGGAAGGCACGCTAAAACTTAGATTTATTGACTTTATTGGTGGTACTGCTTGTTACTCACAAAGAAGTTGTGAGGGTTATTCTGATGAAAAGGGTAATCTTAAAAAGCAATATTTTTCACGAGAAGGTTTTCCATTTCAAACTGCAGTAAAATCTTATCAAGTACACCTGCCTGAAAATACCTCGATAGTAAAAGGTATATAGTAGTGAAAAAGTTAATTTATACTTTTTTTGTACTTATATTATGTTTCGACTCATTTGCTGGAACTTTATTTCCAAAGCATGATATTAATGATCCTAAGTTATCCAAAAACACCGTGATACTTCAATGCCAAAAAAGCCTGATGTATGCGCCTAGACAGCTTGAAAAATGGTGCGAAAAAGCATACGAAATGGGATATTGGCAGGCGCTAGAAGTTATAGGTTTACATACAAGTGATGGAAGCCGTTATATCACGGAGGCTCAATTACATGCTGAAAATGGTGATCCTGATGGAATCTTAGCATTGGCTTTTGCATATGAGTCTGGGCGTTTTGTTACTAAAAACTTACATAAATCGATTGCTTTATATAATCAATACTTAAATGAAAACCAAGGTATTGAAGAAGAGAAAATGAGAGTAATCAGAACCCATGAAGCTCTATATTTGATATATACAAAGTTAGGTGATTTTGAAAACGCAGCTAAACAGAAACGCTTTTTAGATGAAAGTAATTATAAAGAAAATAAAGAAGCTATATTAAAAAAACAAATGCGAGAAGCGGGAATATCTATTGACTCAGAACAATAAAATGCAATTTTAGTAAAATTGATACTTTGATATTCGCATGACAGATTTAATTGAAATAAAAAGGAGCTATAAACGCCAAACTTAAGGCGCTATAGAATTATTATGGAACAACAACACCAACAAACACTAACCAACCTCGTATACGATATTTACGAGGATCCAACTAAAATTGAAGAGCATCAAGAGCTTATTCAACCACTATTGAGCGATTTAGTTGCAAGTGCCCCTGTGGGTTTTGAAGGCATGGCGACGATGATCAATACTCATATTTCAAACGGGTTTAAGTTTAAAAACCCTAAAATACAAAAGTTTGAGCTTGAGTCAGGCTTATTAAAGCTTAAAACCTACCTGCAAAAAATAAACCTTTAATTAGTTTCGTAATTGCCAATACTCTCGGCGCAGTGTATTGGCTGTAATCAAGGATGATAAATGACTCTTATAAACACCTGCATTTTAATGCTGTTTTTACAGCCATTATTTGTTTATTTAGCACTATTTAAACAGTCAAAATACAGTGTTAAGCCCAAAAGCTCGTTAGATAATGAAGATTCAATGTTTTTATTTATTGCCCCTGGCTTATCGGTTTTTTATCTTGATCAGTTTTGGGTCGCGCTGCTTTATTTAGGTAGTGTGTGCTTATTGGGTGTATTGCTAGCTAAAATTGTAGAAAGCAAAGCAAACAAGCGATTGACCAGAGACGATTCAATAGGGTTTATGGTCGCCAGTTTTATCTTTTTTGGAATGATAAAGTTAATTATTGTTGCGGCTGCGTATTTTTTTACCGATGACGCTTCAAGCGCGATAACAGAAGATTTAAGCCCAGCTAAAGAGCCCTCATTGACGATTAGCCAAATGTTTAGTGTGGATTATTTGTATAGCCAGTTTAAACCTACGGTTTATTTTTTAGCATTAATGGTCGTGACCTTAGTGCTCAAAATTATTGAGTACAAGTTTTCTTTAAAGGAGGCGCTTTCAGGCATACTTATTATGCTAAGCGCTATATTAGTCGGTATTTCCCCACTATTTGGCGAAGCTTATATATTAGGCTTAATTGCTAACTTTTTTATCTTTTTTATAGTGTGTTCTACATGTATCGAAATAGACAAAATAGGGGATGCATCGGGTGGCGCTATTGCTATTTTATATGGCTATATATTAATGATGGGACTTGGGTTTAGCATTATATGTAAGCTGGTTTATGAATTGTTTTTTTAGGGAAGGATTGATTGTTTTTTGCTCTAAATGCTTGCAGAACACTTTGTACCCAATTAGAATAAATTTTAGTTGAAATGGCAATTTCATTAACGCTGATAGTTAAGAGTTTAAAACGTCATTAAATAGCAATACGACACGTGTATTTTGAGTTTAATAGTTTGGAGCTTGTATATTTTGTTATCGCGTTTTAAAGCTTACTTTTTGGTAGTTGTATCTATTACTATTATTTTTACTACAACACAGGCTTGTGCAGATATATTTGGTTTTTTTAATAAGCAAGATTTTGTTTTATCGGCTCCGATAAAAGGGCAATTATTAGATGAAGGGCAGCCTATTGCAAATACTAAGGTTGTACGTGCGCTTACTTATGGTGATGAATATAAAGATGAAGCAATAACCGATGATAATGGTTTTTTTACCTTCACAGAAAAATCTATAAAAACGAGTAAGCCTGCAAACATGTTTGATAATGAATCACTGGTTCAACATGTTTATTTAGAAAATGGTACGCCTGAGGGCGTTGTTCTTTGGTACATAACCGTGTCTATGCACGATGGGAGTGATACCCTAAAAAGCTTACTCGCTGACTTAGAGTGTGATATTGCCAAAGACCCACAAACATACGACATACCTATAGAAGAAGCGCCAGAGCACTTCTTTACGGTATATGGTGCATGCATTTGATTTATTGGAGATTATATTTTTGATGGAGCGGTTTAAGTTGCCATTACTCATTGTAGTTGTGGCTATTCTAATTTTATTTACTACAACACAGGTTTTTGCAAATATGTTTGGTTTTTTTAGTAAGGAAGATTTTGTGTTATCAGCTCCAGTTGAAGGGCGTTTGCTTTTTGATGAGCAACCTGTTGCTGGTAAAAAGGTATTTCGTAGACTAAATTATGGCGATGAATATATTGATGAAGTAACAACAAGTAGTGATGGTCGTTTTTCTTTCCCTAAAAAAGTTATCAAAACATCAAAGCCATCAAACATGTTCGACAACGAATCTGTTATACAACACATATACACATTAGATGAGAATGCAAAGGAAGTTACTATTTGGGCTGTTAGGCTATTTCCTTATGAGCATAAAGATACGCTAACCAAATACTTAAGTAATTTGGTTTGTGATATCGCAAATGAGCCAGAAACGTTTGATATAGCTGCTAAAGATAATAAGCAGCATACATTTGCAGTTTTTACCACCTGCAAGCTCTAACGTTTAAAACCAATAAAAGGATTTAAAATGAATACGTTAACACCTACTCAGGCAGTCCAATTAGCATCACTTGCTTATGATGCTAAAGAATTAAAAAATACAAAACTATTAAATGGGCTATTGCATGCATCCTTACGAGATCAGTTTGATTTTTCTATCAATAATAAATCCATACAAGGTGTGTCAGGCGGGTTTTTCTCTCATTTATTTGGTTTAAGTACTGGGTTTGGCCTTGTTGCACACGGTAAAAATTCATTTCAAGGTGATTCAGTAATCACTATTCGTGGCACGGCTTCTCTTAGAGATGGCCTAACAGATGCACATTTTGGGTTAAGCGGTGGCTCTAACGGCAGTATGGTACATGCTGGGTTTAATAAAACCTTTTATAGTATGAAACCTGCACTACAAGAGTTTGTAGCGGCTAACATTCGAGACAAAATAACCGGCTGTGTGCATATTGTTGGCCACAGTTTAGGCGGGGCATTGGCTACGCTTTCAGCCGATTGGATAAAAGCAGAGTATTCGTTGCCGGTTAAATTATATACGTTCGGCTCACCAAGAGTGGGGCTTGATAACTTTTCACGCGCTGCCACCTCACGTATTGATAAAATATACCGCTGTACACACGGTGCTGATCCGGTTACAAAAGTGCCTTTGTGGCCATTTTCACATACGCCCTACAATGGCCAAGAAATTCGTCTTGATAATGGTCAGGGCCTTAAAGGCGCAGCCCACAAGTTAAGCGGTACGCCAGGCTATGTTAATACCGCAAACAGTAATGACTGGGGCAATTTAACTGTAAAAGCAAACCACTTTTTAAGCACACCGGTACGCTTAAAGTTTGAAGACAGAAACCAAGCTTCATTTAGTTCACACTGGGCAGATAAGCTTGGCGCTGCGTTAGTTACCTTATTAAAAGATTCGGGCTACTACAGTGCTGTTGCAGCACAAGCAGCCATAGGTACAGGCTTAACTTTTTACGATATGCTCGCGCGAACGCTTGATAAAATAGCCAAAGCGTCAGCCTCATTTGCAACGCAAACCTTAGGTTTACTCGGCCACATGCTAGTGTTTGCTGGCAAAGTTATTAGCAAAGCTGTAGAGCTGACTTACAGTTTTATAAAATCGGTATTTGACTCAACTCTAGGGGCATTATATCGCGCTGCCCGAGAAGGCTTAAATGGTCTAGATTAAGGTTTTATAAGCCTTAATCTCGCTCTAACAAAATGGCACCACTTTGGGTTTCACCTAAGTGGTCGTCTTTGTTATAAATAGGGCACTTACTCATTGATAAACACCCACAGCCAATACAGCCATCAACCCGTTCACGTAAACGTCGCATATAAGCAATACGCTCATCAAGTTTCTTTTGCCATTGTTTTGAGAGTGCAGACCAGTCTTTTTGTGTTGGTGTACGCTGCTCTGGTAACGTTGCCAGAGTTTGTTTAATTTCTTCGAGCGTGATCCCCATCGCTTGTGCTGCTTTTATAACTGCTACTCGCCTTAGTACATCTGGTTTAAAGCGTCGTTGATTGCCACTGTTTCGCCAACTGCGTATTAGCCCTTTATTTTCGTAAAAGTGCAGTGTAGATACCTTAACGCCACTGCGTTTAGCGACAAACCCAACCGTTAAGTTGGCTTCAGTAAGCTTTTTTTGTACCGCCATCACTTTAATTCCTTTTAAAAATTAAATTATTTCTTATTGACCTGAACTTAACTTGAGGTTTTAAGCTTTGCTCCATCATAAGAAAAGGAGCTAACCCAATGCAAGAAAAATCAGCACACAATATCGCAATCATATATTCAAGTGGACGTAAAAATGGCAATACTACCGCGCAAGTTAATGCCTATAGTAAGCAACAAAGCGGCATTGTTTTTTGCTTAGATGATTATGTTATTTCACCTTATCGCTACGATAAGCAGTATCACAATGATGATTTTTATAATTTGTTTGAAGTGTTACTTCGTTACGAACATTGGGTGTTCGCATCGCCTGTGTACTGGTATAACACCACGCCAAAAATGAAAGCATTTATAGATAGGATCACAGATTACATGGATGATGAGGCGTTAAAACCGAAGCTTAGAACTTTACGTCAAAAACAGTTTTCACTGTTGTCTAATGCTGCATCTCCCTCTGCGCCAGACGCATTTATCGATATGTTTAAACATACCTTTAATTATTTAGGAATGACTTTCAAAGCACATTCACATGTTCAGGCTAGTTAATCACGTTAAATAGCGTTAGGCTAAACAAAAAGTAAAAAGGATGATGTATGAAAACGTTACTTATTGGCTCAAGCTTACTTTTGGCTAGCTTTAGTACTCTTGCTGCAGAGCCTTCGCCTGTTATTAAAGACTATGGTTATTTTTATAATGTGCCCGAGCATGTGTCTGATTTAAACCAAGCACAGTTCAAGATAGCTTTTGATGTAGGTAAAGGCGCTGAAAAGGGCGTGCAAAATAATCATATTAATTCGTTAGCGCGATTTATTAATATGCATGTGGCTCACGGCGTAAAACCAGAAAATATTCAGCTTGCGCTGGTGGTACACGGTGGAGCCAGCGTTGATGTACTGAAAAACAGTGATTATAAAGCTCGGTTTGACAAAGATAACAAAACCGAATCTTTAATTAAACAGCTGCTTGCTAATAACACGCAGGTATATGTATGCGGGCAGTCGGCAATGCATATGAAGGTAGCAGCAGATCAGCTTATACCTGGGGTGAAAATGGCGCTTTCAGCGATGACAGCCCACGCCCAGTTACAACAACAAGGCTATACATTGAATCCGTTTTAATGAATATTCTGTGTTTTGGTGATTCCAATACCTTTGGTATTTCTCCTGTTGATGGCAAACGGCTGAGCGAAATTGAACGCTGGCCTACTTTATTAAAGCAGCAGTTGGGCACCGGCTTTGAAGTGATTGAAGCCGGGGAGCCTAATCGTACTTTAGTCAATAACCCCCCGTTTATGGGAGATAAATCGGGCATTAAATATTTAAAACCGTATCTGGAAGCGCACACTGTTGATGTTGTTATTATTCAACTCGGTACTAATGACTTAAAAGCACGTTTTGCACTGTCTGCTATCGATATTGGCAAAGCGCTTGAGGAGTTAATTTTAGCCATTAAAGCCTTTTATCATTGTAAAACAATACCAAAGATTATCATTATAAGCCCGCCCACGGTTCATGAAGTGGGAAGTTATAAAAGCATTTACGCAGGTGCAGGTAAAAAAGTTGAACAATTATCTATTGAATTTAAAGCCGTCGCCTATCGTCACACGTGTGTATTTTTAGATTGTTATCCGCTGATAAAGCCATGTAATAAAGAGGGCATACACTTACCCGTTAGTGCGCATAGAGAGCTTGCTAATAGTTTGATATCTATAATAAAAAAAGCCGCCGTGTATTAAACACAGCGGCTTTAATTTATTGCTTAGGGAGTGTATTAAAATTCGTAACTAACACTTAAGCGTGTTGTACGCGGCATAATGTAACGGCCATTGGGGGCGTCGGCATTGCGTGGGTCGCCTTCAGTGATACCTTGCTCGTCGGTTAGGTTATCTACAGCTAATTGCAGTTTAATGCCTTCGACTGGTTCAACAATTAAACCTAAGTCTACTTTTTCGTAGCCATCAAGTGTCACGGTGTTTTCGTTATTACCAAAGCGGTCATCCACTGCTGACAAAGTACCATATAAAGTGGCATACATGCCGTCTACTTCAAAGTCATAGCTTGGTGTTACACGTACTTGCCATTTAGGTTGGCGCTGTGCGTCGTTACCTTTATTTTCAGGGCTTTCAGTGATTTCGGTCTGTTGTAATGTGGTATTTAAATTAACAGAAAAGCCAGATTCATGATTAAAGTTATAATCAAGTTCAACACCATACGCTTCGTTGGTTAAAATGTCAGCCGGTACACCCGGGCGACTTACAAAGGTATCGCCTTTTACTTCATTGACAAAAAAGGTGGCGTAGAAGTCGGTAGAGTCTGAAATAAGCTTGTAACCTAGTTCGCCCTGCGTTACTTCTTTAATTAGTTTTTCACCCCCTTGGTATGCGCCAAAGTTATCTCTAAAGTCATCAAAATATGGCATTTTATAACCACGGTTAACACGTGCAAACACGCCCATGTCGTCATTAATTGAATAGTTTAAACCGGTTGTCCATGAGGTTTTACTTTCATCGTAATCAACGGTTTTAGTGATAATACCGTCAAGGTCTTCATCAACACTGTACTGCACATCATGGTTTTCTTTACGTACACCTAAATCAAGCGTAAATGCATCTGCAAATTTGTATTGGCCTGTAAAGTAAAAAGCATTGGTGCGTGCATCACCTGTTGAGCTAATATCGTAATTAAAACCACACCCGTCAGTGCTTTGGTTACATTCAATGCCATTTAATGACTCACCACCGGCTTCCAGCACGTGATACGCCGTATTACCTAAGCTCCACCAATCGCTCGCAGATGTGCTTGCGGTGTAATAACCAAAAGTGGCCGATAAATCGCCAAATTGCTTTGAAAAGGCTAAGTCGTTAGTAAACGAGCTTATTTCTTTTAATACTACCCAGCGACCCAGTTGCTGAATCGCGGTGTCACTAGCATATTCGGTGTTAGTCACTGCACCGAATGCCGTTTGACCATTGTCAGCCACTTCACCAATTGTCGTTGCTGAACCATTAGGTACTAGGCCAAATGTATTGGCATCGCCTTTAGTAATATTAAAACGATCTATAAATTGCCAGCCATTATCAAATTCTAGTTTAATGCTACCGCCGGATACATGGCCATCCCATCCTCGGCCATCACCTAGGTCAATATCGTGTGCTTGCGCATCTGGGCCGGTAAAAATCGTCGCTTGACGGTTAAGTGTGCCTAATTGAGTATACTGGGCGTCAATACCGTCAACGTTTAATGGGGTGGGTAAGTACCAAGCACCGTGATCGTCTGTTTGACGGGTATAAAAGTTAAGCTCGCCATTGTCTAACTCTTTAGTAATGTTAATTGTAAATTGGCTTCCTTTTTCTGAGGTAAACCCTGCATCACGAATACCCGGTGAGCTTTTAACATAGCCGCCTACCATAAAATATAGATCGTCGGTGATTTCACCACTTAGCACAGCATCAACCCGTTGTAAGTCGTAATCTGAGGTGGTGTATTTAAATAAGCCTTGAGTATCTTCACTGCCACGCTTTAACCTAAAGTTGGTTGTTAAACCAGGCTGACCATTGGATAGCACAGGGTTAGGACCACCACGCAGTGCTTCCATCGTTTCAATCGTTTCATCGATTCTAAATAACGATGAGTTTTCTAAAAATGAAAGAGTAGGCGCAGGGTAAACTGGCGAGCCTTCAATACTGAGTGTTAAAAATGGCGCATCACCACCTCCTGGAAAACCACGTACAAATACGTTGGCACCAGACTCACCACCAGAGCTTTCTACCCACACACCGGGAACAGCTTTAAATAAGTCAGCAGTACTTTTAGGTGATAATTTTATAATTTGTGATGAATCAATATTTGTTACTGCGTAGCTGGCATCAATTTTTCTGATCCCAACACCTGCGGGGGTACCAGAAACGACAATTCGCTCAACTTTTTTTTCTTTTGCTTGTTCTGCTGCAACAGCAGCGTGTGTGCTTAGGGCTAAAGTAATTGCACAGGCTAGCATGCTTTTTGCTTTATTGAATTTCATGTGTGAGATCCCGTTTTTAGTGTGTTAAACAGTGTGTATTACAGCGAGATTGATTAAATTTTAATGTAAACAAGCTGTATAAATTGAAACTCTAGAGATAAATGCAAACGTTTGCAATATTTATTTGTAAATTATTTATTAATATGGGCTGTTGTTTTATTGAGCGTAATTACACAAGAGCGTAACTTTTAAGTTAATGGGCAAGCCAGTAAAAAATAATAATGCTATATTGTCAGTAAGTTAGATATAGCATCAGCCGAAGTGGAGCGTTTAGGGTTTTATGAATAATAAAAAAATTAAATTAGCTGATTTAGCAAAGCTTGCAGGGGTGTCTACCTCAACGGTTTCGCGCGCGCTGAATAATAACCCGCTTATAAAACAAGAAACCCGCGACAAGCTTCAGCAGCTTGCAAAAAAACATAATTTTAGCCTTAACACGGCAGCTAGCCGTTTACGTACGCAAAAAACCAATGTTGTTGCCGTCATTATTAATCTTGATGAGCAAACCGAGCAGTCAATTAGCGATCCATTTTTACTCAAGGTAGTGAGCGAAATTAACCTTGCGCTTAATCAGCAGGGTTTAGAGTTGTTGTTATCTAACTCTATTATGGCGCAAGATGACTGGGCTAATTACTTTATTAATGGCCGCCGAGCAGACGGTATTATTGTTGTGGGGCAAGGAAAAAGCCAAACTAATATAGAAGCGGCTGCCGATGCGGGTATTCCTTTAGTTGTATGGGGGGATCCAAAAACACAAAGCAATTATCCTATTGTCGGCAGCGATAACTACTTAGGAGGAATGCAAGCGACCGCTCATTTAATAGAACACGGTGCTAAAAGTATTTTATTTTTAGGCGATCCTGAGCATGGTGAAATTAGTGAAAGGCATCGTGGTTACGCTGCTGCACTTTCTACTCATAAACTTGAGCAGCATGTTATATCCATTGATATTACCAGTCGCTCAGCGTATCAAGCAATTAATCAGTTATTACGTGAAAAAGGTTTATATTTTGACGCGATAATGGCCTGTAGTGACATGGTTGCACTGGGGGCGATGAAAGCGCTGAAAGAGCGCTATGTAAGTATTCCCAACGATGTGGCACTGGTTGGATTTGATGACATTGCCATGGCTGATATTAGCCATCCCTCTCTTTCTACGATTAAACAAAACACCCAATTTGCTGCGACTTTGTTAGTTAAAAAGTTAATACAGCAGTTTTCAGGTGAAAAAGCCGAATCACAAGTTATTGATATAGAATTAATTACTCGCCAGTCAAGCAAACGTTAACTTAGTATGCATGTATATTAATTGTTAAATTTAAAATGCAAACGATTGCAATGATATTTGTTCTACACTAAACTCTGGATTTACTGACTAACACACACGGTAATTTACCAGCTATGGGTAATTTGCTTTATAAAAGTTATGGCGTATGTCGCTCTAAACGAGGCAAGCAATGAGTAAAATAAAAATCACACTGGCAATTGCTGCAAGCTATTTTATTTTCGCAATACTATTAAATAGCGTAGGCACTGTTATTTTGCAGGCTATAAACACACTAGGAGTAAGCAAAACAGAAGCGTCGGTTTTAGAGGGATTTAAAGACTTATCAATTGCAATAATGTCATTTGTTGTTGCTTCATTTATACCGCGTTTGGGCTACAAGCTTGCAATGCTGCTAGCACTGATAGTTGTCGCAATAGCGTGTTTTTTTACAGCTGTAATAAGTGAATTTTACATGTTTAAAGTGTTATTTGCTGCTGTGGGTTGTGGTTTTGCGGTCGTTAAGGTGTCGGTTTATTCAATTATTGGCCAAGTGACAGAGGGTGCAAATAGTCACTCATCATTACTAAACACGATAGAAGGCATTTTTATGGTGGGTGTATTAAGTGGCTATTGGGTATTCACCGCATTTATAGACCCTGTTGATAGCAATGCCTGGTTGAACGTTTATTACCTATTAGCAGCGCTTACGCTTTTGGTGATTATCAGTGTCGTAATAGCACCAATAAAACCTGCTATTAAAGGTCAAAAAAGCAACTCTGGTTGGAATGACTTTATTGCTATGCTCAAACTTACCTATCAACCGTTAGTGCTGATTTTTATTATTAGTGCATTTTTGTATGTGTTAATCGAGCAAGGGGTAGGGACTTGGTTGCCTACATTTAATAATCAAGTTTTGCAATTACCAGTAGCCATTAGTATTCAACTAGCGAGTATTTTTGCCGCAGCTCTTGCTTTAGGGCGCTTAGTGGCGGGCCAAGTATTAAAGCATATTCATTGGTTTGTTGTACTTAGCTGTTGTTTAGTTGCTATGGCTGCGTTGATTATTATTACCTTACCACTAACGGAAAACTTACCTAAAAACGAGGTGAACAGTTTATTTGATGCGCCTCTGGCGGCGTTTGTTTTGCCATTAATTGGCTTTTTTATGGCGCCCATTTATCCGGTACTCAACTCAGTCATGCTCAGTGCGCTTCAAAAGCATCAACATGCTGCAATGACAGGGTTAATCGTTGTGTTTTCAGCACTTGGTGGCACCACAGGGTCGGTGATAACCGGGTATGTATTTGAGCACTTTAGTGGCCAGCATGCTTTTTATCTTTCACTTGTGCCCATTAGTTTAATTTTTATTAGCGTGATTATTTTTAAAAAACGCACCCATGCCATTTCACAACACGCAGTCAATAGTTAATAGATTAGGACAGTTATGAGTTTTTTTAATAGCCAATTATTTAAAGATGTACAAACACAGCACATATTTAGCGACTGTAAAACGTTTGCTGATGCAACCGCGCGTGTTGATTGGCAAAGTGCCTGTATACAGTATGAGCAAATAGCACCCCTTGATAAAACTCAATTAAGAGACTTTGTTGATGCGCATTTTATAACAACGCCTTTATTAACAATGAAAGCAGCTGCAAATACCACCAGTGTAAAAGGCTACATAAACTCACTGTGGAGCGGCCTTCGACGTGAAGCCGATACACCCAAAGCTAATTCTTTACTCGCTTTAAAGCACAGCTATATTGTACCTGGTGGACGTTTTCAAGAAATTTATTATTGGGATAGTTATTTTACTGCGCTGGGTTTAATTGATGCAGATAAAAGTGATGTAGTAGAAGACATGCTGCAGAATTTTATAGATTTAATTAATGATTACGGCTGTATTCCCAATGGTAACCGCAGTTATTATTTATCGCGTTCACAACCGCCTATTTTAGCGCTGATGGTTGATCTTTTATGGCAGCACACTCACAGTAAAACACATAATTTAGCTTGGCTTAGATTGTGTGTTGAAGCTTTAAGAAAAGAGCACGCATTTTGGATGCAAGGAGCAGATACACTCGATGATGCGCAAACAAGTGTAAAACGCGTGGTAACAATGCCATGTGGTGGGGTATTAAATCGCTATTGGGATGATGAGGCGGCTCCTCGCGCAGAGTCATTAAGAGAAGACTTAGCGCTTGCATCAGGGTTTAGTGATGATAAAAAACCTGAGTTTTATCGTAATATTCGTGCCGCATGCGAGTCTGGCTGGGATTTTAGCTCGCGCTGGTTAGCCGAGTCAAACTTACTAAACTCAATTCAAACGACAGATATTGTACCTATAGATCTAAATTGCCTACTGTACAATTTAGAAAATCAGCTTAGTGAATATTTTAAATTGCTTGGCAATGAGCAACAATCACAAACGTACAGTAGCTATGCTGTAAAAAGAAAGTCGCTTATTAATCAATATCTTTGGAGTAATGAGAAGCGTTTTTTTGTTGATTATAATCATAAGTTATCTAAGCCGTCTGCTATTTTAAGTGCAGCGGCAAGTACCGCGCTTTTTGTTAATTTGGCCTCGCAACAGCAAGCTGAACTGGTTGCAAACGTATTGAGCGAGCAGTTTTTAAAAGCAGGCGGCATTGTAACCACTGTTGTTGATACCCCACAGCAATGGGACAGCCCGAATGGCTGGGCTCCATTACAATGGTTTGCGGTAAAAGGCTTGCGTAATTATGGTATAGAGCAATTAGCTACACGCATAATGAAAAACTGGCTAACAATGGTAGAACAAGATTTTATTGAAAATAAATGCTTGCTCGAAAAATATAACGTATGCACACCGCAAAAAAAAGCCAGCGGGGGGGAATATCAAGTACAACAAGGATTTGGTTGGACTAACGGTGTAACATTGCGCTTTTATATGCTCACTGAAAGTTAATTTGCCTTAACTGCTTTATAGGGATTCACCCTGATAATCTTATACCAAAAGAGCATTGTGTTTTGTAGTTGATTTAGGTAATGTAATGAAATTGTTTCAGGGATGGTAATTATGTTAAGTAAAAAATTTGCCTTTATTAAAACAACACCTAAATCGTCTTCTCACTCATTTTGCTATACAACGATTATAAGCACTTTAAAAGCGCTTTTTAATGAAATAAAAATGGATGACTCACTCCCTAAAGTCGAGTTACGTCAAACCTTTGAACTTTATCTCGTTGATGGTGCGGATAAGGATTGGCACTCATTAATCCCTGCCGAATTAATCTGTTTAGCTAAGCAAAATAAGGTGATTTTATTTAACGTTGAGCCAAATGCTGTGTGTGAGAAAAATTTATTATTAAATCACTTCAATGGTGTTTTTTATAGTTCAGATGCTGCAGAGGATATTTTTAAGGCGCTTGTAAGAATAACCGATGGCGAGCTATGGTTTACTCGTAAAGTGATTTCTGATGCATTCAAAGATATATTAAATGCAGCTTCATCTAACAATTTACTGCATGACGACATAGTGCTTAGTAAATCGGATTGCGAAAACTTAACCAAACGTGAAAAATCGGTGATTCAATTAATAGCGCAGGGTGCGAGTAACGATAAAATAGCGAACAAACTCAATATTAGTGATCACACAGTGAAAACTCATCTTTATAGTGCGTTTAAAAAGACTCAATCGCGTAATCGTATAGAGCTTGCAAATTGGGCACAGCGCTACATTTCGGTATTACTTCCATTAGATAATTAAATAAAAAGGCTATTTGCATAGCCTTTTATTTTTTAAGCTTGTTTTTTAGCCCAAAGTCCTCGATCTATGCCTTTAGTAATTAAATCAGTAAGCGCTTTTTCTATGGCTTGTGTCACACAAATACTCATAGGTTCGTTATCACTAAATCCAGCTTCGGCTTCGGCTAAACGTTTGTAACTAACATATCTAAAGAAGCCTGCTCGCATTTCTTGGCTCAATACTTTTTTGCTGGTGGCTACTGATAATAGTACTTGGCCAGTTCTTACATCGACTGCACGCAAATAAATTGAAATTGCATCTTCACGATATAGCTCTGAGGCACCAATCCCAAAGTATTCCATTCCTAATCCGCCAGTTTTTACATTGGTATCGTAGCTAATTATGCCACCTTCTAAAATAATTTTTGCGGTGGTTAATGGCGGAAGCTCGCTCTGATTAGGGTTAGTCGCTTGTGCCGCTCTAATAATTTTTCGCTCAGTCAAAATGTTTTGTAAACCCTCACGTTCAACCGGCGTAAACCAGTCAGACTCATGTAATGCTTGCACTAAAATAGAGTTTGCACCTTGAGTGACGGCCGTTGAAAACGAGCTAACATTAGTTTGTGGTTTATATTGACCGGTTTGATCGCGAAATGAATAAACCGAAACTGGAATGCTACCTGCAGGTTTAGGTAAGCTTTTTAAGTCAGAAAAAACATCTGTTGGCTCTAACGTTACCGCACTTTGTTTTGATGGGGGAATTAAATTACCCATAGTAGAGCAACCACTAAGAGAAAGAGCGATTGTTATTATAATTACTTTATACATTATCCAAACCTCGGTACTTCGATAACCACAACCGAGTCATCAATTATATTTGTTATTCTAACCGTGATAGTGTCGGTTGTACTGGTGATTACTTCTATTTGATAATCACCACTCATAAATATTGAATCTTGGTTAAAAACACTGTCTTCAATATTTTCGCCAAAAGCCATGTCGGTGATTTCTCTCACCATCCTATTTAAGTATGTTCGCTCTAATGAATCCTGAAATTGCTCTGCATACCCTTTTTCGATCACAGGCGCTTTATGCTTATTTTGTGCTTGTGCCTTACTAAGCAGCATATTGGCATTGAGAGGGTTGCCGCCAAAGCTCGGGTTAATAGGGGTGTAAATAATTTCAGTTGCGGAGACTGAAAAGCTTAAAGTCGTTATTATTGTTAATACTATTTTTTTCATTGTTACCATCCGTTCAATGCCATGTCAGGACTCGCTGTTTGCATATTCGATCGCGCCATTGCGTCCATTACAGAATGTACTGCTTGCTCTACCCGCTCGTCCAAAGGCTCTAGCTTTCGTCCCAAGTGGGTTGCATAAATTATCTTATTATTCATTATTAATACTAATTTGGTGCCAGCACGGGGTATAACCGTTTCTTTTATTTCTACATTGAAGCCTGCTGTTGAGGGGAATTCGCGCCAATAGTTTGAAAATTCACTATAAAATTGATACCCAAAGCGGCTAATACTTTTGTTTAGAAGTAATCCATCGATTTCTAAATCATCACTGGCATTACTACAAGGAATAAAAAGAGTTAAAAGTATAAAAAAATAGTTATATTTATTATTTTTCATAGTTAAATAAGGGAGAGGGTTACTCTCCCTTTCTCATCAATTACATTTGTGTAATTGTTGCAGTGTTACCATCACCGATTTGCGTGACAGAGAATGTACTGTTAAAGCCAATTACGTTACCTTCAACAGTATTGTAATTACCTGTTTGAGTAACAGAGAATGAAACGTTTTCACCACCTAGTAAAAGCGCTGAATCTCCCGTTCCACCTACCCAGTTTCCCTCACCTTGTTGTGCAATATCAATAGAGTGATTACTGCCCTCTACCATTAAGTCAATAACGTTGATATCACCATTTTGAGCGATATCAATTTGGTTTGCATTACTATCAAGAACACCCGCTAGTGTAACAATGGCTTCGTTTTGGTTACCGACTTGATTAACATCAATATCGTTATCGTTTGATGTAAGTGAGACATCAGGGTATGAAGACTGCACTAAAATTGCGTTTTCATCACCACCTGATTGGCTAAGGTCAACATCATTGCCATTACCATTAAAATTAGCTAAATGAACCGAGCTGGAATTACTAACTTGAGTTACTGTAAATTCATTATTTGATCCAATTACACCCATGTATACTTCATTAGTGTTACCAACTTGCATTGCTGTAAGCTCATTGTTATCGCCCATTAGCTCAGTTGTTGCAAGGTTCTCATCACCAACTTGATTAACTGTTACTTCGTTGAATGAACCGTCAAAAAGACCAGATTCAATAGCATTATCTGAACCTTCTTGGTCTAGTTTTATTTCATTATCATTGCCAGTAACGGCTGCAAAAGTAATCGTATTGTTATCACCGCTGCTTTGTTCAATAGCTATTTCGTTTGCATCACCAGCTATATCAGTGAATGTAACAATGTTGCGTGAGCCATCTTGGCTAACATCAATTTCATTTTCGTTGCCACGTAATGACTCTATTTTAAATTCATTCCACGTGTCTGTTTGTTCAATTTCAATGATGTTTTCATCACCAGATAAGCTAAGTATTTCAAACTCTTGCCACATACCTGACTGAGATGAAATAATTTCGTTGCCGTTACCTCTCATGTCCATGTTGTAAAACCAATGGCCGCCATCACCTTGTTCTACGTCAATATTATTGTCGCTACCGGTGATAATATTGATTGCTTCATTATTCTGGAATAATCCTTGGCCTAATTGAGAAACATAAACGCCGTTATGATCACCCGTAATACGAGTAATAAAACCATTAGCGATACCATCTTGCGCATAAGTCTGTTGGTTGTTATCACCCGTTGTTTCAACTTCGGCGTAATTACCATTTTGTAATTGAGCTATTTTAACATCGTTATTGTTACCGACTTCAGTAGCTAGTGCAGTATTGCCATCCCCATCTTGAGATACTAATGCTGTATTATCAGAAAATGATTGTTTAACTGTTACGGCATTTTCAATGCTACTTACAGATACTTTAGATGCAAGCTCAGAAGTTGAACCCGCTTTTGATTCTGTAGTTGCGTTTGCTGTAAAGCTTGCGCCCATTGCAATTGCAATAGCACAGCTTAAAAGTGATTTATTCAATTTCATTATTATTCTCCTTGAAATGCAAAATTAAACACCTTGGTTGTTTATTAAGTTTTAATAAGGTGTTTGTCGTTACAGCATGCCGTGCTGTTAAATGTGTGATTAACTTTTATTCTTAAACGTAAGGTGCGGTTTTAATCATGAATGTAGAATCTAGCTTTCAGTGCTTGAACAGTATGTTTACTGTTATCTACTTCATAACTGCTCAGTCACTGTATTCTTCAATGAACCTATTTTGAATCATCTTTTTTAATGGTATTTAAAGCTGTTTAGTTTCAATGGCTTGAAATTAAATTTTGGATTTATATTTATTTCTCACTAAAATCCAATAAAAAATAATGAGTTAATGGTATGTTAAAATTAATGAGTTTAGCTCATTAAAATGGATGTTTTTTATGTTTTTATCACTGTATTTCTAGTTAAAAGTAATGATTTTGTACCTTATTTTTTTTTTTTACTTGAGTTAGTCGCTGTTTAACCGTTTTCTTAGCACTTGCCACGTGATTGCTTAAATTCTTATACGTAAATTTTCCACTTAGTACAGCTAAGTTAACTTAATTACGGATAAAACGATGAAAACAAAATTATCTATTATTACACTTGCACTTTTACCTTGTTTAGCTGCGGCGAAATTGCCTGATGTAAACAGTACGACTCAAAAAGTTACTGCGAGTAGTGACTCAATTATTGTTAAATATAAAAAGAATGCTTCGCCGGAAATGCGTAAGCAAGCTCGTTCGTTAGTAAAAGCCAAAATATCTGATCTAAATAACGATGAAATTGATGATAACTTCACTTCGTTATTTTCAGGCCGCCTCGCTAAATTTAAAATATCAGGAATGAGCGCTAAAGAAGCAATTGAGCGCTTAAAATCACATCAAGCTATTGAGTATGTTGAGCCTGATTACCGAGTGAGCATAGCAAACGCAACTAATGATCCTCGCTTTGAAGATTTATGGGGCTTAAATAACGAAGGCCAAACTGGTGGTACGGTTGATGCAGATATTGATGCACCTGAGGCTTGGTCAATTTCAACTGGTAGCCGTGATATTGTTGTAGGTGTTATTGATACTGGTGTAGATTATAGCCATCCTGATTTAGCTGCGAATGCGTGGGTAAATAGCGGTGAGATTGCTGGAGATGGTATCGATAATGACGGCAACGGTTATATTGATGACGTACACGGTATTAACGCGATTACCGATGCTGGCGACCCAATGGATGACGAAGGCCACGGTACACATGTATCAGGTACAATTGGTGCCAGTGGTAACAATGGTGTTGGTATTGTTGGTGTAAACCATGATGTATCTATTGCAGGTTGTAAGTTTTTAGCTGCAGATGGTACAGGTTCTACATCTGGCGCTATTAAATGTATTGACTACATGGTAGGCCTTAAAAACTCAGGTGTTAACCTTCGTGTATTAAACAATAGCTGGGGCGGTGGTGGTTATAGCCAAGCACTTGCTGATGCGATTACTGCCAGTGAAGAAGCTGATATTTTATTTGTAGCTGCTGCTGGTAATGATGCGGTAGACAACGATGTAAATCCTCATTACCCATCTAATTATGAAAATGACAATGTATTATCTATTGCAAGTACTGATAGTCGCGACAATATGTCTGGCTTTTCACAATGGGGTTTAACCAGTGTTGATATGGGCGCGCCAGGTAGTGCTATTTTATCAACCATTCCAGGTGGCGGTTATGCAAGCTATTCTGGCACATCAATGGCAACACCACATGTAGCTGGTGCTGCTGCACTTGTATTGTCAGTAAATCCAGATCTAACATCACTAGAGCTTAAAGAGTTACTTATGTCTAGTGGTGATGCTAATGCGGCATTAAATGGTAAAACGGTTGCAGGTACACGTCTAAATGTTAACCAAGCAGTCATTGATGCTGATCCAACTCCTGGGTTTAAATTATCAGTATCACCTGTTTCTCAACAAGCAACAGTTGGTGATACGGTTACCTATACCTTTACAATTGGTTCAGTTGCACAATGGGATGGTGACGTTTCACTTGCTTTGGCTGCTGATCTTACTGACGCATCGCTAAGCGCAACTACAGCTCGTCCAGGTGATGAGGTTGTATTAACGGTAGCAACTAATAGCGATACTCAGTGGGGTAATTATGACTTTACTGTAACTGCTTCAACAGACGAGCAAGTTAAAGATCAAACAGTAAGCTTAATGCTGCAACCTGCTGGTTTGAACGACTTTACTTACAGTAGTAATGAACGCGTTGAGATTCCGGATAACTCACCTGAAGGTGCAAGCTCTGTTATTACTGTGGCCGATGATTTAACTATCTTTGGTACCACGGCTGATGTAGACATTACGCATACTTGGTCTGGTGACTTAGTGCTTACACTTATTTCAGCACAAGGTACAGAGGTTACTTTACAAAGCAATGAAGGTGGCAGTGACGACGACATTGTGAAGTCATTTACATCAACGGTATTTAATTCTGAGGTAGCGACTGGAGATTGGACACTTAATGTTGAAGATACAGCAGGCGCAGATACGGGTAATATCAATGGTTGGTCACTTACATTTAGTGCTATTGGTGAAGTAAGTCCACAACCACCAGAAGCCGGCTTTAATGTTTCAGCACAAGGTTTAACTGCTACATTTACAGATACAAGCCGTGATGTTAATGATGACATTTCACAGTGGAGCTGGAACTTTGGTGACGGTGCAACTTCAACTGATGCAAACCCTGTTCATGCCTACGCTGAATCAGGTAGTTATGAAGTTGAACTAACTGTAACAGATAGTGAAAACAACTCAGATACATTCACACAAACAGTTGTTGTAAGTGATGTTGAAATTGAGTTGACTCTAAAACGCGCTAATAAGTCACGTCTTGATACTATGCGTGTAGAGCTAAACTGGGAAGAAGTGGGTGCTGAGTCACTTAGCTTATACCGAAATGGCGAACTAGTAGATACCGTATCAGATAATGGCCGTTACCGTGACTACGTTCGTAACGCAAGATTATCAACGTATAACTATAAGTTATGTGTTTCTGAGAACGTATGTTCGAATATTGTTACGGTTTCATTTAATTAAGCAAAATATACATTCCTAATGTAAACCAAGCCCAGTTTCACTGGGCTTTTTAATGCCCAATTAATAAATGTTATTAATTGAACTTGGTATTTTAATAGTTTTTATAGTAGTTATAAATCACTAGCCTCATATTATTAATTAATCAATTTGTATCTATTTTGTTTATTAATTACACTTTATTTACTTGATATTTACTTTGTTCATGCTAGTTTCATAAATGGAAACTGACAATAGCATTTCTTAACACACTAAGCGGAGGAGCTAATGAGCTCACGGAAAATAATAAATAATGCCCTTAAATTAAGTGTCTTATCACTAAGTGCATTTAGTTTAAATGTATATGCATCAATAGACTGCAGTACATTGACGACATGGGAGTTAGGGCAAACTCATACAGCAGGAAGCCAAGTAAAGGCACAAAATAATGCGTATGAAGCCAAGTGGTGGACACAAGCAAACCCTTTGGAGAATACCGGTCAATATCAAGAATGGTTACTTTTAGGTGCGTGTGACAGCGCTGTCAATGATAATCAGTCGCCTATAATTACTGAGATCACACCTGGGAATGGTTCTTTATTTAACGATAAAGACAACGTTGTCATTTTGGCGCAAGCAACTGATTCAGATGGCTCGGTTGCAGGTGTAGAGTTTTTTGTCGACGGCATTTCCATAGCGGTTGATAACACTGCGCCGTTCAGTGTTAACTGGCAAGCTATCACGGGCGAACATCAAATTAGCGCGGTAGCAACAGACGATGAAGGAGCGAACTCTGCAGAAGTTGTTAATACGCTGAACGTTAGTGATTCAGTAGTTGTTGACCCTGTTAATCAAGTACCTGTTGCCGCTATTTCATTTAGCACGCTTCCGGATCAACTGGTTGTTGGTTCGCAGGTGGTGTTTGCACTTTCTGGAACTGATAGTGATGGCCAAGTAACGGCTCTGAGCTTTGCAGCAAACGGGGTGGATGTTCATCAATCAAGCTCACCAGCGAGCAGTTTTGCATGGCAAGCAACGGCACTTGGTCAGGCAACTTTCACCCTAACGGTGACCGATAACGACGGTGCAACAGCGCAAGTAACAAAAGTATTAACGGTTGTTGATGAAAATACAGGCCCAGTTACGGGCACTGACTGTCGTCCCCAAGGTTTATATCAAACTCCCGGTGTAAACACGCCTTACTGTACGATTTATGACGCAAATGGTCGCGAGATCATGGGCCCAGATCATCCACGCCGTGTAATTGGATACTTTACTAGCTGGCGTAATGGCGCTAATGGTCAACCCAGCTATTTAGTAAACGATATTCCTTGGGATAAAATTACCCATATCAACTATGCCTTTGCCCATGTTGATGCCAACAATAAAGTATCAATTGGCGACCCAGCATCAGTAAATAACCCAGCAACAAACATGCAGTGGCCAGGTGTTGTTGGTGCCGAAATGGACCCTGAGTTTAACTACAAAGGCCATTTTAATCTGTTAAACAAATACAAAAAACAACATCCAGATGTAAAAACATTAATATCAGTAGGCGGTTGGGCTGAAACCGGCGGTTACTTTGATGAAACAGGCCGTGTTGAAAGCGGTGGTTTTTATACTATGACCACTAATGCCGATGGTTCAATCAATCATGCTGGCATTAATGCATTCGCACAAAGTGCTGTTGAATTTATTGAAAAGTATGGTTTTGATGGTGTTGATATTGACTATGAATACCCATCATCAATGAATGATTCAGGTCATCCAGATGACTTTCCTATTTCTAACGCACGTCGTGCAGGGTTGAATGCTTCATATCAAGTGCTAATGAAAAAGGTACGAGAAGAGCTAGACCGTGCAGGTGAAGCCGCTGGTAAGCATTATTTACTCACTATTGCATCGCCTTCGTCGGGCTATTTACTTCGTGGAATGGAAACCTTCCAAGCGGTTCAATACCTCGATTATGTAAATATCATGTCTTATGACTTACATGGCGCATGGAACTCGCACGTAGGTCACAACGCTGCGTTGTTTGACACGGGTCTTGATTCAGAGCTTACGCAGTGGAATGTATATGGTACCAAAGAGTTTGAAGGCATTGGGTATTTAAATACTGATTGGGCCGTACGTTACTTCCGCGGAGCGATGTCAGCAGGTCGTATTAATATTGGTTTGCCTTATTACACCCGTGGCTTTAAAAATGTATCAGGTGGAACAAACGGTTTATGGGGCCAAGCGGCACTACCAAACCAAGCTGATTGCGCTAAAGGTACTGGCGTAGGTGAGAAAAACAAATGCGGTAATGGTGCACTAGGTATCGATAACCTTTGGCATGATAAGAACGATGCAGGCCAAGAAATGCCAGCAGGTTCAAACCCTTTATGGCATGTTAAAAACCTTGAAAACGGCATTGTTGGCTCGTATTTAGGCGTGTATGGCTTAACACCTGATACCGACGCCGATGACCGCTTAACAGGTACTTACACTCGTCACTATGACAGCGTTGCTGTAGCCCCTTGGTTATGGAACGCAGATAAAAAAGTATTCCTTTCAATGGAAGATGAAGAGTCAATGGCAACAAAAGTTGATTACGTTATCAACAATGGCCTTGGCGGTATTATGTTCTGGGAGCTGGCGGGTGACTTTGACTACGATACAGCGAAAGGCGAGTACTTCATGGGGTCAACGCTTACTTCACTTGCATACGATAAGTTTAATCAAAGCGGTGTTGCATATGATGTACATGGCGGAAATCCAAACTTTACAGTGCCTGCTGAAGCAGTAGATGTAACATTTACAGCAAAAGACTTCCCAATTGGTGATGATAATTACCCAATCAGCCCAACGTTTGCATTTACTAATAACTCAAGTCTTGATTTTAGTGGTGCAAAAATCTCATTTGATGTGCCGGTATCAACTTCAGCTATTTTTAAATCTAACTGGAATGCACAAGAAAAACTGGGCATGGCAGTAGAAGTAAATGGCTCGAACGCAGCGGGTAATAATATTGGCGGTTTTGAGAACGAGTTCCACCGTTTCTCAATCACACTGAACAATGAATGGGGCGGTCAACCAAAAGACTTTAGCGCTGGTGCAACTGTGAATGCACAAGTGATGTACTACATGCCAATCACTGGGCCTAGCAACTTTACCATTGAAAAAGATGGAAAAACTTATGCATTCAAAGCTGAATACCCAATGCTACCAGATGCAACACCGGGTGATGGCACGGGCAATCCAGATAACGGTGGCGGTGACCCTGTAGGTACGTGTGAAGGAGTTGATATAGCCACGATTCCTGTTTATCCAAACTTCCCTCAAACAGACTGGGCGGGCAACCCAAGTCATGCTGCTGGCGGCGATCTAATGGTGCATAACAACGCAGTTTATAAAGCCAAGTGGTGGACAACCTCTGAGCCGGGTGCAACAGCAGATTGGACCTTAAGTTGTAGCCTGTAATTTACAAAACAATGAGGGGTAGGCCTGAGCTTGCCCCATGTATTGAGTCTAATAAAGGATAAAATAATGGCATCAATTAAATTTAACACGATTACGCTATCTGCAATTACTAGTGGTTTACTACTCAGTGCACTAGCACCGCAAGTGCAAGCACATGGTTATATGGATAGCCCTAAAGCGCGCCAAGCAATTTGTCAAGTTGATGGCGGATACTGGTGGCCTGAAGACGGCACAAATATTCCTAACCTTGCGTGTCGAGCCGCATATTTAGAATCGGGCACGGTGCAGTTTGTACAAGCGATTGAATTTTCGGTTAATACTCCTGACTATTTAAATCAAACCGCAGTTGAGGCCAGTGTACCAAACGGCACTTTATGTGCTGGTGGCGATACAGCCAAACGGGGTATGGATTTACCATCACCACATTGGCAGCGCAGTGATGTAGTACCCAATGCCAATGGTGATATTCAAATACGTTATCTTGCATCAACCCCGCACAACCCAAGCTTTTGGCAGTTTTACATTACCAAGCCAAGCTTCAATAGCGCAACTGACGTACTAACTTGGCAAGACTTACAGCTAGTGCAAGAGCACGACAACATTGAGGTCGTTAAAGACCCCGATGGTAAACGCTACTATGAAATGAATGTTGCAATTCCGCAAGACCGCAGCGGCGAGGCCATTTTATATAGCCGTTGGCAACGTAATGATGTGGTTGGTGAAGGCTTTTATAACTGTAGCGACATCAACATAGTAAATGACGCAGGCCCAACTGATCCAAATTCGTTGACTAGCGTCGGTTACTTTGTTCGCCAAGGGCAAAATGCTATTGCAGGCGACATCGTATGGGCGCGATTATTTGACGAAACAGGCCAAGAGGTGATCAACCAACAGCTTAAAATCAATGCCGACAATCAAGCAAATTGGCAACAAGCATTGGCTGAGCAGCTTAACCTCGATTACGCGCATTTAGTGCAAATTGGTGTGCAAAACCAAGCGGGCGACATTACGTTTGATGCAACCGACGTACTCATAAATCAAGTGTATAGCAGCGATGCAAATTATACCTATGCCTTGAGTGTGCAAGGTGCGCCAACAAACACCGCACCCATTGTACACACCCCAGATAACCTAGTAGTTGATGAAAACACCACAACAGCAATTCATCTGCATGCCTTTGATGATGAGCAAAGTGAGCTAACTTACAGCTGGACAGTACCTACACCGCTAAGCTTTACAGGCTCTGGTGCCAACATCAACTTAACCACTGCAGAGGTATCAGCAAACACCGATTACACCATTGCAGTATCTGTATCGGATGGTCAATTAAGTACCCAAACCAGTTTTAGTGTCACGGTTAACGATGTACCTGTGGTCGATCCGGTTGACCCAGCAGTACCTGAATGGGAAAGCACTCAGACCTATCAAGCCAGCGATAAAGCCCGTTTTGCTAACGTTATTTACACCGCTAAATGGTGGAACAAAGGCCAACAACCAGATACCTCAGCGGCATGGGAATCAGCCTCGAAAGCTGACACAGCAGCCACTTGGAATACTAGCAAAGCCTACCAAGCCGGCGCAGAAGTAACGTATCAAGGACAGCGCTATCGCGCTAAATGGTGGACTCAGGGCGATACGCCAGGGCAAGCCAATGTATGGACCAAACTTTAATAAAGCCTAAGTTTTGCAGTTCAAACTTATTAAATAATTACATAAATAATGGATAAGAGAGACCTATGAATATCAAACAACTAAGCGCAGCCATCGGTGTTGCTTTATTTGCAAGCACAGCATCTGCTGCACCGTCTACACCAAGCATTAATTGGGAACCACAGCAATATTCGTTTGTTGAGGTAGATCTTGAGGGAAACGGCTCTTATAAGCAGCTAGTTACCCGTGTTGAACAAGTTAATATCAACATTCAGTGGAGTGCATGGAGTGGTGATGGTGGCGATAGCTACAAAGTATATTTTGATGACATGCTAGTTAATGAGGGCACGCTTGCTGCTGGTTCTAAAAGTGGCACTATTTCATTCCCTTATGATAAAGCAGGCCGCCATACAATGTATGTTGAGCTATGTGAAGGTGGCACGACCTGTGCGCGTAGTGCAGGCAAACCTATTGTAATTGCTGATACTGACGGTGGCCACTTAGCGCCATTGCCGATGGATGTAGATCCAAATAACCGTGACATTGGTATCAAACAAGGTTTAGTTACAGGCGCTTACTTTGTTGAGTGGGGAATTTATGGCCGTGATTATGATGTAACGAATATGCCAGCACAAAATCTGAGTCATATTTTGTATGGCTTTATTCCAATTTGTGGTGAAAACGCATCGTTATCGGGTGGTCCTAAACGTGCACTTGAAACCGCTTGTGCCGGCTCTGCAGATTACGAAGTGGTTATTCACGACCCATGGGCAGCAGTACAAAAAGCACTGCCAGGGGTTGATGCAAAAGACCCTATCCGTGGTACTTACTCTCAGCTAATGGCGCTTAAACAGCGTTACCCAGATATTAAAATTTTACCATCTGTAGGTGGTTGGACGTTATCAGACCCATTCGGTGGCTTTACCAATAAAGCTAACCGCGACACCTTTGTTGCCTCAATGGAAGAGTTTTTAAGAACATGGAAATTCTATGACGGTGTCGATATTGATTGGGAATTCCCAGGTGGTGACGGTCCCAATCCTGACATTGGCGATCCAATCAACGATGGCCCAGCCTATGTTGCATTAATGCAAGAACTACGCGCTATGCTTGATAAGCTTGAAGCAGAAACGGGTCGTACATACGAGTTAACCTCAGCTATAGGTGCAGGTTACGATAAAATTGAAGATGTAGATTACCAAGCGGCTAGTCAGTATATGGATTACATTTTTGCCATGACCTATGACTTTTATGGCGCATGGAGTAATGTAACCGGTCACCAAACTGCACTTTACTGTGGTGAACACATGAGTGTTGGCCAATGTAACGGTACCGGGCTTGATGAAAATGGCGAACCTCGTAAAGGCCCTGCTTATACCACCGATAATGCAGTGCAGCTGTTACTTGCGCAAAATGTACCATCGAAAAAAATCGTCGTGGGCACAGCTATGTATGGTCGTGGTTGGGAAGGTGTTTACCCGCAAAATGCAGCGATTGATGGTAACCCAATGACCGCCCCTGGTAATGGCCCATTAAAAGGCTCTACGGCACAAGGCGTATGGGAAGATGGGGTTATTGATTACAAGGGCGTTAAAGCCAATATGATTGGTGCTGCGGGCACAGGTATTAATGGTTTTGAAGTGGGTTATGATGAGCAAGCACAGGCCGCTTATGTATGGAATCGTTCAACCGGTAAACTAATTACTTATGATAGCCGTAAGTCAGTACTGGCTAAAGGAGCGTATGTTAATCAGTATAATTTAGGTGGTTTATTTGCTTGGGAAATAGATGCGGATAATGGTGATATTCTTAATGCTATGCATGATGGTTTAGGAGGAGTAGTTGCTCCGCCAACAAATAAAAAGCCAGTTGTTTCAGTATCTGCATCTGTATCTGTTAATTCAGGCGAGAGTATTACAGTAACAGCTTCTGCAACTGATGCAGATAACGATCCACTTAGCTTTAGCTGGAATGTTGATAGCGCACTGGTGGTATCTGGACAAAATAGTGCATCATTAGTCATTACAGCGCCAACAGTGACTGCAGATACGCAGTATGTGGCAACCGTTGCGGTATCAGATGGTAAAGCAACCGTTAATCGTGATGTTGTTGTTAATGTTATTGCGCCAACATCAGGGGGTGAAAACACAGCACCGAGTGTTGATGCTATCGCTAATATCAGCGTTGAAGAGGGCGCATCAGCAAGTGTAGCTGTAGTGGCTGATGATGCTCAAAACGACACCCTTACGTATTCGTGGACAGTACCTGCTGGTTTAACGTTAGTGGGTAGCGGTTCAAATATAAGTCTTGAGGCAGGCGCTGTAGATACCGATACAGATTTCACCGTGTCTGTTGCAGTTAGTGATGGTGCATTAACCACAACGCAAAGCTTTAGCGTAACAGTTACAAACGTTGATACTACAAATCCACCTACAGGAAGCTGGGATGCGAGTGTTGCATACGTTGGTGGTGATGTCGTTACTTATAACGGCGTTGAATATAAAGCAAAGTGGTGGACTCAAGGCGAGCGTCCTGATTTAGGTGGTGCATGGGAAGCAACAACACAACCTACAGATGGTACGGGTGTCGCAGTTTGGCAGCCAACGGCTATCTATAACAGTGGTGATGAAGTTTCTTATCAAGGTAATAAGTACCAAGCTAAATGGTGGACTCAAGGGAACGAACCTGGTTCAACCGATGTATGGTTAGCACTTTAATTTTAACCTGAGAATTTGGGTTTTAAAAAACCATATAAATTAAAAAAGCAGCTTTCGAGCTGCTTTTTTTGTTAACGACTATTACGAGGGGTTAAAACAACGCTTTAGAGCTAATTATTAAGCCGTTTACATCAGCATATGCCCAATCACCAGTATTAATTGTGGTGTTTAACATATTAACCGGGTGATCTTTAGCGCCTAAGCCGCGCTTAGTGGTGCAGCGCGGGGTTGCGCCTAGCGCCATTACAGGTAAATCAAGTGTGGCAAGAATTTCAATATCGCGACAGCAACCATTAATAACTATGCCGTGCCAGCCATTTTTTAGTGCGCGCTCTGCAATCATATCGCCAATAAAGGCAAAACGTTTACTGGCAAAACCATCAACAACCAATACTTTTCCCTCACCGTTTTCATGCAGTATGTTACCAGCAAACGAGTTGTCGTTAGGGCAGGTGACGGTCACTACTTGACCATAAAAGTAAGTTTTATTACCAAAGTGTTGCAAGCCACTGTCAGCAACTTGCACATGGTCGCGATGTTCATCGTATAAATCGGGCGTAGTAAACTGTGTCATTGAGGGCATCCTTGTTTTTTGGCAAAGCCATGTACGGCAAAGGCAAGTAAATTTAAAGTAGTAATAATGTTTATCGTAGGCTAATTAATCACTCAGGTGTAGCTATTGTTGCAAATTGGCTTATAGATTTTAGTCGCAATATAAGTACTTTTAGTGCTTTCCATCTGTTTCCATGAGTAACGAATGCTGTTAATTAGTTTTATTTTTTCGAATAAAATTGATTTTGTGAGCGCATTAGCCAAACGTCTCATTGTTGGCTACTTTTTCATATGCTACGTTCAATTGTTATTTAAAAAGTGGGGCGCAAAATAGCGTTCTATAAACACATACAAAAAGAGAAGCGTGCTTTATGATCATCTTTTTTATTTGCCTGACTATTTTAATATTAGGCTATAAGTTTTATAGCCCGTTTGTTGCAAAACAAGCGGGTTTAGATTCAACCGTAGACACTCCGCAAAAGCATTTTAGCGAAGGTGTTGACTATGTTGCTATTCACCCTGTTCGTGCATTTTTAATTCAGTTTTTGAATATTGCAGGAGTAGGCCCCATATTTGGTCCTATACTTGGCGCCTTGTATGGTCCAGTAGCGCTGGTTTGGATTGTACTTGGTAACGTTTTAGGTGGAGCTGTACACGACTTTTTCTCTGGCGTAATGAGTATTAAAGAAGACGGTAAAAGTTTACCTGAAATTGCAGGCCATTATTACAACGTAGTATTTAAAGGCTTTATGCTTATATTTACTGCTATGTTGTTATTTTTTGTTGGTGTAGTGTTTATTATGAGCCCAGCAGGATTATTGAGTAACTTAGATGCATTTGAAGGCACCATTTTTGCTAGTAATACATTTTGGGTTCTCGCTATTTTAGCTTACTACTTTTTAGCCACGTTATTACCAATCGATAAAATCATCACTAAGTTTTACCCTATTTTTGGCTTGTTAATGATTGTAATGACAGTTGCTATCGCAGTCTCACTGTTAATCAACGCACCCCATTTACCAGTAGCTGGCGACTTTTTAGCGTATTTTGAAGCCGATCATGCTCACGACTTTTTAGCCCCAAATCCTGATGGACTGCCTACTTGGCCGTTGCTATTTATCACCATTACTTGTGGTGCTATTAGTGGTTTTCACTCAACGCAAGCACCTATTATTGCTCGTTGTTTAACTAACGAAAAATATGTACGCCCGGTTTATTATGGAGCGATGATGTGCGAAGGTATTGTAGGTTGTGTTTGGGCGCTTGCTGGTATTGCTGCCTTCCCAGAAGGGTACGCTGGTTTAAAATCGATGCTTGATTTAGGCGGTCCAGGCTTAGTGGTTAACCATATTGCAAACAGCTACTTAGGTGTATTTGGTGGTATAATGGCTATTATTGCTGTTGCTGTTTTCCCTATCACCTCAGGTGATACGGCGTTCCGTTCACTGCGCTTAACGGTGGTTGATGCGTTTAGTATTCCGCAAAGTTTACGTAATCGTTTGTTGTTAGCACTGCCAATTTTAACCATTGCTTACTTTATGACTAAGCTCGACTTCTCTGTTATTTGGCGTTATTTTGCGTTTTCAAATATGCTGCTTTCTACCAGTGTGTTGTGGCTTGCGACCAAGTACCTATTTGACCGTGGTACATTCCATTGGATCACTAGTATACCCGCCGTGATCGCAACCGCAGTGACCTTATCTTACATTATGACTGCGGCAATTGGGTTAAACTTATCAAGTGACTTAGGTAAGCCTATTGGTGTAGTGGTAGCGGTAATAGGCTTTATTGCATTAGCTTTTGTGCACTCAAAACATAAAGTGCATCCAGCTTAAAACTACATAGTTATTAATGTAAAAAGCGAGCTTTATTGAAGCTCGCTTTTTTATATAAGCATTTAAAAAGTAGCTTGTTCGAAGTAGCTAATATCATCTAGGGTTTTACTAATAATCATTGCCCCTTCTAATAAGCTCACTGTTTGTATTGCCGCCCGAGCAGGATTAAGCTCTCCATTTATTTGATGTGCTTGAGTTAACCAGGCTAAGTTTTTATTAAAAAACCGCTGAACTTCAACGCGAACTTTATCGGGTAGGCTGTCGCTTTCTGCACCGAGTAAGCCACATAAACACATCTTTTTGTCTATCACGAGCGCATTTCTAAATAACTGAGTGTAAATATCGATGGGATTTTTACCGTTTGCTTTATGTGCATTCGGATCGCCAAGTACTGCAATAAAGGCATCGGTGTATTGATGCGCGAGTTCAGCGCCTAAATCAGCTTTGGTTGGAAAGTGATAATGTACACTGGCACTTTTTATACCTATTTCAGTAGCAAGTTCTCTAAAGCTAAAGTTGCTATAACCACCCAGTCGCACTTTATTTTCTGCGGCTTGTAGCAGGGCTGCTTTTTTACTCATTTTGATATTTCCTTGCTGTTATCTGAAAAAATTATCAACCAGTAGGTAGTTATTTTCAAGCTCTTTTATTTTTAGTTTGCAAACACTAAGCGCTTGCTATAAATTACCTATCAGTAGGTAGGTTTGGTTTGCTAATATTAACTTAGGGTCTGTCGACCTTTCAAGGTTAAATTTGCAGCAGTCTGTTTGGCATTTAGGCAAGGCAGTGCCTATGTGGTGTGGTTGTTCCCCATAAATAGGCGATAACGCAGCATCAATACCAAACAGGCGCTGCCCGAAGGGTTCTGCCTAAGGGCGATTTACTCTTTGTTGCTCGGTTTTTACTTAGCCCACTAGGTTACAAATCTCGCGCCGCGATTAAACCGCCCCTAGTTTGAACAAATTATAATCCGCAAAGGTCAACAGACCCTAGGTTGTTGTTAAAAATATAAGAGATAATTATGAAAATTTATGACGTAGAAAATTTCCCTAACCCGTTACGGGTTCGTATTGCACTTGCTGAAAAAAATGCGACTGATAAAGTAGAGTTTGTTGCTGTTGATTTATTAAATGGGGAGCACCGCAGTGAGGCTTTCTTGGCAAAGAATCCGTTGGCAGGTGTACCTGTACTAGAGCTTGATGATGGTACTTTTATTGCCGAGTGCACTGCAATTACACAATACATTGATACCGCTTTTGCAGGCCCTTCATTAACTGGTGTTGAGGCAAAAGAACGCGCAGTAATTAATATGATGCAAAAACGTGCTGAGTCGATGGTACTTGATGCAATTGCCACTTACTTTCATCATGCTACTGATGGATTAGGACCTAAACTTGAAACCTATCAAAATGTTGCATGGGGTGAAAAGCAAGCTGAAAAAGCACAGCAAGGCTTGGTTTATTTTAATAGCGTATTAGCAAACTCAACTTATGTGGCAGGTGAACAATTTAGTTTTGCAGATATTACCTTATACGCAGGACTTGTGTTTGCAGGCTTTGCACAAATTGCTATTCCTACTGAACTCACGCACTTAATTGCATGGCAACAAAAGGTCGCTCAGCGTCAAAGTATTGCTGCTATAAATTAATAATTTGGAGCCAACTATGAAAATTGCTGCCGACTTTAGTCAACGTGTCGTAGTACATAGCGAGTCACTTGAATGGATAGCTTCGCCCATGCTGGGTGTTGATAGACGTCCACTTGACAGAGTGGGTGAGGAAATTGCTCGAGCCACTAGTATTGTACGCTATGCGCCAAACAGCCACTTTAGCCCACATACTCATACTGGGGGCGAGGAGTTTTTAGTGCTCGATGGGGTATTTCAAGATGAGCATGGCGATTTCCCAAAAGGTACCTATATTCGTAATCCTCCGCAATCAAAACATACCCCAGGCTCAAAAGATGGTTGCATTATATTTGTAAAACTGTGGCAGTTTCAGCCAGAAGATCGCCAGCATGTTCGTATTCTCACACAGCATATGCAAGGGCAGAAAACCCCCGATTTTAATGACCTAAATGCCATTTTGTTATATCAAGATACGTATGAAACAGTGAGTATTGTACAGTTTAATGCTAATCAATCTTTAACGCTCACGGTAAGTGGTGGTGCTGAGTTGTTGGTTTTGGATGGCACTTTACAAGAGCATAACGACACACTTGAAAAACACAGTTGGCTTAGAGTGCCTGTTAATAGTGAAATTAACGCCACAGCGGGTAACAATGGCGCAAGAGTATGGATAAAAACCGGCTATTTAAACGATGTAAAAAACCAAGTTAATCGGTTAAAGAAACATAATTAGCTCAAAGGATAAATCGGCATTAACTGGCTGTTTTTTGACCTGCTTCATATGATAATTTTTAACTGTTGCCTATAATCAAAGCTCTTTTCATTCAAGGGTTGAGTTATGGTTAATTTAACACATGGTTTATCGATTGGTATTGAGCGCTCAGGCTGTGAGTTTTTCTTAACACTTAAGGCAATTGGTACCTTAACTCACAAAGATTATGAAGTGATCACCCCAATGATCGATTCAGCGCTAGGCGAAGTTAAGCATCCTATTGTTAACGTATTGATAGATGGCACTGAGTTAGATGGTTGGGAGCTTCGTGCTGCTTGGGACGATTTAAAGCTTGGCTTGAAACACAACAAAGAATTTAAAAAAATAGCGATTTACGGTAACAAAGAGTGGCAATCAACCATAGCTAAGTTAGGCAGTTGGTTTATGTCGGGTGAAATACAATACTTTGAAAATGCTACTGCCGCTTTAGAATGGCTAAAAACCAATAATTTAGACGCTTAGCAAAAAAGGCCAACAGTGGCCTTTTTTGTAAGTATCTTGGTTTATTGCGAAAGTGTTTGCTGCGTGGGAAGCGCAGGAAAAGCGCCTTTAGATAAGCAAGCTTTTGAGCCACAGCGAAGACCAAAGTGAAGCGCTTTTTTTACTATTGACTCATCATTTAGCTTATCAGTAAGTGGCACTGCATTATCGCTATGGTTTAAGTAGTATAGTACGCCAGCAATAAAAGCATCACCAGCGCTGGTGGTATCTACAGCGGTAATTGTTGGGGCTGCTTCACTGAGAGTAAAAGCGCTATGGTAAACAGTCGCTGGTGCCGGACCATCGGTTAAAAACACCAGCTTGACGCCTAAATCAAGCAGTGATTGTAAGTAGGCATCAGCTGATTGTTGGCGTTGTGTTGCTAAAAAATTTAACTCATCACGTGAGAGCTTAACAATATCGCAATACGCGTAGCATGCATGCACGTTTTGCTCAATGTCATTGCTATTTTGCCATAAACTGTAGCGTAAATTTACATCAAAGCTAACGATTTTTTGGTTGTTTTTAGCTTGCTTTAAAGCACACACAGTGGTTTTTGCTATAGCTGTATTGGTTAAGGTGTTTGAACAAAAGTGTAGGGTACTCAATTCATCCCAATTAATAAGCTTTAAGTGCTCACTCGTTAACAGTAAATCGGCTGTTTGATGACGATAAAAGTTAAAGCTGCGTTCGCCGTTTTCATCTAAGCTGACAATAACCATAGCTGTTTGCGCGCCTTCTATGGTAAATAAATACTCAGTATCTACGTTATATTGCTCAAGCGCATTAGTTAATTGTTTAGCAAAATAGTCATCTCCCATACCGCCACAAAACGCAGCTTTGCCGCCGAGCTTTGCGTAACCTACTGCCACATTAGCTGGAGCACCTCCTGGAATGGGCAAATAAGCACTGTTTTGAGAGTCTTGAGGCAGCATATCAATAAGCAGTTCACCAAGGCTAAGTAATTTGGTCATAGTGTAAATCCTAAAAAACCTAGCATGGCTAGGTCAAAATTCAAGGGAGAATTATTAAAACTAGTGTAACAATCGCTGAACAAACATAGCTTCAGCAATTGTTACACTAAAGTTGGTTAGTTAAACGCGTATTTAAACGTCAATGACGTTGTACGGCCATTAATAGCACGTGCGCGTATAATGTTGTTATCAGGTATTGAGCCTTCTTCTGCTTCAGTAATACCTACCGTATCGAATAGGTTATTTACGTTTAACGCAATATTAAGGTTTTCTGATAAATCGTAGCTTACAAAGCCATTTACTTGAGTGTAACCATCAAACTTAAGATCGTTATTATCTTGAGCATAGGCATCGGTAGTACCAATAAAGCTTAGGCCTGCAGAGCCTTTTTCATAAGTGTAACGTGCCATTAATGAGTAAATTAAATCAGCTTGGCGACGAGGCGTATTACCAACCACTTCTGGGGTAAGTGCATCTTTTGCAATCTCAGCGTCTGTCCACGTTAAATTACCACGAAAATCCCATGCATCAATAAAGTAGGTTGATTCAACCTCAATTCCTTTTGCTTCATATTCGCGGTCAAAAAAGGTTTGTGATGTCGCTTCAAAGTTTTGCTCTTCAGTTTGTGCATAAAATGCCGTGGCAAAAACTGACAGTGAATCAAAGCGCTTTTTAATACCAAACTCATACTGGTTTACTTCATCAACGGCATCTTCATCGGCTACTGAGCCATCGGCGCGAACTTTACCAAATAAAAGTCGGTCAGCATTGGCGCGACCGCCTTTGCTCAATCGTGCAAACGTTGCAAGGCTTGAGTCAATTTGGTAATTGGCACCAATTGAATATGATGCGTAATCCCAGTCGTAATTAACAGGGCTGGCATTTGCAAGGTCAATACCTGCAACATTTTGTTCAGGAACAGAAATCACACCGTCGCGATTCATATCAACGGTTGAGGTAACCGCGCCTGCATAGTTACCACGCGCTTCACCGCTGTCATAACGGGCACTAGCATCAATACTTACGTCACCCACCTTAGTTGAAAATGCAATATAGGGTGCACGAGTGTCGTATTCTGTGTCGTAATCGCGTTGGCAACAGTTACCCCAAAAAGGCGTGCCATAAGCGTATAAGCCATTTTCAGAGAATTCAGTCCCATCGGCGGCTGTTACATTTAACAGCGCTGCGTTATCACCTTTGAGCTCCATTAGGTAGGAATTCCATAACCACGACATGGCAATATTTTGGGTTGACGCATAATAGCCAAAAGTAACGCTAGTATCATCGCTTAGCGATTTAGTCAGTTTGAAGTCGTTAACAATTGAGTCAAAGTCGTTCATAGTTACATCAAACGTATGAATACGCATTGCTAAATCATCGTTAAATGCAGCACCTGTGGTCGCATTACTAAGCGTTGCACCCACACCACCAATACTTTGCGCTATAGCTGATGCATCGCCAACTTCAGCGGGGATCAACGAATTAAAATTACCGCTTACAGATGATTTACGAAAACGGTTTTCAATACGCCAATCGTTGTCTAAATCAAATACAGCCTCAAAACCAATTGAGTCAACTTGCGGATTCATACCATCGCGAATATCGCCGTTACTTATTTGATTTTCGCCGTTTAAGCGCACTGTTTTAGTAAATAATGCTGAATGCGGGGTATCTGATTGTGCGTCAAACCCAGGAATTGAGTCTCCATTTGCATACATTGGCATAGGTAAGTAGCCAACACTTTTATCATCTAAATGTTTGTAATAAAGACGCACGTATCCATTTTCAAAATCTTTGGTCAGGTTGGCTTTAATTTGCCCACCTTTATTTGATGTGTAACCTGTTTCACGTGGGCCTTCACCTTGACGTACAAAACCACCAACATGAAAGCGTACAGTGTCATTTAAATATGTGCCATATTCAAAGTCAGTTCGAATAGTATCGTAATCTAGGCCAAGTGTAGTTGATACGCTGCCCGATTCGTTTTCGCCATTTTTTGAAATGAAATTAATTATGCCACCCGGTGCATTACTTGCTGCGGTAGAGGCTGAGCCACCGCGAATAGATTCAATGGTTTGCACTGTGTTATCTAAGCGCATAAAAATGTCAGCGTTACCAAATGCAATATCGCCATATTGTAAAACAGGTAAGCCATCTTCTTGAAGCTGTAAAAATTTAGCACCACCAGAGGCAACCGGTAAACCACGTACTGCAATGTTGGCATTACCTTCACCGCCGGTTGATTCTGAGCGCACCCCAGGAATGATTCTAAATGCCTCTGCGGTAGAGCGAGGCGTAGACACCTCAACTTGCTCAAGTGAAACACTGCTCACAGAAGAACTTGACGCCATTATTGTTGTACGGCGGGGAACACCGGTAACAACAATTGTTTCTAGCCCTTTGTTAGCTTGCGCTTGTGTATTTTGCTCTTGTTTTTGTGCATTAACGCCTTGGCTAACGGCGAGCGCTAAAGCACTGATCAAATATAAAGGTGTGTTGTGTGTTGTCATGTGAACGCCTCGTTTTAAACCCAAAGGGAAGTTGTTATTTTTACTTAATCGATTAAGTAAAAATAACAAAGTTTTTACAATAAGCAAATTATTTTGTTAATTATTTGCTGTTTTTTTATTCAAACATTGATTTTTAAAATGTTTTTATAGCATTAAAGTTGTTTATTTACTCAGCGACTAGGTTGTTTTGCTCTAATGCAGTTGCTGATGGGTCACGAATATAATTAAACAGCATAGCTAAAAATAATATAACTGCAAAACCCGTGGCTAAATAAAATCCGTAGCGCACGTGTCCAAAGTAATCACTGATCATACCCATAAATAAAGGTGCTAAAGCGGCTGACAGTGCGGTAAAAAATAATATAACACCGGCTACTGCGCCGTGTTGATGAACAGGAAAACACGATATTCCCTTAGAATTTAAAGTAGGGTAAACCATCGACATAAATAAACCTGAAAGAGGTAATAAAGCCACAGCCCAATCAACGCCGCCATATAGAGTGCCAACGTAACACAGCGCAATGCCAAAGCTTAAGTAAGCCATAACTCCTTGCCAACTAAACCTATTCAGTAACCATACCGCAATAAAACGCCCTGCAGCACGTAACACAAAAAAGATTGTGAGTGCGTAAGTGGCCAGCAGCGGCCATGAGCCAGTGTAATCTTTTAGTAGAGTAGGCATCCACACGTATATGGCAACTTCGGTGGCAACATATAAAGCAATTGCAAGTGAAAAACCCAGTGCATAAGGGTTTTTAACCATTTTCATAGTCGTTTTTAGTGAGGCTGGCTTATCTGTATTTTTTACCACAGCAGGGTAATCGGCACGCCAAGCAAGCAATGCCAAAATCAAACACATAATGCCAGCAATGATGTAAAGGTAAGTCCAACTTACATTTTGAACCAGCAGCACGCCAACTAAAGCAGGGCCAACAATGGCACCAATGCCAAAAAAGCCTTCTACTTTATTCATGGTTTTGGTGTGCTCTTCGTTGCTATTAGAAATATCACCTAAAAGCGCCAATGCACCGGTTTTAAATAAACCAATGGCGAGGCCAATACAGCACAGTAAAAAAACAAAAAATATAAAGCTGCTACTAATCGCAAACAAAAAACAACTTGCAGAGAATATTAATAATCCAAGCATAATCGTTTTTTTACGGCCAAGACTATCGGCTAAAAAGCCTAGAAATAATCCACTTATTGCAATCATGGCCATAGGCGCATAATGAAACGCACTGGCTTGGGTCATACTTAAACCAAAATCGCTTATGAGTTCGGGAATGATCATGCCAACGGCGTCAGAGGTCATGGCAAACATAAAAAACATCATGTATGTGAGCCAACGAATTTGTTGCAACGGATCGCTGCTTACGTGTGTGTGTGATTTTGTCATTTGCTTTTCCTCGTTAAATGCTTGGTAACACACATTAAGTTGTCAGTAACTTATTGTAGTATTAATCGAGCCACGATATTTGTATGTAAAATATTTAAAAATTACTTGTAAATTCTTACTTGCTAGTTAAAGATATATCTTAATCGATTAAGTTTCAACTTGGTAATCACACATGATGAAGAATAAAGTTCAATTGATCACATATGCTGATCGAATCACCGGTAAAGATATAAACGCATTAACAGCACTTCTAAAGGGTCCACTTAAAGACGTTTTTGCAGGGGTACACTTATTACCATTTTATAACCCAATAGATGGTAGCGATGCAGGTTTTGACCCAATTGATCACAGTGAAGTTGATGCCCGAATAGGAACTTGGTCAGATATTCAAGCACTTGGAAAAGACCATGATTTAATGGCCGACTTAATAGTAAACCATGTATCGGCGCAATCGTTTCAATTTCAGGATGTGCTGGCCAAAGGCAAAGCCTCTGAATTTTGGGATTTATTTTTAACTAAAGAAGACGTATTCCCTAATGGCATGAGCAACCAAGAACAACAAGCCATTTACCGTCCACGGCCTGGAAGCTGTTTTACACCAATGAAATGCGGTGATGGTCAAACGTATGATTTTTGGACCACCTTTACCGACAACCAAATTGATATAAATGTAAAAGTAGAAGCGGGCATTGCCTATTTAAATAACGTACTTACTAAATTTTCTGCTAACAACGTAAACATTATTCGTTTAGATGCAGCGGGTTACGCCATTAAGCAAGCAGGTACTAACTGTTTTATGCTCGATGAAACATTTGCCTATTTAGATAAACTCTCAAAGCAGGCAAATGATTTAGGCATGGAAACCATTGCTGAAATTCATAGCCATTATCAAACTCAAGTTGACGTGGCTAAGCGCGTAAACATGGTATACGACTTTGCTTTACCCCCGCTTATTTTACACAGCTTATTTAATAATGATGTAGACGCACTGCTTAAGTGGTTACAAATTTCACCGCGCAACTGTTTAACGGTGCTAGACACCCATGATGGTATTGGCATTATTGACGCGGGTCCAATGGGCGATAAACCAGGGCTGTTAAACGCATCTCAAATAGATAATTTAGTAGAAACCATGCATGCCAACAGCAATAACCAGAGCCGTAAAGCAACAGGTGCAGCTGCAAGTAATGTCGACCTATATCAAGTTAACTGTACGTATTACGATGCACTGGGCGCAAATGATTTTGATTACTTATTATCTCGCGCCATTCAATTTTTTGCACCGGGTGTACCACAAGTATATTACGGTGGTTTATTTGCTTGTAAAAATGATATGGAGCTTCTGGCGAAAACGAACGTTGGTCGTGATATTAATCGCCCTTATCTAGATGCCGCTAAAATAGATGAAGCGCTAAATAAGCCGGTAGTAAAAGGATTAATAGCATTAATTAAAATACGTAATGAGCATCCTGCATTTGCTGGTGAATTTACTGCTCAAGGTGGCGCAAGTGTATGTTGTTTAATGTGGAAGCTTGAGCAACAATCAATTTCTTTGAGTATTGATTTTGCTAGTCGTACTGCACTTATTACGCAGGTTAATGGTTCTCAAGAAAACACTTTAAACTTACAAAGTTTATTAGTTTAAATAGCTTTATTTGTTGAAAACCAAAAAGCCAAGCAACTTAAGCTTGGCTTTTTTATCTGCGCTACTAACAGCGCTCAGCTACTTGCACCAATATTTAGTGCGTAACCTACTTCGTGTTGTTTTTCTTCTTTAGAAATAAATAAGTTAGCAGCTATTACACCTTTTTCTTGGCTATTTTGATGAATAGTCGTAAGGCGAGGCACAAAACGGGCTGCTTCTTCTATGCCATCAAATCCAACAATACGTAGCTCACTCCCTATTTTTATCCCTTGTTTTATTGCTTCTCGCATGGTGGCGAGGGCAATTAAATCACTCATACATATGATCACATCAGGGCGTGGTGAGGCGTTTAATACTTCTTTTGCAGCTATGCTGGCAAAACGCTCGCTACTTTCAGGAATATTCCAAATGCGGTCGTCGGCTACCGTTACATTCGCTTTATTTAACGCACGCTGATAACCTCGTAAGCGTTGGTGAGAAATAGATTGACCCGTTTCAAACTCATGATGTTCGTAAACTCGGCACAATACATTTTCATCGAGTAATCTCAAGCCTAATATTGCCACGTTATCAGTTGCACTGTGCAAAACATGTTTGGCTATTTCGTAACTGGCTTGTTCGTTATTTATATTAATTGATGCGTTGCGGGCAATATCAAAATCCACAGTAACCACATGTTTTTGTACTGTTTTTAGTTGCTCTACCAGTGCTTTGTTTCGCGGGCGCCCATAACAAATAAACCCATCAACAAAATCAACAACGTTATTAAGGTTTTCGTTATTGCCTGAAAACAATAAAACATTAATGCCGTTTTTTTCAAGCACTGAGGTTACACCACGCATAAAGCTACTGGCGACAGGGTCTGACACCATATATTCCACGCTATCTGGTAGCACTAAAGCAACAATATTAAACGTGCCACTTCGCAGAGATTGCGCCGCTTTATTAGGGCCATAATAACCGAGCTCTTTGCAAGCTTTAAGTATGGCTTCGCGTCGTTTAGCCGAGAGTTGATCAGGGCGATTAAACGCATTTGAAACCGTAGCATTAGACACACCTAACTCTTTGGCAATACTTTTTAATGTCCAACGGTTTTTTGTATTCATATAACCTACTCAAGGGAGGATGCTGGTTGAAAGAGTAAATTACCATATCTGGCTTTAAATCAAAGTGCTAATTATTTAAAAGAGTCGTTGTAAGACGCTCTTTTAAATATTGCGAGAGTTTAGTGTACCAAACTGACCCACCCCTATGGGGTAACCTTTGAGGGAGTGATATTCAGCTTCACTAAATTAAATAGAGTTTGAAGTAAGTAAAAATCAATACAAAAGAATTGGTTGAAACCGTTTTCTCAAAACTAATATATCAATATTCGTTAATGTTATATAAAATATATTGTATACAATGATAATGAGGTGTTACAAATTGTATCTCAATAACCAGTTCTGGATTAAGAACATACTAATCATCGAAGGTATAATATGAAAATTAACACACTGATTTTGACGTTACCGATATTAGGTATGAGTTCAATGGCATTGGCTGACAAGGTGGAGGAGCGAACATTTATACCTCAGACAGCCGTTGTAGAGCGTTTACATCATCATGGCGTTGAACAAAATCATAATGAAAAAGCACCGATTGCAAAAATGCAAAGCCAGCAAAAACTTTTTAATGCGCGTGTGATGACGATGCAAGCAGTCGCCGTTACGTGTGATTTGAATGCATTAGCAAACGCGAGCACATCAAGTATTATTACAGAAATTCAAAACCAAGGTACACAATGTATTAATGAGTTGTTTAGTGCCTCTGCTTTAACACAAAGTCAGGTGTTTACGTCTGATAAAATGTTTGCTGTTGCAAATCATGCTAAGGCACTTTCACTGACTTATGCTGGCGGCGGAAATGTAGAGTTGGAAGCGTTATTTTTATACCTACGAACTGGTTTTTACGCTGAGTTTTATAACGACAATGTTAGTTTTGCAACGTGGGTCACCACCGCAGTTGTGGGGGCGGTTGATGCATTTGTTGCCAATAGTCATTTTTACGACGATAACGACGGTCATGCTAAAACGTTAAACGAAGTAATCATCACAATGGACAGCTCAGAGCAACAGCATCGTTACCTTGAAGTGGTAAAACAATGGTTGAGCCGTTTTAATGAAAGCTACGGCGCTAAGTGGAATGTACGAAGTGCAGTGAATGGTATTTTTACCTTGTTATATCGTGGTCAATGGAATGATGAATTTGTTACGGCAGTGGGCAAAGACACTGATTTAGTAACAAGGCTCAGTGCGTTTACTCAAAAACAATGGATGATTGGATCAGACGCACAGTACCTTATTGTTAATGCAGCAAGTGAACTTGCTCGGTTAAAGCAATACTCAGATACACCGATTCAAAGTGCTGTAGATACTGGTCTAAATGCTATTTTTTCAACGTATACTAGCTTTGGTTATGGTGATGCGGTTTGGCTTGCGGCAGCTGACTCGGTTAGTTATTACGCAGATTGTAATGATTATGGTATTTGTGGGTTTGTAGATAACCTGATAGGTCAAGCACTGCCACAAAGCTATAGTTGCAGTAGCACGATTAAAATTCGTTCGCAAAATATGACTGTTGCGCAACATGCCGCCGCGTGTGATGCAATGGGTGCTGAGGAAGGGCTATTCCATACTAAACTTGCCACTAATAACACCCCCGTAGCTGATGATAATAATAGCTTTTTACAAGTGAATATTTTCGATAGTAGCGACGATTACGGTAAATATGCGGGGGTCATTTTTGGTATTAATACCAATAATGGTGGCATGTATTTAGAAGGTGATCCATCCGTTGTTGGCAACCAAGCAAACTTTATTGCTTATGAAGCAAATTATGCAAATGCAGAGCATTTCGTTTGGAATTTAGAGCACGAATATGTGCACTATCTCGATGGGCGATTTGATCTGTATGGCGACTTTAACTCTCCTACAGAAGATGTTGTTTGGTGGTCGGAAGGGGTTGCTGAATACATTGCTAATTTAAATGATAATGACGCAGCAAAAGAAACCATTAGTGATGGCTCACGTTTTACCCTAGCACAAATCTTTTCCACTACTTATGATGGTTTTGATCAAGACCGAATCTATCGTTGGGGTTACCTAGCTGTTAGGTTTATGTTTGAACGCCATTATGATGAAATTAATACTATGCTTGCCCATACCAGAGTGGGTGATTGGATTGCCTACAAAGCAAAAACAGAACAGTGGAAAAGTAGTTACGAAAGTGAATTTGTACAATGGTGCGATGATTTAGTTGCTGGCGCGCCTTCAAATATTCCGCCGACAGTTCAAATCAACGGCCCATATTATGGCGTGCAAAATAATGACGTCAGTTTTACCAGCAATGGCAGTATTGATAGCGATGGCTCAATTGTAAGTTATCAATGGAACTTTGGTGATGGCAGTAGCTCGAATCAGGCTAATCCACTTCACAGGTATATCAGTGAAGGGGAGTACAACGTAAGTTTGATAGTTACTGACAATCAAGGAGCAAGTCAATCAGCTATCACGACAGCGACCATCGAAAAAGATAGTAGTGTCGGTGATAACATATTGCAAAATAATCAAACAGTTCAGACTAACGGCGCGCAAAATGAGCAGCAATACTTTACTTTTGCCGTTCCGCAAGGTGCCAGTGAACTAGTATTTACAATTACTGGAGGAGAAGGAGATGCTGACCTGTATGTAAGCTATGAAGCGGCACCAACAGAGACCGTTTACGATTGTCGTCCTTATATTGGTGGTAACGAAGAGCAGTGCGCCATTGACCCAGTACAAGTTGGTACTTATCAGGTTATGTTATATGGATATAATGCATTTGAAAATGTGCAATTAACAGCGTCTTATATGCCAGCCACTTCCAATGTGCCCGATGTATGTGCCACACAAGGCAGTCGTAGCAACGGTCGTTTAAATGATGGCGAAGCGGTTTGTTTAGGTAACAGCGGTCCGATGTGGTTTAGTCTTGCTGATGTGCAAAGTCAAAGTGGGATTACAATCACCACGGCCAATGGCAGTGGCGATATAAGCCTTAGCTATGCCGAGAGCTCGTGGCCTAATGGCAATAACGAATTGGCTGAGTCAAATAATAGTGGTAACGACGAGTGTATTTATATTGCTAATTCAAGCCAATATTGGGGTTACTTAAAGGTATCAGGCTCAAGTAATGGTGTTAGTTTAGTCGTTGACTATAACAGTAGTGGATGTCGTTAATTACTCGCCCTATTAATGATTACTTTTATTGGAAAAGTTTATTCACACTATCTATGGAATAACACTTAAACTGAAAAATGCCGATCAGCTTGCTCACTGGTCGGCATTGATTTTTTTGAAAGGTTTTTACACTACTTTTGTCTTCAAAAGGTTATATTGGTTGCTTTTTGATGATGCGAATTTCTTCTCCGTCTACATCTAATCGTGCCGTGATCGTGATTAACATTGCTTCAGAGGTAGGGGTTAACCCAAACTCGTATTTCTTATCTTCATAAGGCGTGATTGCAACGTCCTGTTGTTGTGTATTTATTGGCGCAGCTTGGTCGTAAGGTGTCGCAGTAAAAGAAATAGTACCCGTAGTAAGACCTGAATAAGGGCCAAACAAATGAGCATTAATTTACCAAGTCTCTAGCGCGGAAAATGGTTAACCAGCTGACCTACGCTTACCTTATAAAATACATCCCACGTTTTGCCTAAGTGGGAGGTTTATGCCAGAAGCATAATGCTTCGCTTTGGTAAAGTACGTGATTTCATACACTTATTTACCTCAAGCAGTTCACTGTAATAGCAGTACAAAACACTACCTATATGGTGAACAGCAAGAGGCGCCTAATCTCTGATGGAATGTTGCAAATTTATTATTAATTACTCAAAAACAAGCTAAGTGAAGTGAGTAGTGCCAGTGGCTGCATGGTTTTCGTATACATGCAGCAGAGAGTGTTATAAGTTAACTGGTTGATTTAAATGGGTCGTCGATACTATGGGATGGCTCAGTAAACCACTTTGGCCCGTTGTCGGTCATATAAAAGTGATCTTCTAATCTTATACCAAACTCATTTGGTACAACGAGCATGGGTTCGTTACTGAAGCACATACCGGTGGCCAGAGGGGTTTTATCGCCGCCGACTAAATAAGGCCACTCGTGAATGTCTAAGCCAATGCCGTGGCCGGTACGGTGTGGGCACCCTGGCGTTTGATATTCAGGACCAAGGCCTTGCTCAGCTAAATAATTACGAGCTCCAGCATCTACGTCTTGACATGTTTGGCCTATTTTTGCTGCATTAAATCCAGCTATTTGTGCCGCTTTTTCATAATCCCAAAATTGGCGCTGGCGATCACTTGCTTCGCCAAACACATAAGTGCGGGTGATATCAGATAAGTAATCGTGCACTTTACAGCCAGTATCAATTAATACCACATCGTCTTTTTTAAGAATTTGCGCGTCTTTTACGCCATGGGGAAAAGAGGTAGCAACACCAAATAACACAATGCAAAAATAGTTACCTGGCGCACCTACTTTTTGGTGCGCTTGTTTAATAAAAGCTTCTACTTCAGTGGTGCTAATGCCTTCATACAGCATACTGGCTGTGGCTTTATGTACCACTAAGGTCATATCCATTGCGCGTTGCATTAATGCAAGTTCATTGGTTGATTTGTGCATACGACAATGTGCTGTTACGGGTTGTGCGTTAACCAGTTTTAAGCCGCTTTGTGCTTTTTTAATGCCATCAAAAATAAAAAACTGTGCACTTTCATCAATGCCAATAGTGCCATCTTTTGCAATGCCCATTTCGGTTATTACATCTACAAATAGCTGATATGGGCTTTCATGTTCTTGCCAACCATGAATTGGGCCATCAATCACTTTAAAGCCATTGAGTGAACCAATTTCAAAAAAAGGAGCAATATATTGTACATCGCCCTGTGCAGGTAAAATTGCTCCCACCAGTCTTTCACTGGCATACCAACGCATTCCCGTAAAATAAGTAAGATTTGTACCAGCGTTTAGATATATGGCGTCAATACCATTTTGTTGCATGTATACTTGAGCTTTTTTAATTCGTTCTAGGTGCTCTTGCGGTTGGATCGGGGTTAAATCGTCAGTCATATTAGATAAACTGGCAAGTGCTTGTTCTTTGGTATGGGTACCAATACCTTGGGCTATCATAGTGCTTTCCTCGTAAGTGTGACTATTGTGCAAGTGGGGCGTGTGAACTGCAAGCAGCTTGAGATGAAAAGCGGCTGATACAATATGGTTTTATATCTACGCTAGGTACTTGTTGTAAACACAAACTAGTTATTAGCTCACCTGTAATAGCACCTTGAGTTAATCCAAGGTGCTGGTGGCCAAATGCAAAAAATAAATTAGTGTGGTTAGGTGCTTCGCCTATGACCGGTAATGAATCGGGCAGTGATGGTCTGCAGCCCATCCACACGCTACTAGGTTGAAGTGTTACCGCTGAATGATTGAGCATTGCTTTGGCATTGGGTAATAATGCCAAAGCGCGTTTATTATTCATTTTACGTTCTGTACCTGCGAACTCTACTGTTCCAGCAATTCGTAAACCTTGGCTCATGGGTGTCATAATAAAACTGCGCTCTGCAGAGGCGACAGGACGAGATAGACCATAATTACTCGATAACATGCAATGATAGCCTCGCTCTGTATCAAGAGGTACATTGTAACCTAAGGGCTTGAGCAGTAATTTGCTCCACGCACCAGCTGCGATGATGACTTTATCGGCTTGAAATTTTTGGTCAGGGCAATTAATTTCATAGCCACTATAAACAGGTGAAACCTCAATCACTTTTTGTTGGCAAAACTGCCCACCTAAAGCTCTAAATTGCTCAGCTAAACTTAAGCAAAATAAATGAGGATCAACGCTGTGTGCTACCTCTTTAAAAAATAATGCATGCGTTATGGTTTTTGCTAAATTAGGTTCCAGTCGTTGTAGTTGTTCAGCATTGAGCAGCTCTACAGCGATACCGTGTGATAAATATTTTTCAAACATAGCCTGTATTTGTGTAACTGGCGTTGTTTCGAAAGTGAGCAAGCTCCCTTTCTTTGTTATTAAATGATTTAATTTGAATTCATCTAGCAGGGTCTCGTAGGCTGTAATTGCACGGTGGTTGAGCGCCTGTAAAGCGTGGGTATTTGCTTTATAGGTTGAGCTAGCCATGTTATTAACAAACCGCCAAAACCAAGGTAGTGCTTTGATCACATAGCGCCAATCTATTCTAAGAGGGCCGAGTGGGTTTAATAGCATCATAGGCAGCTTTTTTAATAACGATGAGTGCGCTAAAGGAAATACTTGCTCTGTTGCAAAGTGCCCAGCATTCCCTTTCGAGCAGCCTTGAGCTAAGCCATTTTCATCATACAAAGTAACTGTAAAGCCAGCGCGTTGTAATTTTAACGCACAACAAATACCGATTATACCTGCTCCAACCACGCCAATATGTTGTGTTTTATTATCAGACAAAATGCTTACCTCTTTATGCAATATGTTTGTTGTGACGGATGTATTGTGTCTATCTCAAAATTGCATTTATTTTTTAAGTTACGAGATATGATTTTTCAATACTTGTTATTTTGCTTCATTGTTGTTTAGATTCAATGGTTTAATGTTTTTGCTGCTGTTTTATAGATGCCCTTCAATGCCACTAAAGAAAGGAATGCTGAAATAGGATATTGATTATTGTATACAATATACCTACTATATCAAGCATAAACATCAATCAGGTAATTAAAATGACAGTAAATTGGCAACAGGCCTTTGGATCGTTTTCGGCTCAGTTTAATGAAGATGGCGCTATTCATTTTGCAAGTAGCGCAAACATGATCGATGAGCTAAATAATCAAACTGCTCACAGCGTTATTAAGCTAAACGCATCAGATGAAAATGCAGCTGTTACCACGCTTTACACTAAAGCAATGGCAAGCGGTATTGACGTAACAAAATTAAAGTTGGATTAAGTTATGCTCAAAGGGACCTTTTTTTGTATTGACGGCCATACCTGTGGCAATCCCGTAAGGCTAATTACCAGTGGTCACCCGCAATTGAGCGGACAGAGCATGAGTGAGAAACGCCAAGACTTTTTTCAAAATCACGATTGGATACGCCAAGCGCTAATGTTTGAGCCTCGTGGTCACGATATGATGTCGGGCGGATTTTTATATCCGCCTACCACAGAAGACGGCGATGCCGCTATCTTATTTGTTGAAACATCAGGGTGCTTGCCCATGTGCGGCCACGGCACAATGGGTATTGTTACGTTTGCTTTAGAGCATGGTTTATTACATGCAAAAGTGCCCGGGACCTTGCTATTAGATACGCCAGCTGGACGTGTACGAATCAATTATGAAATGACCGATGGTAAAGTTCAGTGGGTAAAAATTTATAATGTTCCCGCGTACTTAGCATATCAGTCAATTGTAATTGAAGTACCTGAACTGGGCGAGCTTAAAGTAGATATTGCCTACGGAGGTAACTTCTACATTATTGTTGAACCGCAAGCCAATTACAAAGGCATTGAGCATTTAACCGCTGGGCAAATTTTAAAGTACAGCCCGCAGGTGCGTGATGCCATAAACGCAAAAATAAAATGTGTTCACCCCCTTGACCCAACCGTTCAAGGTGCAAGCCATGTGTTATGGGCAGGCACACCTAAAAATGCCAATTCACATGCCGCAAATGCTGTTTTTTATGGTGACAAAGCCATTGATCGCTCACCATGTGGAACAGGCACTAGCGCCCGTATGGCACAGCTTTTTGCGAAAGGGCAGTTGGCCCAAGGGCAAGAATTTATCCACGAAAGTTATATCGGTAGCCAATTTATCGGCCGTATTGAACAGGTAACAGAAATCGCAGGCGTAACAGCTATTCTGCCAAGTATTCAAGGTTGGTCTAGAGTAACAGGCACAAGTGCTATCACAGTCGATGACGATGACCCATATGCATTTGGGTTTCAAGTAATATAATCAGGAGCAAAACATGACATTAACAGGACAAAGTTTAGTAGCAGGACAATGGGTTGGTGATTCAGCGAATGGTGAATTTAATGCATTTTCTCCCGCTGGTAATGAACCACTACCTACATGCTTTTTTAATCTCAGCGCCACTGAATTAAACGTTGCAATCGAAGCCGCACAATCGGCTTTTTATGAGTATCGTAAAACTAGCTATGCACAACGTGCTGATTTTTTAATGTGTATTGCAGATCAAATATTAGCGCTTGGTGATGATCTACTTGAGCAAACTCAGCAAGAAACCAACTTACCGCTTGCGCGATTGCAGGGGGAGCGCATGCGCACCGTAAATCAACTTAAAGCGTTTGCCAGTGCATTGCGCGAAAACCCTGAATCACCTTTGGGTTTAAAAATAGTGGATGAGGCCGATGCAACAAGATCACCGTTACCAAAACCACACACTGAACTTAACTATTTACCATTGGGGCCGGCTGCTGTGTTTGGTGCATCTAATTTTCCTTATGCCTTTTCAACATTGGGTGGCGATACAGCAGCGGCACTTGCTGCTGGGTGCCCGGTCATTGTTAAAAATCACACAGCGCATCCAGGAACTGGCGAGTTGATGGCACGTGCGGCGCTTGCAGCCATAAAAGAATGTGCGATGCCATTAGGCGTGTTTGCAATGGTGCAAAGTAAGGAGCATGACATATCGCATCAATTAGTTGCAGCGCCGGCAATTAAAGCGGTTGGCTTTACAGGCTCATTTAACGTGGCTAGTAAACTGCAAGAAACGATTGCTAAACGTGAAGAGCCCATCCCATTTTATGGTGAGCTGGGTAGTATTAACCCTCAAGTTATTTTACCCAATAAAGCCATTGAACAGAGTAAAGAAATGGCGCAGTCACTTTGCCAGTCAATGCTTATGGGTAACGGCCAGTTTTGCACCAGCCCTGGGCTTTGGTTAGTGCCAACCGGGTGTGATGAGCTTGAAGCACATATTACTGCGAGCATTAATGATGCACCATCAGACACTTTGCTCACGCCAGACATTGTTAAAACGTTTAAACATCAAGTAGAAGAGCGAGGCCAACTTGCTCAAGTAAGCGTGTTAGGGAAAGGTAAGCTTGAGCAAACGTTCCATGCTAATGCACATGTATTCGTTTGTAATGCCGACGATTATTTAACAACCCCAGCGTTGAATGAAGAAATGTTTGGCCCTGCTGCATTAGTTGTGCGTTACGACAGTGAACAGCAACTTATGACATTAATAAATAAACTGCAAGGGCAGCTTACAGCCAGCGTTCATGGCACGAAAGCGGATTTAAGCAAAGCAGATAGCCTCATCGAAGCACTGCAATATAAAGTGGGTCGTTTGATAAAAAATCAGATGCCAACAGGTGTTGAAGTGTGTGGTTCAATGAACCACGGTGGGCCATTTCCAAGCTCAACGGATGTACGTAGTACCTCTGTAGGCACAAATGCAATGTTACGTTTTATGCGACCAATTTGCTATCAAGCATAAGATTCATTGGGCGGGATATGCAAATTGTATATTCCCGCTTTTCCTTTATAAACGCTAACTGAGGACGGAATCTAACTTGGCATCTCATGTTACTTGAGTATAATGTATGCTAAATGCAATACTTAAGGATCACCATGGCTATCGAACACAAAACACGCACCCAATTAGTAGCAGAAGCAATTCGTGAAAAAATATTAACCGGTGAAATCAAAGCTGGTGATCCACTGCGTCAAGCTGCACTTGCTGCTGAGCTTAATGTAAGCCGAATACCTGTTCGTGAGGCACTGCTTCAGCTCGAAGCTGAAGGGCTTGTAAATTTTGAAGCGCATAAAGGAGCCACGGCAACAGAGCTTTCAGCATCACAAATTGATGAAATCTTTGATTTAAGGGCATTACTTGAGGCTGAGCTGCTAAGTCACTCAATAGAAGGTTTAACAGATCAAGATTTAATTGATGCTGAGCTTATCTTAACTGAGCTAGAAAGCGCCATGGATGCAGGTGATACCCACCTAGCAACGGGCGATTTAAACAGCCGTTTTCATGGTAAGTTGTATTCACGCGCACAACGCCCACAAACTCGTGAACTAGTTGATATGTATAGTAAAAATTCAGAGCGTTATGTGCGCATGCATATTTTACTAGCGGGTGGTTTAACCACAGCACCAGAAGAGCACCGTATATTGTTAAATCACTGTCGTGCAAAGAACACTAAAAAAGCGTGTGACTTTTTGAAAAAGCATATCTTAGGCGCCAAAAACGACATTAAAAAGCTATTACTTAAAATAGAAGACGAAAAAAGGTAGTGTTAAATAAGCCACATTTTTTATCATGTGCTCAGCTTGCTGCCCGTAGGCAAATAAGAATGCTATATTTATGTTGTCTTTAACTTACCTCGATTAGTTTGCTTAATGCGATGTTAGCTAACTGAACAAGGTCCCATCAACTTTTCTGTATTATTAAGTGGGTATGTAAAAAATACTTTAGCTAGATAGGGTAAAAAACTCAGAAGTGCAAAGCTTAGTCTTACGCTATATTTGAATAAACGATATATCTGATTTTCTTTTATGCTCAAGTATGATTATTTAATAAGGTCAGCGCAATCACCGCAAGAGCAGCTTATCTATAGCTACAAAAACGCTCCGTAAAAACGGAGCTTTTGCTTGTCAATTTTTGAAAATTCAGTCTATTAAACCCAGACCCTCGAGTCGTTCTTTTGCTAAGGCATACCTTGTGTGTACATCATCAATTTGCTGTTGATTTAACTTTTTACCAAAAGTACGAAGCCCGCCAGTTACATCATTATGATGAATGCCAAATGCAAACTTAAGGTATTCTAAAAGTAACGGTTGTGCATCAAGGTAAGATATAGAATTCATAGCTTGAGAAATTTTGTTTGCCTCGGCCCACTCACCTTTATTCACGTATTCCTGCATAGTGACACTCGCTTTTGGAAATATACAGCCAACGCCTGTAATTCCACCGCATGCGCCAGCGAGTCCTGCATGTATAGTTACCGTATCTACACCTGCGAGTACTTTTATGTCCTTATTTTCTAGCACCATCGTTTCAATGACAGATACATCTATGGTGGATATTTTAAGCGCCGTAACTTCAGGTAAAGCGGCAAGCTTTGTTAGAAGGTCAGTTGAAAGTGGATGATAGCCAGCGGCGTCCGGGTTGTTATAAGGCATTATTGTAATACCGGCCTCTTTTGCAGCTGTGGCAGAAAGGGAATAATACGCATACATTTCCTCATCAGAAGGCGTGTATTTGGTTTTTGGTGGCATCACCATTACGGTGTCCACGCCAACAGTTGCTAGCTCTGTAACAATTTTGGCCAGCTCTTCTTTGGTTTCTGCGGCTGCGCCACTAATCAATGGAACATTGTATTCTTTAGCAACACTTGAGAGAGCTTTTAGTAAAGAAAGACGCTGTTCGGAGCTTAGGTAGCTGTTCTCACCAAGAGTACCAGAGCCAACAAGGCCTCCCATACGAGTTCCACCTTTGCCTTGCACCTTTAAAATATCTGCAGCGTATTTTTTCGTTGCATCAAGGTCAATTGCAACGGTTCCAGACTCTGTTTCTTTGAGCCATGTAAATACGGCTGGCATAACTGTGTATCGCCAATCTTTACAGTTTGTTTCCATTATATTTCCTCTAATAAGTAATATTGTATACATTATACATTTCGATTGTATCAGTAAAATTAACTTCGGCAAGTCTAAGAACTAAATTAAAAGGGTATCGTATATGTAAATTATACAGGGGCATGCAAAGGCGAGTAACGCTAACTATATAAAGTGGGGTTAATCATTTAACTATCTTCACGAACTATAGTTTGCTTCTTAATAACCTGAACTCTGGATTATAAACCTACCCCAAGTAGCTATTCTTAGCGTTAACTGAGTTTAATCTACTTGCAATAGGCTAACTATTGCAAGTAATTTCGCTTAGTACCCACTGAAAATCTCTGGCTAGAGAAAATAAACATAAATATCACTTTGATTCAAAATATTAGTATATCTCTTAACCAGAGTTCAGGTTAAATACTTCAGCTCATGTATTAAATTACGATACTTAATAAAGCTTCCTTTAGTTACAAACTTGCAGAGCAATTGACTTTGTTTAATTTGTATTTAAATTTTAACTAAAAATTATCATATATTTAATATTGTATACAATATGTAATTTATGTATATTTTACGTCGAGGTTAGTCTCACAATAAAAATCTACAGGACCAAGGAATTCTTACATGATTACAAATAATAAAAAACAAACTCGAGGCGTGGGTGCTAGAACTCTGCTGGCAACTGCGGTAACAGCAGCATTATTAATTGCACCAGCGGCACACGCTGTTGATGGCAGTAGTATTGTTAAAGGTCATATTGTTGCGCAATCGGGGAATGATTTAACCGGCGCAACTATTACACTTAAGCACAAAAGCAAAGGGTTGGTTTACACCATTACCAGTAACGCCGAGGGTGATTACTTATTAAGAAACGTACCTGTAGGTACATACGATGTAACTATTGTAAAAGACGGTTATCAAGCAATGACTGAAGAAAATGTTGCGGTAACTATTGGCCAATCAATAATACTTGATGTACAACTTTATAAAGCTGGTATTGATATAGAGCGTATCGCGGTAGCAGGTTCGGCAATTCGTCGTGTAGATATGGCATCTTCCACCTCTGGCTTAACGTTTAGTGATGCTGAACTTAAAGCAATGCCGGTAAATACTGGTTTTGAGAGTATTGCGTTACTAGCGCCAGGTACTGCAGCTCCTGGTGGTTCTAATTTCAAAGGAGCCTCTAGTTTTGGTGGCTCATCAGCCGCTGAGAATGGCTACTATTTTAATGGCTTGAATGTAACCAGTATTCGCACAGGGTTAGGTTCAATTCGTCTTCCATGGGAGGCTATTTCGCAAACTCAAGTTAAAACGGGTGGTGTTAGCCCTGAATTTGGAGGGGCATTAGGCGGTATTGTAAACGCTGTATCTAAATCAGGCGATAATGATTTTAAACTTGGTGCAGAGGTGCGCTGGGATCCTGATAGTCTTCGTAATCAGCATGATTCAATATTTCAAGATAGTGGCACCATCAGTACCAACACTAAGCAAAGTAGTTACGATTTTAAAGAAGTACAGTTATGGGCGAGCGGTGCGCTTATTGAAGATACGCTGTTCTTCTATGGCTTATTTGCTCCACGCAGAGAAGAGTCTAGCAGCGCTGGGCAAACCACGTTCTCTGATTTTGAGCGTGATGAAGATCGTTGGTTCACGAAAGTGGATTGGTTTATTAATGAAGATCACTCTATTGGTTTCTCTGCAATGAACAATAAACGTACTTGGACTGACAAAACGTTTGCTTATAATTGGAAAGATAATGTTGTGGGTGATCAGCAAGGGGTAGATGCACCAGGTGAAGATGGCGGTAATGTTTATAGTATTAACTACAATGGCTATCTGACAGATACTTTTTCAGTGTCAGCCGTTGTTGGCCGTGTTACTGAGAATGTTGAGAACGTGGTAGCGTCTCCAAACCCAGGTGTATGGGATGAAAGAAATGGTTTTGTTACGTTAAGCCAGCACACTAATTCAGGAATAACAGAAGAAGAGTACATCCGAGACCAAGCTCGCATTGATTTTAACTGGGATTTGGATATGCATTCAATCCAATTTGGTATTGATTACACTAACGTGAAGGTCGATTTTTTTGAAGGTCAAAATGGTATTGGGGATGCTAAAGGCTGGTGGACAGTAAAAACGGCCGGTGAAAACGATGTATCGGGCGCTACACTAGGTACTGACTTTATCGAAAGAAGGATTCGTAGCCGTGAGGTCGATTCTGCTACCACTTCATTAGCGTTTTACATTAATGATTCATGGCAAGCTACTGATAATTTAGTGCTTAATATGGGTTTGCGTTATAGCCAGTTCGAAAACACTGTTTCAGATGGTCGGGCTTTTGTTGATATAGATAATCAAATCGCGCCACGTATACAAGCAATTTATGACGTTAATGGTGATGGTAGTGCAAAAGTATTTGCAACCTTTGGGCGTTATTTTCAACCTGTCTCTGCGAACATGAATATCACCCAAGGTTCTGCATCTATTGAATGGTTTGAGTATTTCGAACTGGATCAATTAGAAGGTAGCGGTTCACCTTCTTTATTAGCTGATGGCTCACCTAGCAGAGGGGATATGTTACGTGATAGACGCTGGCGTCAGCGGGGTATTACTGAACCAGGGCTAATTGCCTCTGCTTCTTTAAAACCAATGTACAGCGATGAATTTACAATTGGTTATCAGCAAGAAGTGTTTGATACGATGTCTGCAGGTGTACGTGCTATTTACCGTGATTTAGGTCGCAGTGTTGAAGACACTGATGTAGGCCCTGTGCTTGCCAAAAAGCTTGCTGAAATGGGTATAACCGATAACGTAGGGCAAGGTTCATATTACGTACTCAATAACCCTGGTGAAGCGATTCAAATGTCGTATGACTTTGATGGTGATGGAGAAATTGATAACGTAAATTTAAGTGCTGATGAACTTGCACTTGCCGAAGCACAACGCAAATATTTGGCGCTTGAGTTTACCTTAGATGGCAATATAACTGATGACTTGCGTATCAATACTTCATATACATGGTCACATAGCTATGGTAATACCGAAGGTTTAGTTAAAACGGATAATAACCAAGCCGATCCTGGTTGGACGACCTCCTACGACTATGGTGATTTGATGGATCATGGCTATGGTAATTTACCAAATGACCACCGCCACGCTATTAAGTTTAGTGGCGCCTATAATATTACCGATTCATTGACCCTAGGTTTAGTTGCGCGAACTACATCAGGTCGTCCAAAGAGCTACTTCTCAGTTCACCCTGAAGGTGTCGATAGCTGCGAACAAGGAAGCCCATGGGATGCATGTGTTAGTAAATATTACGATCAAGCATCTCATTATGATGAAAATGGCAACCCTGCGCCACGTGGCAGTAAAGGTAATTTACCTTGGCTCACTAATATAGACATGTCATTGACGTACTACACTGACTTTTTTGGCTCAAACGTGATTTTAAAAGGCACTGTTTATAATTTGCTTAATAGCGATAGTGCGATAAATATCAACGAAGAGCGTGCTCAGTACGGTGAAAATGGCTTAAAGCTTAATCCTGATTATGGCTTAGTGACAGGACGTCAAGGTGCTCGCTATGTGTCATTGACCGCACGAATAGAGTTTTAATTTTCCCTGGTAAGAAGCTGTAAGAGCTCAACTTTAGTATCTCATGACTATGTTGGTGAATGCTAAAGTTGAGTTAATGTTTAAGCACATTCTCATCAAGAGCAACACAGCCTCGATGCTGGGCAGGCAGCTGTTTGGCATTTTTGTAGTGAGTTATTGGCACTTTTATTACAAGAAATGAAGGCACATTGCATGCAAAAATAACAAGGGATAATTATGACTCAGCTTTGTTTTCTCATTGGCAGTAGTCACAACCCGATTGGTTACACATCTATACCCTTGATATGCATATGGACGGTGAGTCATTATATATTATTTTAAATGGCTTGCATCAGACACACATATTGATTTAATTGAAAATCATCATAAAGATAGTCGTGAATATGATACTTCCGCAATCACTCGTAGCAGTTTATTTGTAGATAGTAATTAATATATTAAATGAAACTGGTAAGTTATTGTTATCAATGCAAGAAGGTATATTTACAGAGCTTGCCGTGTGTTGAACTGGCTTATTTAGCCAAACAAAATATACCTGTTCGAAAAAGTAGATAAAAAATAACAGTATTTAAATCAGTAGATACAACGTTGAGTGATTTATTTACTCATTTTGTTTACCAAAAAATTAATTAAAATGAAGGTGAATGTATGGTACTTCTAGGGTTAGGGGTTGTATTTATACTAATAGGCTTGTTGCCACTTGTTCGTTGGTTAAAATGTAAAGTTAATAAACGCCATTGGCGAGTGTGTAACATAGAACAAATAACAGCAGCGACAAATAATCAAATAACAGCGCCAGAGCTTTTACATCAGCCAACGATGCTAGTGAGTTTTCGTTTTGATGATCAAGTGTGCAGTATACTAATTGATTATAACGAAAATATGATGTGGCGTTTTAAGCAGGGTAAGCAATGCACGCTATTGGTGGATAAGCACAACCCTCATAAAGTTTACAATAACGCTTTCTTATGGCATAACTACGGCGTAGTGTGGTTGCTGGCAGGTGTAAGTTTATGTATTTCAAGCTATTATAGTGTGGTTGTTAAAATATGACTGCGCTTTTAACCACTTAGTAAAGCATTAGCTATTAATGCCGACACTGTTTAGGTGCAATCCCAAAGGTTTGCTTAAATAAACGGCTAAAATGACTGGCGTTATTAAAACCAAGGTCGTAGCACACTTTACTTATAGCTTGGCCTTCTAATAAAAGCGTGCGGGCTTTTTTAAGTCTAAGTTGTTGCTGCCAAAGTGCAGGGCTTGTGCCAAAAGCGAGTTTAAATTGCTGGTAAAACTTACTACGACTCATACAAGTTATTTTGCACAAGGTGTCTATGTCGAGTGTGTCGCTTAAATGCTCTTCAATATAATGTAGTGCATCACTCACGTTACTTTTTAGGCGTAGCTTGTCACAGTTTGCCAGCAATAAATCACGGCTTTGTTGTTGTAATAAACGGGTGATCAATTCGTTTAACGATAAATCAATTAAGTAGTGTCGCTCGGCGCCTTGCTCACTAAATAAATGCACCATTCGCTCTAATAACTGCTGAGTTTGCGTATTATGTTGGGTATGCACTAAATTAGGGCTGTATTCAAACAAGGCATCACTAGCAAAGTTTTGCTGCATATTAAGTGCATTAGCCACATTGGTTATTTTATCGGTGCTGATTTCAATCGCTAAACAGGTGGTAGGTGAGTTGATAGTTGCCTGAGGAAAATCAATCAGCACCCCTTGCTCGGGCGCTAATACAAACGATTCGTGTGGTAAAAACGCTTTATGATACTGACTATTCTCAACATGCATAATTTTTTTGCCACTGAGCATGGCACAAAATAATAATTCGTTTGAATGCAGCGCCACTTTTTGCGCACTTTTATAAGTATCATAAATACTCAGTTCGCTGTTGTCGGCAGCAAAGCTCACTTTGTTTTCAATAAGTACATCAAGTTGTTGGCGTTTTTTATTTAACTGCGACGAATACATAATCAGCCTTTTTAATGATTAAATCGTTTGGACTCACAGACAATTTTTTTGGACTGCTAATCAAGTTTTTAAGCGCTTAATAGTCTAATGTCAATCAATACCGATTAAATATAAAGCAACTAGCTACATTACTCTAACAAGTTGCTGGTATTTCGGCTTAGACTTTTAGCTAACAACAACAAGAGAACACACATATGATTTACGCAAATCCAGGCACAGCAGACGCACTCATCACATTTAAACAGCAGTATGGTAACTATATTGGCGGCGAGTGGGTTGAACCCGTTAATGGTCAATACTTTGAGAATATTAGCCCTGTAAATGGCAAAGTGTTTTGTAAAATTCCCCGCTCTGACAAAGACGATATTAATTTGGCGCTTGATAAAGCGCATGCCGTAAAAACGCAGTGGGGCACAACCTCAGTGACCGAGCGCAGTAATATTTTATTAAAAATTGCCGATCGCATTGAACAAAATCTAGAGCTACTTGCAGTGGCCGAAACATGGGATAACGGTAAAGCCATTCGCGAAACCCTCGCCGCTGATATTCCACTTGCTGCGGACCACTTTCGTTACTTTGCCGGTTGCTTGCGTGCTCAAGATGGCAGTATTGGTGAAATAGACGAAACCACGGTGGCGTATCATTTTCATGAACCATTAGGTGTTGTAGGGCAAATTATTCCGTGGAACTTTCCAATTTTAATGGCTGCATGGAAGCTAGCGCCGGCACTAGCAGCTGGTAACTGTGTGGTACTTAAACCTGCTGAGCAAACACCTGCATCAATATTAGTGTTAATGGAAATTATTGGTGATTTACTACCCGGCGGCGTGCTAAACGTAGTAAATGGTTTTGGTAAAGAAGCCGGTGAAGCACTGGCAACTAATACGCGTATAGCTAAAATTGCCTTTACAGGCTCAACCCCTGTGGGTTCACATATTTTAAAATGCGCAGCTGAAAATATTATTCCTTCAACGGTAGAACTTGGGGGAAAATCACCTAATATTTTCTTTAGCGATGTTATGGAAAAAGACGACTCATACCTAGATAAAGCAATTGAGGGCGCCATTCTTGCCTACTTTAACCAAGGTGAAGTATGTACTTGTCCATCACGCTTGTTTATCCAAGAAGATATTTATGAGCAATTTATAGAGCGCATTTTAAAACGTACCAAGCAAATTAAACGCGGTAACCCGCTAGACAGCGAAACCATGGTAGGTGCGCAAGCCTCTAAAGCACAGTTTGATAAAATTTTAAGTTACATAGATATTGGCAAACAAGAAGGTGCTGAAGTACTCAGTGGCGGTCATGTTGAGCAACTTAGCGATGAGCTAAATGGTGGCTATTACATTCAACCTACTTTATTAAAAGGAACTAACGATATGCGCGTGTTCCAAGAAGAAATTTTTGGCCCCGTTATTTCAATGTCGACCTTTAAAGACGAAGCCGAAGCGCTCGAATTGGCTAATGGCTCAGAATTTGGTTTAGGCGCAGGTGTATGGAGCCGTAATATGAACCGCGCTTATCACTTTGGTCGCAAAATAGAAGCCGGTCGCGTATGGACCAACTGTTACCATATGTACCCAGCACACGCTGCGTTTGGCGGTTATAAAAAGTCTGGTATAGGCCGCGAAACACACAAACTCGCGCTCGATCATTACCAACAAACTAAAAACTTATTAGTAAGTTACAGCGAAGATCCCCTTGGCTTCTTTTAATAACGCGTTTTAGTTTAAATAAACAACCTATAAGTAATGAAAGCGCTGCATTGTTGTAGCGCTTTGTTTTTTTAAAACTAATACTGATAGCATTTGATTAGTGGTTAATTATAATGATAAAGAAATGATTTATTAATGAGGCGAAATAAAACCTCAGTGAATCATGCACAAAGAGGGTAAATAGACGCTGCGTTGAAAGAGTAGGTTAAAGGTCACAGGTTCTACTGTTAAGACTAGGTTTCAGGCTGTTTGTACAAGCTCACAGCTCGTCACTCGAAGCCGGCTCATTTTCTCCTCTGTGTTTAAAAAGGCTTTAGTGAATTAATCACAAAAAGGATTATGGTGATGTTTGAAACGATTGCGATTTATTCAGGGTTAATAGCCACATTATGGATATTCATTGGTGTTTATGTAGCAAGTCGGTTTTATGAAGGTTACAGTCATTCTAAACAATTTTGTAGTGAATTAGGTGCAACAGGAAGCCCAACTGAAAAACTGTCACCACTAATTAATAATTATCCTTTAGGTTTTCTATTTTGCTTTTTTGGCTGGTATTTGGCGCGATTGGCTAATGTTTCTATATTGGTTAATATTGCTGGTTGGCTAGTTATAGTGCATGGTATTGGTACCTGGGTTGCGGGTTATTTTCCTATGGATGCTGACCCATTTACTAAACATCCAACTTTTAACTGCAAGGTACATTCTTGGGCTGGTTTTATTATGTTACTTTCGCTGGTTGTAGCACCAATATTAATAGCTATTAGTCCAACCACAGAAGTTATCTCTCTATACTTTCGTGTTTTTTCAATTGTTTCTGTTATCGCCACAGTTTATTATCTGTTTGCTATGGCTAAAGCAATAAAACTACAAAGCAACCCTGGTACCTACCAACGTATCTCTTATGGTATTCAATTAAGTTGGTTAAGTGTTTTTTCAATAACATTAATTTAAAACAATCACTAGTGCCTATCATTTGTTTAAACGTTAGGCTTGTCAATCTAAGAAATACATCAGCATTGTGTTGATTTTAGCTCATTATTTGGGCTTTTAAATCAAGGGAAACTTATGAATATAAACGTTATTAAATTCCGTTTTATTTTGCTAAGAGGCCCATTAGGCTGGGGAATTCCTACAGCTATTTTATTTCAATTAATCATGCACCTTACAGGTGAGCAAGGTTTTTTTGATGGAATCATTTCATCTTTAATAATATTTCCTTTAGTAGGCATATTATTTGGATACCTTATGTGGCATTCGGAACATAAAAAGAACTAAATAACTGAGAGACCTACCTTAATTACTTGGTTTTTTGAAAGTTTTTAGCTGTAATTACAAGGAGGTTTGAGTGAAAATTTGCGAAACCCAAAGGTTGCTTATTCGGCAGTTTTCAATTGATGATGTGCCGGCATTAAGTAAAATTCTTAGTGACGAAGAAGTGATGAAATACTCAATTCGTGGTGTGTGCGATGAAGCTGCAACTCGTGATTTTATAAAGTGGTGTTTACAATGCTACGATTCATATGGTTTGGGCCCATGGGCACTAATAGATAAAAACAGCGATTTATTGATTGGATTTTGTGGTATTTCCCCACAAAGCGTCGCGGGTAACGAAGAGCCTAATTTAGGGTATCGATTAGCGGTCGATTTTTGGAATAAAGGCTTAGCCTGCGAAGCAGCTAAAGGTGTTTTAAAGTATGTGTTTACGCAAACTACTCATCAATCGGTCGTTGTTATTATTGAACCTGAGCATATTGCGTCATTGAAAGTAGCAAAGAAAATTGGCTTTACAGACTATAGCAATCATGAATTTCATGGTCGTGCCGTACAGTTATACCGATTAACTAAGACGCAATGGAATGAATGGACTTCTTTAGATGTTGCTTATGTAGCTACCTAAAGCTCAAGATAGTTAACGTTGGTTTGTTAAAAGGAAATTTTTAATGGATATAGATTCTCACATAGTTCAGCTTGAAAAAAATAACCGAAAGTTATTTAGCGTATCTCATTATTTGGGACTTACGTTAGTGATGGTGGCTATTGTTTTGTTGTTAATGTTCTATTTCAGCCCATTGATAGGGCTTGCTTGTTCAGGTTTTGCTGCTTTCTTTTTAAACTTTTGCTATTCACAGTATAGCTTTAGAAAACTCAACGCCCGCATAACACTATTACAAACCAAAATTGAACAAATCGCTAAGTAAGCTGTTGCTCTTAATTTAAAGCCAGTTCATTTTAAATGTTAATCATTGCTAGCTGCTTTCAATGTTGCTAAGTTATTGCTGTAAAAAATTGCTGAAACTTATTGGATTTAAGATATTTTTAGTTCCACCAAATGAGTTTACAGTAATTATATAACTTAATTTAAAATGGATTTTCATGAACAGAAAAACAAAAATGGTTAGCCGTACTTTATTGAGCGCTTTATTAATTACGCCTACCTTGAGCATGGCCGAATTATCGCTTACTCCTACAACCCCAGAGCAATGGCGCAGTGTTACTGAGCGTGATATTGAAGCTGCTTACAGCATATCGGCAAAAAATCACCCTGGCATGTTTGATGTTAACAACCCAGCCTTTCCTGAGTTATTAAAGCAAGCTAAAGCAGAGGCGCTTACTCTGTCTAAGCAAGCGATTGGGCCGCAGGCGCATGCAGCGGCAATTGCACGTTTTAGCACGGTGTTACAAGATGGTCATGCTGGTGCGTTTTCAAGCATCGACAGGCCTGCGCGTCGCTGGCCCGGCTTTAGTGCTTTATGGCGAGGTGATGCGCTAAAAGTGTATTACAGTGAAATTAGCACTATTAAAAAAGGGGATATTGTAAGCCAATGTGATGGGCAAAGTACTGAAGCTTTGATGCGCAAAAGAGTGTTTACATTTCATGGGCAAGTTGCTCAACCAGGGCATTGGTGGCAGCAAGGTTGGCGGTTACTAACGGATGTAGGGAATCCATTTTTAGTCCCCCTAAAAGAATGCGAGTTTGTTAAACCCAATGGCAATACCCATAAACAGGTTTTAAATTGGTCTGTAAGGCCTAAATCAGTCAGTAAGCATTTAGAAAATGCCTACAATGGTGATGAACTTCCCATTGATTTAATCTGGCCTGAAAAAAACATTGCGTGGATTGCTATGCCTAGCTTTTCAGTAAATGATAAACAAACAGCTGACTACAAAAAAGTGTTTGAAAAAATAAAACAGCAACGTAGCAAGCTACTTACAGCAAAAGCCGTGGTATTAGACTTGCGCCATAACCAAGGTGGTTCATCTTATTGGAGCTCACAAATAGCCAAAGAATTATGGGGCAAAAAAGTAGTAGAACAAAAAACAGCTGGTACTACTCAAAACGAACAAGTGTGGTGGAGAGCGTCAAAAGACAATACCAACTATGTTAAATCGTTAATTGACGTGGTAAAAGATCAACCTGAATTTCATGAACTGATTAAAGAAATAGCAGCAGGTATGGCTTTATCACTTAAAAGTGGTGATCCATTTTATGTAGAACGAGAGACTAATACGCTAAATAACCTACCAGAAGAGCCGTTAGTGAGTGACTTTAAAACTAAGGTGTTTGTTATAGTGCCGCCGCAATGCGCTAGTGCTTGTTTAGATGCGCTAGATAAGTTTAAGCTTTTTGAAAATACCACGTTGTTTGGTGCACCCAGTAGCGCAGACTCGCTGTATATGGAGGTACGTTTAGCCGATTTACCTTCAGGCTTAGGTAAAGTGATAGTTCCTAATAAAGTGTATGTTAATAGAGCAAGAGGAAAGGGCGATTACTACAAACCTGATATTGCCTATAACGATATTGATTGGACAACCGATAAGCTATTAGAAAAAATTAAACTGTTATAAAAAAAGCCGCTTGTTGTAACAAGCGGCTTAACTTTCTAACTAGGGGTTAGTTTAAAACGAATAACGGGCGCCAATTGCGTAGCGTGGACCATACTGGCGAGCAAATAAGAACTGCTCTTCGTAACGACCATACCCTTGCTCGGTTTCATTATTAAGGTTAATACCTTCAAAGAATACCGTCACATTTTCATTAACGTCATAATTTACGCTCATATCCCATTGACCATATGATTTGGCGTATTGTGGTGGTGCATCAGCAGAGCCTTGCGCTTGGCCTACACCAATTAAATATGCATCACGCCAAGCGTAAGTTACTTTTACAGATAAACCTTCTTTTTCGTAAAACGCTTGGAAGTTAGCTGAATCACTCAACCCTGTTAATGGAGCTTGTTGGTCTAGGCTGTCTGTATCAAATTCAACATCGCCGTCAACAAACGTTGCATTTACACCGACCCCAAAGCCTGTCTCACCAATTAAGTGTTGTACTGCTACTTCAAAACCATCGACTGATTTACTATCGGTATTTTGTGGTTGGCTAATATTCCAAGTAATAAGTGGATCATTACTATTTGGTTCAATTTGGCCGTTTGCATTGCCATCACCATTAGCAAGCATTTGTGCAAAAATAGCATCGCTTGTTGCTTGATCACCACGAGCTTCAATATCACTAACCGCTTGTAAATAGCGTGGGCCATTTAAAATATCATGTAAGCCTTCAATGGTGGTTGGAGTAATGGTGGTTTGAATAAAGTTATCAACGTCCTTTTTAAAGTAACCTACTGATGCATAGCTGCCTTCTGAATAGTAATACTCTAATGATAGGTCAAGGTTTGTTGATTCAAATGGCAATAATCCTGTATTACCTTGGCTACCTACTCGTGCCCCCGGTTTTGGGCTGCCTGTAAGGCTACGACCACCGGCTAAATCGCCCAATGGCGCGCGCGACATAGTTTTACCCCATGATACGCGAGCAACTAAGTCATCGGTTACGTCAACACTTAGGTCGATTGATGGTAGTAAAATATCGTAACTTCCTTCTTGAACTAAGAAGTTGTCATCGCCGCCAGCTTCATATTGAGTGATCCACTCTGAAGCACTTATCCAATTTACTTGTTGCTCAACGCGTTGACGAACAGAGCTACTTACATCGGTTTCTTCATAACGAAGGCCGGCATTTACTTTTATGTAGTAATTGCTAACTTCAAATTCCCAACGTGATTGAACATAAATACTGTTGGTAATTTCTTCAACAGCGCTTTGACTGTCAATACCATCAAGATAGGCATTAGGCGCATAGGCATCGCCACCGGTTACATCAGCAGTAAGGTATGCCATTTGTCTTGCTACAGCTTCATCAAAATCAAAGCTATAATAATAGTTAGGTTGTAAATTGTTACCACCACCAGCAAATTGGTCTAATAGTCCTGAAGTGTTATTAAGGGTAAACATACCATCAGGGAATATCTCGGTGTAAGAAGGGTTAAAACCAGGGCCGCCAACTAAGCCACTCCATGCTTCATAACCACCGGTATTTTGTTCTGTACGCGAACCACCAAACTTCACTTCAATTAAACCAATGTCAAAACTATCGTTTATCCATGTTGTGTGTAATTGCAGCTGCTCAATATCTGATTCTCCAGGTGAATGAATAAACTGGCTAAAGTTTGAATCAATTTCACCAGGGCTTAATACGCTAGTACCGTTTTTCCAGTTAACTTGCGCATGTGGAATTTCACCAGTGCGGTAATCATAAATTTTATTTACAAGCTGATCAGAACCTAAAATAACTTGCCCATCACTACCCAGACCTTTGTCTGCGCCGTTATCTGTCTCGTTTTTAGAGTCGTGGTAGTCAAGCTCAACTTGCCATGTTTCATTAATTTGCCAATCTAAATTTAAGCCAATAGAACGAGCCTTAACTTCAGTGGTATTTTTACTAGAGGTAAATGATGCATCGTTACCACTAATATCTGCATAAATAGCTGTGCCATTTTCATCTAACTCGTAGCCATTAATGTTGCTACCAAAGTCGTTCCAAATACCCCAGCCGAGGGTTTCTGAGCCTGTTGTTGCCTCACTTGCTGTATAATCAAGGGTTGCTACAAAATTATCTGTGGGTGCAAATTGCAGTGTGATTTGCCCATTAGTACGCTCGCGTTGTAAATCTTCAATTGCGTAGTTCATGTCTTTTGCAAAAAAGTGATTACCTACACGATTTCCTTGCGCATCTACTGCGCGTGGATCAATAAAATCACCTTCAGCAAGAGTAGGTAGGTCTACATTTGCTTGCCAACCTTGAATATTGGCGCTTTGCTTTTGAAAGTCGCGTTCTTGATGCGAAAAAGAAAAACCAATACCAAACATTTCATCGCTAAAGGTATTACTATAAATAGCCGATACTTCCGGAGTTACATCGCTACCCGCTTCATTTGATGAATCATGAATAGCTTTAGCTGTTGCCGAAAAATGCTGGCCAGGTCTTTGTAAAGGTCGAGTTGTTGAAATGTTAACCGTCGCACCTAAGCCACCACTGGGCACATCAGCACGAGCAGTTTTAAATACTTCTAAGGCACTAACACCTTCTGAGGCAATGTTTTCCAGATTATACGAACGTGAGTTACCCGTTCCAGGCATTTGGCGACCATTAAGTGTTACCAAATTAAATGAAGGGCCAAAACCACGTACGGTAATTTGGCTTCCTTCGCCGTTTGCACGACTCACCGACACACCCGTAATACGTTGCAGTGACTCTGCTAAGTTAGTATCAGGAAATTTACCCATTTCTTCAGCAGAAATAGCATCGACTACCCCTGATGCATCGCGTTTCATATCCATAGAGCGGATAAGTGAACCGCGAATACCTTTAACTTGTATTACTTCAATTTCAGGTTCCACAGTATTTTGTTCTGCTGCATGGGCGATATTCAGCGTGCTTGCAGCGATGATAAGTGACACAGAAGCCGCTAGTGGGCTTTTTTTAAACTTATTTGTGTTCATAATTGCTCTGCTTTTACTTAATTTATTACGGTAAGTAGGTACTTGTAATTCACTACCTACCACTGAATTAGGGATTACGGGTTAGCGATAATCACGTTGTCTATACGGTAAACAGCGCCTTCACCTGTCCCCCACGCTGGAAACATCATAAGTACATTGATATCGCTAATGTCTAAACCGGCAGCAAACAGTGACTGTAATGTAAATGTGTAGGTTTGCCATTGGCCATTAACGGGTACTTCCCCCTCAACGCTTTGTGAAAGAGGAAGCTCTACCGCTGTTGCTGCGCCTGTTGACTCAATTTTAAATGTCCATACAGCGTCAGGATTATTTGGCGGGGTTACCACTTTCATTTCAAACTGCACAACGCCATTAGCTAGTATTGCTGATGCATCGAAAGAGATACCGTCGTCGGCTAAAAAGCCCATTACCGTTGGCGCAGAGCCAATAACAAATTCAGCTACAGTACCGTGATCAGCATCGTCAATTTCTTCTGTTGGGGTAGAGCCGCCACAACAGTCCCAAATGCTCCACATATCTGCGGCAGTATTTTGGAAAATAGTGATTTCATCGCCTGCTGATGCACTAGGATCGTACATCTTAGCGTTATCAACACGGTAAACCGCACCTTCACCTGTGCCCCATGCTGGGAATATCATTACTACGTCAATGGCACTTACATCTAAACCTGCGCCCGCTAAGTCAGCGAATGTAAAGGTGTAAGTTTTCCACTCACCTACAATAGGTGCATCGCCAGCATCTGTTAATGGTAATTCTACCGCGGTATCACCCTCATTAGATTCTATTTTCATTAACCAAGTGGCATCTGGGTTATTTGGGTTTGACATCACTTTCACATCAAACTGTAGTAAACCATTTTCTAAAATGCTGGTTGCATCAAATGGAGTACCGCTACCACCAGCAGATGAACGAGTATTAAAGCCCATTACAGTGGGGGCTTCGCCAATAGTGAATTCTGCGGTTAAGCCGTGTTCTGCATCGTCCATAACTTCTGTTGGAGTAGAGCCGCCACAACAATCCCACATCGGCCAATCTAAGTTTTGTCCATCTGTAAATAAGTCTACTGATGGTGATTCACCTACATCGCCCTCAATAGCCACGTTGGTAATTAAATATTCAGCGCCTTCGCCAGTTTGCCATGCTGGGAATACCATTAATACATCAATGGCACTTAAATCTAAGCCTCTTTCTTGTAGTAGAGAAAGCGGAAATGTATAGGTTTGCCATTGGCCTGTAACCGGTGTTACGCCTTCAACACTATCGCTAAGCGCTACATCGCCTGTATTAGGTCCGCCATCACCCGCTTCGGCTTTTAATAGCCAAGTTGTCGAAGATGTTGGCGGCGTTACTACTTTCATATCAAAAGTTAATCGACCATTTAGATCAAGAAGGAGTGATGCGTCAAATGGAGATGAGGTGCCGGTAAAATCATCTGGGAAGTGACCACCACGAGTTGAAAAACCTAAAACAGTACCGTTATTATCGTTAATGTTAAACTTAATAGCGTCACCTTTTTCAGCATCGGTTATAGTTTCTGGTGTGGTTCCACCACAACAATCCCATGCGATCCAGTTGGCGTTTAATGTGCCATTGAATATATCAAGGTTTCTTGCAATGCCATCACTTGGTGGAGTAGGTACAGGGGCTTTACCTTCAACAAGTGCATCATCTAGGCTATCGTAACCTGGGCGCACAGTTTCACAACCTTTACCTGTGTCAGTATTTGCAGCGCATTGATAAACCCGTACGTAATCAACCTCAAAGCTTTGACCTTCTGCAAATGCTGCAGCGTCAACACCTAAGTTGTTTACATTTTCAGGCCAGTCACCACCAACGGCGTTATTTAAAATAAGGTAAAAATCTTTATCAAATGGGGCATTATCCCAGTGAGTGGTAAGTTCGCCATTACCTTGTTCAAAGTATTCAGCAAACCAGCCTTTATGTTTAAGGCCAACAGCCTCATCTTTAGAGTTGTAACGAACTTCAGAGCGACGTTGTGTGGCATATAAGTAGCCATCTACGTACCAGCGAATTTCGCCTTCTTGCCATTCAATAGCGTAGGTGTGGAAGTCATCTGCGGGATTCATTCCCTCAGGCAGAGTATAAGCTTTGCCTGAGCTTGAGTTATTTGGCCACTCGCGACCATAGTGAAGTGTGCCATGAATATTTGCTTCAACGGTGCCATCTTCAGCGATTGTTTTTAAATTTACCGCTTCTAAAATATCAATTTCGCCAGAGCGCGGCCAAGTGCCATATACTTCGTCGGTTGGCATCATCCAAAATGCAGGCCAGCTACCTTGACCTGACGGTAGTTTTGCACGCATTTCAAAGCGACCATAAGTAAAGTCAGCGTTGTAACGGGTATTTAAACGGGCTGACGTGTATGGTTTTTCTGCACCTTCTTCAGCAGGTAGGGCGACTATATTTAGTGCACCGTCTTTAATAAAGGCATTTTGTTCACTGTCGGTGTAACATTGTTTTTCGTTATTACCACCGCCGGCGCAGTTTAATTCAAAGTTCCACTTATTTGTATCAATGCTTGTGCCATCAAATTCATCACTCCAAACCATTTGCCAATCTGAAACTGGCTGGGCAGGATCTACTTTTTCAAAATTGGATGTTGTCGCAGCATCGCCGCCACAGCCAGCCAAAGACGCTAATGATATAGCAGCCAAAAGGCGAGTAATGCGTGTTGTTTCAATGTTCATAACTGAACCCCGTTCAACTGATTATTGTCAGAATATAGTGTATTTGTTGATTTTGTCATTTTGTAAGCGCTTACATTTTTGTGTGTGATAAATGTAAGCGCTTACAAATGATATGGGGGATTTCAAACTTGGTCAAGAATTTGTTTATTTAATTTACAATTGGTTTACTTTAAATAAGCTGCTTTTGTTAATGTAGCAGCTCAAAAGCTTAGATAATGTAACAAACTAAGCTGAAATAGGCCCATTTCTCTGCTTAGTTTAGGCTAGTTGCTACTTTTTAAATGGTAACGTTAACAAATACCACAAGGACGCGTTTTGTTTTGGGTCGGGATATTGGGCTAAGCCGATGTTTAGTTTATTATCTGATAATGTGGCGCTGGTTTTGTAGCTGCCAAAAAGTCTATCCCACCAAGTTACGCTAAAGCCAAAGTTACTATTTGTTTCTTCGGGATTTTGGCTATGATGAATACGATGCAGTATTTGAGTCATTAAGATAAGCCGAAGTGGTTTTTCTATTGCATTGTGTAAACGTATATTGGCGTGGTTAAATAGCGCTAATCCATTAAGTGCAATTTCAAATATTAATACTGCAATAGCAGGTACACCCAAAGCGGTAACGGCAATCAATTTTATAAGTATGCTGAGTACAATTTCGATAGGGTGAAAACGCAAACCTGTGCTGGTATCTACATGCGCATCGGCGTGGTGCACACGATGCAAACGCCACAAAATTGGCACGTTATGAAATAACCTATGCTGCCAATATATAAGTATATCAAGCAGTAGCATGCTTAAAATAATAGCAACACTACTTGGTGTGGCTATTTGATTAAATAAACCGATACCGTGCTCTTGGTTATAAAGCGCTACGGCAGTTAAGCCTATGGGTACACTTAAGCGAGCAATTAGTGATGAAGCAAACACCAGTCCAAAATTAGCGAACCATCGGGTGTTACTTTTTATAGGCGATTTACGCGCAGGCATACGCGATTCTAGCAGCATCATAATAACCAAAATGCTAAAAAAGAACCCTAAACGCCACCAAATTTCATTACTCATTGGCTTGTGTAACCTCATCAGCTTCTTGGAGTTTTAACGTGTTATATCCTCCATGTATACGTGTAAAAATAGTAATAGCGCACGCAGTGGCAAAAATACTCGCCATTATGGCAAAGTGCTGCGGCCAAATACAAAAGGCAATAAATAGCGCTATGGTTTCTGTGCCTTCGGTTAAACCATTTAAATAGTAAAAACTTTTGTATTTAAACTGGGGTTTTTCGAGCTTAAATTTTTCGGCGGCTATGGCAAAGGCTAAAAAGCTTGAGCCTGTGCCTATAAAGGTGGCCAGTAATACGGCCCCGGCAATGGCGTTTTGCTCGGGGTTTGCCAAAATAAAGCCAAGCGGAATTGCCGCGTAAAATAAAAAATCGAGGGTAATATCTAAAAAACCGCCAGCGCTTGAACTTAAATTTGCATGGCGTGCCAATGCGCCATCTAGCCCATCTAAAATACGATTTAAAGCAATAGCCGTTAACGCTGCGTACCACATTTCATACGCAATTAATGGCACTGCTAATAGCCCTATTAAAAAGCCTGCCACAGTAAGTTGGTCGGGCGTTATGCCGCGCTTGTGCATTAACGCTACAACGGGGGTTAACAGTGGCTTTATTATTGGGGTGATGTATTTGTCTAACATGCTTGGTGCCTTGTACTTTTTGTGCGTTTATTTGGCTAAATTTAAGGTGATCAGTTTGCCGTTTGCGGCCTCTGCATCGCTATGATCGTGGGTTACCATAATAGCGGGCAATTTATGCTCGCGTATTTGGCTAAATACTAGCTCGCGCGTATCTACTCTTAATTGGGTGTCGAGCTTGCTAAAGGGCTCATCAAGTAAAATAGCTTTTGGCTCGCTTAATAGCATACGCAATAAAGCAACGCGGGCTTGTTGTCCACCAGAGAGGTTGTCGGGGTGGCGATTAGCCATGCCTTTTAATCCTACCTGTTCAAGGGCGTGCTCTATTTTTTCAAGGCGCCGTTTTTTATTGCCTTTAGGCATAGCAAAGGCAATGTTACCGCTTACCGATAAATGCGAAAATAATAACGCATCTTGATAAAGCACGCCTATGTGGCGTAAATGTGCGGGTAAGTTATTAATGTTTTTACCGTTAAGCCACACTTCGCCGTTTGCGCTAAAACCACTGGGTAATGTACCCGTAAGCCAATTTAAAAAGCTTGATTTACCACTGCCTGATGGCCCCATAATAGTGAGTATTTCGCCGCCTTTTACCTGCTCGTTTAAGCTTAGTAATTGCTCGTGTTGACGATAAAGCTCACAATTTTTAATCTCTAAAGATGACTGCATTAAAAACCTTTTAATTTATGGGTTAGCGATGTGCGCTTTTAAAAAAGTACTTAGGTAAAACCCACGCCAGTATAAAGCCAATGAGTGGTAATGCCATTTGCATAATGGCATACACTGCACTGGTGCGCCTACTTGCGCCATTAGCAAGGGTGACCGCTTCGGTTGTTATGGTTGCTATGCGCCCGCCACCGGCTAAAAGTGTAGGCAAATATTGGCCAAAGCTAATGGCCAAACCAAGTGCCGCCGCAATTAAAATAGGGGCAAATAACTGGGGTAATTTTACTTGTAAAAACACTTTGCAGGGTGTTGCGCCAAGGCTTGCTGCTACATGAGCAAAACGAGGGTCTAATCGCCTATAACTGCTCGCAAGCGATAAAAACACATACGGCAGTACAAACAATAAATGGGTAAATACCACATTAAAAAACGCGGCCTGGTTATTTACTAATTGTTGCAGCCACACTAGGCCAAATAAAAACGCAATACTTGGTACAAGCAACGGTAAATAAATAATTAAGCTGGTAAAGCGCGACATGGGTTTTGCACTTAACTGCTCTGACTCTAAGCACAAAAGGGTAATAATAATGGCAAATAACGTAGTAACTAGCCCTATAGCAAGGGTATTATAAAGCGGGCTTTGCATTTGCATTAGCGCACTTTTAAAGTGAAGTAGCGTGAGCTGATCGGGCAATGCCGCCGGAAAACGCCAAAATCCGGCAACCGACCACATAATTAAGCCAATTAACGAGAGCAAAATAAAGCCAATTATAAATACTGTTAATGCGGTCGTTATTTTTTGCCAATAAACACCGCCATATTCTCGCTCGCCATTGGTTAGTAAATCACTAAATAATGCTTTTATAGTTTTTTCGCCGCCAAGCCAAAGAGCTAGTAAACCCCCAGTAAGTACAAGCTGCAATAATGCCCCCGCAGAAGCTTTAATACGCAGGTTTAAATCTACGTCGTTAAACCAATGCATAATGGCTACAGCCAATGTGGGTGGAGTATTTGGCCCCAAAATAAGTGGCATTTCTACACTTGCGCTGGCATAAGCCAATACGGCTAAAATCGGTAGGCGCAGCAATGGGTAAAGGCTTGGCAGAATCACTTTAAAAAAAGCAGTCATAGGGCAGTAGCCTAAATTAAGCGCTACTTTATGTTGTTGGCGCAGTTTTTTGCCAAGCTCAGGTTGGGCAAGCACACCTAGCGCCATTAACAGTAAAAAAGGTAGCTCTTTAAGGGTTAAGCCTAAAATTATACTTATACCAAACGCGTCATGCGGAAACATGCCGTTAGGGGCAAGTTCCCATCCACTAAACCAAGGCGATACTAAACGCGAGATCATACCCGAAGGAGCAATTAAAAAACCAACGGCTATAGCGGCTGCTGCGTGGGGGATTACGAGTATGGGACTTAGTAAACGCTGAATACGGTTAAGCCACGGGCTATTAAAAAATGCCGCTAAAATCATTAACGTAATGATAAAGGCAAGTAAGGTGCTTATTAATCCGCTGCTAACACTTAGCATAACCATGTGTGTTAGGCCGGGTGTTTGCACAAGCATAGTAAAGCCATGTAGGCCAAGTGTTGTATGCTCAAGTACTGGTGCATAACCAAAAGCGGGCAATAGCACGCTGATTAGGCCACCTATTACCGGTAAAATTAGCAATGCCAGTAAAAAATGTGGGCTTAATTTAACTAATTTACTAAACATATCGGCGCTTTTGTGTGGTTTAAGTGTTGAGCTCGCTGCTAACTTATTAGAAACAACACTCATTGGCTTACTCCAAAACGCGCTTGCCAACCTTGCATAATAGCGTTTACCCAGCTTGGGTGTGGCTCGCTAAGCGTGCGTTTAATGCTATTTAAGGGTAATGCGCTTGGATGCGGTTCCACCGTTTTAAACAAGGCTTGCTGCTTTTGGCTCAATGTAGATTGAATCAATACACTTTTATCCCCCCAAACTGAAGGTTTTTGCTTATGTGCTTGCGCCTTTGGACTTAATAAAAAATTAGCCACTAATTGCGCACTTTGTGCATGGCTTGCATTATAAGGTATGGCTACAAAGTGGGTGTTACTTAAACTGCCATCTTGCATAGCATAACTGCGAATACTTTTTGGTAAATCATAACGTTTAACGGCGGCGGGTACTTCGGGCGCTGAAAACGTAAACGCTATGCTTAGCTCGGTGTCGCCTACTAAGCGGCGCATTTGTGCACCACTTTGCATAAAGTGTTTACCGCCGCGCCAAAGTGTTGGGTGCAGCTTATTTAAAAAGTTCCATAACGGGTTTAATATTTGAGCTGTGTTTTGTGCAGTAGCTAGCTGATTTAACTGCGCTTTAAGTGAGTCATCGCTTTGTTGATGTAGCATAACAAGCGCGTATTTTAAAAAGCTCATTCCTAAAAAATCAGGTGGCTTTGGGTAACTAAAGCGCCCTGGGTTTTGTGCGCTCCAGCTAAGTAATTGGTTTAGGGTTGTTGGTAGTGTGTTATTTGCAGTGCCATCTATTGCTAAGCTGTCGTAGTAAAAGGTGAGCGATGCTTGACCCCAAGGGGCTTCCATTCCATTAGTGGGTATTCCAAAATCAAAATTAACCGCAGGGTTATTGCTAGGGTCGGTATAGCTAAAGTTAGGCAGCTTATTAGCCCATTGTTTAAGTAATAATGAGTGCTCGCTCATGGTGGCAAAGTTAGCACCGTTTATCCAAATTAAATCTACGCTGCCTTTATCGTTATTGTTTGCTGATTTTTCAGCGAGTACGCGGCTAACGGCCTCGCTGGTGTCGCTAAGCTTTACATGCACTAACTCAATGTTATATTTAGCTTTTACTTGCTCAGCCGCCCACTGAATATAGGCATTTATTTGCGCATCGCCGCCCCATGCATAAAAATATACGCTTTGGTCTTTACCTAACTTTTCAACTTGCTGCCAACGGCTTTGTAATTGTGTACTTGCTAGGCTTTTAAAACTAATAACAAGGCAAATGCAAAAGGCGACACAGAATAAGCTGTATCGCGATAATGTTTGCCAAAATTTATTGGCGAGCATTTAAATCCCAGTTGTAGTCTAAAAACTTAACTTTCATGTTGTTATTTTTAAGTGCTTTTTGCTGAGCGGGTGTCAGCTTGAGTGCTTTAGGGTATTGCATAAAAAACTGCTGTAGCGTATTGGCGCCTTTAAAGCCTTGTTCAAAATCATCGCCGTACCACTTAAATATTGAAGACACACTTAGCGTGTTATCTTGCGCTATATTACGAGTCATATCTGATAAAAAACGCACCGTTTGCTCTTGCAGTTGGCTTTCTAAGTCAGTGGCATTGTATGCTTCTTCACGAAGTGCAGGGCAGCCAATACTTGCGCAATTTACTGCAAAGTGAATACGTGGGTCGTTATATTTACCATTACCACGTATTAAACCATGCTCTATATCATCAAGGCTGCGCGTTTTACCAAGTAATGGCACAAACTCTTTGCTCCACGGTGAGCTAAAAAAGCTGCCTAAATCTTTAATCGATTTAAGTTCTGGGTACTTAGTTAATATAAGCTCAACAGTAAAGGCATTATACGCATTGATTAAAAACGCAAGTTGCTTTGGTTTTTCCCACATATCAAACTCGTTTTGCGTAACCGCCGATAACGAATCTAAATAGCTTTTAAGCTCACTGTGCTTAGCTTTAATTGCTGCATAATCAACCTCAGTGCTGTGACCATGGTTAATAGCTACAACATGATTGTTTAATAACGCATCCCAGCTATCGTGCATGTTTTCAGCTTTGCTTGCAAACGATGTTGCAAGCAAAGCTGACCCTAACAATAGCGCTTTTAAAGGTGTTTTAAACATATTAGCCTCTGCGCCATGCGTGGTATTTTTCAAGCATGTTAAGTACTTTTTCTGGTGCATGAGCGCGTTTCCACTCGCCTGCTGCGTACTTGTTACCTTCAGCCCACGTAGGGTAGCTATGAATTGTACCTAGTATTTTGTTAAGGCCTAAACCGTGTTTCATTGCCAGTACAAACTCAGCTATTAAATCGCCAGCGTGCTCAGATACCACTGTAACACCGAGTATTTTGTCTTTGCCTTTAGGGGTAATTACTTTTATAAAGCCTTTGGTTGCGCTGTCGGTAATGGCGCGGTCTAGCTCTTCAAATTCAAAGCGAGTGATTTCATAATCTATGCCTTTATCAATAGCGTCTTGCTCGTTTAAGCCAACACGTGCTACTTCAGGGTCAATAAATGTGGTCCACGGAATGACACGGTAATCTACTTTAAACTTTTTAAGATTACCAAATAAGCCATTTACTGCTGCGTACCAACCCTGGTGAGCAGCTACGTGTGTAAACTGATACGGGCCTACAATATCGCCCGCGGCAAAAATGTTAGGGTAAAGCGTTTCAAGGTATTCGTTAGTAACTACAGTGCGGTTAGTTTCTATGCCAAGTTCTTCAAGGCCGTAACCTTTAAGGCGAGCGCTTCGGCCAACAGCACATAGTAGTTCATCGTATTCAATATCGATTTCGGTATCGTTATGTTTTACCACAATGAATTTTTTACCGTCGCGCGCTTCACAGCGTAGTGCCTGATGCGAGGTTAAAATGTTTACGCCACTTTCTGTCAGCGCTTCGTGAGCAAAGGTAGACACTTCTAAGTCTTCTTTGATCATAATGCGTTCAGCCATTTCAATTTGCGAAACATTTGAGCCTAAGCGTGCAAAACTTTGTGCAAGTTCACACCCAATTGGACCACCGCCAAGTACAACAAGCTTTTTAGGGGCTTCTTCAAGCTCAGCAAATTTAGTCCATAATGTATCGCTTGTTACATAGCCTGTTTCTTCAATACCAGGTAATGGCGGTACAAATGGGCGTGCACCAGTGGCAATAACAATAGTACGGGCTGTGAGTGTTTGCGTGCCGCCATCGTTAAGTTTAATTTCTACAGTCCACGGGTCTAATAATTTACCGTAGCCTTTTACAACATCTACACCAAGGTTTGTGTAGCGCTCAACGCTATCGTGCGGGGCGATGTCGGCAATTACTTTATGTACACGTGCCATTACTTTTTTAAACGAAAACTGCGGTGCCATGTTTTCTAAGCCGTAGTGTTCACCGTGGCGAATTTGCTCAGCAATTTTAGCGCTTTTAATAACGGCTTTACTTGGCACACACCCGTAGTTTAAACAGTCGCCACCCATTTCGCCGGCTTCAATTAGGGTTACTTTGGCTTTAACTGCTGCTGCAATGTAGCTTGTCACTAAGCCGCCAGCACCTGCGCCAATAACAATCATGTTACGGTCAAACTTTTTAGGTTTAGTGTAATTTTTGTATACGCGACGTTTTTTTATTGCATTTATTAGGCTTTTTGCAATTAACGGGAATACCCCTAATAACGCAAACGATAAAATTAAATCCAGCGATAAAATGCCAGATAAGCTCTCTATTTGCGCAAGTTGCGTACCTGCGTTTACAAATACAAAGGTACCCGCCAGCATGCCTACTTGGCTTACCCAGTAAAAAGTCCATGACTTAATAGCGGTTAAACCCATTAATAAATTAATTAAAAAGAACGGAAAAACAGGCACTAAGCGCAGCGTAAATAAGTAAAATGCGCCTTCTTTTTCAACCCCAGTATCTATAGCGGCTAAACGTTCAGGAAAGCGTTTTTTTATGGTATCGCGCAATAAATAACGTGACACTAAAAATGCCAACGTAGCACCAATGCTTGAGGCAAACGAGGCAACTAATAGACCTTGCGCCAAACCAAATAATGCACCTGCGGCTAGCGTTAAAATAGCTGCACCGGGCAGTGATAGCGCGGTCACTAATATATAAAGTAAAAAGAACCCTCCGATCACCAAAAACGGTGATTGGGCTTTGTACTGATCAAATTGCGCCATTGACCCTTTTAGCCCGTCAAGGGTAAGAAGCTGGTTTAGGTCATAAAAAAAGAATAAGCCGACACCTATCGCCGCCAGTAATAACAAACTTAATTTTTTTAACATGCTATCTCTCAAACGGTTTAAAAGTTATGGGTAAGCGTGAGCTTAGCGTTAATTGGTAATTCTGGGAACGCGAGTGTCGCGCCAAAATAACCGCCTTCAAATACAGGGCGCCAGTTTTGCTGATCGGTAATATTATTTACATCAAGCCTCAATTTAGTTGCTGAGGTAAACGCATAGCTGGTATTAACATTTAAGGTGTGCTGATCGCGAATGTATACGGTAGCCAAAAAATCCAATGGGTAGCTTTTAGTATACAGGGCAGAAAATCCAGCTTGCCACTGAGAAGTAATTGTATAGTTAGCGTTTAAGCTTAACGATTGCTCTGGGATCCCTTGTACTTGACGGTTTGAGGGAGCAAAAGCTGTATAACTTGGTGCACCAATGCTGTTACCCGCAATAATATCGGGACGCGAATTATCAAACGCATCGGCTATTTGAGCTGAGTCTTGGCCTGTCGCAGAGTTATCATAACGGGCATCAATGTAACTGTAGCCTGCGCTTACCCAGTAAGGGTAAGCGTCGTAAAATACTTGGCTTTCGAATCCGGTTGTACGAATGCCAGTATTGCTACCATCGCGATTACGTAAGCTGCGGCGTTGGCTAAATACAGCAGCATCTGCATACCAGTCGCTTTGTGTTGGCGCATATTTCACGCCAAACTCGACTAAAGTATTTTCCGTAGCAAAATTTTGTGCGCTAATTGTATTGTCACCACCTAACGTATTGCCGCCGGCCATGCTGTTAGAGGTGGCTTCGTTATAACTTGCTGCCGCATAAGTGGTTAAATCGTCATTAACTGAGTAATTAACGCTCAGCTGCGCTGATTGCAGTGTATCATTTATGCTATCACTAGCCGCTATTTGACCTTGAGGCGCAATGGGGTCGCGTGCTTCTACATCATAGTAATCAACACGATAGCCAGCACTGGTGCGTAAGCTGTCAGTCCATTGTGAGTCTTGTTGAATGGCAATGCCGGTTTGCCATGAGCGTGAGTCTGTCGTATCTGATAAATTAAAATCACCACTGCCATCATTGTTAATATCGTACTGACCACCAGGGGATACATATACACCAGAACGTAGCTCTACCAAACGTGCTTTTTGAGTATCAGTTAATGGAATGCGGCGGTTTGAAAGTGGGCCAGTTAAATCAATAGGTGTGTCGGCTTCAGTAGTAAACTGGCTGTAACCCAATACTTTATTATAACGAACATCAACAGCAAATAAGGTTTGCTGCTCATCGCTCCATTGATACGTAAGTTCAGTGCGGTTTTGTGCGGTATCGGCACCATCAATTATTTCAACAAAACTATTTTGTGCTATTTCTTCGCGCTGCAAATGTTGAAAGTAACTAATGTTCTTAATCGACATTACATCAGACAGTGCGCGCTTATAAATACTGTGAACTAAATAAGTGGTTGCTTGATTGAGATTATCAGGATCGGTAAGCACACGGCTGGTATCTATTTTGACTTGTCCTGTAGGCGATATAATAGAGCCTGCGCTAGGCACTGTGCTGCCATTCGCTTGTAACCCTTGACCAGTAATGTAAAGATTATGATCGATAAGCGCTTGGGTAGGGCGGTTTATACCGGCGTTATCGGTAAATTCTGTTTGGTACAGTTCAAAGTTAATGTCCCAACTGCTTTTATCATCCGGTAAAATTTTTAATGCCGCAAACAAGCTATCACTTTGTGTGGCTGAATAGTCATAATAACTACCCTGATCAATATGTTCATAGCTAACACGTAAGCCAATTTTATCCTCAACAATCGGTGCGTTGTAATCTACTTGGGCACTATACTTATCCCAACTGCCTGCAGACAACTTCACATTGCCTTTGCGCTGATCAGTTGACGCTGTTTTAGAGTGTAAGTTTACAAAGCCACCGTTACGTTGGCTTGAACCAAACAATACAGGTGGTGCGCCTTTAACCACATCGATTTGTTCTATCGCATTAAACGACAACGGCACACCAAAACCATTATTACCTGCTTGACGTCGAGTACCATCTTGAAATAACTCACCTAACTGGCCGCGGATCGTCGGTAAGCTTGGTGCACCAAAACCACTGGCCGCGTATGTATTAGGACTTACAGCGAGCACATCGTGCAATGTTGTTATATTTAATTGCTCAATTAAGTCTTTAGAGATAGGCGTCACAGAGCGAGCTATGTCTTGTAAAGCCAGGTTGTCGCCAAAAGGGCCGTTTACTGTGGTGTTTTTAATAGAGAGGTTTTTAGATTTAAGCGCTTGACCTGCCACCTCAATTCGCTCAATGGGGTCAGAGCTAGTTGTTTCATTAGCCTGAGCAGCTAATGCTACATTTAACAGGGGGGCGAGGGTTAAAGCTAAATACGTGTATTTCAAATCGTGTTTCTCTATTTTTATATGTTGATGTACACAAAAGACCAAGACAGGTAAAAATATCTTTCAATCAATTGCTAAAAATTTTTATTTTTTATCTTAGCGCTTAGATAATAGTGCCTTTAAACAAATCAACTTAAGATTAGTTTAGGTTTAATTTTAATTATTTGAAAATAAAAAAACGATTATACGGTCTTACTTGCCAATTAGTTTATTTATATCTTTTTTAAGGAAATTCTATGACAGATTCGATCAATACAGATGTACAAACTCGTTTGCAATGGTCGCTTTTATCGCTGCGCTTAGGGGTGTTTATTGTGATGGTAATGTGGACACTAGATAAATTTGTAAATCCGGGGCATAGCGCCCGTATTTTTGAACATTTTTATGGGATCAGTGGCTCTACCGATACTATTGCTTATATTTTAGGTGCACTGCAATTATTATTAGTAATAGCATTTTTAGTCGGTTTTAAAAAACGTATTACTTACGGTGTTATTTTTATAATGCATGGACTATCAACGCTGTCTTCTTACAACCAGTACATTGATGGCTTTAATAATTTACTGTTTTTTGCAGCATGGCCGATGTGGGCTGCGTGTTTTGCGCTTTATTTATTACGCGATCAAGACGTAAAATTTACCGTTAAATAATAAGCAAAAAAAATGGTTATAAGCGTTAGCCTATAACCAATAAAGTACACAGGGAGTGTAGGAAGTTCTGTTGAGCACAGTAAGCGGTTAGCAAGCCATTTACTGTGTGTGACTAAAAGCACTTATTGATGCTTTAAGTTGCTTTAATAAATACGTACAATAATAAAAGCAAAGCTAATGCCAATTTTTAACAGTATGAATTTTATAGATATTTATATTGTTTGGATTGTGGCTTTGCATAATGCAGGTAATTTTTTCTATATTGCAACGGTAAAAGTTACCTACTTTGCAATATGAAAAAATGGCACTGTTTTAGAATCCGATACAACTAAAAGCAGCGAAGATTTAAAAATCAGCGGCTACTTCAAATTCTAATCGTTCATGACTAATAGGATGGGTAAAAGCTAAATACTCGGCATGCAAATGTAGTCGGTCTGATTTTTCACCGTAGTGGGTGTCGCCCACAATGGGTGTATTTAACCCCAAGTGGTGGGCACAGTGAACACGCAATTGATGAGTACGTCCTGTTTTTGGATAGAGTTGTAAGCGGGTAGTATTATTTTTACGTTCCAGTACCTGCCATGTTGTTAATGACGGCTTCCCCGTTTTGTAACACACCATTTGCCGTGGCTTGTCATCAAAATCAAGCACTAAAGGTAGCTCTATAGTGCCACTTTCAGCAGCAATATTACCCGCCACTAAAGCAACATAACGTTTTTCTACACTACGCTCTATAAACTGTTTTTGCAGTGCTTTATGCACCCGTTTATTTAACGCAATCATTAACAGCCCTGAAGTCGACATGTCTAATCGGTGCACAATAAGTGGCCCCGAAGCGTGTGGGAACTGAGTTTTGATTCGCATATATACCGAATCGTCAATATTAATGCCTGGCACAGATAAAAATTCAGCAGGTTTATTTACCACCAACAAATCATCATCTTGATAAACAATTGTTAGGTCTTTACCCTGTGCAGGGTTGACCAAGAGCGGGTTGTCTTCAACATTTAACCCCTCTAGCATATGTCCTAAAATAGGCTGGCATTTGCTGTAGCACGAAGGGTAATAATGTAAATGATGTCTTATTGCCGATTTTGGCGGTGCGCCCCACCAAAATTCGGCCATAGCCAGAGGCTTTAAATTATGTTTATAAGCATATTGTAATAATTTTGGCGCTGCACAATCTCCCGCACCTGAAGGCGGTGTGTGTTCGGGCAGTTTGGCAAAAATGGCATTCAAATCGGTCACTTCGCCGTTTGCATTTAAAAACTGGTATTGAGCGAATAGCTTTTTTTGTAAATTTTTAGAGAGTACTTTACGGCGTTTTTTTAATCCGTTAATTTCATCATCTATTGTTAGTTGTGCTTGTTCAAGCGCTGCAATGCGTGTTTGCCACTGTTGCTTTAATGCTTGTAGTTGTTTTTTCTCAACAATGCTCTGCCCAGCTAATTGGTTCTTCAGTTTTTCAAACTCATCATTATTGAGTTGTTCGCCGGCGGCTTGCCGTTGCTGTTTTCGCTGTTTTCGAGTTACTTGCATTGCTTGCTGCTTGGCTACAAGTTGTTGCTCATAGTGTTGGCGAGTAGTCACTAACTGTTGCTCAATTTGTTGATAATTATCACTGTTTTGCAAGGCTGTAATTTGCGCATTAATATCGTTAATCACTTGGCTCTGCTGACTAAATTCTGCATCGTCTATATGTTTAAGTGCCACATTTGGCGCAAAATGCAGTTGCTCATCTATCCCCGCTATTTGCCCCGAATAGGCGCTAATAAAGCCTAGCTGTTGCGACTCATCTTGAACAACCAATACGCCAAACATTTTACCGGCATCAATATCATCTGTATCTAAAATAGCCTTATCTAGCTTTTTTAATTGTTGTTGTAATTGTTTTGCAGCGGCAACGGCCTGCGGATGAGGTTTATAATAAAAGGGAAACGTAAACTGCTCAGGCAGTGCAAGGTTATCTATGTTTTCATTAAAAGTGGTAAAGCAGCTAGCAGGGTTTGACATGGCAATAGTGTGATTAGCAGTTATCAGAATAATTAGTCAGAGTGTAACATAAGCAGCGCTGTGCCACTAAGCATGCCTGGCATTACTAACAAAAAGGCCAACATATTATGTTGGCCTTTGGTATTAAGCTAAGACTTATTTGTTAGCGTCTTTCACTGCTTTTAATTTAGCCGCATGGTCAATTTCAAATGCAGGCATGTCTTTTTTGCCTTCCATTAAGTAGTTGTCCATCCAACGCATTAAACGCAAGCTGTAATCGTACTGTGCCGCTACTTTACGGTTACCATGGCCTTCGCCTGGGTAGTAAACAAGGCGAACATCTTTACCTTGCACTTTCATGTAACGGTAAAGTTCCATAGATTGTGCAGGGTGAACACGAGGATCGTCTTTACCATGCATAATAAGCAGTGGTGTTTCAGATTGACCCGCCCAGTAAATTGGGCTGCGCTCTAGGTACCATTGCCATTTATCCCATGGGTATGAACGCGCATGAACTAGGTTCATTTCGTTTGAAATATCAGTAGTACCAAATTTAGATAGCTGGTTAGTGACACCCACAAACATAACGCTGGCAGCAAAGTGCTCAGTTAGCTTTGTTGCGCCCCACGCTGATGCATAACCGCCGTAAGAACCACCGGTAATACCCACGCGTTTAGTATCAACTAATCCCATATCAACAAGGTGATTTTTAAAATCAACTAAGTCGTCAAACTCTTTACCTGCGTAATCGTTTTGACCTAGTTTAGAGTAATCTACGCCTTTACCTGTTGAGCCACGGTAGTTAGGGTAAAATACCGCGTAACCACGTGCAGCGCCCATTTGACCAGGACGCGAGTAGTTAGTTACCCAGCCATTTTTATCATGACTTTCAGGGCCACCGTGTACCGACATAATTAGTGGGTAGCGTGTGCCTTTTTCATAATCGAGAGGGTAAACTAATACACCATCAAGTTCTACACCGTCACGTGCTTTGAGCGTAATTGTTTCTTGTTTAGCAAAGCGTTTGTCGTTTAACCAGCTGTTTGAATCAGTTAAACGCTTTGCCTTGTTACTGCGCACAATAAAGACTTCGTTAGGGTGTTTTGCCGTGTTACCACGAAGTGCTAGTGTTTTATCTGAATCAGAAACACTTAGCTGTGAGGCAATAAATTTGCCCTCTTTTACTAGCTTCTTGTATTTGTTAGAGCCGGTTTTAATGCTCGCAACAAAACTTTCTGTGCCCACATTGGCAATAAAGTTAAGCGTGTTACGTTTATGCGACCATTCAAAGTCAACAACGTGGCCCATAAAGTTAGGTAACCATTCAGTGATTTCGGCGGTTTTAGTATCGGCAATAAATAAGCGGCCAGTTGCAGGGTCGTGCTTATCTTCTGCACCTAAAATAGCAATGTATTTCCCGTCATGAGAAAGCTCGGCATCGCCTAACTTACCTTCAGTTTTAAACGATAAGGTGACTTTGTTGCTGGCAATATCAAACAAGTGCCACATCGATTTTGTGTATTTATCATCAATTAGTGCAGTAGGTTGAGTTTTAACCAGAAGCTTTTCACCATTCGCAGCCCAATTAACGTCACTCACGTAGTTATCAACATTGAGTGCGGTAGGGGTAAGTGGCTTGTCGGCTTTAGCTAAATCTACAATAAAAAGCTGCTTGTTTTTAAGGCCTTGCTCGTACACTTCTGCTTTAAAGCCAAGTTTTTTAAGTTCTTTTTCTGACTTATCAGCAGCTGGCATTGCTAAAATAGCGACTTGCTTGTTATCAGGGCTTAACTGATAGCTTGAAATAGATGTGTCTTTTAATGACATAACCGCTTGTGCTTGGCCGCCATCAACAGGTATTTGGTAAAGCGAAGTATATTTGTCGTCTTTTAATTTCGCTAAAAAGTAAATTGTTTTGCTGTCGTTTGACCATTGTAGGCTTTTAATATTAACTGAACCGGTAATAAAAGGGCGTTCAACACCTTTATCGTCAACAACATAAAGCTCACTGTAATTGCTGCCATTTTCGTCAACGTAAAGCGTGCGAGGTAACGAACGGGTAAATGCAACACTGTCGCCATCTGGGCTAACGGTTGTTTGTATTACTGATTTTACTTTTGGAATGTCTTCAACAGTAATTGCTGATTGCGCAAATGCAAGTGAGCTTGAAAGCCCAATTGCTATCGCTAAGCTAGTTTTTAGCATTGTTATTTCCTTTGCTTTATTAGATTTCAGCCATTATAGCAAGGTGTTCTCAATATACTAAAAAATGCGATTAATCCTCAAAAGAGGAGGTTTAATGTTGTAGTTATGCAAAAGCGCGGCTTAAAACCGCGCATAAATCTATAGACTCTTTTTAGGAGGAAGTGCCACGTTTGCAAAAATAAGTCCTGCCACCAGCGACATAAAGATTAAAAACGTTTGCTGACCAATATGATCTGCATAAACAAAGTCTTGGCCTTCAATTAGTGAGTTTAAACCAATATACGTTTTGCTCCCAGGCACTAATACAATTAATCCCTGCATAGCTACAATAGAGGCCGGAGCATTGGCAACACGGTTAAATAAGTTGCTAAATACACCGACTGAAAATGCACCAATAAAGGTGCCTAACGTGTAATTTAAATCTAAATATATAGCAGGCCCAATACTGGTGCCATAAGCTATAAAGCCTGAGGCAATAGACCAGATTGCATGTTTAAGCTTTGTTCTAAAGATAACGATTAAGCTACTACATAAAAGTAAAATAGCGAGCCATGCAGTCCACTTTGGTAACGGCTCTGGTTGTACGAAATCGGCTTGCCCAAAGACCGCAAAGCCAATAGCAAGACCAATAAAAGCCCCAAAATAAAGCTTAAACAGCAACATAAATGAGTCCATAACGCGAGCTGTGCCCGATACTAAATGTCTGGCTGCAAGTTCAGCAAGGCCAAGTGCAAGGGCTAAACCGGGTATAAACACAATAATGGCAGAAAGCACAATTAATCGAATGTTGATGTGTGCATCTAAATGAACGCTAATAGCACAAGCAAGAATAGCCGACACTATTGCCACTAATGGCTCAAGCATGTGAGCCACACGTTTCGAACGGGCCGACCACAATACAAATAAGTATACAATAAAGGTTAATAACCCAGACCACAGAACATCATTCCAACTGGTGCCCATAAGCATTGCAAATGCGCCGCCAGAGGTGGCAAAGGCAACGCCTGTCAGCACTCTGTTATATGGATTTGGGGCATCAAAAATAATATCAAGTTGCTGATCAACCTCTTGCAACGTGAGCTCACCATTAAGCATTTTATTAACTAGGTCATCGGTATCGGCAAGTGAACCTAAATCATGATCGCCTGGGTCAACGCGGGCAACATGGGTATATTCATCTTCATGGCCATCGGTCCAAATAACAAAGGTAACCGACGTGGGCGACATAACAAACGATGATTTAAGATCTAAATAAGTCGCCACTTCCATTAAGTGGGCTTCTAAGCGATAGGCAGGTGTACCGTATTTATGGAGCATTTTGCCCAATTTAACGATAAATTTGCGTTTTTCAGTAAACGTTGCGGTTTTCAAATTTGTTTTGAACCAACTATTAAATAACTAAGCTAAAAATATAGGCAATAATGCTAAAATTGCCCAAGTTTATTTGCGGCGATTTTAAACACAAATCGCCGCCTGTCTAGTGATTTTTAATGTTATTTTTTATTTTTTTCTGCTATCCACTGCGACATATATTGTGTGCTGCGCATGGTATGGTGTTTGAGCATTTGACCCGTGAAATTTTTCATCCGGTGAGCATCTAAATTACTGCTTATTGAGTCGATTTTTTCAATTAATTGAGCACTTAACTGTACTTTGTCATACAGAGTATTAAGCAGAAGGCCGCCAGCGGCTTGTGCTTCGCTAAATTTAGCCTCGTTGTTGTATAAAGAGACTGCGGCATCTGCAAAAGCTTGCACATCTGCTGTTACCACACCTGGCCAAGGTAGCGTGCTGTGCATACCTTCGCTGCCAATAGGCGTGGTGATGCTTGGAGTTTGCATGATCATGGCTTCTAAAAGTTTACCTTTAATACCTGCCCCAAAACGCAAAGGAGCTAAGCAAATCCGCGCACTTTGCATTACTTCATACGCATCATCGGCCCAACCTTTAATTAAAAAGCCGGTTTTAGGATTATTAAGCGCGGTGGCTTTTGGCGGTGGGTAGGAACCATAAATATGCAATTCTGCCTGCGGTAGTTGTTTGCGGATAAGCGGCCAAATTTTTTGTAAATAGAGTACCGCATCCCAGTTTGGGGCATGTCGGAAATTGCCAATGGTCATAAAGTGTTGGCGTTGTTCATACGATTTAGTTTGCTCAGGTAAGGCACTTAAATCAACCATAAAAGGTAGATGATGTAACACACTAGGCTCAACTTTAAACACTTCATTGAGTAGTTCCATCTCATAGCTTGAGATAATTAAGCTGAGATCACAGCGTAAAATAGCGGCTATTTCACGTTTAGCTATGTCTGATAGTAAATCGTTATGGTTGAATTCACGCTCAGCTTTATGCGCCTCATGGCGAGCATTACGCAGGCACTGCAAATCTTCGGTATCTAAAATCTTAAGTGCATTAGGACAATGCTTATCTACGCGCCAACCAAATTGTTCTTCCATCATAAAACGATCGAACATCACTAAATCGGGGTTGTAAGCTTTAACATAGTCATCAAAACTATCGCAGTTAAGAGCGATGCTTTGGCTGGTTATACCAAAGTCGGCAAGGTCAACCATGTGTTCGGTAGGCAGTGCGGGCGTGGCGAACTCAACATCCCAGTTTTGCGCCCTAAACGCATTTAGTAACGACATCATGTGCGTACCTGCAGCAGATGAATTGGGCTCTGGCCATACATAGCCAATTACCAGCACTTTTTTCATTGGCTAGATTCTCTAATTATTTGATGGAAAAACAGACTCAAACACAGTGGTATATTTTTAAAAGCTGTAACGGTATTTAAAAAGCAGAGTATGATTTCGAAAAACTAAAATGCTGCAAATTAATGGACATAAACAACCAATTTTAGCGTTGAGTAAATAGGCGTGTATTTTAGCGTATTCAGGCTACTTAAGTCATTACTTAGCTTAACACTTTATGAATGGTGCAAAACGTGTTTATATATCCGGTAATATTCAAAAATAAAAAGGATAAAAACATGAATGCTTTTAGGCTGTTAATTGCCTTGGTAGGCTGCATTGTTTTATTGCCTGCAAGTTATGCAGAGCAAGGATATCAAACCCCTTCACCTGCGCTTGCTACACTCGTAGATGCTAAGTTAGCCCCTACTAGCTCTTTATCAAATGATGGCCAGTGGCTTGCTTTGTTTGAACGAAAGCGTGTTGTGTCGCTTGATGAGCTGGCAAAAGAAGAATTTAAGCTTGCGGGAATAAAGCTCAACCCAGCTAACTTTTCACGCTCACGGGTTAGTGCTAAATACAGTGCGTTAGAACTTAAGCATGTAGAAAGTGGTACTGTGGTTAACGTAAATAATTTGCCGCAGGGGATTATTCGCTCCCCTCGCTGGTCAGCAAATAGCGAGTATTTAGCGTTTATTGTTGAACAATCGGATAACGCACGGCTTTGGGTTTATAGCGTTAAAACCAAGCAAGCAAAGCAGTTAAATGAGCTTGCACTTAATTCAGTATTAACTGCTACACCTTATCAGTGGTTACCCGATAGCACAGCGATTGTGGCTAATTTAGCGGTTAACTTAGACAAACCCAGATTAACCAATGATACCCAAAGTACGGTACCAGTTATTCAACAAAGTAGCGGTGAAAAAGCGCCAGCGCGTACTTATCAAAATTTATTAACCAGCCCATTTGATGAAGCACAGTTTAAGTTTTATGGCCAAGGGCAATTAGCATATATAACGCTTGATGGTAAGGCTCAGCAAATTGGTCGTGCTGGCTTATTTAAATCGTTTTCAATTTCGCCTGATTCAACCAATATTTTAGTCGCGACCATCGACGAGCCATTTTCGTATCAAGTGCCTTACAGCCGTTTTGCAACTACATGGCAAATATGGGGAATGCGTGGGTATGCTTTAGTCGAACTGGCTAAGCAACCCCTTGCCGACAACATTCCTCAAGGGTATGACAGTGTACGCACTGGTCGTCGTAATTTTGAGTGGCGTGCTGATCAGGGCGCAGAGGTTATTTGGGCCGAAGCGCAAGATGGCGGCGATATGAAAACTGAGGTTGAGCATCATGATTACCTTTATAGTTTACGTGCACCGTTTAAACGCGAACCAAAGTTGTTTGCAAAAGTAGAGCGCCGTTATGCAGGTATAGAGTGGGGTAATGACAGCATTGCCATGCTAAGTGATTGGCGCTTTAGTGACAGACAAGTGCGTACTTATGTTATTCAGCCACGTAATGCTGATAGCAATCGTGTGCTATTTTCAGAGCGCAGTTACAATGATGCTTACAAAGACCCTGGTAGTGCCATATATGAGCGTAACGACTTAGGAACACGTGTTATAAAAGTCGTTGGTGGACGTTACATTTACCTTCGTGGTAATGGAGCATCTGAGCAAGGAAATATTCCATTTTTAGATCAATACGATGTAAAAACAAACAGCTCTAAACGAATTTGGCAATCTGCTGCACCTTACTACGAGCGAGTGCGTGCTTTATTAGACGATGAAGGTAAGCGTATTATTACTATTCGTGAATCTAAAACGCAGCAGCCTAACTTTTTTATTCGTGATTTAGATAAAGATAGCTTAACGCAACTGACTCAGTTTGAGCATCCGTATCCTGCATTTAAAGGGGTGACTAAAGAGCAATTACGTTATACCCGCGATGACGGCGTTGAGCTATCTGGTACGCTTTATTTACCGCCTGGGTATGACAAAACACAAGGGCCTTTACCTGTATTGATGTGGGCATATCCACTTGAATATAAAGATAAAGCGGTTGCTTCACAAGTGCGCGAATCAGAATATGAATTTACCTATATAGGTTATTGGGGCCCGATGCCTTATTTAGCTAAAGGGATTGCAGTATTTGATGATCCTAAAATGCCGATTGTAGGTGTTGATGGCAGTGAGCCAAATGATCACTTTAGAAAACAGTTGGTTTCTAGCGCCAAAGCAGCGGTTGATGTACTGGTTGAAAAGGGCATTGCTGATAAAGACAATATTGCCATTGCAGGGCATTCTTACGGTGCATTTATGGTGGCTAACTTATTAGCGCATAGCGACTTGTTTAAGGCTGGTATTGCCCGAAGTGGTGCGTATAACCGCACATTAACACCGTTTGGTTTTCAAGGTGAAGAACGTGACTTTTGGCAAGCACAAAGTGTGTACGCAAACATGTCGCCGTTTTTCCATGCTGAGAAGATTAACGAACCTATGTTAATGATCCACGGTCAAGAGGATCCTAATTCGGGAACTTTCCCAATGCAAAGTGAACGTATGTATGCTGCACTTAAAGGCTTGGGTAAAGAAGCGCGTTTAGTGATGCTTCCTTACGAAGCCCACGGCTATCGTGCCCGTAAAAGCTTATTACATGTACTGTGGGAGCAAGAGCAGTGGCTTGATAAGTATTTATTAAGTGATAACGTTGAACCAGTTGATATGGTAGAACAACCGATTCAATAGTGTATTGTGCCGTGAGATCAAGAAGATCCACTCTTAATCTCACGGCACTTTCCCAATGCAAAGTGAGCGTATGTATGCTGCACTTAAAGGCTTGGGTAAAGAAGCGCGTTTAGTGATGCTTCCTTATGAGGCTCATGGCTACCGTGCCCGTAAAAGCTTATTACATGTACTGTGGGAGCAAGAGCAGTGGCTTGATAAGTACTTGCTAAGTGATAACGAAGTAGACACTGAAACAACAGTAAATTAATTTGCTAAGAGTTTCGAGCTACGTGTCTCGGGCCTCGGGCTAAGCTCGGTGCTCTTAGCCCGACTCTCGATGCTGTTATTTCTAATTTACCGATAGCTATTTTTCCTTTACCCTTTCATTCAAAATTAACACTACTTTTTTAACCTATTGCGAGCTTTAAATGATTGATGTAGCTGCACTTGCGGTATTTGTTCCTACGTTCTTTTTTGTGTCTATTACTCCTGGTATGTGCATGACACTGGCCATGACTTTAGGCATGAGTATAGGCGTGCGCCGAACTTTATGGATGATGATTGGCGAGCTATTAGGTGTCGCTAGCGTTGCGGTAGCCGCGGTGCTTGGTGTAGCCAGCGTTATGCTTAATTACCCCAGTGCATTTGATATTTTAAAATGGCTAGGTGGCGCTTATTTAATCTACATTGGCATTAATATGTGGCGTGCGAAAGGAAAGATGTCGGTTGATACGCATAACACAACAGCCGTGAGCCGATATTCATTATTTTCACAGGGGTTTGTAACCGCCATTGCCAACCCTAAGGGATGGGCGTTTATGATTTCCTTATTACCTCCTTTTATTAACGTACAATACAATGTTGCGCCACAGTTAGCGGTGCTGGTGGCCATTATTTTGCTCTCAGAGCTTATCTGTATGATGATTTACGCAACAGGTGGCAAAAGCCTGCGGCTATTTTTAACCAAAGGCAATAATATTAAGTGGATGAATCGTATTGCGGGGAGTTTAATGGTGCTAGTGGGAGTTTGGTTAGCTTTGGGTTAAAAAAGAGCCCGAGGCTCTTTTTTTATTTGGCGCATACAAAACTGCTAACCTTTTAATCTGAGTATGCTTGACTTTACTGCGCTTTTAAAAACGGCGCAGTACGGCTTTTTGTAGATTGCGCAACCTCGTTTGGTTTACCTTGTGCAACTATTATCCCGCCTTCGTCGCCGGCTCCTGGGCCAATATCAATAACCCAATCACTGTTACTGGCAACTTGCATATCGTGCTCAACCATAATGACGGTGTTCCCAGCATCAACTAAGCCATTTAACTGCGCCATTAGCATATCTACATCTTTAGGGTGTAGGCCTGTGGTTGGTTCATCTAAAATATAAAGTGTGTCGCCGCGCTGAGTACGCTGTAGTTCAGTGGCAAGTTTAATACGTTGGGCTTCGCCACCCGAAAGCTCGGTAGCAGGTTGGCCTAGACGTAAATAGCCAAGACCTACTTGTATCAGCGCATTTAGCGCACGTAAAATAGCGGGTTCATCGGCAAAAAATGTATGCGCTGATTCAACGGTTAAATTAAGCACATCGGCAATAGTTTTATCTTTATAGGTAATGTCGAGTGTTTTTTGGTTGTAGCGCTTGGCGTTACACACAGGGCAGGGCGAATACACGCTAGGCAAAAATAACAGCTCCACGCTTACAAAGCCTACGCCTTCGCAATTTTCGCAGCGACCCTTTTTAACGTTAAACGAAAAGCGACCGGCATCGTACTTACGCGCTTTTGCCTCTTTGGTATTGGCAAACAGTTTACGTACGTGATCGAATAAGCCCGTGTAAGTTGCAAGGTTTGAACGAGGTGTGCGGCCAATGGCTTTTTGATCAACCGTTACCAGGCGCTTTATGTGTTCAATGCCGTGAGTTATTTGCCCGCCAGTTGTTATATCGAGCTCTTGCTCGAGTAGCTCGGCTTCATCTGTAGGTATTTGTGGCTGCGATTTTTGCCCTAGTGCATCATAAACCAATTCAACAAGCGCTTGGCTTACTAAGCTTGATTTACCTGAGCCTGATACCCCTGTAACACTTGTAATAACCCCAAGCGGAAATTCTACATTAAGTTTTTGTAAGTTATTACGCTCAACATTTTTAAGCGTTAGCCATGCTTTTGCTGGGCGTTGTTTACTTTGTATTTGAGCTTGCTGAGATTCGTCATTTTTAAATAAATACTGGCTCGTGTGTGAGTTACTAATTTGCTTTAAGCCTGCAACAGGGCCGCTATAAACAATATTACCGCCACGGGAGCCCGCATTTGGTCCTACATCAACCACCCAATCGGCATGGCGAATAACACTTACGTCGTGCTCAACCACAAACACTGAGTTACCAGCGGCAATTAGCTCATCTAGTGCGGCTAATAAGGCTTGTGTATCGGCAGGGTGTAAACCTGCTGAGGGTTCATCTAACACATACACTACACCAAATAATTTTGATCGAATTTGCGTTGCAAGCCGCAAGCGCTGTAATTCACCAGGCGATAACGATGGGGTGGTGCGTTCAAGCGATAAATACCCTAAACCAAGTTTGGTGAGTGCTTCAACGCGTTTAAGAATGTCGCCTGCTATACGCTTTGCAACTATGGCTTTTTCGGGATTTGCAGCATTACTTTTAGCGGGGTTACTAGCAGCAAACCTTAGCTTATCTGCCAGCTCATTGAGTGTTAGCTGCGAAATTTCGCCTATATCAAGACCAGCTACTTTAACCGATAACGACTCTTTTTTGAGTTTTTTTCCTTCGCACTGCGGGCACTGTGATATTTGCATATACTGCGATACACGCTTTTTAGTACGTGGGCTTTGAGTGCTCGCAAACGACTGTAAAACAAAACGTTTAGCACTTGTAAATGTACCCATGTAGCTAGGGCTTTCTTCATTTTTAATTGCCGCTTGTGTTTGCTCAAGTGTGTACTCAGGAAACACGGGCACTGTAGGTGTTTCGTCGGTAAATAAAATCCAATCACGGGCTTTTTTAGGCAGGGTATTCCACGGTTTATTAATATCGTAGCCTAAAGAAGTAAGAATACGGCTTAGGTTTTTACCTTGCCAAGCCGGCGGCCATGCTGCAATGGCTCGCTCTTTAATTGATATAGTGGGATCGGGCACTAGTAGCTCTTCGGTGACGTTAAAAACGCGGCCAATACCATGGCACTCTGGGCAGGCGCCTTGTGGCGTATTGGGCGAAAACGCATCGGCGTAAAGTATGCCTTGCCCTTTGGGGTATTCGCCTGCGCGTGAGTAGAGCATTCGCAGCGCGTTAGATATAGTGGTTACACTACCCACCGATGAACGTACCGAGGGTGCACCACGCTGTTGTTGTAATGCTACCGCTGGTGGCAGCCCTTCAATCGAATCTACATCAGGCTCGTCTACCTGATCGATTAACCTGCGTGCATAAGGCGAAACTGAGTCAAGATAACGATGTTGCGATTCGGCAAATAATGTCCCAAAGGCGAGCGATGATTTACCCGAGCCCGATATACCGGTAAACACCACAAGTGAATTACGAGGCAGGTTTACATCCACATCTTTTAAGTTATGAACACGTGCGCCTCTTACTTGAATGCTGTGTTCTGGGTTTAATAAGGCCGATTGTACATTATTAACCTCATGTGACTTTTTAGGTGTGGTTGCCATGTAATATATACTCCTGTGTAATAATCCTGTGTTTATTAATGTTCTATAAAGTATTAATAATAATGCAGTCTTACTGAATGAACGCTTAGCTATATGCTAGTTTTGCGTTTACATAACAGAAAAACTGCTAGTATAAACTTTAACCAAAGACAATAATGTTAATTGACTGAAGCGTATTGCGGGGAGTTAAATGATGTAGGTAGAAGTTTGGTTAGGTTGGAATAAGTTAACATTTTAGTTATGTATTTATTGTTTTTTTTATTTGTTAGCATTTTTATGCTGTTTTAATTAAATATGGGCTCAATAATACTTAAAAAGCAAAAAAGGCGGTTGGCTTTTTCTGTGTAGTCGCTTATTCTAGCTGCGTAATTTAGTCATTAAATGTAACTTTAAAGTTTACTAATAATTTATAATTTTCTTCAATCCCCAAAGGTATGCCTCGTTTGAACCACATAGCAAAACAAAAAGCCAACTCTGTATTTTTAGAAGGTGTCGTTTGAAAATACCTAAACGCCTACAGCCATTAGTTGATGATGGTTTTATTGATGAAGTGATCAGCCGTTTAATGAGTGGTAAAGAGGCCGATGTATTTGTCGTCGTCTGTGGCGATGACATTCGCTGCGCTAAAGTATACAAAGATGCCAGTAAGCGCAGTTTTAAAAAAGCTGCACAGTACCAAGAAGGGCGAAAAGTGCGAGGCGGGCGCCAAGCCCGTGCTATGGGTAAACGTTCAAGTTACGGCCGTCAATTAGAAGAAGAAATTTGGCAAAATGCCGAGGTTGACGCGCTGTCGCGTTTATCTTCAGCGGGTGTTCGGGTACCGCAAACTTACGGCTGCATTGACGGTGTATTGCTAATGGAACTTGTAAGCGATGATGAAGGCGATGTTGCACCACAACTTGGCGCGGTTGATTTAACTGAGCAACAAGCCATTGAACAACATACATTAATGATGCATTACATCAAACTAATGCTATGCGCTGGGATTATTCACGGTGACTTATCGGAGTTTAACGTACTTGTAGATAGCAACGGCCCAGTAATTATTGATTTACCCCAAGCGGTTAATGCCTCTGCTAATAATAGCGCCGAGGCGATGTTTGCCCGCGATGTAAATAACATGCGCCGCTATTATGGCCAATTTGCACCTGCGTTATTACACACGCAATATGCCAAAGAAATGTGGGCACTGTTTGCAGATGCTAACTTAACCCCGCACTCAAAACTCAGTGGCGAATTTGAAGACGACAGCGAAGCTGCAGATGTAGATTCAGTACTTGACGAAATTCAAGCCGCCTTTGATGAAGAGCAAGAACGTAAAGAACGAATTCGCGACGCCGATGAGCAATAATCTTTAATTTACGTGCTGAGTTTTATATAGTTTTAACTATTAGATCAAAACTTAGCATGTAGGTATGAGCCATAAGGGATGAGTTTAGCTCGTCACTGCAAAATCTAAGTTAGTTCTGTCATTACTATCAACGGGAACCGACAGGTGTGCATTTAACTAAAAGCAGCTTGATACTATCCATTAATTAAATGCCATTGAGTCTGCAAACACATTTTCATTATCAGTGTAATAGCTGATAAATTCTTCCTCATTAAAATCACATGTATAAAAAAAAGACGTTGTGACGGTCTTTTTATTATTTATAGTTATTTCGAATTCAGCCTGTGATGCTTTATTAAATAAAACACGACACTTAGTATTTAAGCCTAACGAATAAACTTTCCCATCAATTTCGATACTGTTGTTGCCTAAAGTAATTTCATTGGGAGTTGTTAATAAATGCAAAAAGTAATAGAGCCCTGTTAAATAGAAAAAAGGAGAAACAAACAAAGCAGCCTTTATCTTTACAGACTCAGAGTCATGTAAGTAATAGGTAGAGATCATGGATATTATTGAGAACAAAACAACCATAACAAAATTTGGAGAGAGCCAGTTTTTGGTAAATTTAAATATCATCTTCGATCGCAGAGGTAAGAGTTACGGTCGACTCAATAATTTAAGCTAACAGAAACTAAGGTTCTAAATTTGTGGCCTATCTTATTAAATTAACAATGGTATTTCTACATTTAAGCGCCTGAAAAAAATATGCACTTCGCCCATTCCCTTGTGTTTACCTGCCAATCTTTTTGACCAGGTTATTGTGATATCGTACAAAGCCCACCTTGTCGTATTTTCGACAACTTTTTAAGCATAAACGAGAGAGTCCTGAATAACTAAAGTTGACACTTTTGCGAAGTTAGACAAAGAGCGAGAAGCTGTTAGTCAGAGTTTTTCTGTGTGACGTGAAGTTTTACTCACTTGATTATCAGCTTGTTGGCGGTTTTTTCAATCTATTCTTAAAAGTTTTTTTGTTGTTATTTTTGAGTAGTTATCGTTTAATAACATGATGTTTTTTAAAGATAACTATTAGCGAATCTTCACCTCTTTAGTGAAAGCTAATGTCGGACCACACATAAGGAAATAGGTATAAAATGGACACTACAATACGAAAAGCTGAATCAACCGATATCGCTGCAATAAAAATGCTGTGGCAGTTTTACCAATATCATCAGAGTATATTTGACTTAGAAGATGTTGGTTTAGATGGTTGCTATGATATTGATGAAGAATATTTAGAATGTGTAGTTCGTGGTGAGGAAGACTGCATTATTTATCTTGTACTCGTTTCTAACCAAATTGCTGGTTTTGCTACCGTAGAACCAACTGAGATCGTTGGCAAAGAAATACCTGAGTTGGCTGATATTTTTATTCTACCCAAATATCGAAAACAAGGCATTGCTAAATTCGTTATTCAAAATTTGATGTCTGTTGAAACAAATCAGTGGCATGTAGCAGTTCATTTAAACGATAGTTTAGCGTTAAAATTTTGGAATAGTTTGTTTGCTAAATTAAATGTTATGCGTGTTGATAAAGTTGATCCTCCTGAAACAGAAGGCTACCACGAGTTTGTTATCACAAATAACTAGCAAGATTACAACGTCTTCTGCGCTTAAGTAAAATTTGGTAAAGAGCGAAAACCAGCCATTGAGATTGGCTAAATATCGTCGTTAATTGATTAGTTAAACTGCTTTTTGCGCATATATTCATGAAAATGAGCGCTGCGCGCATATTGGTTCATTTAACTCTACCTAAAAATTTTAGAAAACGTAGTGATAGTAATGTCTTAGGTTATTTGCTAAAACTATATAAAGTAGGTAAATGAGCGTTAAGTCGGCAGAAATATGCGCGATGAGCGCACTATTAAATTGTTATATTTTTTAGGAGGCATAAGTATGTTCGGTTGGTTGTTCAGCATATTCAGCTGGCTAACGGAGTTATGGGGAAAAGTCCCCGATCCAGTTAAAGAAAAAATTATTAATATGATCGTCGAAACCTTTGAAGCGATGTTTAGAGAGTTTTTCCGTTCAAAGAAAAAAGAGCAGGAAGCAAAAAATGAGCAATTTTAAAGATTTTGTGAAATCTAGGGTTGGACAAAAAATGATTAGCTCTTCTTCAGCTCAAGGCTTGGCTACTCAAATAAGCGGAACTATAGCCACTACAGGTTTAAGTATATCTAGTAATGATAGAGAAAAATTCTCATCTGAAGTTGTACAAGTCGCGAATAGTGATGAAGTTCTAGCTGAGTTAAGCGAATCAATTGGTGATCCAAAAAAAAATGAAAGCGAAGATGAGTTCGTTGAGCGTGCCAAATCTACTCTCGCTAAGATACTGAAAAATAAGTTAATGAAATAAATATAACAAGCCACTGCACTCGGAAATTTTACTCGCTTCGCTCCCAAAATTCCGGTGAGTGGGGCGTTATGTTGACTTTATTACACTCCACTTGATGAGCAGCTAGGAATTTGTATATTCCTGCTGGGAAGTTGCGGTTGAATTTTGGTGTTTCGTGTGGCATTCTACGATCTTGTTTCAACAACTGGATGATTGATATGATTGGCAAGACAAATGAAAATAATGTAACAACGTTTTCAAGTATTACGCTGTTAATACTTAAAGAGTTACGCCTAGAACGTAATATACATCAAGCTCAAATTGCAGATATGTGTGATAAAACACCTAGTGCATGGACAAAGATAGAGACTGGTCGTAGTCCTCTTTCTATGGAGATGTTTTTTAGAGTTTGCAATGGGTTGCAAGTATCACCCTCTGCAATTCTGTCAACAATGGAAAGGTATGCTACTTTGTTAAGTCAAAATGGTTGGGCTGTTATTTCAAAGCTCCTTGAATTCAATGAAGATATGCTGTTAACCGAAGCTCAAGAATACTACTCTAGTCCAGGGTTTAAGGCTGCCCAACATCAATTTACGTTTAACTCAATATTAAATGGTCCAATTTATAATCTGGACGGTACTGTGACACCTATACCAGTGTTTTTATTTGCTTTAAATCCAGAATTTAAAGAGTTACAAAAATCAGATATCAAATCAGTTATTTAACAATCAACATAACAAGTTGCTTAAACGGAAAATGCTCCTCACCCGTTTTAGTGGACACCTCCTCATTACTTTGAGGAGGCTAAAATGCCTAGAT